>CAZLWA010000111.1:0-34242 GCA_964563165.1 uncultured Bacteroidota bacterium | reverse complement strand
TTAGAATGAATCTAAACAACAACACCGTCCTTATCACCGGCGGAGCGACCGGGATCGGATTTTGTTTGCCGGAGCGGTTTGCTATTTGCCTCAGCTTGACAAACAAAAAATTAATCGCTAAGTTGAATTATCGAAAAATTAAGAAAGTAAGGATATAAATATGCGAAAATTAAATTATTTAAAACGAATCACCATCAACCCTGATATTTGTCACGGGAAACCTACTATTCGAAACCTTCGCTATCCGGTCGAAAATATGCTGGAGCACTTAAGCGCCGGTATGACGACGGATGAAATTCTTAAAGACTATCCGGATCTTGAAAAAGAAGACATTCTTGCCTGCCTGGCTTATGCATCCAACATCACAAAAGTAAAAAGTATGCATAGGCTAGTTTCATGAAATTCTTAATAGACGCACAACTTCCTCGCAGACTTGCTGGTTATTTGAAGAATTGTGGGCACGATGTTATTCATACATTGGATTTACCGAAAAAGAATAAGACACCGGATAAGATCGTACGAAAAATTTCCATTGAACAAAAGAGAGTTGTCGTCACAAAAGATTATGATTTTATCGATAGCTATGTCCTAAAAAAGGAACCCTTCAAGATTTTGTTGGTTTCAACCGGCAACATTACTAATGACGCACTGCTTGAGTTGTTTGAGACCAATCTTAATGACTTGCTCAAAGAGTTGCGAGAAAGCCATATTGTTGAATTAACCCGAAATACAATAGTTGTTCATTTCTAAGCCCGAGTAGGAGTGAATTTGAGCAGTTGAGCAGCTTGTACGCCCTCCGATAAGACCTCCTATTTTCTGTGCGTTGCGTCAAGGACTGATCCATTTTCCTTGTGACCGACCGTTTATTAGATATAGAATTTCAATGTCATGGCTAAAGCCGAATATTTGCACAGACACGCCGTCTCCGCCATAAATGGCGGAGTTAATGAATACTTTGATGCAATGCATCTCGAATAGTGTATGGGAGGGCATCTATTATAATATATGCGGCATGCGGATTGGAGCTTTGCGTTGGCTCGAACTTTTAAGAACAGGTTTGGATAACAGTTCTCTCGCTATTTGGGGAATACGCGCAATAGGATAGCGCATTTAGTAACTCCGCGCTTTAGCGCGGAGTAGTGACAGAGAAAAGTAATCGGGCTTTAGCCCTGAAAAAAATATGGCATTCGCCATAGTCATGGCTAAAGCCAAATACACAAAATTGATTCGACGTCTCCGCCATAAATGGCGGAGTTATGAATACTTTCGACAAGTGCATGGCGGATGGCGTCGGCTCCGTGTTCCAGAACGGATCAAGAGCATAGTACTCTCGTTGTTTGAAGAATACCAGCGATACATGGCGCATTTAATAACTCCGCGTTTTAGCGCGGAGTATAGATAGCGAAAAGTAATCGGGCTTTAGCCCTGAACAAAGGAATACTACTATGGCATTCGTAAATGTGATGATCCACGCAGTTTGGAGAACCAAGAGCAGTGAACCCTTTCTTTCTAAAGAAATACGCGCATCTGTTATCAACCATATTCTAGAAAACGCGAGAACCAAAGAAATTTTCATCGATACGCTCAATGGCTATACAGATCATTTGCATTGTTTGTTCGGTTTAAACGCAGATGTGACGATCGCAAAATCATTACAACTCATGAAGGGCGAGTCCGCTCATTGGATTAATCAACAGAAGCTGACTAAAACTAAATTTGAATGGGCCGATGAATATTTTGCAGTTTCAGTCAGCGAATCCATGCTGGACAAAGTTCGGTCGTATATTCAAAAGCAAGAGCATCACCATAAGAAGGTTTCGTTCGCTCAGGAGTACGAGGAATTCTGTAAGCAGTATAATTTCAAAAATCAGGGCTAAAGCCGCATGCATAATAGATGCATAGCCTCCGCCATAAATGGTGGAGTTAATGAATGTGTTCGACGTTGCACATGGCGGATGGTGTCCGCTCCATGTTCCAGAACGGATCAAGAGCATAATACTCTCGTTGTTTGAAGAATACCTGCGATACATGACGCATTTAATAACTCCGTGCTTTAGCGCGGAGTAGGACCGAGAAAAGTAATCGGGCTTTAGCCCTGAACAGGAATACTATCATGGCATTCACCATAGTCATGGCTAAAGCCGATACAGATGTAGATTCTACGTCTCCGCCATATATGGCGGAGTTAATGAATGCGCTCGACGTAATACACCTCATCATTTGCAGAATAATCTATATGCATAAAAACACTTGACTATGCATATCGTTTAGTTTATTTTTCATTCGTAAAAGGAGTATTTATGAGAACAACATTGGATCTGCCCCATGATCTTCTGCAAGAGGCGCTGAAAATCACGAATGAAAAAAACAAAACGTCCCTGATAGTCAATTCCATCAAATCAACCATTCGAAGGAATAAACTCATGCAGCTGATCCAAAAGCAGGGCACGGTTTCGCTTGACTTGAAAATGAGCCAAGTGAGGAAACGTAAAAAATGAGGGTGCTGGTTGACAGCTCGGTGTGGATCGATTTTTTTCGAAGAAAAAATGAAAGTAACCGCTTAGGATTTCTATTGGCCGAAGATCTGGTCGTTACGAATTCGCTTGTTCTTGCCGAGATCGTTCCCGCTTTGCGACTCAAGAAAAGAAAAGATGTGATCCGGTTGCTGAATATTTTGGAGGCGCACGAGATCAAGGCTGACTGGAATGAAGTCATTGACATTCAAATGAAATTCGTAAGCCGGTTTAACTATTTTGTCGGGATCTCCGATATCCTGATCTTTCAGAACTCCATTCAAAATGATCTGATGCTTTACAGTTTTGACCGTGATGTTATCCGGTTATGCGAACTGCATAATCAAAAATTATTGAAGTAACACCGCGCCGTGGCGCGGTGGCAGAGACGGAAGGAGAAAAAATGAATCTAAACAACAACACCGTCCTCATCACCGGAGGAGCTACCGGGATCGGATTTTATTTTGCCGAGCAGTTTGTAAAAGCCGGAAGTAATGTCATCATCTGCGGCCGTCGAAGCGAAGCCCTGGACGAGGCGAAAAAGAAATTACCCCAGCTTGTCACGCGTGTCTGCGATATTGCTCTGCCGCGGGAACGAGAGGAACTCATGCGCTGGACGACAAAGGAATTTCCGGAATTGAACGTTCTGATCAATAACGCGGGGATCCAGCGGCGCGTGCAATTGACACAAAACGGCCCGTGGGAAGAAACAGAAAATGAGCTGGCGATCAATTTAGAAGCGCCGATCCATCTTTCGTCGCTGTTCATCTCTCATCTGCTCAACGCCAAAGATCCTGCGATCATTAATATCACTTCCGGCCTCGCATTTGCTCCGTTGGCGAATGTGCCGATATATTGTGCGACCAAAGCGGCGCTGCATTCGTACACTTTATCTCTGAGGCATCAGCTTTTAGGAACACCCGTCAAAGTCATCGAGATCATTCCGCCTGCCGTAAATACCGATCTCGGAGGCAAAGGCCTGCATACGTTCGGCGCACCGCTGGCCGAATTCGGCAGCGCGGCCATTGCCAAACTCGAACAAGGCGAAATTGAAATTGCGTACGGATTTGCCGAAACTTCCAGTAACGCGTCGCGTCAGGAATTAGATCAGACTTTTCAACGAATGAACCAACCTCGTGGAAAGGACTAAATATGTTTGAATGGCTTTTTGGAAAGAAAAAAGACAAAGACAATAAAGATCGGTCGAATTCAAGCACGGATATTAACAGTAGTTCTGTGCTCTTATCTGATGACGGCCATGATAATGCAGCCGATTCTACCATTGATGCGGATGATCGGATTACGGGTTCTGATTCACAGGATTCGAGTTCATCGAGTGATTCCGGCGATTCAGGAAGTAGCGATTCCGGGTCGTCCTCCGACAGTTCCGGAAGCGATTAAATGGATACGAATTCAGAAAGCCGTCAAAAACATTTTCTTTTCAGCGTGGATCTGGAAGACGTCCGCAACTGGATGCCCGACGGCAAGCGCTATGCGGAGCGTGTTCCGGCCATGACCGAGCGCTATCTTCGGTTGCTCGACGATCATAAAATGAAAACGACGTTCTTTATAGTCGGGGATGTGGCCCAAGAATATCCGGGGCTGATCAAAACGATCGTCGATGAGGGGCATGAGGTCGCCTGCCACAGCAACCGGCACGTTCCGCTTGAGCGGCACACCAAGGACAGTTTTAAGAAAGACCTGGAAGAAAACATCCGTCACTTGACGCATGCCGGCGTCAAAAACATCTGCGGTTTTCGCGCTCCGATCTTTTCACTCACGAAAAATACCGCGTGGGCTTACGAGATTCTGATCGAATTGGGATTTATTTATTCCAGCTCTGTGCTGCCGTCAAAGAGTCCATTGTACGGCTGGCCGGAATTCGGAAGGGATTTTAAATGCGTTGGGAATAAAATTTGGGAGCTCCCGATCACGTTGTTTCCGTTCAAATTTTTTTCGTTCCCGTGCGCGGGCGGTATGTATTTTCGCGGGCTACCCCTCTGGGTAACACGGCTGGCGTTCAATTATTATTGGCGGAAAAACCTGCCGGTGTTAAGCTACTTCCATCCTTACGATATTGACGCCGAACAGGAGCGGTTCATGCACCCCGGGATCCGGGGAAATAGATTCTATAATTGGATGATGTACTGGAATCGACAAACGGTGCTGGCAAAAGTTGAAGCCATCATTGAGGAAGGCGGAAAAATTGTTCCCTACTCGGACTACGTGAAAGAAAATCTCACAGATCGTCCGAGTCAAGCCACATCAGATGCCAATTCGATTCCGCACGCGAAGCGGCATCGTCCATAGCCGGATTTAAATTTTTGATGATCAGTGAAAATTCGTAAGGCGATTTGATGAATCCGATCTTTTTTATGTTGTAGGCCTTCGCCCAAAATCTACTCATCATAGTCACCAGGGCGTCCGCCCGAAATTCCGCAGCTAACCTCATCAGCGACCCCTCGATCCACGACCGGCAATCCAACCGGCCTTTCAGGATCATCAGATCCAAAACCGCGAGCGTAGGAATATTTCTTAAGACCGTATTTCGGGCGATTGCCATACCTACCATTTCATTTTTTTCTTTCACAACAATGAACCGGTAATCCGTCCCGGGCGCATGCGTACGCCACTTGATCAATTCAAGATCTTTGACGAGCGAGTAACTTTGCTGCCCTTTCCATTTCCGGAAAAAAGCTTCATATTCCTTTAATTGAGAAAATCCTTCACGATTCAAGATTTCACAATGATAGTTGGAATTCCTGCGGTTGATCAGTCGAATGACGAAATGAAAAATATTTAAGAACGGGTTGAACGCAAACGCGAGAAACGAAATGGTTTTCGGGAGAAATGAATTGAAGCGAACCGGCCGGATATACATCGGCAGATTGAAAACAATTTTCCAACCGACTTTCAGATGTCCCGGAATGACCTCCGGCCGGATCGGATAGCCTGTAACAAAATCCACGCCGGCTTGCTTCATCGCGTCCGTCGCGAAATGTCCGATGCCTGTAAACACGCCCCGCCCGCGCATCTTCGGATGGGTCATCACGTCGCATACCATGCCGCATAGTTTTGGTGCACCGTTGATTGTATACCGGTACGGGATCGCCGCGTAATAACCGATCAGCTCATCTCCGTCGTAGGCGCCGTATTCGTAGGATTTTAGTTCAGCCGGAAACGAATGAAATTTCCAAAAATAATGTTCGTGAGAATCGGAAGACGCGTTAACATTTTCGGGAAAGCATGCGCGAAATAAACGACGTTGTTGCTCGAGGTCTTTGGTGTGTTCGAAGAGCCGGTAAGTAATGGCCATGCAGAAGGATCATTGCATTCCCGCACCCGCGGGAATGATATAAATTAGATATAATACTTAAACTGCGAAATCGTCGCTGACCTCAATTTCCATTTCCAGCAGACCCATGCCGTGCGTTTTGCCCTGCGCGTCGGTTTTTAAACTCTCTGTACCGCCGCCGCCGAGCGAGTCATGCAAAATAAAATTCAGCGCGAGCAGGTTCGGAACTTCATATCGCTCCACCGGCCCCTTGCAAATACTTTTAAAATGCGTTTTCACGGCCTCCGCCGTCACTTTTTCACGCATCAGATCGTAATGATCTTTTTTGTACGCGATCAGGCCGACATTGGAGCTGTCCCCTTTGTCGCCGCTGCGTGCATGCGCGATCTGTTTGAGTTTGACTTTTTTCATGAAACCTTATTACGAGGGCAGGAATACGGTACGTCCGCGCCACGGCGCGGACAGTACAGCGCCGCGGCGTCGTGGCTCTGCGCCACGGCGCAGAGTTACCTAATCTTTCTCATCCTCGACAGAAAAATTTCCGTGCTTGTCTTTGACCAATATTTTTAATTTTTTTTCGGCTTCGTTCAATTTCTCATGACAAAATTTTACCAGCTTCATGCCGTCTTCGAATTTTTTGAGCGTTTCGTCAAGCGGAACTTCTCCGCTTTCCAGGATCTCAACAATGGTTTCCAATTGTTTCAGCGAATGCTCGAACGTCATCTCACTATTCTTAGAAGGGTCTTTTTTTGACATGAACTTATTCTGATTTGAAAAGTTTGCAAACTGATCCGATGGAAGGTAATCAAATATTTAAATTGTTTCAATCATTTTTAAATTCCCTTGTCTTAATTGGAATTTCCTGTCCGACAAAGAAGAAGTTCCGATTAAACTTCTGAATTCCTGTTCCTATCCAATGAGGAGTGCTAACTTTCGCTTGATAATCAAGGCGATTCTAATTAGTTTAAAAAACTCATGGAGGACTGTCATGCGCTATATTAAAACTATTGTTTTGCTGCTCGGTTTCGCTGCCAATCTTTACAGCCAGTCTTCGGCCATCCCGGCGTACCATACCCAAACTGATTTTCTATTGGCTTCTCCGGGCGCGATGGGCACAGGGCTATACGGATATGAAAATCCGGCGATGCTGAATTATTTGCGCCAATCGGATATGATGTTCACCTGGAGCGATCAATACGGTAAATGGAGCGGTTTCGACCGGTTCGGTTTTTTTGCGGCCATTCCGCATCTCGGTTTCGGCGCGGTCCATCAGCCGCATCCCGATTTCGTCGGGACGATCACCGATTACAAATTGTCCACCGGATTCGGCAGTAAGTCGTTCAGTATGGGATTAAGCTACGGCTGGTCGTCTGGCGATACGAAAACTTTTCAGCGTCAACATACTTTATCGCTTGGGTATTTGATCCGCCCGATGCGGTATGTTTCGCTCGGATTGGTCGGCACGGCCGCCACTGCCGGCGGTGCGCGCGAAGGCATCGCGGATCTGGCCGTCCGGCCTTTCGGAACGGAAATCCTAACGGTCTTCGGCGACCGCTCGATCCAGAATAAAGCGCCGTTCAACAAATCCGCTTGGAGCGCCGGCGCAGCGGTGGAAGCTTTGCCCGGTATTCGCCTGACCGCGCGCTATTTTGATACGAAAGCATTCACCGCAGGAATTAATTTCAGTTTCGGCAGACTGGGCATCGCCTCGCAGGCGCATTTTGATGCTTCGAATCACCACACGTATAATACTTACGCCGTTCGCGTTGGCGCGTCCGACCGGAATATTTTTCAAGCCAAATTGCAGGATCGAAAAAAATATGTTGAATTAAATTTGCTCGGACCGCTGCGTTACCAGCGTTACGTGCTGTTTGACAAATCGAACACGCTTGCCAAATTGCTCTCCGTCATTGAAGCTGCAAAAAACGATCCGTCGGTGGGCGGCATTGCCATCAATGCTTCCGGAATGCAGATCCAGCGCGAGATGGTTTGGGAATTGCGCGAAAAACTCAAAGATTTCAAATCTTCGGGCAAACGCGTGATCATTTACATGGACCGCGCAGGTATTACGGAATATCATTTGGCGTCCATCGCTGACAAGATCGTGCTGGATCCTGCGGGAATTATCACGCTCGAAGGATTTGTCATGGGGCGCACGTTTCTGAAAGGAACGCTAGAAAAACTGGGCGTCGGATATGACGAGTGGCGTTTTTTCAAATATAAATCGGCGAACGAAACTTTCTCGCGCGACAAAATGTCCGAAGGCGATCGCGAACAGCGCCAGCGGTACATTGATAATTTGTACCAATTGGTCAAATCGGAAATTTGTGCCTCCCGGAAGATTGCGCCGGAAAAATTCGACGCGCTGGTAAATGACGAGATGATATTCGCGCCGCAGGAAGCTCTGGCCGCCGGTTTGGCGGATACGCTGGGGCGATGGGAATCCGTGCAGGCGGTGATCAAACAACTGGATGGTGAAAAGAAGAATTTTATCCGGCCTCACGCTTTGGCCGAATTCCAACTTCCATACGATAACAGCTGGGGTGATAAGCCGCAGATCGCCGTCATCTATGCCATCGGCGAATGCGCCATGGACCAGGGGATCAAAGCGCGGACGCTTGTGAAATACGTTGATGCGGCTGCAAACAACTCAAAAATCAAAGCGATCGTGTTACGTGTCGATTCTCCGGGCGGCGACGGCCTGGCTTCCGACATCATCGCAGAGGCGCTGCGAAAAGCCAAACACAAGAAACCGGTGATTGTCTCACAAGGCGCGCTGGCGGCATCGGGAGGATATTGGCTTTCGATGTACGCGGATACGATCGTTGCCGCGCCGAATACCATCACCGGTTCGATCGGCGTGATCGGCGGATGGATGTACAACAACGGGCTCAAAGAAAAGATCGGGCTCAGCACGGACTTTGTAAAAGCCGGAAAACATGCGGATCTGGGATTTGGAATGAATGTTTTCGGATTCGGAATTCCCGATCGCAATCTGGATGAGAATGAAAGAGCAAAAGCCGAACGTGTGATCACGAATTTTTACAAAGAATTTGTGACGAAAGTTGCATACGGCCGGAAAAAGACGTTTGATCAAATTCACGAGATCGCGCAAGGCCATTTCTGGTCCGGCTCGGACGGGAGGGAGAACGGATTGGTGGATGTGATCGGCGGATTGGAAACGGCGATAACCCTGGCTAAGCAGCGGGCCGGAATCGCGAAGGACGAAAAGATCCGGATCATCGAGATGCCAAAGCCGTCTATGCTCGACCCGGACTTTTTAATTCCGAAATTCTTCGGTGTTGAATATAAGACGGACCCGACGATCGAACACCTTAAATTCCGTCTCGAACATAACGGCCAACCTATGCCCATCTTGCCTTTAGACGACATGGAATTTTCAATTAAGTATTAAGAGTTAAGAATCAATAATGGATGACATTAAAAACTTTTTGACTGGTGCAAAGAAATTCCTGGAACAGCAGAGAGAACTCTTCGGAGAAGAAGTGCTCATTCAATCTGCAGACGCTCAGCCGATGGCATCAAAGATCATCATGAAAAAAGAATTGGAAGAGAAGCTAATCGTAAAAGAACCAACTTCCGCTTATTCTGTGAATGTAAATTTACCATCCCTGCAGGAATTGGAAAAAACCGTTTCGGGCTGCGTCAAATGTTCGCTCTGTAAAACGCGGACGCAAACGGTTTTCGGTTCGGGCAATTCGGACGCCGACATCATGTTCATCGGCGAAGCGCCCGGCGCAGATGAAGACGCGCAGGGCCTGCCGTTCGTCGGACGCGCGGGGCAGTTACTGACCAAGATGATCGAAGAACCCCGTTCACTCGGCCTTCCTCGAAGTCACGTATACATAGCGAATATTTTGAAATGCAGGCCGCCGGAAAACCGGAAGCCGCAGGCTTCGGAAATCGAGCAATGCGAACCTTACCTCATCGCGCAAATTGAAAAGATCAAACCGAAAATTATTTGCGCGCTCGGTCTCACCGCAGCAAACACGTTGCTTAAAAATACGTTATCCATGTCGGCCATGCGCGAAAAGGTCTTCGATTACCACGGCGTACCGCTGATAGTCACGTATCATCCCGCCGCCCTTTTGCGAAATCCAAATTGGAAAAAGCCTGCATGGGACGATATGATCAGGCTGAAAAATATGATCCCGGATCTAAAGAAATAATTTCCTGCGTCACTTGTCACTCAGTTCTTTGTGACCGATAACCCTTGATTGAGTATGGCCAAAAAAGGAACTCCTTACGCATCGGTTCTTCAGGATGTGAAGAAAGGGAAGATCGATACGTGTTATTTGCTGCACGGAGACGAATTATTTTTGGCGGAGCAATTGACCGATGCGATCGTTTTTAAGATCTTCAATGCGGAAAAAGACGATTTCAATCTGCATGTTTTTTACGGCAAGGAAGCGGGCGGTGAAAATATTTTGAACGCGGCTATGAGTTTTCCGATCCTGGCAGACCGAAAGGTCGTGGTCCTGCGCGATGCGGAACAGCTCGACAAGAACAGCCGGGATGCCCTCAGCCAATATCTGGCCAAACCGGCGGACTCCACGTGTTTTATTGCGATCACCTCGAAACCGGATTTTCGGCAGAACTTATTTAAAGCCTTTGAAGAAAGCGCGGTATGCGTTGAGCTCAAACGGCTCAAAGAAAATGAGGTTCCGGCCTGGATCGAATCGCTTCTCGGGGACAAACATAAGACCATTACCCCGAAAGCCGCCATGCTGCTTGCCGCCAAAGTGGATATTTCACTTCGGGAACTTTCGAGTCAAATGGAAAAATTGATCACCTTTGTCGGCATGCGGAACGAAATCAATGAGGAAGACGTCGAAGCGGTGATCGGCATTTCACGTCAGTACAATGTGTTTGAATTGTGCCGCGCGATCGGTCAAAGGGATTTGCCCCGGGCCATGACTGTTTTTGAAAATATGTTTCGTCATGGCGAACAGCCTGTGGGAATGATCGTGATGATGGTCCGCCAATTCAATATTCTCTGGCACATATGTGAAATGCAGGCGATGAAAAGACCGGGTAAAGAGATTGAAAGCTTCCTCACGGCAAATTTCCGGGTGTGGCCGAGTCTGTTGTACAGCGAGTATTATCCCCAGGCAAAAAATTTTGATGTGAGGCAAATTCACCGGTGTTTCCGCTATTTGCTTGAAGCGGACACGGATCTCAAATCAAGTTCCGTCAACGACGGGATGATCATGCAAAAACTGATTTTTCAACTCATCCTTCACGATGCCGTATGATCCGCGAAAAAAATAATTTCAAGAAAGAAAATCTTCGTGAACTCGTTCGCACGCCGCACCTGGTGCAGCAGGCGCTCAAGAATTATGAAAAACTGACGGACGAGAAAGTGATCGAACAATTTCAGCGGGGCGATCTCGTGTCGTTTGACGTACTCGTTGCCCGGTACAAGGAACAATTGACCACTTTCATCATCAATTTTGTCGGTGAAAAATCGGACGCCGAGGATATTGTACAGGACACGTTTGTGAAAATTTATCGCTTTAAACAGTCGTACAAGCATATCGCTAAATTCTCGACCTGGATCTACACCGTAGCCGGTAATCTGGCGCGCAGCGAATTACGCAAACGCAAGCGTCAGCAGCTGTACTCGATTTCCAGTCTGAGCAACGGCGAAAAAGAATTTGAGGTCGCCGAAACGCGCGCTAATTCCGACGAGATGACCGACGCATCGGTAAAAAAAGAATTACTTAAGAAAGCGATCAAAGCGCTTTCTCCGCGCTACCGCGAAGTGATCCGTTTGCGCGAGATCGAAGCGTTGTCGTACAGCGAGATCGCCGCTCACACGCGATTACCCGTCGGCACCGTCCGTTCGCGCATCAACCGCGCCCGGGTGAAACTGCAGGAAAAACTACAATATTTATTGGAAAAATAAAAAGTGAAAACTCCATCGTCCAAACTCACGCACGTGGACCTCAAGGGGCGCGCGCATATGGTCAACGTTTCTTCGAAAAAAATTTCCCGCCGCGTGGCCGTCGCCCACGCCAGAATTTCCATGAATGCGGAAGCGTTTGACAAAGCCCTGCAAAATAAAATTGAAAAGGGCGATGTATTCGGCGCCGCCAATGTAGCCGGAATCATGGCGGCTAAAAGAACGGCAGCGCTCATTCCGCTTTGCCATCCGCTGAATCTTTCCCACGTGGCTCTGGAATTCAAACCTGATAAGCCTTCGCGAAGTTTCGAGATTTTCGCCACGTGCGAGACGTCGGGGCCTACCGGCGTCGAAATAGAAGCGCTGACCGCCGTATGCGTTGCGGCTCTCACGGTGTACGATATGTGCAAAGCCGTGGACCGGGCCATGGAAATCTCCGAAGTTTATGTGATCCTCAAAGAAGGCGGCCGGAGCGGCCGATACCGGCGAAAAAACTAATAAGGAATGCTCTCCTTTTGAAATTATTAATATATTTTCTCCTCATCCCTTGTTCTCCGAAACTGTTTGCACAGGCAAATATGATCGGGGAAAGTTATTCATACAAGCTCACGTACATCGGTATCCCCGCCGTCACGATAGTCTTATCCGTTCCCGATACCGCGACCGTAAACGGAAGATCCGCGTATCACGTGGTCGCGCGCGCGCGCACCAATGCTCTTTTTTCGGTCTTTTACACCCTCAACAATTGCTACGAGACGTATCTGAACGTCGAGAACGGTTTGCCGGAAAAATCCACGAAGGATATCGCCCAGAAGACGATCAAACACAAAGGGTCTACCATTTATGATCAGAGCAACCGGACGGCCTATTATGAAGGCGGGAAATTTGATTCGTCGTTTTCCATTTCCATTCAGGAACAAACGCACAATTTTTTTTCGATGATCTATTTTTTACGAAGGTCCCCGCTGCAGGTTGGGCAGATTTTGAATTTTAATTTGGACGTGGAAACCGAGCCGTGGAAAGCGGAGGTACGCGTACTCGCCATTGAAAAAATTGAAGCCGCCGGAAAAAAACGCGAAGCGTTCAAAGTCGCCTTTAAGTTTATTCCCGTCAAAGAAGAAATTCGCCGCCGCCGCACGGACATCGTCACGCGCCGCATCGCGACCAGTCAATCGCGTTTGTTTTTTTGGATCGGCGCGGAGGAACCGCATCCGTTCCTGAAGATCGAATTTGAATTGTCTCCGTTCAATGCTTACACCATTCTGACGCGTGAAAGCCCGGGGCCTTAGTTGCCCGCTTTGAAAATCCGGCTCATGAACTTCTCGTACGCTTTTTTATTGACCGGACACACATCCGGCATCATGGACATGGCTATATCGTAGTTGAAGAACACGCGGCCGGCGCTTGACTTCAGATATTCCTCTTTGAACAGCCACTCCGTGTGAATGGCCGGATTGATTTCGGCAGGAAGTTTGTTCAGATAAAGCTCAATCAGCTCGTGCCCGTAACACGGGCAATGTACATATTCTTCGTTGATCTTGTTCAAATGGTCGGCCATCGAGCGCCTGTCAACGACGTAAGTGTTCTTTACGCGTTTCCCGAAACTGTACCAGACTTTCGACCCGTACGGATAATGCATCATGAGCGGGTCGCGCCACCGCAGCGATACGTTGCGGTCGTAACAGCCCAGGAAGTCCGGACCATCGCTTAATTTGCTCATGCCGCAGAAATCATTGTCGTTCAGCGTCTTGCGATGTCCCCAATACTGCTGATACGAACTGAACCAGACTTCAAAATCTTCTTTGGCGATCTCATCGCCTTTATAGATCAACCTGGTGTTTTTCCAGGCGCCCACCAAACCGAACAACTCACTGAATTTCGGAAAATCTTTTTTGAAATAGATCGTACGGAATAACGTGATGCCGCGTTCGTCCACTAATTCCGCAAAATACGGATTCTTCTTTGCGATATCCAAAGCCGCTTCAAATCGTGCGGACGAGATCAGTTCAAATTCCAAAACGAAATACCATCCGCGGTCGATCCATTTTTTTTCAGCCTGATCCGGGGCCGGACGGGACTTTTTCGAAAAAGGTATCAGCGTTTTGATGTCAACTTTTTTAATCATTAAGATTTTTTACCGCTCTATTCCGGATAACCCTGAAGCCGCAATCCCCGATTCAATTCCGGTTATTTTCCCCCGCCCGGCAATTGCAGCTGCATACCGACGAACGGCGTGACGAATCGGACCGCATGAAATGTTTTGTCCGGACGTTCCACAAACGTCCATTTGTAATCCACTCCGGCTTGGGCCACAAAAGGACCCGCCTGATACGCATTGTAAGCCAGGATCAAATGCGCAATGGAATGTTGATCAAATTTGAACGCATCGCTGAGTTTCCCGAGATTGCTCTTATCATAGCTTCCCGTGATCACTACTTTCGGAATCAAATCCGGTACGGCCATCGCGAGGTGCAAAATGGCCCGGTTCGTGCCTCTCGACTTATCGGGTATGGCCAAACCGCCCAGCACCTGAACTTTGCCGATCACATTGGCAAAAAGTTCTCCGTACCATCCCTGCACGGCTTTCGCCGTGATGAGTTCATAGCCCTTTACCTGTCCATTGAGTTTACCGATTTCGTACGTAGCGTCAAAATACTGAGGAAGGTAATTGTCGCTCAAAAAACGCCGTTCGATCTTGATGGCCATATTAAATACGTCGGCAACGAAATTAAACCTGAAATTAACGCCGAGCGCAGCGCCTTGACCGGCGCCGTATTTCGCACCGCTTGCAGCAGCCGAATCCGCGAGGCCGCTGTTTTTTGAAATGTGTGCATATTCAAAGAAAGGCACTATCTGAACGACGGAGGTTTGCAAAACCGTCATGCCGATATCCGCACCTGTTTCGCTGATATCGTAGAGCGCTCTTTTATCGTGATCGGTCACATACGTGACGCCGAATTCGGTCGTCTTGATAATCGGTATGTCCATGGCATGAAAGGGGCGCACATACGGGCGCACGCCGAATATATTAAACCCGTCAAAATCGCTGTATACGGCTTCAAACCCGAATATCTTCTCGTAATTCAAATCCACATTGGCGCCGATTTTTCTTTTTTCAAAGCTCACGGCGTTGGTGTAATTGTACATGATCAAACCGTATCCCAGAGAGCTTCCGGAAATATCGCCGATTCGCGCATATACGGGATCCTGATGTTTCACGCCGTAGCGGACATACCGGATAATCCTCAGCGGACCGACGCCGCCTTTGAATTCGTCCGTTCGAAACTTGCCGTTGGACGTATTGTAGAGCAGCGGAACATCGAGTCCGAAACCGAACTTGCCGAATGTAAGCTCAGGCTGCAAACGCATACTGATGTAGCTCTTTCCGTCAATGACCGTAAGCCCCAGCGGGGCTGTAAGCTGATTCCCTCCAAAACCGTCCCCGGGCCCTTGAAAATTAAAATTATCGCTTTTCTGCTCATCCTGAGCCTTCACCGACGTTTGACAAAAAAACACGATCATCAGGACCGCCAATATTCGCGCAAACATAAAACCTCCGAATTTAAATAAGTTGAATATAGATTGAATATCAAACCGGACGAAAAGGTAAAATGTTGACGCCATAAAAGCAATCGTTTTCTAAAACTGCGGATCAACTCAAACGGGAATTGGCGCCGCTTCCGGCGTTTGACGGCCGGCCTTCCGCAAAATTGCGTAAAACATGGAAATAAGGCGCCCCAGGCGGGATAAAATTTCTTGACTATCGTCGGTTATTTGTATATATTTTTTTGTGGTGTCTTCATGAAGGTGCCGGGCCTTTTTCAGTATTTCTTTCACAACGGAGCGCTTATGAAAAATAATTTTTCCAGTCGTGTGCAGTTAGTCGTTAAGCTGTCTCAGGAAGAAGCCATTCGTTTGGGCCACGACTATATCGGTACCGAACACCTTTTACTGGGACTTATCCGCGAAGGTGAAGGCGTGGCGGTGAAAGTTCTTAAAAATCTCGGCGTGGAGCTCGAGAAGCTTAAACGCACGATCGAAGATATGGTCAAACCGGTTTCGGAAAATACGATTATCGGGAATCCTCCGCTCACCAAGCGCGCGGAAAAAATCTTAAAATCAACGTATCTGGAAGCGAAGAATTATAAATCCGACGTCATCGGTACGGAACATCTCCTGCTATCGTTAGTCAAAGAAAAAGATTGTTTGGCGGCTCAAGTATTGAACATGTTCAATGTTGAATACGAAACCATCAAAAAGGAGTTGACGAATATCATGAGTGGAACATTTACCCCCAGCAGCGCTACCGGTAAAAAAACGGAACCTCGAAAAAGCAAAACTCCTGCGTTGGATCATTTCGGCCGCGACCTCACGCAATATGCGGAAGAAGGTAAACTCGATCCGATCATCGGCCGCGAAGACGAAATCGAACGCGTGGCTCAGATTCTTTCGCGCCGCAAAAAGAACAATCCGGTATTGATCGGCGAACCCGGCGTCGGGAAAACGGCGATCGCCGAAGGATTGGCGCTTCGCATCATTCAGAAAAAAGTCCCCCGGGTCCTTCACGGCAAACGCGTTGTGACGCTGGACATCGGCGCCCTCGTCGCCGGTACCAAATACCGCGGTCAGTTTGAGGAGCGCGTGAAAGCGATCATGAGCGAATTGGAAAAAACGGATGACGTGATTTTGTTTATTGATGAATTGCACACGATCGTCGGCGCGGGCGGCGCGAGCGGTTCCCTCGACGCATCGAATATGTTCAAGCCGGCGCTGTCCCGCGGCGAACTGCAATGTATCGGCGCGACGACGCTGGACGAGTACCGGCAGTACATTGAAAAAGACGGGGCGCTGGAAAGGCGCTTTCAAAAAGTCATTATCGATCCGCCCACGGTGGAAGAGACTATTGAAATTCTCCGGCAAATCAAACACAAATACGAAGAACATCATCACGTTCTGTACACCGATCCGGCGTTGGTGCAGGCGGTAAAATTATCCGATCGCTATATCACCGACCGCTATTTACCCGATAAAGCGATCGACGTCATGGACGAATCCGGTTCGCGAACGCATATTATGAACATCGTTGTACCCCAGAAGATCCTGGACATTGAAACCGAGATTGAGCGCGTGCGCAATGAAAAGGACCGGGTGATCAAGAATCAGAAATTTGAAAAAGCCGCCGAGCTCCGTGACGTGGAAAAGCGCCTGAATGAACAACTGCGCGTCGCTAAGGAAGATTGGGAACGCAAGGAAGATAACCAAATCATCGAAGTTGGAGAAGAACAAATCGCCCACGTCGTTTCCATGATGACCGGCATTCCGGTCAGCCGCGTGGCTCAGTCGGAATCGGAGAAGCTTCTTCAAATGGAGAACGTTCTCAATAAACGTATTATTGCGCAGGAAGAGGCCATTAAATCCGTTACGCGCGCTATTCGTCGAACCCGCGCGGGTTTGAAAGATCCGAATCGCCCCATCGGATCGTTTATTTTCTTAGGCCCGACGGGCGTCGGCAAAACACAATTTGCCAAGGAGCTGGCTAATTACTTATTTGAAAGTCCCGACGCGCTTGTGCGTATCGATATGTCGGAATACATGGAAAAATTTTCAGTCAGCCGGTTGATCGGGCCGCCCCCGGGATACGTCGGGTATGAAGAAGGCGGGCAGCTTACGGAGAAGATCCGGCGCAAACCATACAGCGTCGTGCTTTTGGACGAAATTGAAAAGGCGCATCCGGACGTGTTTAATATTCTGCTCCAGGTGCTGGACGACGGCATCCTCACGGACAGCCTCGGCAGAAAAGTCAGTTTCAAGAATGTCGTGGTCATCATGACTTCGAATATCGGAGCGCGCGATCTGAGCAAAACCGGTTCCTTCGGCTTTGCCGGAAAGAACGACCTGGAAGATGAATACGTCAGAATGAAATCAAAAATCGACGAAGCAATAAAGAAATTATTCAACCCGGAATTTCTCAATCGTATCGACGAAACGATCGTTTTCCGCCCGCTCGGCAAGAATGACGTTCTGGAAATCATCGACGTGTCGATGATCGAAGTGGAGAAAAAATTGAAAGAGCGCAATATCACCGTGTCGCTGACGAAGCCGGCTAAGGAATTCATCGCCGAAAAAGGTTTTGATCCGATTTACGGCGCACGGCCTCTAAAGCGGGCTATTCAAAAATATTTGGAAGACCCGGTAGCGGAAAAAATTCTCAAAGGGGATTTTTCTGACGGCAGCCATATCGCCGTGGAGGTGCACGACCATGAATTGACCTTTACCGAAATGACCGTCGAAGCTGCGCCGGATGAAGTGAAATAAAGGGAGAGTTTATGTTGTTTGGTAAGAAGAAGACCGCAATACGTGAAGGGGCTTTGGATCCGAAAGAAGTCAAAGATGTTATCCAAACACTGGTCGTTAACGACAGCGTCACGGTGGAACGGATCAACTGGGACGGCTCCACGTCTTCCGTGTCAGGC
Organism: uncultured Bacteroidota bacterium; assembly: GCA_964563165.1. Taxonomy (GTDB): domain Bacteria; phylum CLD3; class CLD3; order SB21; family SB21; genus CAZLWA01. Next base: position 16,035 of record CAZLWA010000111.1, on the reverse strand, counting down.
CGCGTGAGTCATGTGAACACCAATTTGGATACCTTCAGTATGGTGGAAGAAGGGACCGGAGAACCGATGATCTTTGATGTCAAAGCCGGCGATATATCGAAAATCACGCGCATTGCGATCAGCATCGATATTGACGAAAGCCAGATGGAAAGTTATATGAGCGTGGAAACGATCATTCAATTATTGGAAGCGTTGGACCACGGAGATCATATTTCCGTTTCGTATTACGACCCGTATAAAGGCAAAGGCGTCTCGCGGATAGGCATCATCACGCTCAAAGACGAATATAATAAGTTATTCTCCATTGAATACGACGACAACGGCGAAAAACTTGAACAGCATTTTGACCTCACCAAAGACAAGATCATCGACATTATCATTCAGTAAAATCCTTTTGCGGAAGAAAATCTAAGAACCTTGAAGTCGTGAAAAGAACCGAGGGCAAAATCCTCAACCCCACCCAGCAGTATACAAACCGTCTTCGACTCAAGAACTACAGCCCCAACGCCATCAAGACATATTCGAATTGGTTTACCGTTTTTCTTACGCACTTTCCCGACCATAGTGCAACTTGACAATTTTGAAACTGACAGACAACAATTTTCTGAACAATTAATCAAAACTAACTATGGCAAAAACGAATGACATCATTGAAAACCCTGTAATCGGAGACAAAATGCAATTTCTCATTACAGCAGAGGATTCTAAAGGACAAATCCTAAGAGTTAAAGTATGGACCAAAATCGGGGCACAGGGACCTCCAGAACATATGCATCCGAAGCAGACAGAAACGTTTGAAATAATCAACGGAACAGCAGGGTTTAAACTAAATGGCAAAGAACAAATTCTACTCGCCGGACAAAACATTACAGTGCCTATGAATGCTCCTCACAAATTCCGTAACGCTGGCGACAATGAACTTGTAATGGTAGTTGAACTAAAACCCGCACTGAAAACAGAGTTTTTTCTGGAGACATTTTATTCGCTTGCTAAGGACGGTAAGAGCGACAAAAACAGTGTTCCAAATAACTTTTTGCATTTTATGACAATCCTGAATGAATATTACGGTGAACAGTTTATTATTGGTCCGCCTATCCCTGTACAAAAACTTTTAGCAAAAGTAGTTGGCGGACTTGGAAAATTATTGGGATATAAAGGTTTTGTGCCCTTCGACAGGAACTGAAACGGAACGGACTTTACAAAGGAGAAAAAACGAACCGCTAACATCAAGATTAAAAGAAATGAAAAAAGAAGGGCTTTGAGAGGTAAACAAAGTGAGTGCAAGTAATAAACAGAGTTACGTAAATGAACATGAGAGTATTAAAACCCTTCTTTTTTTTACTTCTTTAATCCCTTCTTCGTTAGCGGTCATTGTAAAATGACAGGCAGACTAGATAGAATAACAAACAGAAAAACAAAAATATATGAAAGCAACCGGAAAAACAGTAAAAGATATTCTGATCAACCTTCCTGAGGACAGGGCAGAACCTTTTAACAAACTACACGATGTCATTGTGAAAAACCTGCCCAAAGGTTTCGAAGCAGCAATTAGTTACGGAGGATTGGGTTATGTTGTTCCGCATACACTTTATCCTGCGGGTTACCATTGTAAGCCAAGCGAGCCGCTCCCATTCGCGGGAATTGCTTCGCAAAAAGATTCTATTAATTTTTACCACATGGGTATTTATTCCGATCGCAAATTATTGAAATGGTTCGTAACCGAATATCCCAAGCACAGTAAGCAAAAACTGGACATGGGAAAAAGTTGTGTCCGCTTTAGGAAGTTGGATGAGATTCCCTATAAACTCATTGGTGAATTAATGAAAAAAATGAGTGCAAAAGAATGGATTGAGATGTATGAGAAAAATCTTGTACCGAAATCGAAGAAGAAGTAAGTATACTGCAGGTCGCTAACAGACAAGAAATGAGAATTTAAACCAAATATTAAATACTAATCAAATGAAAAAGTATGTCGTCCTAAAATTAATCGGCCTGGCAATATTGGCTATGATAACATTAGTAATTATTTCAATTGCTGAAGTGGCTGTATATTCTTATATCGTGAATCCCGGACAAGAAGTTGGTGTTTATGAAACACACGCTAAATTTTCTGCGCCATTTATTTCTGGTATTTTCGGGTTTATTGTTTTCTTTCTCGTCACAAGATATTGGAAGAAAAGAAAGTATGAGAATTTACCTAAATTAGTCTTTCTGTTTCCTCTTACGTATGTATTGTTGGACACAGTGGTTTTATTATTGGCGGGGACAGTTCAATGGTCAAGTTTTATTTTAATTTTTATTCTTGCCAATGGCGCAAAATTTCTTGGTAGCTACTTAGGATATAAATTAACATCAAACTGACCGATATGACACTAAAAGACGAATACAATAAGTTATTCTCCATCGAATAGGACGAGAACGGCGAAAAACTCGAACTCCAGCGTACAGGACCGCTTATCAAGCATGAATCAAATCCACGGATACCTGAAATACAAGACCATTCTGTACATGTTAGGAGCTGTCACCATGAATATTAAGTGCAATAGCGTTTTCGGGCTTGCTCTGCTTACAGGGTTCTCATCCATATGGTCACAAGATTTATCTGTAGAGACCGTATTACAAGTTGCGCATTCTGAAAAAGTCACTACTATGGCATTCAGTGCAGATGGAAACACCTTTGCCAGTGCCGATAATTTTGGAACCGCAAAACTGTGGGATATACGTTCAGGCCGACTCCTCAGAACGATAAAGGCTGATAAGGGGAAGACTTGGTCTGTTGCTTTTAGTCCGGATGGCAAGTTGCTGGCTACCGGAGGGTTGGATCAAGCAGTAAAAATGTGGGAAATCAGTACCGGCAAACTTCTCCATACTTACGACGCGAGTTTCTCTGGATGGGGGGTTTTTCACATTGCTTTCAGCCCTTCAGGCAAGCTTCTGGCAAGTTCGAGCGGTGAGGTGCTCGCGCTATGGGACCTGCAGTCTGGAAAAAAGAAATACACTTTCAAAGCTCATTCTAAGCATATCATTTCGATTGCGTTCAGTCCGGATGAAAGGTTTCTGGTGACCGGCGGTCAAGACTATAAAGCAATCGTATGGGCTCTTTCCTCCGGTCAACGAGTCGCTACTCTGGAGCACTCAGGTTGGGTAGAGAGAGTTGCGATCAGCCCGGACAGCAGGACCCTGGCTACACAAGCCTCTAGTGAATATAACATACGATTGTGGGACTTGGCAAATCTGAAGCAAATAGCGCACGTTTCTTCTACATATCTAACGCTATTAGGATTTGCACCTGAAGGAGAAATGTTGGTTATGAGCGACTCCTCTTGTTCAACCGTCTCGAATAGGGATCACGAAGAGCTGATACCCAAGGTCAGAATAGTTTCGTTTAACGCCGGATCACCACTATTGAGCCCTGATGGCAAGATAGTAGCCGATTACAGCAAAGATCAAATAACGAAACTATGGAATGTCAATTGCAACGTGCGCGGTAATCAAGAGGACTTATTGTGTTCTACCATCAAACTACGAGACGGCAAGAATGGCAGGGTACTAAGAGCGCTTACGGGTGTCAATTACCTGGGTTCAGATGCAGTAGCATTTACTCCCAATAACGTGCTGGTGAATAGCGGAAGCTCTGGCATACAGATTTGGGATTTTGCTCGTGGAACCGGGTATTACACAGAAAAGGGCGGAAGGGATGGGGAAGATCTTCGATCAGTTCGAATCAGTCCAAATGGCGTAACGATAGCCACTAGTTACAGTCATGGGATTAATGTTTGGAATCTGAGCACAGGCGAAAGACTCTATACTTTAAAGCCAAATTCCGATCATGATGATAGAATCACCTGTCTCGCCTTTGCTCCGGACAGTCGGATTGTCGCCAGCGGAGGTCTTAATGGACAAATAAAACTTTGGGATCTGGAAACGCGCGGCCAGATCCAGGCGGCTTCTATCAGTCAGGGACAACGCATCCGTACCGGAGTAGATAATAGCGTGCTGTCAATCGTCTTCAGTCCCGACGGAAAGACGTTAGCCGCCTGCAATGAGTATCACAGGGTCAAGATTTTGGATGCCCGTTCTCTTAAAGAGCTCCTTCACCTTTCTGAAAAGCATCCGGCCATGTCTTTTGATCTGGTTCCTTACGCTCTTTCTTACAGTCCCGACGGGAAGACATTGGCATGCGGCAACTCACACGGGATCATAGCTCTTTGGGATGTCAATACAGGTATGAAACTATCCAGCTTTAAAGGCCCTGAATCGGACGTCATTTGTATAGCATTCTCTCCGGACGGCAAGATATTGGCTGCCGGAAGCAGAGATAACACGATAAGACTTTGGGATATAAAGACCGGTAAGGAAATCTTCACCATGACAGGGCACATCGCTGATGTCGGATCACTCGCGTTCAGCTCCGACGGAAAAATGATAGCAAGCGTGTCCTATCATGATATTAGAATCATTCTCTGGGATGTACGGACCGGCAAAGAGTTAGTGACTTTGATCCCGATAGAGCCGTCGGACTACGTGTTGATTACTCCCGATAATTACTATTCCGCTTCCCGCGGAGCTTTGGATGCTATTGCTTTCAGAATGGGAACAAAAGTATTTCCCCTCGAACAGTTTGATTTAAAGTTCAATCGTCCCGACACAGTTCTGCAGAGGATCGGATGGGCTTCTCAGGAGTTAGTGGGTTCATACCGAAAGGCATTTCAGAAAAGACTCAGTAGGATGAATTTTCGTGAAGAGATGCTCACTCAGGATTTTCATGTGCCTGAGATCTCTGTCTTAAATCAGGATATCCCGCTTTCCACTAAGAATAAAACGCTAGAATTTACGGTCAAGGCCTCCGATACGAAATATCTTCTGGATCGTCTTTGTATATATGCCAATAACGTTCCGATCTACGGCGTGGATGGAATTAATTTGAGAGGCAAGAAATTATCCGCGATTGAGCAAAATATCAGCGTGAATTTATCGGCCGGCAGAAACAAGATTCAAGTCTCGGTTTTAAATGATAAAGGCGCTGAGTCCCTTAAGGAAACATTTGAGATCTCGTGCGATGGTCCTGTCACGAAGCCGGATTTGTATGTGGTGGTCGTTGGGGTGTCCGATTATCTTGACAATACCATGGACTTAAAGTATGCCTCTAAGGATGCCAATGATCTGGCTACGTTCTTTGAATCACAAAAGAGCAATTTCGGTAAAGTGAAAGTACAGCGCCTGTTGGACAAGGGCGCGACCAAAGAAAGCATCGCTCGCGCTAAAAAGGATTTGATGCAATCTCAGGTGGGTGATCAGGTCGTATTATTTGTCGCAGGCCATGGGTTACTGGACGATAAACTGGATTGGTATTTTGCTACGCATGATGTAGATTTTCGTAACCCATCGTCACGGGGAATTTCCTATGACGAATTGGAAACATTGCTGGATGGCATTCCGGCAAGGAGGAAACTCATCCTGATGGATGCGTGTCATTCGGGAGAAGTGGATAAGGAAGAGAGCGTGTTGATTGCCGGTACTACTACTTCCGAAGGAGCGGTTAAAAGCCGGGCGTTCAAGGCGAAGAAAGTAGCGAAGAAGACTATTGGATTGCAGAATTCGTTTGAACTGATGCAGCACTTATTTGCTGATATTCAGAAAGGCTCTGGCGCGATGGTGATTTCTTCGGCCGGCGGTGCGGAATACGCCTTTGAGTCAAGCGAGTGGAACAATGGGGTATTCACCTATGCTCTGTTGGAAGGTTTGAAAACTAAGCATGCGGATACGAATAAAGACGGCAAGATTTTCGTATCGGAGCTCAGGAATCATGTGATTGAGAAAGTTCAGAAGTTGACCGGAGGCAAGCAGAATCCTACTTCAAGAAAGGAAAACTTCGAGTTTGATTTTACAGTCTATTAGGAACCTCGTCGCCGTCTGTGAGGACGCACGCTTGACATTTCGTCATTCAGCACCGGTCTCTGTTATCTAAATGAATAAGACTTAGAAAAAGTGAGTCATTTTTCAAAATAGATTTTGAGTAATAGCGGCGCTTCGCACGGGGCGCGCCTGGTCAGATAGATGCGGGCCGTAATCGGCAATTTTGTGGACATATTATTTATAACAGACCTTAACAAGGAAAAAAATGAAAAAATCAATCCTGCTAATCCTGATTGCAAGCTGCATATACGCATGCAACCAATCCCCAAAATCATCTGACAAGACAGCACCATCCGGCACAAAAGACACGGCGTATGAAGTGAAGACGGGTGGTTCAAAGATGATTCAAGTTGACGGCAAGTATCATGTGTGGACAAAAAAAATAGGCACCGGTAAGATCAAAGTGTTGTTGCTGCATGGCGGGCCCGGTTTTACTCACGACTACTTTGAATGCTTCGAAGATTTTTTACCAAAAGAGGGAATTGAATTTTATTATTATGACCAATTAGGTACCGGAAATTCTGATATTCCGACGGACACAACGCTTTGGAATATTTCACGCTACGTAGAAGAAGTGGAACAGGTTAGAAAGGGCCTCGGGCTTGACAATTTTTACTTATTGGGCCATTCATGGGGCAGTATGCTGGCCATGGAATATTTGGACAAATATCAAAACCATGTAAAAGCTGCAGTCTTATCAAATATGACCGCAGGCATTCAAAGCTATGTGACCTATACCGCAAAATTGAAAGTGCAATTTCTTACGCCAAAAGAAATTGCGACCTACGATTCGCTTGATCAACGTAAGGCATACGACACACCTGAATTTCAGAATTTATTGATGAATAAATTATATACTCATGTGATATGTCAAATACCGCTTGAAAACTGGCCGGAACCATTGATGAGGGCATTTAAGAAGGCAAATCAGTCCATCTACATCCAAATGCAAGGTGTGGATGAATTTCATGTAACGGGAAATCTAAAAAATTGGGAAATGTGGGACCGGCTGCCGAACATCAAAGTACCAACTCTTGTAATTGGCGGTATGAATGATGAGATGAATCCTGATGATATGAAAAAAGAAGGGCGACTTATACCCAACAGCCGAACTTACTTGTGCCCAAACGGAAGCCATTTAAGCATGTATGATGACCAGCAGAATTATTTTACAAACCTTATTGGGTTTTTGAAAGACGTGGATAACAATAAATTCACAGCGGACAAAAAATAAATTTAGGACACATCAGACGAAGTAAGCAGCGGCCGGCTGGGCCATAAGACTGCAGCAATAATATTCGACCCATAATATTTTATGAATCCGGCAATTAGAATTTTAGCTGAAAAGAAATTAATCGGTAAACGAATTAAAATGACTCTGGCGGACAATAAAACTGCGGAATTATGGAAAAGTTTTATGCCAAGACGCAAAGAAATCAGAAATAACCTGACTGCCGAACTTTTCTCAATGCAGTTGTATGATCAATCGTTAGACTTTAAAAATTTCAATCCAGACACGGTGATTGAAAAATGGGCTGCTATGGAAGTTGCGGACTTTAGCGCCGTTCCGGATGAAATGGAAACCTATACACTGGCCGGCGGACTCTATGCGGTTTTCATACATAAAGGTTCAAACACGGACCATAGAACGTTCCAATACATTTTCGAAACCTGGTTGCCGGCTTCTGATTACTTATTGGACCATAGGGCACACTTTGAAATATTAGGGGAAAAATACAAAAATGACGACCCAAATTCAGAAGAAGAACTATGGATACCAATAAGGACGAAAGAATAACGCCGGCACCTGAATAAATTTCCCGAAAAAATTAAAAGCCTTGAACGTTGTCATTCAAGGCTTTTCTTTTTGTACAACTCGTTTTCGGAAGAAGCTATCTACTTTGCATCTTTATGGACCGCGTTTTTGTAAAGCATAAACGCCAACGCCGCGAAAATAATCACGCTGACCGGATCGCCCCACCCCTGCATCTTCGCTGCGATCTTCGTATCAAACATCTCATTCCAGTTAAAGCTGATCATCACGGCCGATATGATCCCCATCAAAGAGCCGCCGGCGATCAGGCCGGATGCATACAGAATTCCAGAGCCCGTTTCGCCTTCTTCTTTTCCGCCGCTGTTGGCCTTATCGACGAAGTATTTGATTAACCCGCCGATGAAAATCGGAACGGTTGTGGATATGGGAAGATAGGCGCCGACGGAGAATCCGAGAGAACGAACGCCGCAAAGTTCCATAACTGCGGCAACGACCATACCGACAAATACGAATCCCCACGGCAATTCCTGGTTGAGCAAACCTTTAATGACCGTCGAAGTCAACGCGGCTTGCGGCGCGGGAAGAGCGTCGGAGCCGATGTGCAGTGAATCATTGAGCAGCAATATCGTCGCGCCGATGATCAATGAGGACGCGCCTACGCCGATCACCAGACCTATTTGCTGCCGGATCGGCGTTGCGCCGACAAGAAAACCTGTTTTCAGATCCTGCGACGTTGCGCCGGCATTAGCGGCGGCGATACATACGATCGCACCGACCACCACGGCGATCGGTTCGTACATTTGGCCCGTCCACCCCATGCTGATAAACACCAAACAGGTTCCCATCAGGGTCGCAATGGTCATGCCGGAAATCGGATTATTCGAACTTCCGATAATACCGACGATGCGCGAGGAAACGGTAACGAATAAAAATCCAAAAACGACGATCAGTACCCCTGCGCCGATGCGCGATGCGAAATCTCCGGGCATATTCGGCAGCATCGCGATAATGACCATCATCAAAAGCGCCCCGCCAATGGTATACGTGATCGGCAGATCCCAATCGGTTCTCTTACGCTCGCTCGTTGCGCCCTTCGCTTTGTCCGACTTCGCGCTGCGGATATCGCTCAGACTGTCACGCAGCGAGGAAATCAGCATCGGAAAAGTTTTGATCATCGTGAAAATACCTCCGGCCGTGACGGCGCCCGCCATAATGTAGCGGACATAGGACGCGCGAATTTCCGCCGCGTTCATCAGGGAAATCAGTTTGTCGGCCGGCGCGATGACCGCGGTAATGGATTGGCCAAAAACTGAAATCAGCGGAATGACCGCCAGATATGACAGCATGCCTCCGGCAACCAGGATGGCCGATTGGCGGAATCCGATAACATACCCGACGCCGAGCAGCTCAGGCGTGATCGATGCGGAAACCGAAGCGTTCGGGTAAACGGATTTACTGCTCGATTCGACCGCAGGCGTTTCGCTCCACACGCCGAAGACATTCATAAATAATTTATACAGGAAGGCAACACCGAGCCCCATGAAAACTTTTTTCGCCATGTTACCGCCCTTTTCACCGGCGATCAAAACATCCGCGCACGCCGTGCCTTCGGGATACACGAGGTTGCCGTGCTCTTTGACGATGAGGGACCGGCGCAGCGGCACCATGAAGAGAATCCCAAGCACGCCGCCGAGTAATGCCAAAATGAAAATTTGCAGGTATTGGAAATATTCCATGCCGCCCGAAAGGAAAAGCAGCGCCGGAACGGTGAAACACACGCCAGCGGCAACGGATTCGCCCGCGGATCCGATGGTCTGCACCATGTTGTTTTCAAGAATAGTGGATTTGCCGATTCTTTTGAAAATGGAAATCGCCAGCACGGCGATCGGGATCGAGGCGCTTACCGTAAGGCCGACCTTCAGCCCCATGTAGACGGTGGACGCACCAAAAATAATTCCAAAGACGGCGCCGAGTATGATCGCTTTGGGAGTAAATTCAGGAATAATTTCAGTTGCCGATATGTAAGGCTGAAATGCGGTTACCGGTGAAACATCCGGCTTCGTTTGCGGAAGCGCTGACATAAGTACCTCGCAATTAGTGGTAGTTTAAGAAACCAAATTCAACGATCGGTCAGATCATGCTGTTTTTCCGAGACATGAGGTGCGATTTGGCATGAGAAAAAATATAGAAAGGGACAGGATGAAAGTCAATTTCTTTTTATTAAAGTGTCAAGCCAAAATAGAAATGTCCGGTTTCTACCAAAGTAGAAATGTCCTAATTTAAAGACGTATTTTGACTCTCATTTTTTGTGGGAGGCGAGTATGTCAGAAAAGGACATTATCACTTTGGCAGGACATTTCTTTTTATTAAAGATAGGGCGCGGTTTTCTGAAAAGCATTGATTTTAAAACTAAAAATGAATATTCTCTAAAACTTCTCTGTGTCAGCTTTAGTTAGGGTGAGCCATGCAGTATAAACCGGTCGTTCTTATTGTGGACGACGAAACAGAGATCTTAAGAGTTTTGAAAAAAACTTTAGACGCCGAATACGATGTGATGGCGGCTTCAAGCGCTAAAGAAGCGCTCGCATTGCTTAGCGATGCCGTCGAGATCGTACTTTCCGATGAACGTATGCCGGAAATGAGCGGCTCGGACTTTCTTAAAATCGTGCGTGAAAAATTTCCGAGGACGGTGGGCGTCATCATGTCGGGGTATTCCGACGCGGAGGGGTTGATTCGTGCGGTCAATGAGGGGGAACTTTTCCGCTACATCAGTAAACCCTGGGATCTGCCCGCGCTGTTAGAGGCGCTCCGCCTGGCGCATGAGAAGTACGAACACAATATTTCGAATGAAAGCCTGACCGTAGAAAAGAAATACCTGACCGACCGGGACCGCGACCTGAAGTATCAGTTAGCCCGGGCGCTGGCTGATTTGGAAGAAGCCAAAGCGGAAATCGAACACTTACGGAAAATAAAATAATTTCCTTCCCCGGCCATTCCACAATACGATGAAAACTCCTCACATGCTCTGCAGCGATGATACGGGTACTATCGTTGATCTGCCTCCGTGGGATATGGCAGGCATGAGCGCGCGTACGGTTCAGCCCGTCCAAACGAAAGAATTGATCGAATTGCCCGAGGGATCGCAGCTTTTTTATTTACCCGGGCGTAAAGCGGTCGGCTACAGTAAGAAATCCGGAAAGAAAACCGTGATCGACGATCGCTGTGCCGTGGCGGCGTATATTCCGCCGTCGTATACGCAGTTTCAGCTGGCCGCCTATGAAATGACGCCGGCATCGCCGCGCCTGCCTCTGCTTTCTTACACCGCGGTCGGTTGGCTGGACGGAAAATTCTACGTGCCCGCCGTTCATATTGACGCGCATATCAAGCAGATGCCGACGGCATTCGATGAAAACGAGGTCCGTAAAAAAGTTCATGAAAAAATTTCCGCACATCCTCACAACCGCCTGATGGCGCATCACGGGTTGAAATGCGCTTTGGAATACGGCTGTCCGAATGCCAAGAATTTTTTTCTCGGCCGGTGGGAAGCGCCCATAGCGGTCGCTTCGGCGTGCAACGCCAACTGCGTCGCGTGCATTTCCTTCCAGCCGAAAGAATCCGTTCCCTCGCCGCAAAACCGTCTGACGTTCCTGCCCACCGTGGACGAAATTACCGAAATGGCCGTTCCGCATCTGGAGGCGGCTCATCAGGCCATCGTCAGTTTTGGCCAGGGCTGCGAAGGCGAACCGCTTCTGCAGGGGCCTTTGATCGAAGACGCCATCCGCAAGATCCGGAAAAAAACTTCCCGCGGCATTATTCACGTGAATACCAACGGCAGCCGCCCGGATGTCCTGGAGCGCTTATTTCGTGCGGGCCTGGACAGCGTGCGCGTGAGTATGAACAGCGCGCAGGCGGAGCTTTATCACCGTTACTATCTGCCCAATAATTACGGGTTCGATGACGTGGCGGCTTCCCTGATGCTCGCGCGGAAACTGAATAAATTTTCTTCCATCAATTACTTTGTTTTTCCGGGCGTCACGGACAGCGAGCGGGAAGCCGATGCGCTGATGAAGTTAATCGATCGCGTCCAATTGAATCTGATCCAATGGCGTAATTTTAGTATCGACCCGGAATGGTACCTCACTGAAATCGCTTCCGATTATCATGACGAAGGTATCGGCGTGAAAAATCTGATGACAAAAATAAAAAAGAAATTTCCTTTGGTGCAGTACGGGTATGTCAATAAGGACGCGGCGGCCATCGCCGAATTTATTCCATAGGAGCGTATGTCTATACCGTTTTCAGATATCAAAAATTCGGATAATAAATTATTTCAAGATTACCTTTACGATTTTCCGAAAGTGGCGGATTATTTTGCGGTCAACCCGCGCGACCCCGGACAGGTTAAATTACATCTTTCCAATACGGTTTCTCAAGATCACGATCGCTCCGGGCTCGCCGCGATTCTCACGCGCCAAAATACTTTGTACGGAAATTCCCCGCTTGCTTTGGAAAACATTCAAAAATTAGCCGATGAAAAGACCGTCGCGGTCGTCACCGGGCAGCAGGCGGGTTTTTTCAGCGGCCCGCTGTACACGATTTACAAAGCGCTGGGCGCGGTCAAGCTGTGCGCTTTTTATCAAAACCGGTTTCCCGGCTTTCAATTCGTTCCTGTATTTTGGATGGAATTGGAGGACCACGATTTCGAAGAAGTTCGCTCCGTCGGGCACCTTACGATCGAAAACGAGATAAAAAAAATAAAGTACGACGGCGGCGACCCCGCCAATGAGCTGAAAAACCCGATCCACAAGATCGTTCTCGATTCCGATATCGGACGTGTGATCCGGGAAATTACGTCTGTATTCAATCGGACCGATTTCTCCGACTCGCTTTTCCAAAACGTCGAAAACGCGTATGCCGAAGGAAATTCCGTTGGCGGCGCGTTCGCGAAATGGATGGCGTTCCTGCTTGGAAAATTCGGTTTGATCCTTATGGATCCTTCTGATCCGGATTTTAAAAAATTGGCACGGCCGATCTTCAGGAAAGAACTGGAAAATGCCTCCGCCGTGCATGAACGGTTAACCGAGCAAAGCCGGGCGTTAACTCAGGCGGGTTTTGCGGTGCAGGTGGAAACGCAGCCCGTTAATCTTTTTCTGCTCGACGATAAGACCGGGAAGCTCCCCTTCAACGTGAATGCCCGCAATAAATTTCGTCTCTCGCTCGACGACACAAAAAATCATGGGGGGCCGCTGCAAGAAATATTGGAACAGACGCCCGAACGATTCATACCGAACGTCGTACTGCGGCCGGTCGTTCAGGATTTTCTGTTGCCGACGTTTGCGTACATCGGCGGACCTTCGGAAATTGCTTATTTCGCTCAGTTCAAGACCATCTACGGGTTTTTCGGCGTCACGGAGCCGATGATCGTTCCCAGGCCTTTCGTGACCCTTCTTGAAAAGAAAAATAAAAAAGTCCTCGATAAATACGGCGTCACGCTGACCGAGGTTTTCAATGAGGCTTCGGGGATCCTGGAGCGTGTCGCTTTGAAAAGTTCCGGCGTCCCGATGGCTTCGCGGTTCGAAGATTTTCTGGCGACAACGAAAGCGCAGTTTTCCGAGATCGAAAAGCAAATGATCCGGATCGATCCGACGCTGAAAGGCGCTGCCGCCACGGCGCTGGAAAAGATCACCCAGGCCGTCAAAGTGCTTGAGAGCAAAAGCGGCGACGCGGAGAAGCGAAATCTTGAACTGACGCACAGCCAGCTTTCCAAAGCGCTGACGCATTTGGTTCCCAATGGAAATTTTCAAGAGCGCGAATTGAACGTTCTTTATTATTTGAACAAATACGGCATGACGTTGATCGATACGGTTTATCAGAATATAGATCCCGAGTCCTGCGACCATCAGGTGGTCGAATTATAACTTTTGCTTTTATTCCCGGATTTTTATAACTTTTACAGTTACCCAAAACGTCCTTTCCGAATGTTCGCGCTCATCCTTGAGTGAATCGCTATTACCAAACCGGAGTTGAATTATGGACCCTTCATCTAATCCTTCCGTTAAATCCATCGCCGAAATGTTTCATGGAAACACCGTGAAATTCGGCCCGAAAACTTTGTATTTGAGTAAGCGTGCCGGCAGTTACCGCGGTCTGACCTACCGGCAAGTCGGCGAGATCGTCTCGAATCTCGCTTTAGGCCTGGCTTCATTGGGCATTAAAAAAAACGACAAGGTGGCGATTATTTGTCCGACGCAGGAAGAATGGGCGATGACGGATTATGCCGTTCTTTCGCTCGGAGCGGTTACGGTGCCTATCTATCCGAATTTACCGCCGAAACAGGTGGAGTACATTCTACAAAATTCCGATTCGAAAATTATTTTTGCCTCCGATGCGGAACAGCTTCAGAAAGTCATTTCCGTCAAGGAAAATTGCCGCCTCTTAACTCATGCGATTCTGATTTCCGGCGAGGATAAGAAAAAAGATTACGTGCTGCATTTTGGCGAACTGCAGGAATTGGGGAAAAAATTTGCACCGGGTCACGCGAATTACATTGAAAATGCAGTGAAGCAGGTTGCTCCTCAGGATCTGGCGACGATCATCTATACGTCGGGAACGACCGGGATCCCCAAAGGCGTGATGCTCACGCATAATAATCTGTTGTCCAATGCGATCGCATGTTCCCGTGCAGTGGAGATCACGAGTGACGACACGTTTCTCTCCTTTCTTCCCCTCTCCCACATTTTCGAACGAACGGGCGGCCACAACCTGCCGGTATTCTGCGGCTGCACCGTTGCGTATGCCGAAAACCTGGAGAAGGTCGCTCAGAACATGACGGAAATTCATCCGACGATCATGACGGCCGTACCGCGGCTGTATGAAAAAATGTACACGCGTGTTCAGGACGGCGTCGCATCCGCGCCGAAGATCCGGCAGAAAATTTTTCATTGGGCGGTGAAGGTGGGCAAAGAGGCGCGCGCCAGCGGCAAGAAAGGGCTGAGCTATAAGATCGCCGATCATTTGGTCTATTCAAAATTACGCGCACGCTTCGGCGGGCGGTTGAAATATTTTATTTCCGGCGGCGCACCGCTGTCCAAAGAGATCGCCGGATTTTTTGCGAGTATGGGCGTGGTCATACTGGAAGCGTACGGATTAACGGAATCTTCTCCCGCCATCACCGGTAACCGGCCGAACCTGAACAAAATTGGAACGGTCGGCTGTCCGTTCGACGGCATCCAGGTGAAAATTGCTTCGGACGGAGAAATTCTCACCAAAGGCCCGCACGTCATGGTCGGCTATTACAAGGACGAAGAGGCCACCAAGGAAGTCATTGATGCGGAGGGATGGCTTCATACCGGCGACCTGGGATTTTTGGATGCGGACAATTATTTGACCATCACCGACCGAAAGAAGAATATTATTGTCACCTCCGGAGGCAAGAACGTCGCGCCCCAGCCGATCGAAAATATGCTGATCACGATTCCCTACGTGGAACAGGCGATGGTGATCGGCGACAAACGTAACTTTGTTGCGGCGCTGATCGTACCCAAATTGGACAAGCTGCAGGCGTACGCGAAAGAAAACAAGATTCCGTTCAGCAGCGATGAGGACTTGATTCAAAACCAGCAGATCTACGACATGGTCAATAAATTAGTGCAGGACGCTCAGGAACAAGGGGGGCTTGCGCGGTATGAAAAGGTCCGTAAATTTGCCTTCTTGCCGAAGGCCTTTACCATCGAAAGCGGCGAGCTGACGCCGACGTTGAAGATCAAACGCAACGTCGTGACCCTTAATTTCCAACAGATCATCGAAAGTATTTATAACAAAGAAACCGAACGCCTGCATGAGAAAGAATGATGCGGGTGGAAACAGTTTACGCTTATGATTGACACGAAACATATTCTGACGGTCGGCGTGGATGACGACACGAAGCACATTTACGATGAGTACATCGACCAGATCAACACGAAGATCAGCATCGGCGCCGCCAATTCCAAAGCCGCGTTCAAAGGGCTGATGAACGTTCTGATCTCGCTGGAAGAGAACGGCAATATCCGCAAAGGGTACGATTCGCTCCCGTCGTTTTTCATCACGCACCGCATGATGTACATGAAGACGTTCGACTATCTAACCGACCGGAAAATCGCTCCCGAGAATATTGACGATTTCTTCTTCAACGGCAAGAACCTGGAATTGGATTCCAAAGAGGATTTTATTGAATTTTTCAGTAAAGGGATCGGTACGGTGTTTGAAATTTTTCAGCCGTTCCTGGACGCCGACGACGACGCGGACCGTTTTAAGAAAGTCATCACGCTTTATGCGTCGTATTTAAGAACGGCCGGCGACGTGAA
>CAZLWA010000110.1:0-28360 GCA_964563165.1 uncultured Bacteroidota bacterium | reverse complement strand
TGAGAACGATCCGCGCGCCGCGAGGCACTCAGCTCACATGCAAAGGCTGGCAGCAGGAAGCGGCCATGCGCATGCTGATGAATAATCTCGATCCCGATGTGGCCGAAAATCCGCAGGAACTGGTCGTCTACGGCGGATCGGGGAAAGCCGCGCGTAACTGGGAATGCTTCGATGCGATCGTGAGAAGCCTGCAAAATCTGGAAAATGACGAGACGCTGCTCGTGCAGTCCGGGAAGCCGGTCGCCGTTTTCAAATCGCATGCGGATGCGCCGCGTGTGATCATCGCTAATTCGAATATCGTTCCGCACTGGGCAACTTGGGAAAAATTCCGCGAATATGAAAAAATGGGATTGACGATGTACGGGCAAATGACCGCGGGAAGCTGGATCTATATCGGCACGCAGGGCATCCTGCAGGGAACCTATGAAACGTTTGCGGCGTGTGCGAAAAAATATTTCCGAGGCACGTTAAAAAATACGATCACACTGACCGCGGGCCTGGGCGGCATGGGTGGGGCGCAGCCTCTGGCGGTCACGATGAACGACGGCGTGGCGATCTGTGTGGAGGTCGATCGTCACCGCATTCAGCGCAGGCTGGAAACGCGTTATTGCGATACGATGGTGGAACATTTGGACGACGCATGGAAATTGGCAAATGAATGCAAGAAAAAAGGCGAACCGAGATCGATTGCACTGCTGGGCAATGCGGCGGAAATTTTCCCGGAAATGGTACGGCGAAATTTCATTCCCGAGATCGTCACCGATCAGACGTCCGCGCACGACGCGTTGAACGGTTATGTCCCGGAAGGTCTGGCCGATGAGGATGTGATCGAGTTTCGTAAGAAAAGCCCTGATGAATACATTCATCGCGCGATGGTTTCGATGGCGAAGCATGTGAATGCGATGCTCGACTTTCAGAAACGCGGCTCGGTGGTTTTTGATTACGGCAATAATATTCGCGGCCAGGCGCTCACGCAAGGTGTGACGAATGCATTTGATTTTCCAGGATTTGTTCCGGCGTTCATTCGTCCGCTGTTTTGCGAAGGGCAAGGGCCTTTTCGCTGGGCGGCGCTGTCCGGCGATCCGCAGGATATTTATACGACCGATGAAGCGATTCTAAAAACTTTTCCCGAAAAAGAATCGCTGAAGCGATGGATGACCAAAGCGCGCGAGTGCGTCCAGTTTCAGGGATTGCCGAGCCGTATCTGTTGGTTGGGCTATGGGGAACGGGAAAAAGCCGGGTTGGTTTTTAACGATCTCGTAAGAACCGGAAAAGTCAAAGCGCCGATCGTGATCGGGCGCGATCATCTGGATTGCGGTTCCGTCGCTTCGCCTAACCGCGAGACCGAAGGCATGAAAGACGGGAGCGACGCCATTGCGGACTGGCCGTTATTGAATTTTGCGATCAACGCGGTTAACGGCGCGACGTGGGTATCATTTCATCACGGCGGGGGAGTGGGGATCGGTTATTCATTACACGCGGGAATGGTCATAGTGGCGGACGGCACGGCCGAAGCGGCTTCTCGGCTGCAGCGTGTACTGACCTGCGATCCGGGAATGGGGATCGTGCGGCATGCGGATGCGGGATACGCGGAAGCCATCAAAGTGGCGAAGGAAAAGGATGTGAAGATTCCGATGATTAAGCAGTAATGAAGAATTGACAATTGAGAATTAAGAATTAAGAATTAAGAATACTGAGAACTGACCACTGACCACTGACCACTGATAACTGATAACTGACAACTGACAACTGACAACTGACAACTGAGAACTGATAACTCTTGTGTCTTCGTGCTTGGTGGCGAATGAATTTACGAACCCGGTACGTTCTTCTTTTTGCGGGTCAAGACAATGACGGCGATAAGGATCAAAGCTATGGCCGAAACTGCGAATATCCAAACCCGGCTTAAAGACGATACGGCGGGTTCTTCTTTTTGAGAAGACGGATTGGTAAACTTTTTTATAGAACCGTCCTTGTAGGTCAACACCTCCGATACGGGACGCAATATTAATTCCCGCCCGCGCACCGCCACGATCTCAAATTTTTTTTCGATATGGCGGATAAGGGAATCCCCGGGCAGATGCTCTGTAAATCCGTTTTCGATGCTCGAGCGAATGAGTTTACTCGTGTCCTCAACCACAATCTGACGTCCGTCACCGTAATAGTCGGCCACGTCGATAGCCACAATAGAGGTGCTCGAAAAAGGATCGCCCTCCATAAAAATCGGTACGTGGTCTTTTGTGAATCTCCGGAATTCGTTTCTTCCGTAAAAGTCACCTTTTTTGTAATAAAGTAGAAAAGAGTATTGGGGATAGGAAGAAAGATTGGTAATGGTCAAGCCGGTCTTGATTTTTTTTGACAAATTAAATTGTTCGAGTACGACATCGCTGGAAATAAGATTATTCGGGTAGATCAGAAGAATGAAGATCAGCGTAAGAAAAATTTTGAATTTCATGGCAAGCCTATCTAATCGCAAAAAACCCGGATTCCGTCAAGAGTTGTGTAAAACAGAAGTACGACCGTACTGTTTGGCAGTTTAATTCAAATTAGTTCTCAAAGCAATAAGTTCTTTTTCAAATGCGGATATCTTAATTGTCAACTTTGCTTTCATCTAAATTTCCCAGCGCTTCGAAATATTTCTTGATCAATTCCTGGTAATCTTTCGAGTATCCTTGCTGTAATTCTTTGAGCAGGTCCCGGCGCATTTTATTCTTTCTTTCGGTCAGGTCTCTCGGCAATTCGTTCGGGCTTCTCACAAAATAATCTTTTCCTTTTTCACCTTTGCGCTTCTCGCTGTATTCTTTTTCATTCATCGATGTACTGGCGTCGAGCAGCCGCTGCAATATTTTCTGCTGACGTTCGAGCGTTTTGCGGTTGACATTTTGATTTTTCATGTCCTTGATCACTTCTTCCATTTCCTTGGCCGCATTTCCTAACTGCCCTTTTAAATTCTGCTGGCCTTCCGCCTGAGACTGCATATTTTCCATCGATTCTTTCAGCGCCTGCTGCTCTGCCATCATCCGTGCGAGCTGCCCCTGCTGTTCCATGGAGAGTTGACCTTGATTTCCCTGGCCTTCACCAAACTGTAAAGTTTGCTCATTGAGATCCCCCTGGCGGCCCGCCATTTTCTGAAGTTCTTCCATCAGTTCTTCCATACCGGTTCCGGAAGAATTCGGATTATTCATTTTGTCCATACTTTTGAGCAGCAGTTTCACCGCGTTATTCACCTGAACCATGGATGTATTCTGCATGGCCGCGGCATCGGCGGGTTTACGCTCTTCCAAACTCCTCACCGCGCCGTCCATATTGGCCAGCGCTTTGCCGACCATTTTCCCGATCCCGGAAGTGACAAAAAAAGTCTTGTTGGAAAGCTCGATCAGGTTCTCCGTCACTTTTTGCATATCGGAAAGCGCGTCCGACTGGCGTTCGGCCACGGTAACAATACGGGGGCTCGTGAATAGCAACGACCGGCTCTCCAACATGATCGCTTCCTGGTCTTTGGAAATTTCCAGCATGTCGAAAATAATCTTTCTCATAGCCTCTGAAATCTGTTGTTTCTGCTGCTGCTGATATTCTTTTTTGGCTTTCTGTATTTTATGAAATAAAGAGTCCAGGTTTTGGCTGATCTGTTTTTGATTTTCCCGTTCACTCTGATCTTTCTCTCGCTGACGGCTCAAAGCCGATTCCGATTGATCCATTTCCTTCTGAATGGTCCCGCTCTTCATTTTATCAATGGCTTGGTCCAACATTTGGGTTTTCAGTTTATCATCAATTTCATGAATAAGTTCCTTTTGCTCTTCGCTCTTCTTTTGCAGCTGGTTCACGGATTGTTTCAGATTTGACTGTTCATGAGTCAGGGCACTTCGTTCATTCTCATTTTGAAGTTTCGGCGCCATCTCGTTGACTACGTCTTGCCTCTGTTTTAAAGCTTCAGCCCATTTTTGCAGCTGATCGAAAGCCTGTTCCGCCTTGATGCGTTTGAGCAATTGAACGGTACGTTCCATGTTCTTTTGAAACGATTCCTGATCCATTTTGAAATTCTTCAGCGCGCTTTTCATCTGGTTTTGATCGAAATTATTTTTCATTGCCTCTTGCAATTTTTTCATCAGGTCTTGGAGTTCTTTGTTGTCGATCTCCGACATCAATTTTTGCAGCTCTTGATATTTATCCAAAGTTTCTTTTGAAAGCATGTGATTGTCATTCAGTTTATCCGTCATTTGCTCGAGCGATTCTTTCATTTGCCGGATGTCTTTCTGCATCTTATCCTGTTTGTCCGCCAGCTGTTTTGCTTTTTCTTTATCTTTCCAATCGAGTTTCTTATCTTTGAGCAATTCTTTATTTATTTCTTCCAGGCTTTTCTTCACCTCTTCGCTTTGTTTCACGATGTCTTCGGCTTTGGCGATATTTTTATCCTGCTCTTTATTCGCTTCGGCAAAAATTTCTTCTATCGACGGAAAGCGCATGCGCCGCACTTCGCTTTTGCCGCTTTTGGGCCCGCCGACGGCATCGTTGTCAAAAACTTCCAGATAGAAACTGAGGATATCTTCAGGTTGAAGATTGAGCGACGAGAAGATCCAATTATAGGAGACCGTTTGGCCGGCTTGCAAAGGATTCAGCAGAAAAGAGATATCGGCGGTCTCATCCTGCAATCGCTGAATGCCTTTTGTTTGTTCCAGCCGGAAATGCAGCACCAGCCGGCTGATGCCAAAATCATCCTGCATATCGGCCAGGAGCCGGGTCGTCATATTTTCATCGATGTCCAGATCTTTTTCGGGCTCAACTAATTTCAGCTGCGGGTATTCGTCCGTGAGCACGGATAGCCGGTACTCCACTGGATTCGAACTCTCCACACCGTCGTCATCCCGAAGCCGGATATGATACGATCCACTGCGCGTCAGTATAAATTCCGTTTCGGCCTTTGTCTTTCCGAATATTCCTATCGTCATCGCACCCTCTGTACTGTCGGAGAAAATAACCCGCGCATGCTTCAGCGCCTTGGTCGCTTCGATTTTAACCCGGATTTTCGATCCCTTGAGCGCGGCCACATCGCCCACATTTTCATCCTGTACCCGGCTGCCCAATCCGGAATACGCCGGGTTATGAATTTCGGCCTCTAACCGCCTGACGGTCGGACGTTTCAAAACGCTCAATTTGAATTCATCGGAGCGCACCGTGCGCCGTTTCGGAGAAAGGTTGTCCACGGCTTGCGCATAATAGAATACCGGCTGACGAATATTCTTGATCTCGAATGAAAAATTTCCCGATGAATCTTTTTTCAAAATCTCTTCTTTATAATTGTCCACGCCGAGCGGACGGGAAAAGAAAGAAATGCGTTCAGGTAAAACGGATGCCGTTACCAGCGGCTGGAGGGCGACCCGGACCGTCACATTTTGGCCTTGAAGAATCTCCGCATTGCCGGGATTGATTTTCCAGGCGAACGTCAGCGGTTCGGTGTAAATGTGATTCGGATGAAGCAAACGGCCGAAGGAACTCGTGAGCGGCTGCTGAAAAAAGAAAAATACCACAGAGGTTAAAGCCAGGACGGAAAGAAATTGCCGCAGAGTCCTTTTTACAATATCGTAATTCACGGCAAGTTTGAAATCCAGATGTTGGGTGGAAGTGCGCACGGTTTCCAATGCCGCCCGGATCAGCGCGTCTGAGTAATTGGAGGATCCCGGGTAGATTTGAAGCGCATTAACGAGGCGGTCCTTGATCTCAGGAAAGCGTGCGCCAACTTTTTTAGCAAGCGCCACGTCGTCGTACGATTTAAGGATTTGGAGACTGCGCAAAATAGGAATGACCAAAAACGCTGTGCAGCCGGCAAGGATGATCAAAGACGCCATCAGTAAAATAATCCATCGGGTGAGCGCGTCGTTTGCCAAAAACATTTCGACCAAACCCGCCAGCACCGCCGCCGCCGCGGAAAGCGCAAAAAACCGGAGCGCGCCGGAATAGCAAGCAGCAAGATCTTCCTGCCGGCGCAGCGCGTCGATCTTACTTTTCAATTCATAAAATAATTCTTGCGAAGACATACTATTCACTTACGGTGAGAACTGGACGTGTGATTGGATCATCGTCTTATCCATTTCACTAATATACGAAATCCTCAATTATGAAATACGAAAAAAACCTTTGGAAGTTCGTACACCAGGGCGGTGACGATCACTCTTTACAAAACTAATTTATAATATTCCACAGGCCGGCCGTCTTCAAAACCCTTTTCATATAACTCGAAACTCTGGTTAGCCAGAACTTTCTTGGATGCGGAATTCTTGGGATGGACAATGCCAATGAGTTCTTTATATTGGGGTAGAGTGCGGGCGTACTCCACCAGGCAGCGAAGCATTTCCGAGGCAATTTTCTTGCCCCAAAATTCAG
The DNA here is from genome assembly GCA_964563165.1 of uncultured Bacteroidota bacterium. Lineage (GTDB taxonomy): Bacteria > CLD3 > CLD3 > SB21 > SB21 > CAZLWA01. Next base: position 21,982 of record CAZLWA010000110.1, on the reverse strand, counting down.
GCAGGGAGCCGTATCCCACTTCCGCCTGTTTATTCCTGACGTGCACCAGTTTCGCTATTCCGACGAACATGTTTTGGCCCTTTTCCTGAACGGAATAAAAACCCATTCCGGCATTCTTCTTGTTGGTCCTTATGACCTTTTCAAATCGTGCCTGAGCCTCCTCTTTCGTAAGCGCGTGTCCCGTGATATATTTCATTACATCCGCGTTCATATACCATCTGAAAAAATCCGCTGCATCAGAACGGGATGTTCTATGGTATATCAGCCTGTCAGAAATCAGGTCCATGAGTTTTCATTATGTTGAGTGGTCCAACCGGTCTTCGAGATATCTCGAAAAAGTAAAGGAATTTGGCTGTTAAGTCAAAAAGAAAATTGCCAAAAAATAACTTCACAAAAAAAATAACCCGACTCCAAAAAAACATTAAAGTCGGGTTAAAGAGATTATCTCCGGGCCTGCAATTTGCCGGCCGCTGCAGCTAGTATTTGACCGCGCTGTTTCCTTCCACCATAAAGGTCCAGTAGGGAGAACAGGCTTTATTGCCCATCGAAAGACAAAATCCGCCAAATGTGCCTTTGCCGTCCGTGGTCCAATGCGCTACCTGATCCTTATCACGCACCAGGATCAGATCGCTGATCGTGAACGCGTCGCTTCCGGTGGTTTCGAAACGGAAATTCAGGATCTTCGTTGCTCTGGGGGAAGTAAAAGGAATGCTTAAGTCACCGCCCGGGGATGTAAAGGCGGAAAAGGTCTTCTTAAAGAAAACTTTTCCTCTTGTGACGCCCATACCGTCCGTTTTGGCGGAGTCGCACGTGATCGTAATCGTTGTGTTTTTCATCGCTCCGCCGGCGGAGTAGGTGCATTTGAGTTCATATACGGCTTCTTTTGGTTCGTCGGCCTTAGTAACGACCACCACATTACTAGCATTATTATTTTCCTTGCTGTTATCCTTCTTGGACAATTTGTCGGCTTCCTTCGACAGCCCGCCGGACAAACCGGACATGCCCTGTTCGGTCTTGGTCGTACTCATATCGCCTGTCGTCAGCTTGTCCGACTCTTTTACTATTTCTTGTCCAACTTTATCTGTTCCTTTTTCAACTTTGCCCATGTCTTTACTTACTTTGGCCGCTCCTTTGTCACCCTTCTTGGATATTTTTTTCCCAATGTTGTCTGTTCCCTTTTCAAGTTTATCCATTCCGGTTCCTATGTTGGACGCGCCTTTGTCCGCTTCTTTAGACAGGTTATTTCCAAAGCCGGTCATTCCCTGTTCTACAGTTGACGCACCTTTGTCCGCTTCCTTGGACAAATCAAAGCCGGTTACTCCTTTTTCAGTGTCTTTGGAATTTCCCGATCCGGACATTACTTTGCCCGGATTATCCGTTAAGATCCACTGGGAACTCAGCCAGCCCGGTTCTCTGGGCCCCAGTTCCAGCTTGCCATTCTGTATATGAAGGTAGGTGCCGGTTGATTTGTTTTTTATTTCCACATATTCCGTGCCCGGAACTTGCTCGATGGCCCAGAGGCTTTCATCCCATGAACTGGCAAATCCTGCTGCAAGTCCGCCGAATTGGGTCTTAAGGCAGGATTTGTCGCCGTTTTCCACGTTTACAAATTCAGTTCCCTGCACCGGATTAAAACACCACATGGCGGTCTTGTCACCATCGTTGGCCTGTCCCGCAACTACGTCAAAGAAGTTAACACAGATCCTCTGATCGGGCTTCCAGCGATTCACAAGCGGTTTATACACTTTGTCTTGTGCCATGCCTGATTGCGCCGAAAACATAAGAATGGCAAACAGCCAAGCTCCCAACGCCTTTTGATTTCTCAATTTTTTTCTCCTTTTCTTGTTTTGGATGGATTATAAATGATTTTGCGGATTATAGGAATCCGATTTGATTACGAAATCAAATTTCATTTCCTGCAAAAGGTTTCCAACTTAGCCCAATTCGTATGTCAAGTCAACAAAAATCTGACAGACTGTCCATTTCTCATTTCACTTTTTCGCTGACCAATTTCGCCTGGGTAAAGAGCGCGAGATAATCGCGGCCGCCGGCCTTGGAATCCGTTCCGCTCATATTGAATCCGCCGAAAGGATGAACGCCCACTAAAGCGCCGGTGCATTTGCGGTTGAAATACAAATTACCGACATGGAATTCCTGCCGGGCGCGTTCCAGTTTTTTCTTGTTCTTTGAATACACCGAACCGGTCAATCCGAATTCGGTATTGTTCGCGATCTCCAACGCGTCGTCATAATCCTTCGCTTTGATCACGGCGAGCACCGGTCCGAAAATTTCTTCCTGGGAGATTGTGGCCTTCGGAGTGACGTTATCCACGATCGTCGGCAGCAGAAAATTACCGACGCCGTCGTCTTTCACGCCGCCCAACACAATATCGCCGCCCTCCTGTTTGGCTTTGTCAATGTACCACATCATACCTTGGAGTGCTTTTTCATTGATCACCGGCCCCATGTAATTTTTCGGGTCGGCGGGATCGCCTACGGTAATCTTCTTGGCCCGTTCCAGTATTTTTTCCATGAGTTTTTTGTGAACGCTTTCGACGACGATGGCGCGCGAACACGCCGAACATTTTTGTCCCTGATATCCGAAAGCCGAAGAAACCACACCCTCGGCGGCTTTGTCGAGATCGGCCTCGTTGTCAACGATGATGGAATCTTTGCCGCCCATTTCCGCCACGACGCGTTTGATCCAGATTTGTCCGGCCTGCGCTTCCGACGCCGTTTTATTAATATGCAATCCGACCGGTTTGGATCCGGTGAACGCGACAAAGCGCGTTTTGGAATTTTTTGTTAGGGCGTCGCCCATGGTCGAACCCGGGCCGGGAAGGAAATTGATCACGCCGTGTGGCAGACCGACTTCTTCCATCAATTCGACAAATTTAACTGCGATCGTCGGCGAATCGCTTGAAGGTTTCAGTACGACCGTGTTCCCGGTAACGACCGCAGCGCTGGTCATGCCGACCAGGATCGCCAGCGGAAAATTCCACGGCGGGATCACCGCGCCGACTCCGAGCGGAATATATTCCAGTTTATTTTTTTCCGTCGGAATTTTTACCAGCGGTTGATCCGCGGCATAGCGCAGCATTTCGCGTCCGTAGAATTCCAGGAAGTCGATCGCTTCGGCCGTGTCCCCATCGGCTTCCGGCCAGCTTTTGCCGACCTCGTACACCATCCACGCCGAGAATTCATGTTTGCGTTTACGCATCAACGCGGCGGCTTTAAATAAATATTGCGCCCGTTTTTCAGCCGGTACAAACCGCCATTTCAGGAACCGTTCGTGCGCCGCTTCGATCGCCTGATTGGCCAGTTCCTCATTGCCGTCAAAAAACACGCCTATGACCTGCTCGCGATTGGCGGGATTGAGCGACTTTAAAGAATGATTCGTGCGTATGCGATTACCGTCTATGATGATATGATATTCTTTGCCAAGCTCGTGCGCAACCTTTTTCAATGCGCTTGCAAAGGCTTTCTTATTTGCCGGTTTTGAAAAGTCTGTGTATGGCTCATTCTTAAACGGGCTCACCTTTAATTTTTTCCCAGCCATGATTCGACTCCCTTCGGATATATATGTTAATCTATTAATTCAATTCAATTGATGAACGGCAGAATATACTCATTATTGGAATTTCATTCAAGTAAATTAAACGTGCTTAAAAATCACTGTGTATTTTTATTTCACGTTTCCCGATTCTTGTCAATCTCTAAATCGTTGTCAGATAACCACTTAGTGAGCCCGTTTGATTCGGCACGGCATTTGAACCTATCGTATCCATGGACCGAATATTCACATGTATCAGAAAGTATAAGTTTACAATCCTGGTATTTTTCCTCATCCTTTTCCGGCCCCAAATTCTGGCGGCGATCCGCATCCACGTGATCAAGCCTGCAGAAAAAAGCTTTCATCATCACCGCGCAAAAAAGTTTCAAAAGCCGGCCATACAATGTAGGCAACGCACCGCCGCGCGCCATGACGGATATCATGTTCAGTATGCCGCCTTTATTAAGATGGAGTCCAATGACGATGATAGCAATGATGACGGGTGCAGTGATGGCGGTGATTGCAACTCCGATAACAGCGAATATTATCAGACCGATACATCGAGTGACGGATGCGCGGACGACGGAAGTTGCGATTCCGGAAGCGATCAAAGCAGCGACGACTATAATTCAAATGATAATTCTGACGACGGCTGTTCGGACAGTAACGATGAAAGCTGTTCGTCGGATAACAGTTCCAATTACGATCAAGCCCCTTATAATAATTCCGATGACGGGTGCGACTGCAGCGGCGGCGGTGTAGTGGGAAGTTCGTCGGGTTCGGCCAATAATCAATTTTACAATGGCAGCGTCATAGGCCGCGTAACCACGAACTATTATTTTAATTTGTATATCACCGACGCTTCAGGAAACATCTTGATATATTTAGCAAGAAATACGTCGGTGAACGGAAGCTTTTCATTCAGCTGGGACGGATATTACGGTGAAAATCAATTCGTGACGGGCGGAACTTACTGGTTTGTATTAGAAACGGCCGGTTCGCCGCACCGGTCAGCGTCGAAATCATTTACGTACTCTGCAGAGCATGGCTTTCAGGTGGGCGGCACGACCGGCACTACCGTCGATTTGGGTTTTTAAAACTATTTAAGGGGAGCATTGAATTTTCTTTGCGATCTTCGCGCGCTTTGCGGTTGAAAAGGTTTAATCTTTCACTATTTCAAATCCCGCTTGCTCCCATGCGTTGATACCGCCGTTGAGATTCACGACGTTCTTGATGCCCTTACTTAGGAGCAAACTTGTGCCGATACCGGAACGGCTGCCGCTCTCGCATTGCACTACGATTCTTTTGTCGCGGGAAATAGTATCCAATCGATCGGCGATATACCCGAGATGAATATGATGCGCGCCGGCAAGGTGCCCTTCATCGAATTCACTCTGCGCGCGTACGTCCAGAATCTGAATACTATCCTGCTCCGCATATTTTTTCAATTCCGCGGCGGAGATATTCTCCATCTTTTCCAGCGGTTTTCCCGCAGATTCCCACGCGGAAACATTAGGAATAAAACCGTGAATGTGGTCTAAACCGATGCGAATAAATTTTTTTGTCAATTCTTCCAAACGGTTTTCTTCGGCAACCAGCATAAACGGCTTGTCGTAGCTCAGCAGCCATCCCGCCCACGTGCTCAGCGACGCATTGTCCGGAATGAGCAGGCTGCCCGGAATGTGACCTTCTGAATATTGATTTTTATTTCGCGTGTCCACCAGCGTAATATTATTTTTCAGAGCTTCATCCAGTTCCTGCAAAGAGAGACTTTTCGGCAGTGAAATTTTTTTCAAAACCGGGGCGCCGGTTTTATTCAGTTTTTTCATCATGGCAAAATATTTCGGCGGCTCCGGCTGGCCATCCAAAAGCTTCTGCACAAATTTCTTTTCATCCTTTTCGAGCAGAGCCCAGTTCACCAGCTTTTCATAACCGACGGTGGAACTCGGCACGGCACCCAAAGCCTTGCCGCAAGCGGATCCGGCGCCATGCCCTGGCCAGACCTGAACGAAGTCGGGGAGTGCACGAAATTTTTTAACGGACCCGAACATTTGTTTTGCACCCAATTCCTGCGTGCCGGCCATGCCCGCCGCTTTTTCCAGCAGATCCGGCCTTCCGACGTCCCCTACGAAGACAAAATCGCCGGAGAACAACATGATCGGATGATCGCCCGCAGGCAGATCGGTCAGCAAGAAACTGATATGTTCCGGCGTATGACCGGGGGTATGCAATACTCGAAATTTTAAATTTCCAATTCTAAATTCCTGATCGTCTTTCAGTCCGACGTGATCGTACTGATATTGCCAATCGGAGCCGCCTTCATCAGAGAGCAACAAACCTGCGCCGGTTGCGGCGGCAAGTTCGCGCGCGCCGCTCAAAAAATCGGCGTGAATATGCGTTTCCGTCACGCGAGTGATCTTCAATTTTTCACGCCGGGCGATCTCCATGTACGTGTCGATATCCCTCTTCGGATCGATGACCAGCGCCTCGCCGGTCGCCTGGCAGCCGATGACGTAACTCGCCTGCGCTAATCCTTTTTCGTAAACATGTTGAAAAAACATAGAAGGGTGTATTCGGAATTAGTTAATTTATGTTCAAGGTAAGAAAAAAATTAAATAAAACCAAAAAAGATTGTAATATGTTGCGATCTCTACATGCTCTTTGTGAAACAGATGTCGAAGAGTCAGAAGCATTGTCAGGCGTGATATCCCGTCAGAGCTTTCATATAATGAACGCGCTCGAAGTCGGACGGGTTACCGCAGGATTTTTGACTCATGCTTCCCTGCATCTGGGCGATGGAATCATATTCGTGTTCCGTCATCCAAATTTGCATCTGTTCGAGTATCTCACGGATGCGATGGACGCCGTGCTTGAGCAAGACGGAGCAGACCATGGCCACATTAGCTCCCGCCATCATCATTTTCAAAACGTCCTTGGCGGTGTGAATGCCTCCGGTCGCGGCCAGGCTGCAGCGGATGCGGCCGTGAAGAATTGCGATCCAGCGCATGGGCAGACGCATGGCAAAAGGAGAGCTCAGGATCACATTGGGCGTGATCTCCAAAGTTTCCAGGTCAATATCCGGCTGATAAAAACGGTTAAAGAGCACCAGCGCATCGGCGCCCGCATCTTCCAGCCGTTTAGCCATATTTGCCGTGGAAGTGAAATACGGACTGAGCTTCACGGCGATAGGAATACTTATTTGTTTCAGCGTTTTCACGATTTCCAGGTATTGCTGTTCAATATCCGCCCCGCACAAAGACGGATCGGCCGCAACATTGTAGATATTCAGTTCCAGTCCGTCCACTCCCGTGCCTTCGATCTTTTTTGCGTAGTCAAGCCATCCTCCGAGAGACGTGCCGTTCAAACTCGCAATGATCGGAATATGTACGGCCGCTTTTGCTTTACGGAGATGTTCCAGATATTCCTCCGGACCGTGATTGTAATTATGCACCTGGGTGAAATAATTCAAAGCTTCAAAAAAACTCTCGGACCCCTGCGTCGTGTGATAGAACATCTCACGCGCGTCGTGCGCAATTTGTTCCTGGAACAGCGAGTACATCACCACGGCTCCGGCTCCGGCATCTTCCATCCACCGGATGTTGTCAACGTCTCTCGACAAAGGCGATGCAGAAGGCACGATGGGATTTTTCAATTTCATGCCCATGTACGTGGTTGATAGGTCCATAACACGGCCTTTCGAATATTAATTTAAAAATCGGTTGTCTTGTCGGTTCCGGTCTAGTCGAAACTTCGCTTAATGTTCTTCATGCGCGGCTTCTTCGACGTGCGTCTGCGTTTCCTTTGTCTCACTCTTGCCGTTACGCTCATAATGCATGCCGGCCATTTGTTCATACAAACGCCAGCGCTGATTGATATCGTCTTGCGCTAAAGCCGCCAATTCTTTTGCCGTTTCCGGATTGCTGAGCGTTAACATTTTATAGCGTGTTTCCATATACGCGTATTCGGTGAATGGGATTCTCGGCGCCTTCGAATCCAAAATCAAAGGATTCAGGCCTTGCTTGATGAGATCGGGGTTGAAGCGGTACAGCGGCCAGTGACCGCTCTCCACCGCGGCCTTTTGATGCAGCATGCCTTTATTCATGTCCATGCCGTGCGCAATGCAATGACTGTAAGCAATGATGAGCGACGGCCCGTGGTACGCTTCCGCTTCGACAAAAGCTTTTACGGTCTGCGAGTCGCTGGCGCCCATCGCAATCTGCGCCACATATACATGCCCGGCGCTCATACCCATAAGGCCGAGATCTTTTTTCGACATGCGCTTGCCGCCCGCGGCAAATTTAGCGACCGCCGCACGATTCGTAGACTTCGACATTTGTCCGCCGGTGTTGGAATAAACTTCCGTGTCGAGAACGAGAATATTCACGTTGCGGCCGGATGCCAGCACGTGATCCAGTCCGCCGTAGCCGATATCATAAGCCCAGCCGTCCCCGCCGACGATCCACACGCTTTTCCTGACCAGGTAGTCGGCGATATCCGACAGATATTTTCCTTCGACCGCGGAAATGTTCTGCAGTTTTTCTTTGAGCAGTTTTACGCGTGCACGCTGGTTATAGATTCCGGTTTCGGTTGATTGGTCGGCATTTAAGATTTCACCGACGAGGCCTTCTCCGATTTCGGCTGACAATGGTTTCAATAATTCGCGGGCAAATTCCGTTTGCTTGTCCATGGTCAATTGGAAGCCCAATCCGAATTCCGCATTGTCTTCAAAAAGAGAATTCGCCCACGCAGGACCGCGCCCGTCTTTGTTTTTGGCCCACGGCGTGGTGGGCAAATTGCCGCCGTAGATGGACGAGCAGCCGGTGGCATTGGCAATGACGGCACGGTCCCCGAAAAGCTGGCTCAGCAATTTTAAATACGGCGTTTCCCCGCAGCCCGAACAGGCGCCGGAAAATTCAAACAGCGGCTGCAAAAACTGAGAGCCCTTCACCGAATGCGTTTCCACATCGCGGCGATCGAGTTCGGGCAAATCCAGAAAGAAATCCCAATTCGCGTGTTCCTGTTCTCTGAGCGGCGGCTGCGGCGTCATGTTAATAGCTTTGAGCCGGGTTTCAGTTTTATTCTTCGCGGGGCAAACTTCCACGCAAAGTCCGCAGCCCGTGCAGTCTTCAGGAGCAACCTGGATCGTGTAATCCATACCGGGATATTCTTTGCCCTTGTACGGCATGGATTTAAAAGTCGCAGGTTTATTTTGCAAATGTTTTTGATCGTAGACTTTTACGCGAATCGTCGCGTGCGGGCACACGATCACACATTTATTGCATTGAATGCAGTAGGTTGAATCCCACACCGGAATTTCAAGCGCGATATTTCTTTTTTCCCAACGCGCCGTGTCCGTCGGAAAAGTTCCGTCCACCGGCATGGCGCTCACCGGTAAGGTGTCGCCTAATCCTGCGATCATCTTCGCAGTTACGTTTTTTATGAAATCCGGCGCTGTGGAAGAAACCGCCGGAGGAATTTCGATCATGCTCGTGGCGGTTTTTGGAATTTCAACTTTGAATAGATTCACTAACGTCTGGTCCACCGCGTTAAAATTCATACGGACAATTTCTTCGCCTTTTTTACCGTACGTTTTTTGAATGGAATTTTTAATGGCTTGGATGGCTTTGTCTTTCGGCAGAATGCCGGACACGGCGAAAAAGCACGTTTGCATGATGGTATTGAATCGCCCTCCCATGCCGGTATCCTTCGCGACTTTGTAACCGTCAATGACGTAGAAATTCAATTTTTTGTCTATGATCTGCTGTTGAACGCTTCGCGGGATCTGATTCCAGACATCGTTCGGTCCGAACGGACTGTTAAGTAAGAAGGTGGCGCCGGTAACCGCCGCCTGGAGCATATCGTATTTTTCCAGAAAATTAAATTGATGGCACGCTACAAAATTCGCCGAGTTGACGAGATAGGAAGATCGAATGGCACGGGGCCCGAATCGCAGATGGGAGATCGTGACGGAGCCTGATTTTTTCGAATCGTAAACAAAATATCCCTGCGCATAATTTTCCGTGTCTTCGCCGATGATCTTAATCGAGTTTTTATTTGCACCAACGGTTCCGTCCGCGCCCAGCCCGTAAAATTGAGCACGCACGACGTCTTTGCGTTCGGTTGAAAAGGCCGCATCGTAGGAGAGGCTCGTGTGAGAAATGTCATCCTCTATCCCGATCGTGAAATGATTTTTCGGGTTAGTTTTTTTGAGTTCGTCGTACACGCCTTTAACCATCGCCGGAGTGAATTCTTTCGACGACAAACCGTACCGGCCTCCGATGACTTTTGGGAAGGGTCGTTTTTCCTGTGCCATGGTTTCGCTGAGCGCCGTGATGACATCCTGATAAAGCGGTTCGCCGATACTGCCGGGTTCTTTCGTCCGGTCTAAAACGGCAATGCTCTTTACGGATTTTGGTATCGTGCGAATGAAATCGGAAACAGAAAAAGGACGATACAGATGAACTTTCACGACGCCGATTTTTTCCTCGGAGAGAAATTCAACCGTCTCTTGGGTCGTCGTCGCACCGGAACCCATGATAATGATCACGCGTTCCGCATCCGGTGCGCCTACATATTCAAATAAATGATACTGACGTCCTGTCAGCTTAGCGAAACGGTCCATGGCCTTCTGGATGATGTTTGGAAAATTTGCATAATAAGAATTGATCGATTCACGAGCCTGGAAAAACACGTCGGGGTTTTGCGCCGACCCGCGCAGAACGGGATTGTCCGGAGACAGCGCCCGCCCTCGGCAGGCACGGATATGGTCCATGTTGATCATCGCAAGCAGATCATCATCGGTGAGTTGTTCGATCTTCATCACTTCGTGAGACGTACGAAATCCGTCGAAAAAATGTATCAGCGGCACCCGCGCTTCGAGCACGGCGGCATGTGAGATCAAAGCCATGTCCATGGCCTCCTGCACGGAATGCGAACATAATTGACCGAATCCGGTGGTTCGGGCCGCCATGACATCCGAATGGTCGCCGAAAATGGACAGCGCATGCGTCGCTACGGAACGCGCCGCTACATGGAAAACGGTGGGTAATAATTCGCCGGCGATCTTGAACATATTCGGGATCATGAGCATGAGTCCCTGGGAAGAAGTGAACGTCGTGCCGAGCGAACCCGTTTGCAGAGCGCCGTGCAGAGTGCCTGCCGCGCCGCCTTCACTTTGCATTTCCATCACTTGCGGCACCATACCCCAAATGTTTTTTTGTAAATGAGCGGCCCATTCATCCGACCATTCGCCCATGGCCGAGGACGGCGTGATCGGATAGATCGCAATGACTTCGCTCAGTTTATAAGCCACATACGCCGCGGCTTCATTACCGTCGATCATGACCATTTTTCTTTTCATATTAATCTCCACTTAACACGCCCTAAGGTATGCGGAGCGGGGACTCGAAAAAATGACATTTGTCAGGTTTTTGAGTTTTCGGCAGGGTATCGAAATTGCTGTAGAAATAAAGAATCCCGCTATGAAGTTAGCGGGTTGTTTGTCCTATCGCGGAATCCGATTCCACGATACGTGCGAAGACTCAAGAATTTTCTATTTGTTTAATCTGGATTTGATTTCATCTACACTGTCCCCGCCGAATTTTTCCAAGAACGGATTGATCAAAGCGAGCGCGGTCATGGCTTCGCCGACCACGGACGCGGCGGGAACAGAGCATGTATCCGTACGTTCTTTGTGTGCGGATGCCGGCTGTTTCGTTCCCATGTCCACGGACATGAGCGGGCGGGCAAGCGTCGGGATGGGTTTCATCGCCGCGCGAATGATCAGGCGCTCTCCGGTGGTCACGCCGCCTTCCAGGCCTCCGGCGCGATTGGTTTTGCGATAATAGCCCCTTGGTTCGTCGTAGAATATCTCATCGTGCACTTCCGAGCCGAATCGCGCGGCATTTTCAAATGCATTTCCGATCTCGACACCTTTGATCGCCTGAATGGAAGCCATATGCTGCGCGAGGATGCCGTCCAATTTCTTGTCCCAATGGGTATAACTGCCAAGCCCGGCCGGCAAACCGTCTACCAGTACTTCGAAAATTCCGCCGAGCGAATCGCCCGCTTTTTGCGCAGACTTGATTTCCCCGATCATTTTTTCAGCAACGTCTTTATCAACGCATCGCACTTCCGATGTATCCGATAATTTAGTTATATCCGAAGTTTTCCAATTCGTAATTTGTAATTCGTAATTCGTAATTTTCATTTTTCCGATCTGCACGACATGGGACGCGATCGTAACCCCGAATTCTTCCAACAGTTTTCGAGCAATCGTACCCAACGCCACGCGCATGGCGGTTTCCCGGGCGCTCGACCTTTCGATCACCGGGCGGATATCGTCGAACCCGTATTTCAACGCACCGGCCAGATCTGCATGACCGGGCCGGGGGAGGGTTATTTTCTTAATTTTTTCAATTTCCTCTTCCGACAATTTCCCGATCGCCATTTTATCGTTCCAATTTTCCCAGTCTTTATTCCAGACGATAAGGCCGATCGGCGAACCGATCGTCTTTCCGAACCGTACGCCGGAAATGATTTCGGCATGATCGTTTTCGATCTTCATCCGCCCGCCGCGGCCGTAGCCTTGCTGGCGGCGGAACAACTGAAGGTTAACATAATCCGCTTCCAGGTCCAAACCGGCCGGAATACCTTCGATAATTCCGATAAGCCCTTTGCCGTGCGACTCACCCGCGGTGAGAAATCTGACCATAATTTATCTCTTTTTATTTACCACGGAGGCACAGAGACACCGAGAAAAACAAAACCTTTGTGCCTGCGCGTCTTTGTGGTGAAAACATTTTAGCCCTTGAGGTGTATCGCGGAATCGTATTCCGCGTGAGTGACAGCATCGCGGATTGCGAATCCGCGATACATGAATTCAGACGAATGAAGAATTCAAACACTAATGACGGATGATGCTCTGAGCTTTCAGCTTTTCAGTGTCTTCGCGCCTTTGTGTGAATGACCCAGACAATCTAAATATTAGTTGCGTCAATTTCAAATTGATATTCTATTAAAAATATCTTATAATGCCCTTAATCTGAATAGAAAATCAGTTTCTAAACATAATAAGGTTATTTCAGATGGTGAATCAATACAATTGGAATAAAGTATTCATTGCGGCGATGATTTCAGCGGCGATGGCCGGTTCTTCAGTCTGTGCGCAATGGCAGAAAATTGAAGTAAAGAACAAGAGCGGCGATCCGGTTGCCGTAACATGCATTGATTTTGAGGATACGCTCGTCTGGATCGGGACGAATGACGCCGGCGTGAAGCAGTTTGCGGGTCTGGCGGAAAAATTCTCATTATCCAAAGATCAGACGCTGATCTCCAATAAGGTGCGAAGCGTTGCCGTTGACAAAGCGGGCAAAAAATGGATGGCCACGGATGAAGGCCTGGAGATGTGGGATGGCAGACAGCTCACTCATTTTCGAAAGAATGATATTACGCTTTTTACGAACAATATTACGGCCCTGGATGCGGATGACTACGGTGAAGTTTGGGCCGGTACAGATAAGGGCTTGGCGCGAATTAACGGCGACCGCTGGTCGCTGTTTGATAAAAAAAGCACGAATAAACTTTTGCCGACCAATACGAGCCGGGCGATCGCCACACATTGGAAAGGCGTCACCTGGATCGCGACGGATGAAGGATTAGTGAGCTTTGACGGGAAGGTGTGGCGAACGTTCACTAAAAAAGAGAACGGGCTGCCTTCGAATGATATTAATGATGTTTCGGTCGCTTCGGACGGAACGGTCTGGATCGCAACCGATAACGGCGTCGGAAAATGGAACGGAACCACGTGCATCAATTTTTTGAGCGAAACGAAAGTGCGGTCGGTGGCGGTAGATCTGCTGGGCAATTGCTGGGCAGCGACCAAGGAAGACGGGGTCGTCGAAGTTGAGAACGGCAAAGAAAAATCGTATGGGGTCAAGGATGGTTTGCTTTCGGATGAAACGCATTCGGTGCGTTGCGATCCATACGGAGATATTTGGGTAGGTTCCAAACTGGGCTTGAATAGATTCACGGACAGGCCGAACGCCGCCAGACTCGCGGCGGCTTTGTTTCAAAAGGCGGAGGAATTTCGTGCAGCCAGGGATTTCAATGCAGCAAGGAAATATTACAATTTATTTTTCAGTAAAGATTATTTGCAAGGCGCGAAAGAACTGCCGCTGGTAGTTTACAATCTTGCACAAACGTACCTTGCGGACGACCAGACGGAAAAAGCAAAGGAACTCTACAAGCAATTTTTAACGCAGTTTCCCACGCATGAAAAAATTAAAAGCATCATCCTGGAGTTGGGAGACATTTCTGCCGCGATGAAGAAGCTCACCGAAGCCCAGCAATATTATCAGCAATATTTAGATGCTTATCCGGAGGACGCCCAGAACCAGGAAGTGTTGTGGAAAATGGCAACCTTATTAGAGAAAGACGGCGACACGTTCGGCGCTTCGCGTTTATATCAGAAACTGAACAACAAATTTCCTTCCAACACGCGGTTCAACGACATTCGGTGGAAAATCGCCAATATGGACGAAAAACAAAAAGGCCGGGAAACGGCGTTGCCGGTGTATAACGATTTAGTTTCTTCGTCCAAAGATTTCGAGATTCTCTACCGCCTCAGCGACCTGTACGATGCGGGACACCGTTCCGACGTGCTGCAGAATTTAAAAGGCGGAGTTGAGTGGAAATCGTACAGCGCCGGTTCGGGCGTGAATTACCTGCTGCTGGACGGGAACAATCTTTGGATGGGTACGCAAAGCAACGGCGTCGTGAAATGGGATATCAGTGGGAATGCGTATGTTTCCTACGTGGACGGGCTCAGCGGGCAAAATATCCGGCAAGTGTACATTGATTCGGATCGCGACGTCTGGAGCGTGGTCAGCGGCGTGACGAAGAACAGTCTCTGCAACATGAATTACAGCAAGAACCGGACGAAATGGATACCGATGGGCTATCTGTTCAATAACAAAACCGTTTTTGCGATCCTATATTTGCCCAAATCAAAATCCACCGTGGCCGCAACGGATCAGGGATTGGCGTTCAGCGGCGGCGGCAATAAAACGTTCACTTCCAGAAACGGATTACCGGCGGATAAAGTCAAGTTTGTTCTGCAGGACAGCCAGGGAATTCTGTGGCTCATTTGCGATAAATATTTGGTTCAACTGGATAAAGAGCCGAAGATGATCGTCAATTCAGGCGAAGCCGATTATTCCGATGTCCGCGGATTTTTCATTGACGCCGTCGATACGAAATGGCTGGCCACGGATCAGGGACTGGTCAGTTACGACGGGAATTGGAAACAAACTACGGCGAAGGACGGTTTGATCTCCAATGACGTGCAGTGTGTCGCAGTCTCGAAAAGCGGAAAAATTCTGGCGGGTACGAAACAGGGATTGAGCTATTTCAATAAGGTTTTCTGGATGAATTACTCCACGGCTAACGGACTGCCGTCGAATGACGTTCGCAGCGCGCTGTTTGTGGAGGATGATAATATCTGGATCGGCACGGACAAAGGCGCCCATTTCAGAAAATCGAGCTGGGAGGGAGATAAATTCCTCATGGTCCAAAGCGTCCTGGCGCAGGAAGAAAATCTATGGAATCAGAAGAATTTTGTCAAGGCGCGCCAGAACTACAATTTTCTTAATCTATATTCGGATCTCGCCGAATGGATCGCGTTCAGGCATGCGGTAAGTATGGAAAGGGAAGGAAAAACAGACACAGCGTATGCGGCGTATAAAAAAATCCGCCAGGACAATCCCGTTTCCATTTGGGCGACCGATTTTTATTGGTACCGCATCGCCCGGAAATATGAAGACCAAAGTCAATTCGACCGAGCCGTTTCGGTATTGGCCGAACTTTCGGATAAAATGAAGGCGGAAAAGAAAGACACGTACCGCATTGAAGAGTCGCTCTACCGTATCGGTTTTTATTTTCAAAATAACAAAAATGCGGATAAAGCTTTGAACGTATACCGTCAGATCAAACAGAACTTCCCGAATTCAGCTTTGCTTCCTAACGTTGCAGATCAGCTTGTTCAAATAGCGGGCAATTACGAAAAAGCCAATCTGATCGACTTGACGTCAGGGCTTTATCAGGAATTTCTGGCCGGATTCCCGAACGACGCCAGAGCGCTTCAGGTCAAATTGTCTTTGGCTAAATTATACGAAGGCCAATCGAAGTTCGCGGAAGCCCACAAGATCTATACGGATTTGAATCATTCTCTGCAGGAAGGCCCGTCGAAATTAGCGGTTGAAAAAAAATTAGCGCGAGTACAGCTCAAAATGAGGTCGAATTAAATTTCTTCATTCCCTGAAATTATTATCCGGCTTTCTGAGTAATTTCAACAGATGTTTTCCGAAAACAATCTGTCAGGCTGACCCAAAAGTTGTGAAGCAAGAGCGCATGACGATTTGTTCTTGTCATAGCGCCGTCTTCTCATTTCGAAAGGAGCAAGTATGAAATGGGTAACCCGGGAGCGGCCGAAGATCGACCGCGTAGCCTGCCCGTGGCTCATTACGCGATTCATAGATAAAGAACCGGAATTTTTGTTTGTTCCGACAAATGAAGTGCTTTCAAGCGCACAAAAAACCGGCGCCACACCTTTCGACATTCCGGATATCGAATTATCGCATGAGGGCGAATTGTGCAGCTTCGATATCTTTCTCAGAAAATACAATTTGAATGATCCGATACTTCAGAAAATCGCAATTATTGTGCGCGGAGCCGATACGTACCGATTTGACCTGGCTCCCCAGTCAGCCGGATTGTGGGCTATCTCAGCCGGACTCTCGTATAATTTCAAAAACGATCATGAAATGCTGAAATACGGTATGGTGATCTACGATGCACTGTACAGTTGGTTGAAACATGTTTCGGATGAAAAACATACATGGAATCCGGAAAAGATGAAATGATTTCATTTTTCAAGCGATTGGAACAATCGAAAGAGTCCTTCACGGAATGTCCGACGTTATGATAACTCTAAATGGCATATTGCCGCCGGTCCCGACGCCCTTTGTTAATGAAGAAATCGCGCCTAAGAAATTGATTGAAAATCTCCATCAATGGAATCAGACCGGATTATCCGGCTATCTCATTCTCGGATCGAACGGCGAAGCGGTGATGCTTAACGAACGCGAAAAAAGGCAGATCCTGGAAGCGGCGCGAGGCGCCATACCGAAAAATAAAATCATGATGGCCGGCGCCGGAAATGAATCCACGACCGAATCCATTCGCTCGGTGCAAACCGCGGCGGAATGCGGAGCGGACTGCGCTTTGGTCATTACTCCGTCATTTTACAAATCAGCTATCACCCAGGAAGCTTTGACAACGCACTATTTGCGCGTTGCCGATGCATCGAAGGTTAGTATCCTTCTATATAGTGTACCCCAGTACACGGGCGTATCATTGCTCGCGGCTACCGTCGGCAGGCTCGCCGAACATCCCAATATCGTCGGAATGAAGGACAGTTCAGGCGATATGAGCTTATTTGCAGACCTGATCGCCATGACGCCGGACGATTTTTCTGTTTTTGTCGGCAGCGCGCCGACGTTATTAACGGCCTTGAGTCTCGGCGCAGTGGGAGGAATACTGGCCGTCGCAAATGTACTACCGGCCGCCTGTAATCGCCTGTACCAATTGTATCACGAAGGAAAAATAGAGGAAGCACGGAAAATGCAATTCAAGATCAATCCTCTGGCCAAAGCCGTCACGTCGAAATATGGCGTGGCAGGGCTCAAGGCGGCTCTTGACCTTGCGAATTATTTTGGAGGCGATCCGAGGCCGCCGCTGCTTAAAGCGGATGAAAAAGCAATTCAAGAACTGGAACATCTAATTCAAGAAGCACGCATGTGATCGAGATGCAACTTTAGTAAACGGATTAAACAGATTAAACTGATATTTGATTTAATCCGCTAAATCTGTTATATCCGTTTACGTGTTTTATCAATGCAAAGATTGTAGTGACAACTATTATTATTCTCACTAAGCTCCGATCAGAAAGGACGCTGTTAAATGAAAACGTTAATCTTATTTATGGCACTAACTCTGGGAGTCACACCAACTGTGTACAATTATAAAGTAAAGGCACTTGACGGCTCGAGCATCGATCTGTCTCAATACAAAGGGAAAAAGATCCTCATCGTAAACACCGCATCGGAATGCGGCTATACGCCTCAGTACAAGGGATTGGAAGAATTGTATAAAAAATATCAGGACAAATTGGTGATCATCGGTTTTCCCGCGAATAACTTCGGGGGCCAGGAACCCGGCAGCAATGAAGAGATCAAACAATTCTGCACGAAGAATTACGGCGTCACTTTTCCTATGGCTGCCAAGGTGTCGGTAAAAGGAGACGACATCGATCCTTTCTTCAAGTGGCTCATCAGCGAACCGAATCCCGATTTTACCGGAGATATTAAATGGAACTTCGAAAAATTCCTGTTTGATGAGAACGGTAAGCTTATTCATCGCTTCCGGTCCAAAATAGAGCCGATGAGTGAACAGGTCGTTAAGGCACTGTAGGTTCCTCAGATTCCTGGAAAAATTTAAAAAACCGTTTCATTTTGAAACGGTTTTTTTATTAAAATGCTGACGTAGCTCATTGTTGTTTTGAACCGCAATACTTATATTGTATTATAATTGAAACCGAATCGATTAAATTACGTTTAAGCGAAGCGGTTAAAGAAGGAAACGGAACAAACATTCAAAATATCAGCTATAATATAATAATAGAAGGGAGTAGTTTATGGAACATATTTATTTGGATTTTCAGGAGGCCGTGGAAGGGGACGTCGCCATTTTGTCGCTGACCGGTAAAATGATGGGCGGATCGGGCACGGAGGAAGTTCATGATCGTGTTAATGACTTTTTAGAGAAAGGCTATAAAAAGATCATTATTAATATGGAAAGCGTCCGATGGCTGAATAGTTCGGGGATCGGAGTGTTAACAGCGAGTTTGAATTCCGTTCAAAAAGAAGGCGGCCAGTTACGTTTGGCCAATTTGTCCGGAAAAGACGAAAGTCTGTTCCTCAAGACGAAGCTCACGCACGTTTTTGATCATCATCAATCCATCGGGGACGCGATCTCCGCATTTTCTTCAGAGCAGGAACTTGCCGAATTGTAGATCCCACAGACCATAGAAATCAAAAAACCGTTCCGAAAAGATCGAAACGGTTTTTTTGTACGCCTACGGGGATTTGAACCCCGGTTACCGCCGTGAAAGGGCGATGTCCTAACCCCTAGACGATAGGCGCATCTAAAAAGCGGTGCAATTATACACAACAAAAATCCGCATTGCAAGAAGAAAATGGGTCGTGCTTTGCAGGCGCTTCTATGGGTGAGCAACGGGACTTGAACCCGCAGCCTCCAGGGCCACAACCTGGCGCTCTAACCAAATTGAGCTATGCCCACCATGCAGTTTTTCCAAACGCCCGCTAATGTAGAAAATGAGCTGTTCAATTTCAAGAATAATAATCGTAAATTGAAAGCCATCTTAATCCGTCGTGAATCGTAAGAACCGGCTGTCTCATTTGGAGTAATGGAGTCATGGAGTCGATCATTCATTTCATTTTTCATCAATGCGGTTATCTGTGCCATCAATTGCCCGACCGGACGTTGATTTTTGCGGGATCCGCTTTGCCGCTGTGCGCGCGATGTTCGGGAATTTACACCGGGGCGTTTTTCGCCTGCATCTGCATGGTCATGCAAACAGGCATCCGCGGATGGTATCAGTTTGACCGTTCCTATATTTCTTTCCTGCTATTTTGCGGTAGTTATTTTTTCCTCGATGTATTGGCGGGGATGTCAGGCATATACGATTTGAATATCCCGCGTTACGTCAGCGGATTCATTTTTGGTTTTGCCGCATTCACCGCGGCCGGGTCCTATTTGCACAAAATGTTCTGGATCCGCCCGGCGCCAATTAAGTTTGACAAAAAGGCCGGTTTCGCTGCGATTATGAGCTTGTCTCTCACGCTTTGTTTCATTATATTCTTCGCGCCCGCGATATTTTCCTATGATCTGTTTTTTCTATTCGCGGTTTTCGGCATCACGATTTTGTTCATTTACTTAAATGCCGTGGTGGTATTGATCGTGTTCAGTCAATTTAAGAATCGCGACTACAAAATTTCTCATTACGGCTTGTTGCTCATTTCGGGAATGAGTTGTTTTCTGGTGGAAATGGGCGTTATTAATTTCATTTCGAATACTTAGGAAGGACGATAATGTTAACCAAAGAAGTTATTTTGGAGGCGTTGAAGGCGGTCAAGGACCCCGACCTCCATAAAGATATTGTGGCCTTAGGATTTGTCCAGGATATTCAGATCAACGGTGGTGAGGTGAGTTTTAAAGTCGTATTGACGACGCCGGCATGTCCGGTGAAGGACTTGCTCAAACAGCAATGTCAGGAAATCATCTCCAAAATGGAAGGCGTAAAGAACGTGACGGTGGACATGACCTCGAAAATGCCTGCGAATAAAGGCTCGGCGGAGCAGGGCAATATTTTACCTACGGTTAAGAATATCATTGCGGTCGCGAGCGGAAAAGGCGGCGTCGGAAAATCCACGGTTGCCACGAATCTTGCCGTGGCGCTGGGCATGCTTGGAGCAAAGGTCGGATTGCTCGACGCGGATATTTACGGGCCGAGCATTCCGCTGATGATGGGGTTGCATGAAAAGCCGAAATCCTCCGACGGGAAACGGATGGAGGTGCTTGAGAATCACGGTATTCAAATGATGTCCATCGGATTCCTGATGCCTCAGGATCAGGCGCTGGTGTGGCGCGGCCCGATGATCGCGCAGGCGATCACGCAATTGATGCGCGACGTCAATTGGGGCGAATTGGATTATCTGATCGTGGACATGCCGCCCGGAACAGGCGATGCGCAATTGACGTTATCGCAGGTGGTTCATCTGGTCGGTGCGGTGATCGTTACGACGCCGCAGGATGTCGCGCTGATGGACGCGCAACGCGGCATCGGCATGTTTCAAAAAGTGAATGTGCCGATCCTGGGCATTATCGAAAATATGAGTTATTATATTTGCCCGAAGTGCGATCATCGCGCGGAAATCTTTTCCTACGGCGGCGCAAAGAAGGCGTCGGATAAGTATGAAGTGCCTTTCTTAGGAGAAGTGCCGCTGGACATCGAGACGCGCATTGCGGGCGACGAAGGCAAACCGATCGTGATCGCGAAACCGGATTCCCACAATGCGAAGGCGTTTATGGAGATTGCCAAGAATTTGGCGTCGTTGATCAGTATCATTCATTACGGCACGGCAGAAGATAAAGAAAAAGCGCTTGGGCAAAAGATGTTCTTTGCGAATACGAAACTGAAAGTAATTTAAAAATTTCACCACAAAGCCACCAAGACACAAAGTTGTTTTTGTCAAAATAATTCTTCGAGTTCTCTGCGCTCCGGTGCAATGCAAATAAAGCTGTTGACTGAAACTTGGATTTCAATTATATTGCACGCCTCTTTTTAGAAAAGGGGAGGATTAGGCTAATTGGTAAGTCAGCAGTCTTGAAAACTGCCGTCCGCAAGGACTTGGGGGTTCGAGTCCCTCATCCTCCGCGATCATTGAAGATTGATCAGTAATCATTGATCACTGTTCAATGATCAATGTTCAATGTGTTGGAGAGGTGGCCTCCGCCAGAGGCGGATGCTGGTGCAGAGTGGCTGAAGGCAGTCCCGACTTGTCGGGACTAAACCGCCGTCCGAAAAACTGTCGATTGAAGAATTTATTTTCTTGGAGAGGTGGCCGAGTGGCTGAAGGCAGCGGTTTGCTAAACCGCCGTACGGTTGTAAAGCTGTACCGGGAGTTCGAATCTCCCCTTCTCCGCAAATTTCGCGGAAAGTCGAAAGAGGATCCGGAGTTCTGCGCCGGAGGCGCATCCGCCTATGGCGGAGAATCTCCCCTTCTCCGCAAATAAGAATTTAATCCCCCCTGCTTCGTTTCCCCCCTTTAGTAAAGGGGGGGACTTGCACCTACATCCAGTTCAGTACAAACTTTACGGGGGAATTTTCTCCCTGCTCACCCTTCGACGGAGTTTATCCTGAGCGCAGTCGAAGGACTCAGGGCAGGCTCCTAACCCTCTCCTCTAGGAGGTGAGGGAACAAAGCCCCGTAGGGGCGAACTGTTTGTAGCTAAATGAAAATCAAAAATTCAGAACCCCGTAGGGGTGACCTGTGATTTCATCCCGCGAAATGAATCCACCGCCGGAGCCTGTCCTGAGTGACAGCGAAGGGCGTGCCGCAGAGCGACAATCCATTCCCCCTTGCAAAGGGGTGTACAGACTGGGGACATGGGTTACACT
Source organism: uncultured Bacteroidota bacterium (assembly GCA_964563165.1). GTDB lineage: Bacteria > CLD3 > CLD3 > SB21 > SB21 > CAZLWA01. Next base: position 112 of record CAZLWA010000110.1, on the reverse strand, counting down.
TGTTCGGGGACATAGGTAACACTTAAATTGGTATGATTATACTAGAGAAGGAGAATAATCATGCCATGGAAAGAAGTTTTACTTATGTCCGTTCGTAAAGAATTTGTTCAGT
>CAZLWA010000109.1:0-33864 GCA_964563165.1 uncultured Bacteroidota bacterium | reverse complement strand
CGTCATCGTCATCGTTTGGTCCTTTTGAATCAAAGGACGTTCCGCAACAATGATCGTAGCTTCACCGCTTACGGAAGTAGGAATTAAATCAAAATCCAGTTTGGTCGTAAAATCCGGTATCACGCGAACATTTGACTTGCTGATCTTCGCATAGCTGATCATGTTCGTGGTCACTGTATAAACACCGGCCGGAACGCCCTGAATGGAATATTCACCTTTGGCATTCGTGGCCGCTCCCATGCTGGTTCCTTCGAGAACCACATTCACACCGGGAAGCGCATCACCCGTCTCTTTGTCCTTGACGACACCGGTGATCTTACCGGTATTGCCCGCAAACAAATAAACAGGCATAAGGAAAACTGCCATCGCCGTGAGCAATAGCCGTCTTACATTGATACTACCAGACATAATGTCCTCCTTCTGTTTCTTAATTAAAGTGAGAGTTAAATTACAATACAATTTTACAGTAACATTCTAAAGTCGTTTACCTCCTTCTATATATACGGTACCAGTCTATGATACCAGTTTTGAGGCCTGTTAATTAAAATAAAAAGAACTAAAAAAGAAACGGCTGCTCTTTGTAAAAACGCCTTTCTCCTTCGTTATCAATTACGTGACCGAAAAAAGTGAAATTCAAGCCATTTCTTTCTAAAAAAGGAACTTCGTGAACACGTCCTCTCACATGGAGTGAGAATTAAGAATCAAGATGAGAAAAATAACTCGCGCGCTTTAAGATTAAGAGCGCTTTGACAAGTTGGAAACACTAAAGAAATGTGTAACTATCGGGATAGTATCAACTATTCACACTTCGCCTTTGTTAAATTATGATAATCAATATATCATAGGAAAAAATAAATGTCAAGTTTTTTTTTCAAATAGCACGGAAGTGTAACCAAAACGTTACAATGGGAGAGGCCGGGAGATCTCCCCTTCCGGATACTTATTTTGAATTTTGTAAAACTTAATTGTTGAAATGCGGAATTTTTATTTATATATTAGCGTGCTCGATAACCCATTCAATCCCATTACACCGCTTTGAGACCATAACCTAAACAAGGATTCCTTATCAATGTATTTATCGCGATTGGAGATTTTCGGATTCAAAACCTTTGCGCAAAAAATCGATCTGCATTTTGACGACGGCATCACCAATATCGTCGGGCCCAACGGCTGCGGTAAATCCAATATCGTAGACGCCCTTCGGTGGTCTTTGGGCGAGCAAAAATCCAGCGTGCTGCGCAGCGAGAAAATGGAAAACGTTATTTTCAACGGCACGAAGGCCCGTAAGCCTTTGAATCTCGCCGAAGTGAGCCTCACGATTCAAAACACCAAGAATATTCTGCCGACGGAATATACCGAAGTGACGATCACCCGCCGCATCTACCGGTCGGGCGAAAGCGAATATTTTTTGAACCGCCTCCCCTGCCGCCTCAAAGATATCAACGATCTTTTTATGGACACCGGCATGGGCGCCGATGCCTATTCCGTGATCGAACTTAAAATGGTCGAGCAAATCCTCTCCGACAATACGGAAGACCGCCGCAAACTTTTTGAAGAAGCGGCCGGCATCACCAGGTATAAGATCCGGCGCCGCCAGACTTTCCGCAAGCTGGAAACCACGAAAACGGATCTGATGCGGGCCAACGATATCATTACGGAAATCGAGAAAAAAGTCAATTCGCTGAAACGGCAGACGCAGAAAGCCACGCGTTATACCAAACTGATGGCGCAATTGAAACATGAAGAAATTCGCCTCGCGCACCACGACTATAGGAACTTTTCCAATATCATCGCCCCGCTGGAAGACCGATTGACCAATCTCGAAGGTTTGGCGGAGCAACTGCTCGGCGAAATCGGCAAGAAAGAATCCGAAGTTGAAGCCATCCATACGTCTCTCATAACGCGCGAGCAAAAACTGCGCGAAGCGCAGACAGCTCTGGAAGATCACGACCGGCAGATCAAGGGGATCGAAGAAGAGCTCCTGGTCAGCCGTGAACGCAGGAATAATTTGCAGGATCTGACCCGCCGCTATGCGGAAGAAAAGACCGCGCTTCGTGAAAAACGGGCGGCTCTGTCATTGCGAATCGAAGAAACCGCTGCCGGCATTCAACAGCTGGATACGCAATACCGTTCCCTGCAGGCATCGCTGGATGCGAAGAAGTCGGATCTGCTTGCGTCCGATGCGGCGATCAGCGGCAAAAAGGCGGAGCTGGAAAACCTCCGCAAAGAAATGGTGCATGCTATTGACGAACTGGCCAAGAAACGCAGCACGTACCAACTCACAAAGAATAACATTCAGAATGTCGAACGCAAGATCGCCGATATCAAAAAAGAAAATGAGATCTATTCCTCCCATTCCGACGACGCCTCCAGCCAATCAGATCATCAACGTTCGGCCCGAAACGCATTGACCGACCGGGTTGAAAAGTGTGCAGCGGACATCGCCGCGCATCAGCAAAATGCAGATGCACTTCGGCTGGCGGCGGAAGAATTGAAGTCGAAGAAGCTGACTGCGGAAGCGGAGATCAAGACGCTTCACTCACGCATGGCGATCCTTCAGAAAGCGATCGAAAATCACGAGGGCTTCCCTGAAAGCGTTCAGTTTCTGTTGCAGGAAAAATCCGCAGGCATGTATGCGACGGTCGCGGACATCCTCTCGATCGATGAAAAATATAAGAAAGCCGTCGAAACCGCACTGGGCGACAGCTTTTCGTTTCTGGTCGCGGGCAAAACCGAATCGGTCCAATCCGCGATCTCCAAGCTGAGCGATTCGAAAAAAGGATTTGCGACCTTTCTGAATAAAGCGAAACTTTCCAATTTCGAACCGCATGCCGGGCGCCCTTTGCCCGGTGCCGTCCGAACCGAAATCCTCGGACTGGCCGTCGATCTAGTTCGTTGCGATGACGCGAAATTGATCGACCTGCTCTTAGGCGACGTTGCTTTTGTGGAAGACTTTTCGCGGGCAACTTCGCTTGCAGAACGTTTCCCGAATTTCCGGTTTGTGACGCTGCAAGGCGAAATGGTCAGGGGCAATTACCTGATCAAAGGCGGCAGTCAGAGTAAATCCAGCGATAGCATTATCGGCCAGCGTGAAACCGTGCACCGCCTGCAGGAACAAGCCGCTCAGTGGGAGGCCTCCGTTGCGGACTTTCAAAAGAACATAACTCAAAATGAAGAAGCTCTTCAAGAGACCTTGCAGAGCGTTTCTTCTGCAACGGAAGCGTTAAAGATATCCGAGCAACAACTCCTGGCATCGGAAAAAGAACTTTCGCAGTCGGAATACGAGCAGAAGCGCTCCAAAGAATCGCTGTCCCGAAATCAGGAAATGATTGAGGAGGCGCTTCGTGAATTACAGGGCTTCCAGGAAGCTTTACAGGATATGGGTCCGCAGATAAATGAACTGGAAAACCGCCGCACTTCTCTCGAAGGGGAAAGCCGCAGCGTCGATCTGCAGCTCGCCGGACTCGAAAAACAAAGCCGGGAAAAAACGGACGCGGCCAGTGAGGCTTCTTCGGCGTTCGTACGCATGGAAGGCGAGATCAAGAACCTTCATGCCGCGATTGAGAATTGTCAGCAGCAGATCTCCGAGAATGACGAGACCCTTGCAAAACACGAATCCGAGACCGTGGCGGCACAGCAGGAAATTGCCAGCCTCAGCGAACTGTCGCTTGTCCGTGAATCCGAATTGAAAACCCTGGCACACAAACGCGACGGCATTGAAAAAGACCGCGATGCCCAGGAAAGCGAAGTCGCCCAATGGCGCGAAGCCGCCGGCCGGATCGAAGCGGAACTGAAAAAAAGCCGCCGTCAACGTGAGGAACTTCTGAATTCACGCCATGCGTTGGAACAGGAGCACGGCAATCTAAGGCTCGAAATGCGCACGCTGGCCGACCGTATTCAGCGCGACTATGATTTTGATTTGGCCACCGATTCCCTGGAAACGCTGGCCGCGCCGATGGATACCAAAGAAGAGGAAGAGGCCGACAGCGATACCGGGATCTCGGAGCCGGCAGCGGTTTCCGCCGAAGAAAAAAATCTCGATGAAGTTCTCGATGACACGCTTCCGCAAGAGAATATCAACCCTGAGTTTTTTGACGCTGAAACCGCAAAGAAAACGGTGGATGACCTGCGCCGTAAGGTCAAACTCCTGGGGCCCGTCAACATGGAGGCGTTCGCGGAGTTTCAAATGGAAAAAGAACGTCTGGATATCCTGGTTCAGCAGCGGCAGGATCTGCTTGACGCAGAGAGTCAACTTCTGCAAACTATCGAGACGATCAATACGACCGCGCAAAAACAATTTATGGAAGTATTTGACAAGATCCGCCAGAATTTTGTCAAAATATTCACCGGTTTGTTTGAAAACAGCGAGGCGAATTTGGAATTGGCAAAGGACAATGATCCGCTCGAAGCCGGCATTGATATTCTCGCTCGGCCGACCGGAAAAAAAATTCAACACATCGCGTTGTTGTCCGGCGGAGAAAAAACGCTTACGGCGATCGCCTTATTATTTGCGATCTATCTCGTTAAGCCGAGCCCTTTCTGTATTCTCGACGAAGTGGACGCTCCGCTCGACGATACCAATATCGACAAATTTACGAAGATTCTCCGCGATTTTTCCAATGACACGCAGTTCATCGTGGTCACGCATAACAAACGTACGATGGAGGCCGCAAAAAATATTTTTGGCATCACGATGCAGGAAGCCGGCGTTTCAAAGGTCGTGTCCGTGAAATTCAATACGCGGGCCAGCGAAAGCAAGGCGGACGATATTGAAGAACTCATCCGCGAAAATCAAGTTGAAGAACTTAATCAAGAAATCAAGGAATCTCCTCCGAAAGCATCCTCAGACAATTGATTCGAAATATTAGATTTCGGATTTCGGGACCGTACTCCCCCGCGCCGCATCTTCACCCTTGTTGATTTCCTAAAATTTTAGTGGACTGTGAGGGTTTTGAACTTTATATTTTGAAATAAAATCCCCTGTCGTATCCTGAAGCAAGTGTATATGAAGTCCACAGAACCTCACATTGGATTTCCGGTCACGGGCGACATACGTGACACGCGCGCCGAACCTGCCATCATTGGGTGCAGGAATCGGAATGCCTTCCGCCGGTGCAGATTTACATTGAAACCCAAGGTGATTTCGTGAGAATTATTCGACGTGCCCTGTACCTCATGGTTCTTGCCGTCTTTTTTTCCTCCGGTCTCTTTTCTCAAAAACTTTTTGTCAAAAGTTACACGGCCTCGGAAGGGCTTGCGCAAAATCAAGTGTTCACCATCCTTCAAGATAACCTGGGATTCATTTGGTTCGGAACCGGCGGCGGCTTGAGCCGATACGACGGGCGCACGTTTAAGAACTACACCAAAGAGCAAGGTCTTATCAGCAATGTGATTCGTCAGATTTGTGAAACGCGCGACAAATCTCTTTGGCTGGCAACGGACGAAGGCCTGAGCTGCTACGCGGCTGAGGCCGATTCTTTCGTCAATTACAGTTTCTCCGACGGACTCGGCCAAGGGACCGTGCATGCGCTGCTGGAAGACACCAGCGGCAATCTGTGGTGCGCCACCGGCGGCGGACTCAGTTTGTTTGAAAAATCATCCAATAGAATTTATAATTTTACGACCGCCAACGATCTTCCATCCAACGTCATTTTATCGTTAACCCGGGGCCCCCGCAATACGATCTATGCGGGAACGCTGGAAGGCGTCTGTGTCGTGCGCCTGCTGGAAAATCACCGCATTGAAACAAAAACGATCTCAGCCCGGGACGGGTTGATAAATAACCGCATTGAATCCGTTTTATTTGATTCTTTCGGTAGACTGTGGGCGGGGACGCCGGTGGGCATGACGAAAATCGAAAACGGCAAATTTACCAATTATACTATCGCCAGCGGTTTGGCGCACAATTCCGTCCGGTCGATCTTCCAGGATTCGCGCGGCTACCTGTGGTTCGCAACCGAAGACGGGGTCAGCTACACACACTCCACCGGAGACAGCATCCGTTTCAAAAACTATTACGCCGAAAACGGATTTGGCTACAGTCAGTTTTACACCATTCAGGAGGATCGCGAACACAATTTTTGGTTCGGCACGGCCGGCAAAGGCGCACGGAAACTCATTTCGGAGGAATTAATTTCGTACGACAAGTCGCAAGGATTGGTCAATGACGTGACGATTGCTTTGGCACAGGATCGCTTCGGGAAATTTTTTATTGGCACCAACGGCGGATTGTCCATCCTGAATAAACACCAGTTCCGCTCCTACACCGACCGGGACGGTTTGATCGGCACCGAAATCTGGGACATTGTACCCGACAGCACGGGCGTGATTTGGCTAGCCACGAGCACCGGCATGCAGATACTCATTCCGCAAAATTATTTTGAGCTCTACCCCGGAAATAATTCGGAAGTCGTTCAAAAAATTAAACATTGGATCGGACAGTCCCGTAAGATCAAAGATTTTTATTCCGTCAATCTTTCCTCGTACCCCATTCTGACTGAAAACCGCATCGTCGATTTGTTTTTTGATCATCGCCAGCGCCTTTGGTTCGCCACTTCGGACAAAGGCCTGGGACGTGTCACCATCGATGCCCAGGGTGACTTTCAGATCACCACTTTCACGACGCACGACGGGCTGGGCAGCAACAACGTATGGTGTATCTATGAGGACCTGCAAAAGAGGCTTTGGGTCGGTATGATCGGCGGAGGGCTCGCGCTGTATCAACCTGAGAGCGAACGATTCCATACGTTCACTCACGCCGATGGCTTGGCGGATAATGTGGCTTTGTCCATGTGCGAAGACAGCCAGGGCCATCTGTGGGTCGGCGGAGAACGCGGCGTTACAAAAATTACTATTGCCAAGATTCCATTCGTTCCGGGCAAATTTTTTGATTTGCATGACTTCGTCCGTACGTTCTCGGTGAAAGACGGGTTGAGTGATAATACGGCCAATGCCATCCTCAAAGACCACGATGGACTGCTGTGGATCGGCACGAACAACGGTCTTACCCAATTTGATCCGGTAACTGAAAAAGTCGTTAAGATTCAAAGGCGGCGGGACGGACTGATTGACAATGAAATCAGTACGCATCACTCGCTCCTGCTGGATTCCGATAATATCTTGTGGGTCGGTACAACCGGAGGTTTGACACGCCTGCCGATTAAAACCAATACCTCCGCCGGTATTCCCGCGCCACCGGTTTATTTGACGCATTTTATCGTGGAAGACAAAAATCAAAAGCAAACTTACGATCTGACAAATTATTTCGGTAAAATGTTTTCCAGATCCGAGCGGTCGTTTTTAAGCCGATTTTTTTCCAGCAACGAGCCCCAAATTCTATACGAACAGAACACCCTTAATTTTGAATTCATTGCACCGTCCTTCAAGGATGAAGCGGACGTTCAGTATAGGTACCGCTTGATCGGCTTTGAAAAAGACTGGTCGCAGCCGACCTCCGACAACCGCGTACGCTACACCAATCTTAACCAGGGACATTATGACTTCGAGGTCATCGCCCGCAACGGCGTGGGCGTCTGGAGCGAAAAGAAATTGGAAATTCCTTTCACCATTCTGACGCCCTTCTGGCAAAGCTGGTGGTTCATACTCTTCGTCATGATGTTTGTAGGACTTGGCGGCTACACGGCGTACCGGTTCCGTATCAATCTGGTCCGCCAGCGCACCGCTGAATTGGAGGAGAAAGTTCTGCATCGTACCAAAGAACTCATCGTTCAGAAAGATACGGTAGAGCGCATTTTGAGTGAATTGAAAGAAACGCAGATGCATTTGATCCATTCTGAGAAAATGGCTTCGCTCGGTCAGATGGTGGCCGGTATCGCCCACGAAATCAATAACCCGATTACGTACGTGAAAGCGAATATTGCGCTGCTGGAGAAAAAAGCAAGCCAGGTCGAAAAGATGTTTTCGGTGTTTTCCGACGTATTCGATTTTTATGAGGCTTTCAAAGGTATCTCCGATGAACCTCATGAGGCTTTCAAAAAGAAACTGGATGAAATCGATCAGCTCATCGGCACGACGCGTTTCGAAAAGTTTCTGGATGAATTTCCGCGCGTCATTGCCGAGATGAAAGACGGGGTCGAACGGACGCAAAAGATCGTCGAAGATCTGCGCAACTTCTCACGGCTTGACGAATCAAAATTCAAAGAAATTTCCGTGACGGATTCGATCGAAAGCACTTTGAATATTTTGAAAAATGAATATAAGAACCGAGTGGTCATTCACCGCAATTTCGGGACGCTCCCCCCGGTGTTCTGCAATCCGGGCCACGTCAATCAGGTGCTGATGAATCTGCTGACCAATGCGTTTCAGGCCATTGAGGGCAATGGCGATGTGTGGATCCGTACGACGGCGGGCGCCAATAATATCCTGGTCTCGATCAAAGACAACGGCAAAGGCATTCCGTACGAAATTCAGCATAAAGTTTATGATCCATTCTTCACAACCAAACCCGTCGGCAAAGGTACGGGGCTGGGTCTGTCGATTTCCTACAAAATTCTCGAAGCGCATAAAGGCACTATTTTTTTTGAAAGCGAGCCCGGTAAAGGCACGGAATTCAAGATCACGCTGCCGATAAGGAAAATGGGGTAATTTCAAAAAATCTTGCCAATCGTTTTTTCTTTTGTTATCTTACTCTGCGGTTCAAACCCTACAACGCTATTCCATCCGATTAAGGAGTTCCCATGGTTACAAAAGCTTCACTCACCTACGACGATAAAAGTATCGCATTGCCGCTCGTTGGCGGCACTGAAAACGAACAAGCCGTTGACATCGGTAAATTTCGTGCGCAAACCGGGCTCATTACGATGGACCACGGGTATGCGAACACGGGCGCTTGTACGAGCGCGGTCACATTTCTGGACGGTGAAAAAGGCATTCTCCGCTACCGCGGTTACAATATCCAGGATCTGTGCGAGAATTCAAATTTTACCGAAGTAAGCTATCTGTTACTGTACGGCGAATTACCGTCGCCGGCACAATTGGAAGAGTTCCGGAAAGATATCACGCATCATACGATGCTGCACGAATCCTTAAGTAAACTTTACGACGCCTACCCGCGCGACGCCCATCCCATGGCGCTTTTATCGGCGGTCGTGTGTTCGCTTTCAACGTTTTACCAGGATTCCATCGACCCGATGAACCCGGAACACGTCAAACTTTCAATTTTCCGCATGCTCGCGAAGATCACCACCATCGCGGCTTGTTCCTACAAGAAATCGATCGGCCAGCCGTTTGTTTATCCTCTGAATTCACTGGGTTACTGCGCGAATTTTTTGAACATGATGTTTGCCGTTCCGGCGGAGCCGTATGCCGTGGACCCTGATATTGAAAAGGCGCTGGATCAGCTGTTTATTCTGCATGCCGACCATGAACAAAATTGTTCGACTTCCACCGTGCGTCTCGTGGGCAGCAGTCAGGCAAATATCTTCGCGGCCATTTCGGCGGGCATTTGCGCGTTGTGGGGCCCGCTGCACGGCGGCGCCAATCAGGAAGTACTCGAAATGCTGACGCAAATCCACCGGGACGGCGGCGGCGTTAAAAAATATATTGACATGGCAAAGGACAAAAACTCCAATTACCGTCTGATGGGATTCGGCCATCGCGTCTATAAGAATTTCGATCCGCGAGCGACGATCATTAAGAAAACGTGCGACAAAGTTTTGAACAAACTCGGGATCCACGATCCCCTTTTGGATATCGCACACCAACTGGAAGAAGTCGCATTGAAAGATCCGTACTTCATTGAGAAGAAACTTTACCCGAATGTGGATTTTTACAGCGGGATTATTTACCGGGCCATCGGTTTTCCGATCGACATGTTCACGGTGCTGTTTGCGATCGGGCGCATGCCCGGCTGGATCGCACAGTGGAAGGAAATGATGGAATCGCCGGACACACGCATCGGAAGACCGCGCCAGATCTATACCGGAGCAACCGAGCGAAAATACGTACCGATTCACAAGAGATAGTTTTCGAAACCACCACCCCGTCCTTGGCAGGAGAGGAATTCAGATGGACGATGGATGATTGCTTAATTCAACACTGAGTGTTATATGAGAATAATTTTTTTAGTTTTGGTGGCCGCATTCATTGGAATCCATTCGGCACATGCGCAAATGAAAATTACGGTATCGGACGTGGAATACAAGAGCGGTGACGTGACCGTCAAGGGCTTTCTGGCAAAACCCGAAGGGAGCGGGCCGTTTCCTGCGCTGATCGTCATTCATGAATGGTGGGGCTTGAACGATTGGGCGAAAGACCAGGCGCGCACGTTAGCGCAAAAAGGGTACGTGGCTTTGGCGGTAGATCTATATCGCGGCAAGGTGGCGGCCGACCGGGATGAAGCTCATGAACTCTCCCGTGGGCTTCCCCAGGACCGCGCCGTCAAGGATCTGGAAGCCGCGGACGATTATCTAAAATCGCTGAAAAATGTGAATCCGAAAAAGATCGGTTCGATAGGATGGTGCATGGGGGGCAGCTATTCGCTGCAGACGGCGATCCATGTGCCCGATCTCGCCGCGTGCGTTATTAATTACGGCCACATGGTTGAAGACAAGAAGATGATCCAGCAAATCCATGCGCCTATTCTCGGAATTTTCGGCGCGCTGGACAAAGGTATTCTTCCGGCGGATGTAAAGAAATTCGAAGAGGCGGCCAAAGCGGAAAAGAAAGACATCCGCACGATCGTATACGACAACGTCGGTCATGGATTCATTAATCCGACCAATCTCAAAGGATACAACAAAGACCGCGCAGAAGAAGCCTGGAAAGAAACCTGGAATTTTCTCGAGGCGCATTTGAAATCGAATTAAGTCTCACGCAGATCTTTCGTAAATCGATGAATCATCACCGTTATTCCGACGTCATTCCGCACCTTACCCCGGTTTTAAACGTCATGCGCCGTCCGGCCACTCACCTTAAGCTCCGTTCCCCAAGGCGCCGCGTGAGTATTTTTAGATGCGGCTCAGGCAGCTGCGGTTAAGAAAATTATGCGCATAGTAGTTCAGCGCGTTTCGAGCGCAAAAGTTACGGTCAATAAAGAAATCGTCGGTCAGATCGGCCGGGGCCTTGTTTTGCTGATCGGATTCAAAACCGGCGATGCGGGGGAAGATCTGGAATTTTGGGCGGACAAATGCGCACACCTCCGGATTTTTGAGGACGGTAATAACAAAATGAATTTATCGCTGGCGGACGTGAGCGGCGAAATTCTTGCGATTTCACAATTCACGCTGTACGGCGACGTAAGCAAAGGACGGCGCCCGAGCTTCATCGAAGCGGCCCGGCCGGAAATAGCGGAGCCTTTGTATGACCGCTTTGTTGAACTATTGCGCGGAAAAGGCTTTCACGTGAGTACGGGCGTTTTCGGCGCCATGATGGAAGTGGAAATACACAATTCCGGTCCTGTCACCATTATACTGGGATAGCATGATCTCAAAAGTCTGCGCCAAAGGCGCATCAGCCTCCGGCAGAAAAAGCCTGCGCCAAAGGTGCATCAGCCTCCGGCTGAAAAAGTTTTTCGCATATCATTATTCATTATTTATTACTCATTATTCATTATTCATTGTTTATTACTCATTATTCATTATTCATTGTTTATCGGCGCAGCAAAAAGATTCCGTTTCCATTGTCCGTTCCAATAGTCTTTCCAAATCCACGCAGAACGACACGCTCCCGGCATTTCCCAAGGAAGATTCGTTGAAGAACTCTCTCACCAGGATGGATTCAACAAGAAGCTACGAAGGTTTGGACACGCTGATTTTTTACGGTGCGGACACGACGGAGGGAACCCTGGACAATTCTACCGTCGTACTTAAGAACAACGCGTGGGTAAGATACCGCGGTATGGAAATCCGCGCCGCCAGGATCACGATCGAACAACCGAAAAAATTAATGACGGCCGAAGCCGTACCGGATTCGGTGGATTCGACGGGGCGCGTCCTGCGGTACCGCGGCATTCCGCAATTCACCGAGGGCGGCGAATCGTTCACCGGCAACAAGATGGAATATACTTTTGACACGCGCCGCGGCCGCGTCCTGCTGGGGGAAACGAAGCTGCAGGACGGATTCTATTACGGGGAGAATATCCGCAAGCTGGGCGACAGCTCGCTGTATATCCGCAAAGGGCGATTTACGACGTGCGATCAAAAGGATCCTCATTTTTATTTTCAAACACAGGAAATGAAAATGATCGTCCGCGATCAAGTGGTCGCAAAACCCATCGTGCTGTATATTCACGACGTGCCGATCTTCGCTATCCCGTTCGGCGTCTTTCCCAACAAAGCGGGGCGATCCTCCGGCATCACACCGCCTTCTTACAACGAAACGCCGCGCGAAGGGAAACAAGTACGTAATTTCGGCTACTACTGGGCGCCCAACGATTATTTCGACGCTCTCGCCCAAATTGATTTCCTGGACAAAGCGGGGTTCTTATTTCACGGCGGAACACGCTATGCGAAGAGGTACTATTTCACCGGCAGTTTTAATTTTTCGTATTCCTCGCTGAGTTATATTACGGGAGAAAAAAACCGGCTGTGGAGCCTGGACGAATCGCATAGCCAGACGCTTTCGGAAAGGTCCAACCTGAATGCGGATCTGCATTTTGTCAGCAGTAAGAATTTTTATCAATTCACGAGCATCAATCAGCAGCAGATCTTAAACCGTCAGATTCGCAGCAATATCAGTTATAATAACAGCTCCGACTGGGGCGGTATTTCGGCCAACGTGTCCCAGTCGAAAAACCTGGACAACGGCCAGCGTGATCTGACGCTGCCAAGCATCACGATCAGCAAATCTTCAGCGGCGTTTTTTCCAAAATCCGATGAGGATAAAGACAAGCCGGACCTGTGGTACCAATCCATCCGCTACAGTTACAATTCGAATGGGCTCTATAAGGAAACCCAGGCCCAGACCGGCGCTCCCACGCTCCGGGCAGCCGGGATGAATCACGCCATCGGTATCAGCGCCCCGTTCAAGATATTTAAGTATTTCAATTTCAGCCCCAGTCTTTCGATCCAGGAAACGTGGTTCGACCGGCGCAGCGAAAATTATAGCTTTGATTCGAATAACAAATCCGTCAGCGACACCGTCAGATCTTTTTTTGCGCGCCACACATTTACCGGGAGTATCGGCGTATCCACGAAAATTTACGGAACGGCTAATCCGAGAATTCTCGGATTGGAATCCATGCGGCACATCATGACGCCGAGCGTAAGTCTAAATTACCATCCCGATTTTTCCAAACGCACGTGGGGTTACTATGAAACAGCTACCGATACCGGCGGGCGCAAAGTCAAATTGGACCGCTACGCAGGAAATATCTTGTTCGGCGGAACGACCGCTCCGGGGCGCTCGCTGGCTATGGGCTTCAGCCTGGCCCATGTTCTGCAGGCCAAAGTTCTGACGTCTGAAAAAGATACGTCGAAATCAGTTCCGGGAAATGCCGAACCGGGCATCAAGAAATTGGATTTGATCAACTTCAACAATTCCATCAGCTACGATTTTGAGTCGCCGCAATTCAAACTTTCCACTCTCAGTACGTCCGTGACGGTCAGCAACGATCTGGCTAAGAGTGTCAGTCTATCGCTCAATATGAATCATGATTTTTACCGGTATGATAGGCAATTGAACCGGCGCGTGAACAAACTCAACAAACTCCCGCGATTGCTTTCGGCTTCGATCACTTCCGGAATTTCATTTAACGGCGGCGGAAAAAATCCTACGGCTCCGGCGGCTCCCGCACAGCCGGCGCAAAACTATTCAGCGCAGCCTTTCCAACAGGGATACAACTCGTTCACCAATCCGGCCAGCGTTTTGCCTGCCGGTATCCCTTGGTCGGCGCGTTTCGATTTCAATTATGACATCAATAAATCCAATCCGAATTCGGTCACCAAAACATTCGGGGTCAATACCGGCGCAAATTTGAAACTGACGCCCAATTGGCAGGTGAACTACACCGCGCGATACGACATCCTTCACAAAGAATTCGTGAGTCAGAGTTTTTCGTTTTTGCGGGATTTACACTGCTGGGAAATGAGGTTCGAATGGACGCCGACGGGACCCGCGGCGGGCTACTTTTTCATCGTGCAGATCAAATCCCCGACGCTGCGTGATATTAAATTGCAGCGTACCGACTACGGAAATCAAATTTTTCAGTGAGCGCGCTGCCCGCTGTACGGAACCGGAACAGGCCGTCGCCTTTCGGGAACTATCTGGTATTTTGTTGCATCGCAACCTAAAGGTTGCGGCTACCGACCGTGTGAGTTCCCTCGCAACCCTGGGCTGGCGGTTGCGGCTACCGACCGTGTGAGTAGAGCGGCAGACGCAGGCATAAGCCTGCAAAACACAATATGGTCTATTTGAAACGGCACTAGTTAAAGCGTTTCAAATATTTTTTTAAGTATTTCCCGGTATACGATTTTTCGCAATCCATTATTTCTTCCGGCGTTCCGGCAGCTACGACGTATCCGCCTTTATCCCCGCCTTCGGGCCCCAGATCGATGATGTGATCCGCGCATTTGATCACGTCAAGATTATGCTCGATCACCAAAATCGAATTGCCGCTTTCGATCAGCTGATCAAAACTTGTCATGAGTTTGTTGATATCATCAAAATGCAGGCCGGTTGTTGGTTCGTCGAGAATATAGAGCGTGTGCTCGCTTTGGCGCTCCGCCAGATGCGCGGCCAGTTTCACGCGCTGCGCCTCCCCCCCGGAAAGCGTCGTTCCGGACTGCCCAAGCTTGAGATATCCTAATCCGACGTCTTCCAGCACCTGCAGTTTTTTCACGATACGCGGATATGCTTCGAAAAAGGCGATGGCTTCGCTCACGGATAATGCGAGCACCTCAAAAACATTTTTGTCATGATACGTAATTTCCAGCACCTCCTTTTTGTACCGACGCCCTTTACATTCTTCGCATTCCAGATACACATCGGCTAGAAACTGCATTTCGACAAGAATTTGTCCCGCTCCTTCGCACGTATCGCAGCGTCCTCCGGGAACATTGAATGAAAACGTTCCCGATTGATAGCCGCGCATTTTAGACGCAGGCACACCGGCAAAGACCTCCCGCATCATATCAAACACCTTGATGTAGGTCGCGGGATTGCTCCGCGGCGTGCGGCCTATCGGCTGCTGATCGACCATTTCCACGGCATGAATGGTTTCCAAACCCAAAATTTCCTTATGTGCGCCCACTTTATTTGACCCCAGCCCGAACTTGCGCATCGCTCCGGCATAAAGCACATCATGCACCAGGGTACTCTTGCCCGACCCGCTGACGCCCGTCACGCAAACGAACAATCCGATCGGTATTTTCACGTCAATGGTCTTTAAATTATTTTCTGCGGCTCCTTTTACTTCCACAAAGTTCCCGCCGAAACGTCTTCGCCGCGCCGGCATAGGAATCGTTTTGCTTCCGGAAAGATAACGCCCGGTGAGAGATTCTTTGTGGTGGATGATCTTCTTGTAATCCCCTTGAAAAACGACTTCTCCGCCATGAATTCCCGCCAGCGGCCCCATATCGATAATCTCGTGGCATTGTTCCATCATATCGCGATCGTGTTCGACGACGACGACGGTATTGCCGATACTCTGCAGGTTTTTAAGAATGTTGATCAGCTTATCATTGTCCCGCGGATGCAAACCGATACTGGGTTCGTCAAGGATATACAGAGACCCGACGAGCGACGAACCCAGCGACTTCGCCAGGCTGATACGCTGCGCTTCGCCTCCGGACAAAGTTCCCGCCATACGCGCGCAGGTGAGATATTCCAGCCCGACATTTCTTAAATAATTCAGCCGCCTGATGACTTCTTCCAGGGCACGCCGTGCGATCTCCAAATCGAATTCCGACAGCTGAAGATTCGTAAAAAAATCATGTGCCGCTTCGATGGTCATGGAATGAATTTCGTGAATGGTCTTACCGGCGATCTTTACGCTGCCGGCTTCCGGGCGAAGCCGTGATCCGTCGCAATCCGAACAGGTCACGTATCCGCGATATTTGCTGAGTAAGACACGTATGTGCATTTTGTATGTTTTTTTCTCAAGGCGTTCAAAAAACCCGCGTATGCCGTCGAACCCTTCTCCGCCGTTCAACACTTTTTTGAACTGTTCTTTGGTCAATTCGGCAACGGGCACATCGAGCGGAATGCCGTTGCGCTTGGCGTTTTTCTCGAGGCGCTCCTGAAAATTGGCATACCCGTCCGTCGCCCACGGCTTGATCGCGCCTTTCCGCAGCGTTTTGGATTTGTCGGGTATCACCAAATCCAAATCCACTTCGATCTTGTTGCCGAATCCCTGGCAAGCCGGACAGGCGCCGTACGGATTGTTGAACGAAAACAGCTTCGGATCCGGTTCCTCATAAGCGGTACCGCACGTGTTGCATTCAAATCTATTTGAAAATTTCAAATCTTCCGCTCCTAAAATACGGACTATGATCTTTCCTTCGCCGAATTTGAATGCGGTCTCGATCGAATCGGCAAAACGGGATTGGTTCTCTTGTGAAACCGTCAGACGATCTACCAGAACCTCGATTTCTTTTTTCCTGAATATCTTTTTCATGACCGAGGCGTCGTCGAGTTCCGCTATGGAATTATCCAAAACGACCCGGCTGAAACCCTGTTCGTGCAAACGAAAAATCGCCTGTTCATCCACTTTCACGGTAAAGAGGAGATACAGCTTCGTATCTTCCGGATACTTCAGGATCGTTTGGACGACGGCGGAAACCGTATCTTTTTTAACCGGCGTCCCGCACTTAGCGCAGAACGTTTTGCCGATGCGCCCGAAAAGCAGCCGCATATAATCATATATCTCCGTAACCGTCCCTACGGTCGAGCGCGGATTTTTTGCCAGCGTGCGCTGTTCGATTGCCAGCGCCGGGCTGATGCCTTTGATATGATCCACATCCGGTTTGTCCATGCGTTCGAGAAACTGCCGCGCATACGCGGAAAGCGACTCCACATAGCGCCGCTGCCCTTCGGCATACAAGGTGTCAAACGCCAGCGAAGATTTACCCGATCCGCTCACGCCCGTAATGACGATAAATTTGTTGCGCGGAATTTTTAAACTGATGTTTTTCAGGTTGTGAACGCGCGCGCCGCGAATGTCGATACAATCGTCCATATTTAATCTTTACGTTTCCGGGTTAAGCCCGTATCCGCGGATATGAAAATAATTAGAACCGAACGCTGCTTACGAATGCCGTTTAAAACCGCGCTCGCTTTTCTCCAAAATATCGATCACCATGGAGGGCGTCACCTCATTCACGTTCCATCCGTTCCGAATCACGGTATGTTTGTCGCCGTACGGCCCTACGTGGCGTTCATCTTTCGGCCCGAATATCGCAAACGTCGGCACATCCACCGCCGTGGCGAGATGCATGATGCCCGAATCGTTCGACACAAAAAACCGGCAGCGCGAGATGATCGCGGCCGTTTCCATCAAAGTGCATCGGCCCGCCGTATTCAGCGGTTCGGTCTTCATCCGTTCCATAATTTTCCTAATATCATCCAGATCGTCCTTTCCGCCGACCAGGACAATTTGCGCCTGCCATTGTTCGTGCAGATAATTTCCGAGCGCGGCGTAATTTTCCGGATTCCATCTTTTGCCCGGTGCCCCGGGGCTGCAGCCCGGGTGAAATCCGACGGTCATTTTACCGGAGTCAAAATTCATTTCTGCCAACACCGCATCGGCGCGGTGACGGCTGATCTCCGTAACGGTGATCTTTGGGCCGGTTTTTTCTCCGCGGGTTTTTATTCCAAGATACTTCAAAAGATCCAAATTGCATTCGATCCGGTGGCGGCCTTCCGGGATCGGTTCAATGTCCTGAAATAGAAAATCGTAGTTTCGAAAACTCTGATGAGGCGTGCGATGCTTGATACGATAGGGAATTTTAGAAAAATATGGGACCAAGATCTGCGAGAGCGTGTTGCTCGGAATCGCTCCGATGTACGCGTCGTACTTTTGTTTTCGCAGGGTCCGGACTAATCCGGCCATGTTTCCCGGCGTTGATCTTAATAAATGGATCTGATGAATACGCTCATCATTTTCATAAATCATCTTCGTTGCCGCACTGACCAGAATATCCATGCGTATCGGAGGTCTGTGTCGATGAAGGGTTTCAACGAGCGGTTCGGCCATCAGCGCATCGCCGATACCTGCAGAAAGATTAATGAGGATCGAAGAAACACCAGATGTACCGACCGGAGGTTTTTGCGAGGAATGAAACGCCCAATAATGAAATCGCGCCAACAAACGGACCAAAATCAAAAAAATATTCATGAAACTAAGTTTTTCACCGTTTGTAAAATTTCTTGATCGCCGCGCAAACGATAATGGCAATTTCCGGCTTCATTTCCGGATACATCGGAAGCGCCAGGACTTCGTCGCATGCGCGCTCCGCCTCGGGAAAATCACCGGGGTGGTACCCGAGCAGCGCATTCGATCTCTGGAGGTGGAGAGGGACCGGATAATAGACGTTCGTCTGTATCCCGTGTTCATTCTCCAGATATTTCTGCAGCCCGTCGCGCCGGGACGCACGCACGACATACACGTGATAATTCTGAACGGTGTGAGATAATGCAAACGGCGGTGTGATAAATTCTACCGGCAGGTTTTCCTGATATACTTTTGCCAGCGCGGCGCGCCGTGCGTTCCATTCATCTAAGTGACTTAATTTGATCGTTAAGTACGCCGCCTGCAATTCGTCCAGACGGCTGTTGATACCGTTGATCGAAGTTCGATACAGGGTTTCCTGTCCGTAATTTCTCAGCAGCTTCAATTTATCGTAATACGCGGCATCGTCTGTCACGACGGCACCGGCATCGCCGAATGCACCCAAATTTTTTGTCGGATAAAAACTGTAACATGCGATCGAGCTGAAATGACCGGCCATTCTGCCGCGATATAAGCTGCCATGCGCCTGCGCGGCGTCTTCGACTACTTTCACGTTATGTTTTTGTGCGATTGTATTTACTTTCTCCATTTCGGCCATTTGCCCGAATAGATGGACCGGCATGATGACCTTCGTCCTCGGCGTAATTTTTGATTCGATGAGATCCGGATTAATATTAAAAGTATTTGCATCCACATCGGCGAATACCGCTCTGGCGCCGGTCATTACGATCGCCGAAAAGGTCGGTATGGCCGTGAACGGCGTCGTAATCACTTCGTCGCCCGCTTTCACATCCAGCGCCGCCAAAGCCAAATAGATCGCTTCCGTTCCCGAAGCCACGCCGACGGCATATTCCAATCCGCAGTAATCGGCAAATTTCTTCTCAAACGTCTGCAGGCGCTCGGCTAAAACATACCGGCCTGACAGTAAAACTTCTCTGGTCACTTCCAGATACTCATCTATGAACGCACGTGCGTGTGCTTGCAGATCGCATCGCCATATTTTTATTGCCATAGTCGTCGCTTATAGATAATACCTGCGGTTTTTCATGAAAAAGGTCAACGTTTGATTTACGCTCTCACACAAATCCGATCTTGCGCTCCATCCGAATTTGGCCATCATTTGACGGGAATCTAAAATAAAATTTCCAACCTGGATAGACTGTAAATTTTCCGGCATTGGTTTGTGAACAATTTTCGACTGAGCAATGCCTGTTTGAATACACTCGGCAAAGCCCTTCACAGTCACCGGCATGCCGCCTACATTGATCACATGAAACCCGGTCTCTTCATCCGCGGCAATCAGTACCAGCGCTTCAACAAGATCGTTAACGTAAATGGTGTCGCGGAAATCTTCGCCCGATCCGTAAATTTCCATCGGCTGTTCCAGGAGGGCGCCGCGCAGCAGGTCGCCCCAGAGCCCGATGTCACTGCCGGTCAAACGTTGCCCCGGCCCGAACACGTTGGAAAAACGCACACACGTGGCTGAAACATTCCGGTCACAGCACAGGCGATAATAATGCTCGGCTAACAATGTGTGAGCGCCGTAAAAATCTTTCGGCTGTGTCGCGGCGCTTTCAGGAACCGGATTTTGCTGAGCCTGGCCGTAAACGCTGCGCGAGCTCGTAAAAATGATCTTTACGGGATGACTTAGCTTCTGGCAATACAGCGCCAGCATTAGATGCGGGAGAACGTTCACCTGAGAATCGCCGACCGGATCCTTCATGCTTTCTTTATGCGAATTGCTCGCCGCCAGATTGAAAATAATGTCTGCGGCATTTAAAATCGTGCCCCACGAGGCTACGTCTTCCACTCTTTCCCGAACCAGTTTAACGCCGGAATCCAGAAGAGACGCAATGTTAAAATCATTGGCGCCGCTGTTTTCAATAAACGCGTCTACGATCGTCAGAGATTTCACCTGCGGGTGCAGTCGCTTGGCCAAATGGCTTCCGATAAACCCCGCTCCGCCTAAGACGACGACGGACCGTTTGTCCAGGTTCTTCATCATGATCACTTCTTGATATCCATAGCGAAAACGCCTTCGGAATAAAGATCCTGCGCCTTTTCGTAATCTTCCATATTGCCGATGTCCAGCCAATAATCATGCAAGTGATATCTTGCCATCGGTTCTTTGCGCTTAACCAGCACGTGCAGTAAATCTATCATGGAAAAAAACGTGTTATCAGGAATATGCTGTATAATGCGCGGGTCGCAAAAGTAAATGCCTGCGATGACGTCGGCGTAAACATCCGGTTTCTCCTGGATCGAAACAATTTTATCTTCGACCGTTTGCACCGTGCCGTAGCGCAGAGGAAGGGTAATGGCCTTCGTGACAACGCTCATCAAAACTTTTTGGTCATCATGAAATGTACGCAATTTCCGGAAGTCCAGATTGGTTAAAATATCGCCGTTGATCACCAGGAACGGCTCGGTCAGGTGATCCTTGAATAATCTGATCGGCCCGGCGGTTCCCAGCGGAATTTCTTCCTTAGAACAAGTAATTTTCATATCCCATTTGCCGGAACTGAGAAAAGCTTCAAACAAACTCGACTGATAATTCAACGCAACGAAGAGTTCTTTGAACCCGCAATCCCTTAGCCGCGTGACCAGAATTTCCAGCACCGACGACTCGCCGATCGGCAGCAGCGGTTTCGGAATCACTTTCGTCAGCGGCTTCAGTCTCTGACCCAGTCCCCCCGCCATAATGATTGCTCTCATGTTCACACTCCGCCTATTTTAATTGGATTTCCAATCCCCGGCTGCTTTTAAGTAGACTTTTTCCAACTGCTCCGCGATACGGTCCCAGTCAAATTGTTTGGAAAATTCGCGATTGTAATTTCCCATCTTCTTAATGAGACCGGGATTCTCCAGCAGCCTCTGCATCGCTTCGGATATTTTTTGTGCATTGTTATTTTCAACAACAAAACCGTTCACGCCGTCCCTGATCAAATCCTGATTACCGATGTTCTCGGATATAATGATCGCAAGCCCTGCCGACATGGCATCCATTGAGGACAATTCAAATCCTCCGGACAACGCCGGCGCGAGAAAGACGTCCGCCGCGCACAGGTAATCCACAATAGCCTGCGACGGCATTTGCGGAGCCATGGTCTCGGCGTTCTTTTCCATCGGCAGCGTTCCGGCAATTTCAATGCGATCGGTCAATTTTTTTTCCTCAATTAACGTCTTTAATTGCTCCGTGCGTAATCCCGCAATAACGACTTTGAATTTTCGGTTCATACGCGGCAGACGGCTTACCGCTTCCACGACCAGCGGTAAACCTTTTACCGGCGAATGACGGCTGACCGCCAAAAACATCGTATCATTTTCAGTCAAACCTAATTTCCGCCTCAATTCTCCCCGCCGATTCGAAACAATTGCCGCATAGGGGCTTCCGTTCGTTACGTGGTACATTTTTTTTTCATCGCCGCCCAGATCCATGATACTGCGGCGAATTTTTTCACTCGTGTAAATGAGACCGGATAAATGACGGATGACTTCTTGCGTCTTCTTAAGAACCTTCGGATCTCGGATATTGCCGTATCCCGTGCCTTCATACACGTGGATATCCGCGCCTTGGGCCGTTGCCACGCACGGAACGTCAAAAAGTTTTTGTAAATAACGTCCGACATAGCCCGGCCTGTAAATAAAATTGGCATGGATAATATCAAATTTATACGTGCGATTCAACAAATAAAACTGAATCATACGCGATAGCATGGGTGCGAATGGAATGTGCGGAAATCGGCGTACGTCGTATTCGAATCGCATCGTTTCATGAAATTCTGTCCATATCGGTTTCAAGACGGCCACTACCACTTTATGTCCGCGATGTGTCAAAGCTTTAGCCCAATAATGAACGACCATCTCTCCGCCGCCGATACTCGGCAAAAAATGATCGCTGATGATGAGAATGTTCATGGCTCCGTTCGCTTTTAAGAACTGTTGACAACGATGCGCTCTATTGGTGCCAATCCGTCAGAATTGACTTATAATTTTGCGCAACTTTCTGAATACTGAAATTATTGAGGACAAACTCAAACCCGCCATTAACGACGATTTGGGTGGAGCGCCTGTCATGATATATGGCTTGAATTAACTCCGCTAATTTAACTTCATCAGAAACAACGTAGCCTGTTTGATTATGCTTAATGACTTCAAGCACGCCGCCCCCATCTTCAAAGACAACCGTAGGGACACGCAAATAAATTGACTCTATAATGGCAAGCGACAATCCTTCACTGTCGGAAGGTAAAACAAATAGATCGAGCGCTTTAACGTAATTATAAACATCCGAACGAAAACCGGGCAGTAGTACTTTGTCCTGTACTTTCAATTTTTCCATCAGTCCGATAAGGTCGTTTTTTACTTCATCGCTGCCGCCGCCGTAGACAATAGCCTTGATATTCATGGATGCAGGCAGGTAGCTCATCGCCCGTATTAAACGGTCTAACCTTTTTCTGACGTCAAATCGGGCTGCTACGCCTATCAAGAAAGTATCCGTTGAAAGCCCAAACTCGCGAAAAACCGTCTCCTTGGTCTTCGTTACGGGCAGATCGTTAAAATCAACGCCATTGTGAACAATGGCTACCTTTTGCCCGGGTAGCCCGTAGTAATTCATGCACAAATCCTTAAGATACTGCGATGGAGCAATAACGGCGAAGCACTTTTCCAAAACCATTATCAAGAGCTCTTTTCTTATTATTCTGCGAATGGATCTCACGTTTATTTTGAAATCTCGGATTGGCGGGGCGCCATTCGCCGGCATGGAGGGCGTCCGGCTCGATCCTCCCAAACCAATCTTCCTGAAAAATATCATCCAAACATCATAAAACGTTTTCTTTACGATTCCTCTCGCTCCCTGCAAACAAAAAACCTTTTTGTTTCCAACCAAAAGCGCCGTTAAGAACGTATAGAAATCAAGTCCCCAAAAGTTAAGAATATCATATTGCTTAAATAACTCAAGCGTAAAGAAAAATGAACGGGGATCCCATTTAGGGTAAGGTCTTTTGAGTGTGCGAATTGGAAGCAATAGGGATTCATCGTAAAAGGGCCCCTCACCCCTTATAAAATACATATCGAAAGTAACCTCCGTATCATTCGACAAACTACGGGACAAAAGATACAGCTGACGCTCCCTTCCCCCTATAGCTCCGGTAGGGGTGATATTCAATATTTTAATAGGATTCATCGCGAACGCTCCAATATTCCATGCTGTCAATCTTTCAGAATGAATCGTGTATCGGCAAGAATTTTTTTCAAGCCGTCTTCAAGAGGAAGAAACTCTTTATTTAGGAGCTGCCTCATCTTGCTGGCATCTGGCAACCGGCGGGTCATGTCGCCTTCGGGAAGCGGTGGCACGTGAATAATTTTAGATTTCGATGCGGTGAGCTTGACGATAATATTAGCCAGCTCAAGAATAGTTATTTCCTGGTCGCTCCCGATGTTCACCACATCATCCACAAATTTGTTCTGATAGAAGGCGTTGGTAGTGGCGGTGACGTTGTCGTCAACGAAACAAAAGGTACGGGTTTGCTTTCCATCGCCGAATATTTCTATGTTCGCATTTTTCAACGCATGACTGATGAATTTCGAGATCACAAAATCCTTGCTCTGCTTGGGGCCATACGTATTGAAGAAACGGAACACGGTATACTCCAGTCCGAATTCTTTTTTGTATGCTTTCATGTATGCTTCGCCAATGTTTTTTACAATGGCGTAAGGGAGACGCGAGTTGAGCGGAGTGGTTTCTTCGTGCTGAGGAAGTTCAACCGGTTCGCCATATACTTCGGAAGAAGAAGAATAGAATATCCTTTTTACCCCTGTGCCTTTCGAGAGATTCAGGATATTTTTTATTCCCGACACATCATTCAGTACTTTCACGGGATTCTCAAGCGTGCGTTTCACACCCACCAACGCGGCATAGTGAAATACATAATCAGGTTGAAAGGAAAAAAAAATGTTTGAGAGGTCTTCCAAAACATTCACATCTGCTTTAATGAAACGTATGTTGTCGTGTTTGGAATGCGGGACCTTCTCAAGTTCGCCGGTCGTAAGATCATCCACAATGACAAGATGATTCTCTGCGTTCTCCGCCAGCTTTTCAGCCAGGGCGCTTGCGATGAAGCCGGCGCCCCCGGTAACTAAGATCTTCACGATTTCTCCTCTTTCGAAAAACTACAAACTTACGGTTCTTTAAAAAAGCGAATGGAAAGCGGATTGAAATCCCATTGGAATACTGTGATCTTGCGGATTTCTGTTACAATTGTAAATGTTCCCGATTCACGTGATAGTTGGATAAATGGCTTTTCACAAACCGTATAGTTTGTTCCAGGCCGCTTGCGAGGTCAACTGCCGGTGCCCATTGCAAAAGGTTCTTAGCTTTGTTCGAATCGCAGATTAATTGCATCACTTCACTGCTTTCCGGGCGAACGCGCGCAGGCTCCGAAATAATTTCTTTTTGGATGTTCAACAATTCTAAAATCTTTGAAGCCAGTTCCCCGATACGAATGCCCCTGCCCGACCCCAGGTTGATGACTTCACCGATAGCGTCGTCGCACTCGGCCATCGCGACAAAACCCCGGACGGTATCTTTCACAAATGTCAAGTCACGGATCGGCGTGAGCAAGCCCAGTCGTATCACCGGCTGCGTGAGTGCTTGTGTGATGATGGTCGGAATGACGGCCCGCGCGGACTGGCGGGGACCGTAAGCGTTAAAAGGGCGGAGGGTTGATACGGGCAGCCGAAATGAACAGAAAAAGCTCTCGACAATTTTATCGGCACCGATCTTACTTGCCGAGTACGGCGACTGACCCTGAAGCGGGTGTTTTTCATCTATCGGCGCATACACGGCTGTCCCGTACGTTTCGCTCGTGGACGTATGAACGACTTTGGAGACGCCCTCGTCCAAACATGCCTGCATTACATTCAGCGTACCTACGGTATTGGTTGTTACAAAGCTCAACGGCGCGATATATGAATACGGTATGGCTATGAGCGACGCCAAATGGAAAACTACATCGCAGCCCTGAACCGCTTTCCGCATTAAGAAAGGATCTTGTATATCGCCCAGAACCACATCCAGATTCTTTTTTATCGCAGGGTCAAGTTCTTCCAAGTGTCCCCAGTCGTTGCGTCCGTTGTAATGTACCAGGCAGCGCACGGCAGCGCTTTGGGTCATGAGTGCTTCTACCAAATGGCTCCCGATAAAACCCGACGCACCGGTAACCAGGATTTTCTTATTCTGTAATTTCATTTTTTTTGCCGGTTTTAGCGAGTCCGCACGGCTGCATTGATTTTTTTTCCTGACGGAACGGGCTTATCTTTCATGATAAACCATGCATCCGATTGCCGGATGTATTCCACATGCGTCTGTTCGAAGTATTGAAACAATTTCTCCATGCGATCCAGAAAAGCCCGTACGTCCTCCGGGGTCTGGCAATAGGGACTTGCGCCCTCGATGATCTCATTGTTATGGAACATCATATTGAGGAACACGGGACCATCGCCGGAATGCTGGCGCGTGTGTGAATCCACAACCGCTTTCATTTGCTCAAAACCATAAGTACTCGGACGCAGGCTGTAAGTTTTGACATTCTTTCGTCCGATCAATTTCGAAACAACGCGGACCAGAAAAGGATGTTCCGACACCGGTTTTCTTAAATTCCTGGGCAATTTCAAAAAGAATTTTGAATGCACCGTGATCGGCAATTCCAAAAGATTCCCCGACCTGTTTTCACGTGCATAGTCTGTCAGGTCCGGAAAGTACGCTGTGACCGGCGCGTCATAAAAATTATTTTCATGGCGGCGGGTCGGAGTGATCTTCAAAGGAAATACACTCGAATCCACAAGATATCCTAAACTATCCAGAAATTTCAATGACTGTTTTCCAATACCGAAACGCCCCGCACGAAACGCCGTCGGACGATAACCGAAAACTTCCGTGAACAAGGTGGTCAGATTTTCCAATTTCTTGAATTCGATCTCTTCGGGATAATCGCCCTGGAACGCCATGGTGCCGGCGGCTGTAAAGTCCGACGCCGGCTCGATGTACTCGCCGTGAAGATGCGTACCCAATTCATGCTCGCCTTCCAACTGTTCCAGCGTCCGGGCGCATTTGGCGTCCGCGATAACCTCCGGGCTCAATAAATACGTGGGCTTAATATGATAGCGTCTGAACAGCGGCTGCAGCCGGGCGGGAATGCCCTCCACAACAGACCGAAATTCAAACGGATACCGTGTCGTCCAGTCCGACCGTTTGTCGCATTCGGTGTCAATCGTAACTAAAAAATACTTCTTCATAAGTATATTTCACGTAAGCAGATACAGATACGACGTTTTTAAAACGCTCCTGATCTCATAAAGCACCAGTAGCGCCAAAGGAGCATAAAATAGCAGATCCTTACTCTTGTTCTTCAAACGACTTTCCAGGAAAAGTTCCCACGCTTTGAGCCCGGCCGCCAGGTATATACAGATGACCCAGTGATATATGGCAACGCTTCTGGGCAATATAAAAAAAATTACATACAAAAGAACTACAGAAATTGAGCTGAGTAAAAACATATTTTCCGGCCGGGAAAATATTCTTGACCCCCAGAAACACAGTAATAGTCCTGCCATTGAAAACGTTAACCCATAAACGGTTCCCAGCCGAAAAAGATTATGCGGTATACGGCCGATGATGTCGTTGTCAGGCTCGTTCCAATATTCTCCGAAACCTTTTGCAAGTAATGGATTGCCCGTAACTTGATCGGCGACAAAGTACCGCGGAGCCGTATGTTCGTCAAAAAGCAGCCCGGTCTGGTACGGGCTCTTCAGTTCGCCCATAACTAAATTGATGTAGGTTTTACCCGACAACTGCCATCGCCCGGTGCTCTCTTTCAAAAATAAAAGATAGGGAAAAATGAAAATGAAGAATACCGGCGGCGCCAGGAATAGCAACATGTTCTTGCGCCAGGAAAAACGCCGGTACCACAGTATCCAAAGGAACAAAATACCGCCGGCGACAAACCCCTCCGGCCGGACATAATAGAGAAACGCCCACAAAACAGCGAACATCAGCATTTTCAAAACGGAACCGTAAGCCGGATCTCTCCATCTCAAAGTTATATAGACAAGCCCCAGGCAAACGGCCGTGAAGAGTGAC
This sequence comes from uncultured Bacteroidota bacterium, assembly GCA_964563165.1. Classification (GTDB taxonomy): domain Bacteria; phylum CLD3; class CLD3; order SB21; family SB21; genus CAZLWA01. The sequence goes on along the minus strand of CAZLWA010000109.1, from coordinate 6,316 downwards.
TCACTCCGGCCGTTGATCGCGTTGATCAGCGTGTTGGAATTCGCCGCAAACAATATTACCGTTATAAAAATAAAAAGGTCTTCCTTGAAAAAAAAAGAGGCGATGCGGTATATCAAGAATAAGCATACGAAAAAGGACGCCAGTGTGGCTGCTTTCCCGCTCCACTCAAGATCTTTGACGATCAGATCCATGCCTCCTATGATCACGGAAAGTCCGGGAGGCAAAACCACGTACGGATGTCCGTTCAGCTGAATTCCGTTTCCCTCCCATAGGCTTCTTCCGACCATCGCTTGTTCAAAGGAATCGTCATGTTGATAAAAATCTTTGTTTGAAATAAGCTGAAGGAACAAGAGACCGACGTACAGAACCAGCAGCCCGCTGCACAATATTTTCTTGATAAACATATTTTACAATTTCTCCAACAGCCGGGTAAATCTTTTTTCCGGGTTCATAATCCTGAGCAAGTTGCTCGAATGATAACCGGAAGCCCATCTTGCTTTATATTCACTGTCTCCGATCGCAAAGTCAATGCAGGCAATCTTCTTTTCTTCAAAACATTTCTGAACGATCTTTTCAAGCAGCAAATGTCCCGGCGAAAGATCCAAATATTTTTCATCCAGGCTCGGGCTCCAGTACATATACGTATCTTTGAAGATCAAATTGATACTGGACGCTATGACCTCATCACCTATCTTTATTGAAAGAATGGAGACGAATCTGGCATTCTCGATTAACAGGTCCTTGACAAAATTATAATAAGCCGGATGTTTGAAAATCGTACCTCGCCCTTTGCTCTGTTGCCGCTTTAGATTAAGTGCGATCAGGCGTTCAAATCCCTTCGGGTCTAATGAATTCAGTTCGCCCAGAGCGACGAAGGTATCATGCTCTTCTATAAAACGCTTTAACCGATTGTTAGCCGTCCGCAGATTTTGGCGAAAACCGCTGCTAAGATTTTTGTAATAAGCGTCGAAAGGCTGCCGGGTATTAATGTAGTAGTTTTTAGTTTTTTCTTTCATCTTAAAAGGCAATCCGCTTTCCCTCAGCGCCTCAATCAGGTGATTCAACAACGGATTGTTTTCAGACAAATTCTTGAACAAAAGCACATGCCATTTAACGGTTGATTTGAACAATACGACTTGACATAGAAACGCCAGAACCGCTTTCTCGCGGTTTTTTCTTATAACAAATCCCGAATAATCGCAAAAGGCATCTCCGAGAAATGACAACTGATCAATTTTGAAGATTCGTTTATACCGGATTTTTGTTTTCATCAGCGGCAGGATCGCGACCAGCGCAGCGCCTTGTTTTTCGTAAATGCAAACGATATGCAGGCGTGCGCTGCGATCGTAATTTTGGTAGTGCTTCCATACCGTAAACAGCCAGAAAAAATTCAATTCAATATTGTCGTAAACACTGTCCGCGAAAAGTTCATTCCACGCCGTCTCAAGTGATTGAAACGCCTCGTCGTCAGTAATGACCTTGTAGTCGTAAGAGTGGGTATATTCCATTGGTATCAAAAGCGATCAGGTTTTTTGTGCAATGAACATCATATCCTCGCTGACGGGATTGTACGGAAAGACACCCATTATTTTCTCAAAACACAGGTAAACCATCCGGCCAATGTATTTCTGGACCCATCCGGGAAGATAAACGAGGCCGTCATTCATGATGATCTCCTCCACATGATAGCCGGCGCCTGACAACAGCGTTACGCATTGTTCCCGAGAATAATATAACGCCGCAGAACTCCGCATTTTCTTTCTTCGTATGCATCGCATGACCAACCGCCGTGCGCTGTATTTATTGGGTGTGGTAACAACCAATTTTCCGTTCTTTTTCAATATCCGGCTGCATTCTCTTAACACAGGAACAGGCTTAACATATTCTAATACGCCTATGGAATAAACCAGATCAAAGGCATCGTCTGGAAAGGGCAGTTGATAAGCCGATCCGTTAACACTCAACACATCCGGCTCATGGCCCTTAAGATAGTTTAGCATATTCAAAGAAAGATCAATTCCAATCGCTCGGAAGGCCGCCCCATTAGCTTCTTTTATATGCTCGCCCGTTCCGCATCCCAAATCAAGGACGGTGCGGGTGCGGCAGAGCCGGATCAAGTAACGTTTTATGATGGGCGCCCAGTGATTATACAGATATGCCTGCATGGGATTTGTAAGGCGCCGTAAGTGGTACTGTTCCGGATTTTCCAAATCGTAAGTCGAACGAGGCATTAGCCGATCAGCCTTTGGTAAATTTCTTCAAAAAGGAAAACCGTCTCACAATTTTATTGATAACGTACCGATCGGTTTCATCCAGCCGCATGAAGTACAATATTACGATATACATAAGAATCATCAGTAAAATGTACAAGACAAAGAAGAACCCATAATAGTCTATGCGGATGTAATACTTCAAGTAATAGGTCAACGTACCTGCAATGATAATGCTGAGAACCGGCTTGAATAACGATTTAGTGAACGGATGAAAATGAAAGATATAGTAAACTTCACACGCCGTCAATATACTCATGACCATGGTAGAGACTGCATTGCCGACGGCCGCTCCGGTAATTCCGTAACTCTTGATCAAGAAATAAAAAAGTATGACGTTTAAGAACGCCATGCATGCTGAATTGATCAAATTTACCTTGATGCGCCCGGACATCATAATGACATTTCCCGCCATACCCAGCAGATCATGAATTAGATTACCGATGCTGAGAATGATAATGATCGAGAATCCTGCCATAAATTCCTTTCCGAAAACGTTCAAAATCTCCTTCGCAAATAAAATAATCGTCGCAAATATCGGAAGACAGACCGAAAAAGTCCACTTGGTCACCGTTTTGAACAAGCGCTCCAGCTCGCCCATTTTACCCGCTGCGTACAGCTCGGCCGTGACCGGACCGAATATGGTCATCACGGAATAGTGCGGTAAATAGATCAGCGGCTGCAATCGCAAGGCAATGGTATAAATACCCACTTCCCGCATAGTATTGAAATAACCTAAAAACAGGATGTCCAATTGAAACGTGTATTTGCTCAACAGGGAATTGGCAAACAGCGTGGCGGCAAATTTATTCATTTCCTTTTTTTCATAGACGGGAAGAAAAGCCGGCTCTTTGATCTGAGGAAATACCTTGGCCAAAAATACGAACGACGTCACCAGAATGGCGACATCCTGCAGAAGACTGGAGGCCAGCACCGCGTATAAATCCAATCCCAGGAAGAACAGCAGCAGTAAAGAGGAAATTTTGACGACGCTTCCGATCACATCGTTGGAGAGGACCTTGTACTTAATAGCTTTTAATCCGTTTAAGCTGGATTGGAACACCAAATAGACCGAAGTGATAAAAACGGAAATGGAAAAAAATCGAAACGCGCCAACGACGTTCTTGTCAAAAATCTCCTGTGAGATGGTCTCGGGCCGGTTGATGAACAGCGCGCAGAATAATCCGGGAAATAAAAAAATAAACAGCGCCACGGCGCCGCTGACACAGCCCGCGACCTTTAAGGTCCATAAGATAGAGCCCTTGGCCTTTGCATAGTCGCCGTTACCCGCATAGGTCGGGATAAACCTCAAATTCATCCCTTGGAAACCCAATCCTGACAGATTCGCGAGGAATGAGCTCCACGATTGAACTATGGAATAGATCCCGTACATCTCGGCCCGCAAAACACGCGCGGTCAGAATGCTGACCACCGGCAGAACAATCATGCTAAAAATACTTCCTGAAGCCGTGATCAGGGAGTTTTTAGCAAGTTTGGATATATTGCTCGTATCCGCTTCGTTCACGTTGTCTCCATATCGGAATGAAAAAGGGTCGAAAAGAAGGTTGGTTGACCGCTCAATTCGAAGAAAGTTCTATTCGGGATTGCCGTTCGACATACCAGTCCGCAAAGCGCCGAATACCATCTTCAATTTTAGTCTGGGGCTTATAGTTAAGTAATTTTCGCGCTTTGCGGACATCCGCATGGGTTTTGATGACATCGCCGGGCTGCATGGGCTCCCGGCGAATAATTGCTTTCTTATCCAATACACGTTCAATATGATGAATGAGGTCCGTCAGCGACGTGGTCTGCGATTCTCCCAGATTAATAATTTCATAATTTCTCAAGTGACCTATGCATCCCAAGACCCCAAGAACAATATCGTCGATGTAGGTATAGTCGCGAAGCGTGGAACCATCTCCATAAACGGTGATGGGTTGGTTGTTGAAGATCGCATGTGTGAAATAGTGAATGGCCATTTCAGGCCTTTGACGCGGGCCATAGACCGTAAAAAATCTCAGGCAAAACGTCTCGATGCCATACAGATGGTAGTACGCATAGGCCAAAACCTCGCAGGCTTTTTTGGTGGCGGCGTAAGGCGAGATCGCACAATCTACGTTGTCCGTTTCGGAATAAGGGATTTTTGCGTTATTGCCGTAAACCGACGAGGAAGAAGCAAGGATAAGCTTTTTGACCGAATATTTTTTTAATGCTTCCAGCACATTCAGTGTTCCTTCGACATTGACTTTCTGATAGATCGAGGGGTTCTGAATGGAGGGACGTACACCGGCCCGTGCAGCCAGGTGAATGACCAGATCAATTTTTTCGTCTTCAAAGATACGGCTGAGCGACGGACCGTCGAGAATATCCGCCTTCACCAACTTGAAATTCTTGTGGTTCAAACAGGAGTGGATATTCCGGTGTTTGATGAGCGGGTCGTAAAAATCGTCGAAATTATCCAGGCATATCACGCGATGGTTTTGCTGCAACAGCGCCTCGCACACATGCGAACCGATGAATCCGGCGCCTCCGGTAATCAGAGTACATTCCACTAGACTTTTTCTTTCTTTTCGCTCGGATGCAGATAGTAGCTGTCATAGGCATACTGATAATAATTGCGGTGTTCCCCGGCGAAGTCGTTCAGCACAATACCGATGATATTAGCACGAACCGCTTTCAGCGCCGTGATCGCATTGAGAAGAAACGGCTTTTGCGTCACCGCATATTTTACGACCAGCAGCACGCCGTCTACGCGCGATGAAAGTATGACTGAGTCCGTGAGTAATAAAATGGGCGGGGTATCGTAAATGACCATTTCAAACCGTTTTTCCAATTCGTTCATAAGAATGCTCATGCGCATGGAAGAGAAAATTTCGGAATGATTATACGCATTAGAACCCACCGTCAGCACGTTGAGATTTTTTATGGACGTCGGTTGAATGGCGGCGTCCAGATCCATGTTGTTGATGACGATATCCGTCAGTCCCGGTGATTCGCTGATTTCAAAGAGTAAATGGTGTTTGGGTTTTCGAAAATCCGTATCCACCAGGCACACGTTGTGTCCCATGTCAGAGAATGAAATCCCCAAATTGACGGCGGTGGTCGTCTTGCCTTCACCGGGACCGGCGCTGCTTACGAGGACCGAACGCATCGGCGTATCGATATTCGTGAATTGGATATTTGTGCGCAACGTACGATACCGTTCCGAAACAAACGAACGCGCATTAAAGCGCGAGATCATTGCCTTCTTACGTACGACATTCTTATCTTCGGGTTCTCCCGCTCGCTTCTTTCGAAATTTCAGTTTTTCGGTGATTTGTTCTCCGACATTAGCGATACTGGAAATCTCGCCTACGTCGATCGGCGGGATCTTACCGATGATAGGAATGTTGGTCAGCGCCGTAATACCTTCAACATTCTTGATCGAGTTATCAAAAAATTCAATACTGAACGATAACGCAATGCCCATCAAGAGGCCCACCAACGAACCGATAAAAATATTAGTGAAGACTCTGTTGTATATCGGGATAGGCGCTTTTGCGGGGTCAACGATCTTAAGGTTACCCGTTGTGCCGTAAAACTGAATGGAAAAATTTTCTTTTTGCTGGATCAGGGAGTTCAACGTCCCTTCAAAAACCTGCTTGGAGCGTGTGAGCTGTGTCATATCAATGGCATCTTGAAGCAAATTGGGATTCTTAAGTTCAAAATTCCGGATGAGCCCTGAATACAATCTGGCCTGGCCTTTTAAGATCAATAATTCGATTTCCTCTTCATTTTTCTTGGTAAATACGGTTTTCCAAACTTCGTTCAGATCGCTGCTGATCACTTTATCCGTTCCGAGCGTTACCGACGAAAGTAGTGCGTAATATTGATTGCGCAGGTCGGCCATTTGCAGGTCAATTCTCTTCACTTCCGAATTTTCGAAAGCATCCGCTCCTAATTTTTCAAACAAAGATGCTTTCTTGTTCTTTAAATCTTCGATTTGCGACTTGATCTTCAGCTCTTCCTTCGATTCTTTGTCCGGTTTGATCTGATTGCCCGTCATG
>CAZLWA010000108.1:0-29811 GCA_964563165.1 uncultured Bacteroidota bacterium | reverse complement strand
TCACCGCCTCCATTTCCTGCTTCGTCGGAGCCATGTCGGCATCGTGAAGAAAACCAAATACCGTTGTGAATGCCTCATCCGCAGCAGTGAAGCTTTCGTTAGTACTTCCTTTTCGCGTACTTTCAATTCCTGCCGCTCTTTGATCGAGCTTATTCAAAACCGTCGCCAGTTGTCCTTTTGCTTTCGGTATCAGTTCTTTGATCTGATTTCGCAAACGGCGCAGTTCCTCCAATGCTGGCAGGGTCTTTTTTCGGGCTTCGTAACAGGCCATGGACAGATCGTGATGCCGTTTCAAATCTCCGACAGACGTTGTGACGCGCGGATCCATCTTCACAACGAGGGGCTGCGTATAAGTTTTTCCGTTGACTCCCAGCCTAACGGTATAATTTCCCGGCATGACCCAGGGCGCGGTTGCTTCGGGATCCGTATCGCCATAAATGGCGGACATCGGGTATCTGGCAGGCACATTCAGCTGACCGTAATGCAAATCCCACAGAAATCGATGCGACCCGGCTTCGCCGGACAGTTTCATCTGCGGGCGAATCCAGTATAATGGAATATTGACAGCCGGAATTTCATAAGGTTTGTCATCGCTTGCAAAACGTCTCACAACTTTTCCGTCCGAATCAACAATCTCTAGGGTTACAACTCCATGTGCTTTTTCCTTCAAATAGTAATCAATGACCGCTCCGTCCGGCGGATTCTGTCCCACCGGTTCTTCCTGCGGCAATGGCGTATCTGAATTCAAGCTCCACCGGATTCGAAGAGCAATTTGCGGCGTATATAGGATCTCTTCGCCTTTTGCCAATTCTTCGCTTATTTGACGAAGTGATGTGATATTATCTAAGATCCAGAACGACCTTCCATGTGTTCCTACAACAAGGTCATCGTCCTTAATAACCAGATCCCGGATTGAAGTGGCAGGCATATTCAGACGTAAGCTCTGCCAATGGTCTCCGTCATCAAATGAAACATTGACTGCATGCTCAGAACCTGCGTAAAGTAAACCCTTACGCAGTGGATCCTCACGTATTACATTAATAGGTGCATTTGGAAGCCCTGTGACGATCTCCTGCCAGGTCTTTCCGCCATCGCGTGTGCGGTAGATGTGCGGACGCAAATCATCGAGACGAATACAGTTGACTGCCGCATAAGCAGTATTAACATCCGAATGACCGGCATCGATAAGTGATATCTTACTCCACGAAGTGATCGCAGGCGGAGTGACGTTGGTCCATTTCTTTCCGCCATCATGCGTAACATGTATCAATCCGTCATCTGTTCCTGCCCACATCGTATTGCTGTCTATGGGCGAAGGAGCGATCGTGTAAATGACACCCCGGCGGGGCATTTTCTTCATATCTTCTGTGCGATAAACCCCAACACAAGCCGGAACATCCCACGATTCTCTCGTAAGATCCGGACTGATGATCTGCCATGAATTCCCTTCATCACGGGTCTTGAATATAACATTTCCGGCATAATATAGGGTGTGCGGGTCAAAAGTCGAGAACATCACGGGTGCAGTCCTCAAAAACCTGTATTTTCCGCCGCGAACCGGCTCGGGGGCAATATTTTGAACTTGTCCGGTGCGTTTGTCGAATCTTGTGAGCTTTCCCCCGTATATAATGTTTGGGTCCAGAGGGTCTGCGGCAACATATCCGTATTCTTCCGCTCCAACGGGCTGCCAATCGCCGAATGTGATAGATCCGTTATTCCCCCGGCTGGCTATTCCGACCGAACCGCTCTCCTGCTGCCCTCCATACACATTGTAAGGAAATGAATTATCAGTACTTACGTGGTAAAACTGCGCCGTCGGCTGGTTGTACCATGAACTGAAAGTCTGTCCCCCGTTGACGGTGACAATCGCTCCCTGGTCAGCGGCGATAAGGATGATCTCCGGATGGTCGGGATTGATCCAGATCCGGTGGTAGTCATCCCCGCCCGGGGCGCCTCGGAATCCAACCCACTTTTTTCCGCCATCGGTTGATTTCCACACAACTATGTTCGCTGAATAGACAATGTCCGGATTCATAGGATCAACTTTGACTTCCGCGAAATCGCTTCCCCGGTCCCAGAGGCGTCTGTCGGCATTCAACAGCGTCCACGATTCTCCGGCATCGTCGGAGCGGTAAATTCCCCCCAGTTCCGGCGCATCCACTGTTGCGTACATGCGATTTGGATCGCTTGGAGCTATGCAAAAGCCGATTCGCCCAAGACCCTGCTCGTACGATGGCAGCCCTTTCGTCAATTTCCTCCAGGTATTTCCTCCATCAGTAGACTTGTAGATGCCGCTTTCACGTCCTTCCCATTGGCCATTTTCCCACGGCGCGAGTCTGGCCTGCCAAAGATCAGCATAAACCACATCGGGGTTTCTTGGATCGATCGTAACCTGGATCGCACCGGTGTTTTCGTCCCTATATAGCACTTTTTGCCATGTTTTGCCCCCATCTATCGTGCGATAGACGCCGCGCTCCGCATTTGGCCCGTACGGATGTCCCAAAACTGCGGCAAAGACCCGATTCGGATTCCGGGGATCTATAGCCAATCCGCCGATTTGCTGCCCGTCTTTCAACCCGGTATTGACCCATGTTTTCCCGGCATCCGCGGATTTGTAAACACCGTCTCCTACCGAGAGATCCGGCCTCTGAAGCCCTTCTCCACATCCGACGTAAATGATATTTGGGTCGGAAGGAGCCACGGCAACATCTCCGATAGAACCGGTCGGTTGATCGTCGAATATGGGCATCCAAGTCCTGCCGAAATCATTGGTCTTCCAGACGCCTCCATTGTTCACACCAATATAGAACACATTCGGCTGCTGCGGCACCCCGACCGCTCCGACCGTGCGGCCGCCCCGATGCGGGCCGATCATCCGCCATTTCATGCTGTTGAACAAGTTCGGATCGAATTGGGCGTGTGTAACGGCCGTTGCCAACAAGTAACCGGCGATAAAGATGAAATAAGATCGTTTGAGTGACATACAGAGCTCCCTTATTTTGATTAGTCATCCTGGTTTTTCAAATATTACTAACTTATAGTATTACTCTTGTCCAACCTCAACCCTGTCCCTTCTCCTTGAAAAGGAGAAGGGAACGTAATCTAGTGGATTTGTTCCCTCTCCTCTTTGAGGAGAGGGTTGGGGTGAGGTGTTTACGGAAACCTTGGCACCCACCTATTTACTCCATCACAATACGTTCTGTATTCTTCTCCGAATTTTTTTCGCAGCGCAGGCTCTTCATAGAAGATCACAAACAACAATGCGAACAATATCCAGGGCAGACCGAAAATCAAAACGGCAAGAGAATTAATATAAAAACCAAACCCGAGAATGACGAGAAGAGCTCCGATATACATCGGGTTTCGCACATATTTATAGGGCCCCACCGCGACGAATTTTCTAGGCGGATCGAACGGTGCAGCCGTACCTTTGCCTATGATCACAAAAACTCCGACGCAAGTCAGTCCCAGTGCGGCGCCTGCGGCAATTAAGATAATTCCGGCCATCTCGATCCAGTCCGGAAAAACAAATTGTAAAACGGGATCGTATCTTCGGCGAATTTCCAATGCCGCCCATGTCCACACTGTAATAAAACCGCCCGCAAAGACCAGAGCGCGAATAGCTGTAAGAATCGTTTTCATATTTCCCTTTAATTCCCCTTTTATTAAGGGGGTTACGGGGATTACTTCATTCTTGTCAGCGTCGCAGACGCACCAAGCTCAGTACTATTGGGCATGAAGTACGTAAATGACGTGTGCTGGTCGTCGACGTACGAAAGAATAATTCTGCCCCCGTCAATACAGCGGTCTTTTCCGTGCCTGATACCTTCAACGAATTCGAGCTTGTGAAATTCGACATTCAAGACCACCCACTGTCCGCCGCATGCCAGCGACGGATACTCGATCATGTAGTAGTTATCCCGTGAATCCGCGTAGAAATTCATGCTCCACGTTCCATTCGTATTAGACTGAAATCCCGTTCCCGTCCACGACCCGTCCGCCCAGGTCAGGTCCTGACCGAAGAGCGATGGGACAATAGATAGAGAGCCGATGAATAGAATTACTTTTTTCATAACGCCTCCTGTAAATGCAAAAGACTCGTCCTCCAGGTCAAACTCATTTCCGACCCCACTCCGACCCTCCCCTTACTAAGGGGAGGGAGAAAGGGAGGGGTCTAATTGATGGAAGCGCGAGGAGGAAACTACGGATTCAACAAATCCGCGATCAATCCTGTCCAGCCCGTTTGGTGGGACGCACCGACGCCGCGCCCGCTGTCGCCGTGAAAATATTCGTAAAATAACAAATAGTCTTTGAAATTCGGATCCGATTGAAATTTGGCATGATCGCCGAATACGGGCCTCCGGCCTTTTTCATTTCGGAGAAAAATTCTCGTCAGTCTGCGTGTGAGTTCATCCGCGATCGCCGTCAGCGTCATGAATGTACCGGATCCCGTAGGGTATTCGATCTTGAAATCCGCGCCGTAGTAACTGTGAAATTTATACAAGGACGCGATGAGCATGTAATTCATCGGCATCCAGATCGGCCCGCGCCAGTTGGAATTGCCCCCGAAGACCGTTGATTCCGATTCACCAGGCTGATAATTGACCGTAAATGTCTTTCCGTCCGCCTGAAGCGAATAAGGATATTTTTCATGATACTTCGACAGCGCGCGAACCCCGTAATCGGAAAGAAATTCGCTTTCATCGAGCATGCGCTTGAGTAACTGCGTGAGCCGATGCCCACGAAGCAATGACAGGAGCCGCTTCTCTCCCATCCCGGGATCCTGCCATCGCGAAACAAGTTTGGCCAGGTCCGGCCTGTGTTCCAGAAACCATTCCAGCCGTTTGGCGAATAAGGGCACATCAGCCAGCGATTGCGTATCCAGAATTTCCACGGCGAATATCGGCGTGAGTCCGACGAGCGATCTCACCTTGAGCGGAATTTGCCCTTTGCCCGGAACGCGCAGAACGTCATAAAAAAACTGATCCTCTTCATTCCATAATTCTCCGCCGTCATTGCCAACGTTGGTCATCGCGCCGGCAATAAGCAGAAAATGTTCAAAGAATTTCGTCGCCATATCCTCATATACTTTGTCGTAACGCGCTAGTTCCAGCGCGATGCGCATCATATTGAGCGAGTACATCGCCATCCAGCTTGTGCCGTCCGCTTGTTCCAGGAATCCGCCGGTCGGCAATTCCGCACTGCGGTCGAATACGCCGATATTATCGAGCCCGAGAAAACCGCCCTGAAAGATATTCCGGTCTTCCGAGTCTTTGCGATTCACCCACCATGTAAAATTAATAAGCAGTTTGTGAAAAACACTTTTCAGAAAAAAAAGATCGCCCTTGCCGCCGGTTTTTTTCTTTTCTAAACTGTAGACACGCCATGCCGCCCATGCATGGATCGGAGGATTCACATCGCTGAATTGCCATTCATACGCCGGTAACTGCCCGTTGGGATGCATGTACCATTCGTGCGTGAGCAGCGTCAATTGGTCTTTTGCAAAATCCTGATCCACTATGGCAAGCGGTATGGAGTGAAAAGCCAGGTCCCATGCGGCATACCAAGGATATTCCCATTTGTCGGGCATAGAAATAATATCTGCATTATTCAAATGCAGCCAGGTACTGTCCCGCCCTTTGAGGCGTTCAGCCGGAGGCGCCGGCTGCCCGGGATCGCCTTTCAGCCACTGCGGAATATCGAAATAGTAAAATTGTTTGCCCCACAACATTCCGGCAAATGCCTGGCGCTGAACTTTCTTCACGTCCGCATCTTTTATTCCCGACTGAATGTCGGCATAGAATTCATCCGCATCGGCGATGCGGTCTTCAAATATCTTATCGAATCCGTCAAATGGATTTGTCAAGGATGCCTGGGCCAAACGCAATTTAATGGTCGTCTGTCCGCGGGCAGGCACCTCTAGTTCGTAATTCACTGCGGCTTTTGTTCCGGGGTGTGCCGCATTGACCGCGCTGCGATTTCCGTGAATCAAGTATTCATTAATACCGTCTTTGAAATAGCCTTTGGGGTTCTGCGTGCCGTATAAGCGGCTGATATTCGTCTCGTTGTCACAAAACAAAAGCGGGCGAGATTCTTCGCAGAATAAATTCATTTCGCTGAGCCCGCTGTGGCTTATCCCGACAGCATTCTTTCGCGGTTCGAGCCGCGGCTTGTAAGGATCGTAGCCCCAGGACCACGTATTGCGAAACCAAAGTTGAGGAAGAACATGCAGGGACGCTTTCGCCGGACCGCGATTACATACCGTGATGCGGATGAGAATATCGGCGGGGCCTTGCTTCGCATATTCTATGAAGACGTCGAAATACGCATCATCATCAAATACGCCCGTATCCATGAGTTCAAATTCGCCCTGCGATTTATTTCGTTTTCGATTTTCATTCACAAGAAGTTCGTACGGAAAAACGCTCTGCGGATATTTATAAAGCATTTTCATGTACGAGTGCGTCGGCGTACTGTCGAGATAATAATAATATTCCTTCACGTCTTCGCCGTGATTGCCTTCATTGCCGGTCAGGCCGAACAGGCGCTCCTTGATGAAGGAATCTTTTTTATTCCACAGTCCGACCGCAAAGCACACCAGCTGGTTGTCATCACAGATACCGCCGATGCCTTCTTCTCCCCAGCGATAAGCCTTACTCCGCGCCATATCGTGCGACGTATATTCCCAAGCCGTACCGTAAGGGCTGTAATCTTCGCGCACCGTTCCCCACTGGCGCTCGGTCACGTAAGGCCCCCATTTTTTCCAGGGCGTTTCGACGTTACGCGCCGCGAGTAGTCTTTCTGATTCCTTGGTCATGGGATTGGGCAGGTTCTAAATTTAATTTTCTATTCTCCATTAAGATTTGAGAAAAAAACTATTCCCCTCCTTTTCAAGGAAGGGTTAGGGTGGCTAAGAGCTTGTACATCGACCACCCCTCCCTAGCAGGAGGGGCATCTTCTATTTTGCTCCGCTCTCCATCTCCATCGCAGCCGCATCAATCGGCCTTCGAGGATTCATGCGTTTGTCTATTAGTACTTCTCATTTCCTAAGCCCCGTAGGGGCGAAATGTTTGTAGCTGGATGTAAAATAAAAAATTCAAAACCCCGTAGGGGTAACATGTGATTTCATCCATCTCATCCCCTATATTAAAGGAGGTTGGATGGATTCGTTCCCCAGACTTCCCAAGTCTTAAAGACTTGGGAAGTCTATTTCTCCATCTCCGCAGCCGCCGCATTAATCGCCGCAGAGGTCTGCAGGATCACGTTTGAAACTTTCACGATCTGTTCTTCCGCGAGCTTCCACTGTTTCTGCTCGATCGCTTCACGGATCGCCGGAAGCGTTTTCACGCCGTACCCGGTATAGAAACCGGGCGCGTAGATCTGATGCCTGTACCACGGACGATTCGGCAATCCCCCGCTGTCAATCATCGCGCGTTCGGTTTGTAATAATTTCTGATTGATGCCGCGAACCAGCGTTGAACTCTTCAAAGGAATTTTGTCTATCAGTTTTCCGTATCGCTCCGCACTGCGCGTCAGTGCATCCACCGCATTTTGCAGCGGAGCGAAATTGAGGTACGGCGGGACCTCTTCTTTGATCGGCGGAATGAACTTCTCGTGCGGATCCGTGATAGCCGTGAAAACTCCGTCATCCAGTTGCTTGTTCCTTTCAGCGGTCTCTTCTTGTTTGCTCTTCAACAGTTTCTGCACTTCATCCGCATATTTCTTTATCGTCTCCGCGGCGTTGGAAAATTTGAAAGGCAGAATTTCCGCATCGGCGAGGCGCATCACTGCCGTGCCCACCGTTTGCGCAAGCGTTTTTCCGTAAACAAAATTTGTGTCGGAAAAGGTTTTATACCAATAAAAATCATCATAAATAGAATGATAAATTCCGCCGTCATCTTCTCCGCCATAGCCGAGATCGAGCGACGCGATCCCCAGATGATCAAGAAACACCGTATAGTCCGATCCGGAGCCAAGCGCGTGAATCCGCAAGTCGCTGCGCGAGCGGATTTCACCACGGTCTTTGTCTGAAGCTGCGTTTGCAATTAATTTTGACTGCAGGCGTTTCCAAACACTGAAATTTGTTTCAGGGTCTATGATATCCTTCGCGACATTATTAATAAAACTTTCGAGCGAATGGGAACCTTCCACGCTCAGGTAGCCGCGCCCGTTACCGTCCGTATTGATATAGACGGCTGCCTTTTTCTGTAATTCCTCGGCATGTGTTTCCGCCCATTCGGTAGAGCCGAGCAATCCTTGTTCCTCGCCGTCCCAGGCGCAATAGACGATCGTGCGTTTTGGTTTCCACCCTTGCCGCCTCAATTCACCGAATGCGCGCGCTTCTTCAAGTTCGCAGACCATACTTGAAATCGGGTCCTCCGCACCATTCACCCACGCGTCATAATGATTTCCGCGCACAATCCATTCGTCGGGATACACACTGCCCGCTATCGTCGCGATCACATCATATGCGTCCACGATATTCCAGTCGAATTTTAATTTGAGATGGACTTTCGACGCACCGGCGCCTATATGGTACGTGATCGGAAGTTTTCCGCGCCACGCAGACGGCGCAACGGGCCCGGTCAGCGATTCAAGCAGCGGAAGCGCATCGCCGTACGAGATCGGCATAACAGGAATTTTCGTAAGGACATCTATGTCTGAAATATTTTTCGGCAATGCATTTGTTACCGCGCCGACGCCCGGCGTCAAAGGATCACCCGGATGCGTAGGCATATCCATCACGCTTCCGCGCTGCACGCCGTCGGAATTACGAAACGCTCCTTTCGGAAATACATCGCCCGCGCCGTAACCGTCATCCGCGGGATCGGAATAAATGATGCAGCCTACCGCGCCATGCTCGGCCGCGAGTTTCGGCTTGATGCCGCGCCACGATCCGCCATACCGTGCGATCACGATGCAGCCTTTTACGGAAATTCCCAGCCGTTCCAATTGTTCGTAGTCTGCAGTGACCCCGTAATTCACATACACGAGCGGCGCGGTCACATCGCCGTCGATCGAGTACGCGTTGTAGGTCGGAAGCTGTTCGCTATGCTGATCGGATGTCGGATCGATCGCCACGGCGGGTTCCTGAAGTTTCGCCGTGAACTTTTTCGGTTCGACCAGTTCAAGCAGACGTTCTTTCGGTGTGGGAAAGAGAACTTTGAACGTTTCGATCTTCACTTCCCAGCCGAACTCTTTGAATTTCGCGGCGAGCCATTCCGCGTTGTCTTTACCGTATGGCGAGCCGAGATGATGCGGACGCGCCGAGAGACGTTTCATGTATTCGCGGAGATTGTCCGGTTTGGGCATCGCACGGAATTTCTCTTCCCAGGTTTGTTTTTGCTGTGCGAAGAAAAAGAGCGGGATAAAGAATAGTATCAGAAGTCGTTTCATGAATGTACTTTCAGGTGAAATTAGTTTCTCTCTCGTATGTCAACCTCACCCCCCTCTTCCTTCGCAAGGCTCAGGACAAGCTCTTGAAAAGGAGAGAGGAACTTAACTAACTTGGGAGGAGAATCTCCGGTTCCCTCTCCTCTTTGAGGAGAAGGTCGGGCCTGCCCAGCGCCATGACGCGTGGGTGAGGAGCCAAACAATACGCGCATTCGGCGCCCCCTTTATTAAAGAAGGGCTGGGCGAATTAATAACCAATACTTACTTTTTTATAAACGTGCCGTCATGAAGATCGGCCATCGCCTGGCGTAATTCCTCCTGCGTATTCATCACGATCGGGCCATGCCACGCCACAGGTTCCTCCAACGGTTTACCCGATACAAATAAAAAACGGATTCCAGCGTCACCGGCCTGGACAACTACTTCGTCGCCTCTGTCGAACAGCACGAGCGAACGGTTTCCCGTCATCATGGGTTTCGCTTCGCCATGTTGTCCCACAACTTCCGTTTTTACCGCCATGGGCTGGGAAGAATCGCGGAACGAACCGGAACCTTCGAATACATAAGCGAATGCATGATAATTCGTTTCGACTTTGAGAATTTTTCGTTTGCCCGGCGGCACCCACACATCCAGATAACGCGGATCCGCGGCAATACCGTCAACCGGCCCGCTTTTTCCCCGGAAATTTCCGCAAATGACGCGGATCTTCGTTCCGTCGTCATCGGTAGCTTCCGGCACATCTTTGGATCCTATGTCCTGGTAACGCGGTTTTGTCATCTTCAATGATGCCGGGAGATTGGCCCACAATTGAAATCCATGCATGCGGCCGTTCGCATCCCCTTTCGGCATTTCCTGATGCATAATTCCGCTGCCCGCCGTCATCCACTGGACATCGCCTGAAGCCAGAGTGCCTTTATTTCCTAAACTGTCTCCGTGACTCACTTCTCCGGCAAGCACGTATGTGATGGTTTCGATGCCGCGGTGAGGATGCCATGGAAATCCTTTCATGTAATCGGCAGGATTTTCATTTCTGAAATCGTCGAGCAGTAAAAACGGATCGTATTCTTCCGTGTCGCCGAATCCGAACGCACGGCGTAAACGAACACCGGCGCCTTCCAGAGTCGGTTTGGATTCGATGATTCGTTTGATCGGGCGTATGGACATAATAACTCCTTGTTAATTTCCTGTAAGGGAATTCCATTTCGGCCGGGAAAATTTCTTTCGTGAGATCCGGTATGCGCAACCTTCAGGGTGCGAAAGATATCGCGAATTACATTTTCCAGTCACGCAGCCTAAAGCTTGCGGCTGTCCTTTATTCATCTCATTCGCGTTTTCACTTGATCTGAACAACGTTCAATTTCACCCCCGCGGCAAATTTCTCTGCGATCCCTTTGCCGCCTTTCTTCCCCATTTTTTTATTTCTTATTCACGATCTATCGCCGCTCGAATATCGGAAAACCACTCGTAGTATACACCAGATTGTAACAATAATATCTTCCTGCGAAGATCTTTTTTATTCCCCGGTTCTCTGAGTGTGCTCAGTTCTTCGTAACAGATCGTTCGTTATTCCGTTATACAATACGGTCTTCTTCTGATTGGTAGTAATGTAAACGTAGAAATTGTGATCCTTCACTCGGAATCCCCCTTCGTTTCCACATGACAAGCCTACGCAACCCTCCATGTCATTTCGAAGGAGTCCCGATGCCTGCCCTGAGCCCGCCGAATGGGAATCGGGACGACTGAGAAATCTGCGTTCACAATTCAAACGACGGCACTTGTTCATCTGCAGAGATTCCAGATTTCTCCTCATGGCGCCCAAAGCGCCACTCGTCGAAATGACAAGACTACACGGCCGGATCTACATATCGTCAGCGGTCGGGCCGTACATACCCGGAACTTTGGCGTCCAGCACGCGCAGGATCGCACCGATATGCGCACGGTGATGGATCTCGTGGCAGACCCAGGTCTGTGCCATTTCCATTCCGGTTGGTTCCCACATGATCTTACCGTTCATTTCGAACGGATACTTTTTCGTCAGATTACTCTTACTGATACTTTTCGCATTCGCCATGAACGCCTGCGAGGTTTTCTTATAATGCGCCAGCATCTCTTCGGTCGTGGCAAACGTAGAGGGTTTGCCGAAGGCCATCCGGCCGCTTTTCAGCGTCACCATCAGATCGTTCATTGCATCGCCCAAGTGAATCGCGAGTTCGCCTGCCGTGCGGAACTTAGCATGAATTTTTGTTCCGAGTTTGTCGTTGGGTATGGCGCCAATCATACGTAAGGTTGCTTTCGATTCCTGCGCATACCACGCAAGCAGTCCGGTCATCGGATTAGCTCCCGGCGCTTTTTTAACCGCGGATTTCCCGGCTGCTTTCTTTGCTTTCTTCGCTTTCTTAGCCGCTTTTTTCTTTTTCTTTGCCATGATAGGGTCTCCTGTTTAGGTTAGTGATTTGACAATATATTGAAAGGAATTTACTTTTGCGACAAGATATTTCTTCGGCTGTCAAAACATTCCGGCTCAGCCAGTGATCGATGATTTTCCGCCGCCTGCTATTCTGTTGTCAGAAGAAACAGCGACTAAGAGTTCTGTTCCCGGTTTATTTGTCAACTCTCCGATATTGGCAAGCATTTTATAATAATTCGGTTGTTCAGATTCTTTTGGAAACCCTTCCAGCTGCGAATAGGCCTGAGCCATCAGTTTTCCGATCTTCTCAAATTCGCTTGGCTTCGCATTTCTTACGGTGTATTCCTGCTGACTCATCATTTAATGGTTTGGGATGATATCCCAATAAAAAATATTCTGTTTATTCATCCGGCATCTCCGGTATCAAAGATCGGCAGGTTCGCTTTCTGCCCGTCGATAATAGGCTTTGAACGTCAAAAACATTCCGACAGCCGTTTCAGGCAAGACGGATGGAAGGAGCCAGTCCGAGGAGCTCTGAGCCGCATTTAGCTGTAACTCCGGGGCGAACATACGGAACAGGCCGAGCAGAATGATAAACCAGCCCGAGAGGCAAAATGGACAAATAGAGTTTCATGCTATTGATTGTTCTTTCGTTGGTTAAATGAAATATCTCATAGGCTCCCGTTATTTTAAGAAACATCATGAGATTAATCAATTAGTAATTAATGATAATTAAAATTAATTCTAACAAATATTTTATCCGGTAAGATTATTTTGTTCTAATAAAAAAACCCAAGGGCGAGGGAACACCCTTGGGTCTCTATCGTAGCCGGAGGTTAGGGGGTAACCTCCGCCATAAGTTTAAGTGAAAACTGCGGCAAATACAACTTTTATTTGGCTCCTCGATGAAATATATGACCGTTATCATTTGACGTCCGATGGCAGCATCCTTAAGTTTAGAGTGGCCGTACGATCTTATAGAGCTGTTTTTTTGGCGGATTTATTTCCGCACATTTTCAAAATCGCTATCAGGATGAAGGAGCGATATTTATGAACCGCCTGTCCCCATTTGCCGCCATCGTTTCACGATCGCCGCGCTGTAAAAGGAATAACTCCCGCTTTGGCATCACCGCCGCAGTTTTCTTTTTGATCGGCTTGATAACTTCCTGCAGTTCCGGTGATAATAAAAATAAAGGACCTGATGAGACCGCCGCGCGGAAACGATGGGAGATCTCTGCGCCGGGTGAAATATATTACGCGTCCCCCGCCCTTAGCACCGATGAAATGACCGTTTATACTGGAACGTCAACCTGGCTTACCGGCACGCACGGAGGCGCTCACTATTTTCTTGCGCTGAATGCGGCGACGGGCAGCGAGACGTGGCGCTTCCCGCTCGGATCCAATGAAGTGCGCTCCACACCGGCGGTCGCGGCCGACGGCTCGATCTACTTCACGGTCGAGATTCGTCAACCTGCGACTGGGGCTGCCTCAGGAGATAAACTTTTTCATGTATCCGCTACAGGAGATTCGCTGTGGACGTATGATATTAATCCGACCGCCGTCACGCTCGAAGTCGGCCAATCATCTCCGACACTCGGACCGGACGGAACGGTGTACGTTGCGGGCGACCGATTGTATGCGATCAGTTCCGGCGGAACTCTGCGCTGGACCGTGCTGGGCCCGGCCAGCGAAGCTTTGAGAAACGCACCCGTGATCGGGTCTGACGGAACGGTCTATTTTGTTTACCATAACATTCCTCTCACGGCGCTCAGACCTGCCGACGGTTCTACGATCTGGTCAACGCCGCTTGGGGTTAATGACCATTGCATTGCGTCGCCGGCGATCGGCGCGGACGGAACAATTTACGTATGCACTCAGCCGGGATTGGTTTACGCCGTATCCTCTTCCGGCGTGATCGCGTGGACATTCAGCTTGTCAACTGCGGGATTTACCGGAACGCTCCGCTCATCGCCCGCAGTTGACCTGGACGGATCGATATATTTCGGCGTCAACAATGGTTCTCCATCTTCTGCGCTGTTTGCGCTTAATCCGGACGGATCGCTAAAGTGGATATTCGAGCCTGCGAATCTTCCGGACGATGTACCAAGCGACCACTTTGATATTTATTCGTCTCCGGCGCTGGGATCGGACAGCATCCTTTATTTCGGGCAGGAGATTGGCAGAGTGTATGCACTCAATAAGGCAGACGGTTCCCTCAAGTGGCTGGCAGAGACAACCAGCGGGATCACGTGGTCTTCCCCGGCCATCGACCGCGGCGGATCGCTTTTCATCAGCGATATCAGCGGCCGCGTCTATCGTTTTCAAACGGACAGTCACGGATTGGATAGCACGGCGGCATGGCCGAAGTTCCGGTACAACAATCAAAACACAGGATACAAAAGCCGGTAGATTGAAAGCAGTCTATTAAAGCAACATCGCTTATTCAATGACACAGACATAAGATCCCTCCTCATAGGCTCTGAAAGCGCCAGTCGTCGAAATGATATACTGCGAGTTGGAATCGTTGCGCTGAAACGCCCTCCGCGGCCGGATCCAAATGACACCGGAATAAATTCACCAGGGACTGCGAAACTTTTATTTATTTCTCTCGTTTAGTAGAGACAGCAATCCTCACACACTTGATTTAGACGAAAGGCTCGCAAAAGCCCGACTTCCTGTTCCCACAATTTTGTTTTTTTTCACCGGAAAAAAATATTTTTCCGGATAGGGATTTTCTGTATCAAACTTAAATAAGAAAGGTTCTCCCTATGCGGCTTACCATACTCTTGATCATATTATCGGCGCCTGTATATTCGCAGTCGAAAGTGCTTCCGAAAATCGACGGCAAGATCAATGACGACGAATGGGCGGACGCGAAAATATTTTCGGAATTCACTATGATCGTTCCGAAAGGCGCGGAAAAATATTACGATTCGACCCTTGTTTACATTAAACAATCGAGCGACGCCGTATATGTTGGCATCAAATTCTGGCCGCGCGGGCGCGTGATACGCCAGTCCCTCATACGCGATGTCTCCACAGATGAGGAAAATGAGTTCTTTATTTTGCTCGACCTGGAAAATAAACACAAGAACGGCTACTTCTTTGCCTTCAGTTTCCTCAACAATCAGCGCGACCTGATCATATACAACCAGCGTAGTATGTCGCAGGAATGGGATTGGATCTGGCAGAACAAATCTATCGTTTATCGTGAACCTAAAAACGGCGAAGCGGGATACATCGAATCGGAAGTGCGGATCCCCGTGGATAAACTTCAAAACAAGAACCGCAGTCAGATCGGCATCGACGTCCAGCTCTTCGGTTACAAACCGGACGGGTCGAGTTTTTTTTATTCCATCAGTCCCACGAGTGAATTGCTCACTCTCAAAGGCACGTACGAATGGGACATCCAGCAGTTCGACGAACGCGTTAATTTGAATTTCAGCGCAACGCCCTACGTGGTGGAAAACAGATTGAGCGATTCGACGAAATACAAAACCAATTTCGGCGGCGAGGTAAGCGTGAGCTTGGATAAACAAAGACTAAAGGGCACTTATAATACAGATGAATCCACGCTGGAGGCGGATCCGTTCAACTTCTCCCTTTACGGAACACCGATCTTTCTCAATGAAAAACGTCCGTTCTTCAGCAAGGACCTCGATCTCTACCGCACCCCGATAAATATTTTTTATACGCGCGCCATACACGATATTAATTACGGTTTGAATTACACGTACCGGAGCGACCAATTCAAGGCCGGCGTCGCGTATGTGGAAGAGGAAGCGGCCCCGGGAACACCCAACAGCGACCGGCGAATATTTTTTGTCGCACGGCCGAATTTTAATTTCAAGAAATTATCGATCGGCTCAACGATCATCATTGATAAAGATCCTGCGAATGGAAGGGAGGAGAAGATCTACAGCGTGGACAGCAAGGTCGATTTGTTCTCCCGCTGGGTTTTACAACCGCAGATCATCACCAGCACCGACAGGTCTGCCTATCGGGGCACCGCGCTGGCCTATCGCGGGCATTTGTACTATCAATTCAACGGCGGCGGCGGCCCCTACTGCGATCTCATTTATAACCGTTTCGATAAAAAATTCGACGCGCTGACGTTGTTCAATAATTACGGGAACGATTACGACGAAATGGTTGTCGGCGGCGGATATAATTTTGTCCGAAATGCCAAAACGTTTTCGAACGTCAATATTTCTACCGAGTATTATAAGGCGCAGCGTCTGTCGGACCCGTTCAAATACCAGGAATATGTCGGCACGAATTTTTATTATAAGGTTAACAACTGGCTGAGCATCGATCATTATTTTGAATACAATCGCCCGGACGACCAGGTCAACGATTCCACAGTCGTCAACAGGACGAATTTCCTTCAGAACCACAATGTGAAATTTATTTACGGAAATCATTCCTGGGTCATCGGGTATAATTTCGGCCCCTACTACGGCACGTATTTGCATAACCCTTACAGCGACCTGGCGTTGTCATTTGGACGCATGGCGGTGACATTTTCCTACCGCGCACGCCAGACCAGTGCCATCGATCAGAAGATCTACCGGGTGAAACTGAATTACCGTATTATGGATAAACTGTATTTGCGCTCGTTCTATCAGCGCGATACTTACAATAATGTCTCGCTGTGGAATTCGCTTTTGCAATATGAATTCTTCGCCGGCAGTAATGTTTATCTGGTCGTCAATCTACAGAAGAATGTCGATAACAAGGATCTGTTGGAAAATGTCGGCAGGTATTTTAAATTCGCGTATGAGATGAATTTCTGATTGGGAGCGATAGACTTAATAGTCCCCTCCTTTCAAGGAGGGGAATTCTTGTGCAAGGTACGAACTTCTACGCAATCGTAACTCCGCCATCCACGCTTATGATCTGGCCGGTAATGTAATCCGACGTGGAGGCGAGAAAAACGAGCAGATCCGTTATGTCCGACGGCTTCCCGTATCTCTTCAGCGGAATTTTTTCCACATCAGGAAAATGCTGCGAATGGATTTCTTCATTCGGAATGATGACCGTTCCCGGCGCGATGGCGTTAACGGAAATGTACGGAGCCAGCGCTTTGGCGGTAACTTTGGTCAGCATCACAACACCGGCCTTCGACACGCAATACGGAAGGTGATTCGTCCACGCCTGAAACGCACCCAGGGAAGCGATATTGATGATCTTTCCTGATTTTCGTTCCAGCATGAATTTGGAAACTTCCTGCGAACATAAAAAAGCGGCCTTGAGATTAATATTCATGACCTCATCCCATAATTTTTCAGGGATCTTTCCGAATTCGTATTTTGGAGGAAAAATGGCGGCGTTATTGACGAGCAGATCTATTTTGCCGAATTTTTTTATTGCCGACCTCACCATTTTCTTTACGGCGGACGCATCGGAAACATCCGCCCGAATAAGCAAGCACCGGCGGCCGGTCTTTTTTATTTCCTTTTCGGCCTTGAGCGCTTCCGGGCGCGAATGGTTGTAATTGATAACCACGTCGAATCCGTTCTCCGCGAGTGCGATGGCCATCTTGCGGCCCAGCCGTCTCCCGGAACCGGTGACTAATGCAATTTGTGTGTCCATATGATTCTATTGATAACTTAACCGGTAGATCTTCCCAAGTCTTAAAGACTTGGGATGTCTCAGTACTAATTCCACAACCCGCTAACCCCCTTTACAAGGGGGAAGGCAATTCTCCTATCCCCCTTGAAAAGGGGGCAATTCTCTCACCCAGCAAGGACAGTCTGCGCAGGGGGATTACTTTCACGCCAATATCATTGTCATTTCGAAGGAGCTTCCGGCGGCAGAAGTGCCACGCAAAGCCCAATCAGGTTACGACGCACTTCAAAAAATCCCCCTAACCCCCTTTACAAGGGGGAATAAATACGCCGCACCGCATGGTGCCGCAAGAAAAAGTTAGGTAATATGGCAACGAAAATCAAGAAATGAACTCCTCTGCAAAATAAAAAAGGTGATGTTAAATCGTTTAACATCACCTTTCATAGAAATTAAATACCGCCGGCGTTATTTCTTGGCAGTTTCTTTTTTCGTTTTCTTCCCGCCGTTCTTACCTTTTTCCTCATCCACTTCTTTCGCGGATACGGAAATAGCCTGGTAACGTTTGAGGCCGGTTCCTGCAGGGATCAATCGCCCCATGATCACATTCTCTTTGAGTCCTAACAGATAATCGGTCTTGGAACTGATCGCGGCATCTGCAAGAACTTTGGTCGTTTCCTGGAATGATGCGGCGGAAATAAAACTCTCCGTGCTCAACGAAGCCTGGGTAATTCCGAGTAAGAGCGGTTCCGCCGTTGCGGGCTGCGCTTCGCGGTAAACAGGCATTTTTTTCTTGTCGTATTTCTTCTGAAGCTTCTCAACTTCGGCACGCGTCAGGATCTGGCCTTCCTTCACATTTGTATCGTTCCGGTCGGTGACAACGACCCGTTCACGGTTCTTCTGATTCTCGTCGAGAAACCGTAACCGGTCGACCTGATCATCCTGCAGGAAATAGGTGTCGCCCGGATCGGCGATGCGCACACGCTGCAGCATCTGACGGACGATGATCTCGATATGCTTATCGTTGATCTTCACGCCCTGGGTCCGGTAGACTTCCTGAATTTCATTGACCAGATATTTTTGAACTTCCGCAGGCCCCTTGATCCGCAAGATATCATGCGGCGCGACGGAGCCGTCGGACAATTGTTCTCCCGCGTACACAAAATCACTTTCATGAACGATCAAATGTTTTCCGAAAGGAATTTTATACGTCTTGGTTTCGCCGTCTTTTCCTTCGACGCTCACTTCCCGGTATCCGCGTGAAACTTTTCCTATTTTCACCGTACCGTCAATTTCACTCACCGTGGATGAGTCTCTCGGGCGCCGGGCTTCGAAGAGCTCCTGCACTCTCGGTAAACCGCCGGTGATGTCTTTGGTCTTGGACATTTCACGCGGAATCTTTGCGATCGCATCACCGGCAGTCACGTGGGCCCCGTCTTTGATGACCAGATACGCGCGCGTCGGCAGAATATGCGTTTCCAGAATTTCTTTTCCTTTTTTGATCGTCAACGTCGGCGTGACTTTCTTATCGCGCGAGTCGATGATCACCAGATGCTTCATACCGGTCGCTTCATCAGCTTCTTCACGGCACGAGACGCCTTCCTTAATTCCGTCAAACAGAACGGTTCCGTCATTTGAGACAATAATACTTGTGTTGTACGGATCCCAGGTCATGATGAAATCGTCTTTTTTCACGGCTTGATTATTCTTCACGGCGATCGCTGCGCCGTAGGGTACTTTGTACGCATAGATCAAGCGATTATCATCCAGCAATTCGATACGCGCGTTGCGGGTCATACAGATCAATACGCCGTCCGATTTGCGCTCCAGCAGTTTCATGCCCGGGCTGAACACGATCTTGCCGTTTGCTTTCGCCAAAGCCTGCGGTTGTTCTCCGATACGTGAAGCGACGCCTCCGATATGGAACGTCCGCAAGGTTAACTGCGTTCCGGGTTCGCCGATGGACTGAGCCGCCATGACGCCCACAGCCTCTCCGATGTCGGCCAGTTTACCCGATGCCAGATTACGGCCATAGCATTTTGAACACGTTCCGCGTTTGGATTCGCAGGTCAATACCGACCTGATCTCGACGGTTTCAATGGCTGAGTTATTCAGCATGTCCGCTTTTTCTTCGTCAATTAATTCGCCCGCTTCAATGACCACCTCGCTCGTCGAGGGATCGATTACGTCATCGGCGGCGACGCGGCCGAGGCAGCGCTCGCCCAAGGATTCTTTAATCTCTTCGCCTTCTTTAATGGCACTCGTCTTCACGCCGAGGATCGTTCCGCAATCTTCTCCTGTGATGATAACGTCCTGAGCCACATCGACCAAACGCCGCGTGAGGTATCCGGCGTCTGCCGTCTTCAACGCCGTATCGGCAAGACCTTTTCGGGCGCCGTGCGTTGAAATAAAATATTCCCAAACGGATAATCCTTCTTTAAAGCTTGCCGTGATCGGATGCTCGATAATTTCACCTACCTGGCCGGTCATACTTTTTTGCGGCTTCGACATCAGCCCGCGCATACCGCCAAGCTGCTTGATCTGATCGCGCGAACCGCGCGCGCCGGAATCCATCATCATGAATATCGGATTAAATCCGCCGTCTGAAACCGTGATGCTCTCGTACATGGCGGACGCGACATCGTTGGATGCGTGCGTCCAGATGTCTATGATCTTGTTATACCGTTCGCCGTCCGTCATCAGTCCCATGCGGTAAGTTTTCTGGACTTTTTCAACAGCGACGTTGGCCTGTTTCAGCACGGCTTCTTTGTTCGGCGGAGACATGACGTCCTCGATGCCGATCGAGCAGCCTGAACGCATCGCATAAGTAAAGCCTAAGGTTTTGAGATTATCAAGAAATTCTACGGCTTTGATGTTGCCGACTTCCCGATGCAATCTGCCGACAATTTCTTCAATTTTTTTCTTGGTCAGCAGCTCATTTAAATAACCCATTTCGCCCGGAACGATCTCGTTGAACATCACCCGTCCGACGGTTGTTTCAATATAGATGTGCGGCTTATGTTTGTCGGATTTATCGTGCTTGTCGGGTTTCTCGGGATTCGGTACGCGCAATTGAATTTTCGCATGAAGCTCGACGATACCGCCGTCCAATGCGGCACGAACTTCTTCAACCGAACCGAATTTTCTGCCTGCGCCCAAACCGCCGGAACGCATTTTGGTCAGATAATAACATCCCAAAACAATGTCCTGAGACGGGATCGCGATCGGCCTTCCGCTCGACGGTTGAATGATATTATGGCTTGACAGCATCAGCAAACGCGTTTCGATTTGAGCTTCGTACGAGAGCGGGATGTGAACTGCCATCTGGTCACCGTCAAAGTCGGCGTTGAATGCGGCGCATACCAGCGGATGCACCTGGATCGCGCGTCCTTCGACGAGTACCGGTTGGAATGCCTGGATACCCAATCGATGCAGCGTGGGAGCACGGTTGAGCAGTACCGGATGATCTTCCACGATCTTTTCCAGGATCTCCCATACTTCTGCTCCGTGTTTGTCCACCATTCGTTTGGCGCTCTTCACGGTCTTTACAAATCCTCTCTCAACCAGTTTTCTGATGATGAACGGCTTGAATAATTCCACCGCCATTTCTTTCGGCAGACCGCATTCATGCAATTTTAGCTCGGGGCCGACGACAATGACCGAACGGCCCGAATAGTCCACGCGTTTTCCTAACAAATTCTGACGGAAGCGGCCTTGTTTGCCCTTCAGCATATCGGAAAGCGACTTCAAAGGGCGGTTGCTGTCGCTGCGCACAGCCGCAGTTTTTCGAGAATTATCAAAAAGGGAATCAATAGACTCCTGAAGCATACGTTTTTCATTTCGCAGGATCACTTCAGGCGCCTTTATTTCCAGCAGTTTTCTTAACCGGTTGTTACGGATTATAACCCGGCGATACAGGTCATTCAGATCGCTCGTAGCAAAACGCCCGCCTTCCAGGGGTACTAACGGTCGTAATTCAGGCGGAATGACCGGAATGACATCCAAAACCATCCATTCGGGCTTGTTTTGCACATCTTCTTCCTTGTTGCGAAATGCATCGGCCACACGCAGCTGCCGGAGCGCATCGGATCGTTTTTGCTGCGAAGTACCGGAATCACGAAGGACCTTTCTCAATTCGATCGACATGTTCTCCACATCCACACGTTTGAGCAGTTCCTTGAGAGCCTCACCGCCTATGAGGGCGATAAACTTTTCAGGATGATTGTTCGGCAGGTCTTCGTTTTCTTTTCCAAGTTCTTCTTTGATACGGTACAATTCCTCTTCAGGAATAATATCTTTGAATTTGAGCCCGCTCTTCCCGGGCTGAACGATCACATAATTCTCATAATAGATGATCTTGTCGAGCTGCTTCACGCTCATATTCAGGAGCGAACCGATCTTTGAAGGAAGCGACCGGAAAAACCAGATGTGAACTACCGGAACGGCCAGGGAAATGTGCCCCATGCGTTCGCGCCTCACCGCTTTCAGCGTAACTTCCACACCGCATCGATCGCAAATAATGCCTTTGTAGCGGATGCGCTTGTACTTTCCGCAATGACATTCCCAGTCCTTAACCGGGCCGAAGATCTTTTCACAGAATAAGCCGTCTTTTTCAGGCTTAAAACTGCGGTAGTTGATCGTTTCGGCCTTGGTCACTTCTCCGTAAGAACGGCTCAAAATAGAATCGGGAGAAGAAATCCCGATGGTGATCGTTGAGAAATCTTTGGCCAAACTCGTGTTTGATAAGTACGACACTTGTAACCTCCTTAAAAAATTCGGAAGTAAAAGTTACATCGATTAATTAATTGAAACTAACCTGTATAACCTTTAAAATATATGATTTTAATTAATATCGATTGATTTATTACTTTATTGAATCTTTACCTCAAGCCCTAGTCCCTGCAATTCACGAATCAGAACATTGAATGACTCCGGAATTCCGGCTTCAGGCAAATTGTCGCCTTTTACAATGGATTCATAGACTTTCGCTCTTCCGCTGACATCGTCGGATTTATAAGTCAGAATCTCCTGTAAAGTATATGCTGCACCATAGGCTTCGAGCGCCCAAACTTCCATTTCGCCGAACCGCTGGCCTCCGAATTGCGCTTTACCGCCAAGAGGCTGCTGAGTAATCAACGAATATGGGCCGATAGACCTTGCGTGGATCTTATCGTCAACAAGATGGTTCAGTTTCATGATATAGATGTAGCCTACCATCGTTTCCTGATCAAACTTCTCCCCGGTACGGCCATCAGTCAACTTCACTTTACCATGCTCCGGCAAACCCGCCAATTTTAGCTCATTCTTAACGTCCTGGATCTTTGCTCCGTCGAAGACGTTGGTCTCGTAATGCTTGCCCAGTTTCTTGCCTGCCCATCCCAGTGACGTCTCAAAGATCTGGCCCAAGTTCATTCGTGAAGGAACACCAAGCGGATTGAGAATAACTTGAACTGGAGTTCCGTCTTCCAGGAACGGCATATCTTCTTCAGGAACAATCTTGGCGACTACGCCTTTGTTACCATGACGGCCCGCCATTTTGTCACCCACCGAGATCTTGCGTTTCTTGGCAATTTGAACTTTCGCCAGCTGAACGATGCCGGGAGGCAGTTCATCGCCGACCTGAACTTTGAATCTTTCGGAATTATATTCGGTTTCAACTTCCTCAAAGTTGCGTTCAAAATTGTCGAACAGGAAATTAGCCATTTCATTCGTCTCTTCGTCATCCGTCCAATGGCTTTCGGCCAGATTGACTTCTGAAGGATCGAGATTTTTGAAAGAATCTTCGGTAAATTTACGTCCCTTTTTCAGGAAATCCGAATTGTCCGTATAAGTGACTCCCCCCGACGTCTTGCCCACGAGCAATTTGGTCAATTCGTCCCGCAAATTCGTTTTCAACCTGCGGACGTGTTTCTTAAACTCGATGTCGAGTTCTTCCAGCTTCTTCTTGTCTTCTTTCTTCGATTCCGTATCCTTTTTCTTCCGGCTGAACAGCTTGGTCGAAACGACAATACCTTTCATACCCGGAGGTGATTTCAGCGAGGCGTCTTTCACATCGCCGGCTTTGTCTCCGAAAATCGCTTTGAGAAGCTTCTCTTCAGGTGTCGGATCCGTTTCGCCTTTTGGCGTTACTTTTCCGACCAAGATATCTCCTGCAATGACTTCGGCGCCCACGCGGATGATTCCGTTTTCATCCAGATCCTTTGTCGCTTCTTCACTGACATTCGGAATTTCACGGGTGAGCTCTTCTTCGCCGCGCTTCGTATCGCGAACCTGGATTTCGTATTCCTCGATATGAATGGAAGTAAAGAGATCATTCTTAAGCATCTTCTCGCTCAGGATGATCGCATCTTCGAAATTGTATCCGCGCCACGGCATGAAAGCGACAAGGACATTCCTGCCCAGCGCTAAATCGCCGCGATTGGTGGCGCAGCCGTCTGCAATGATCTGCCCTGCTTTAACTTCCTCGCCAACCACAACCAGCGGGCGCTGATTGATGCACGTATCCTGATTGGTCCGGAAAAATTTCATCAATTGATAGGAAACGGTATCTGAAACTTCATCTTTTTGTTTTCTGGAATTGCCTTTTTTACGAATGGTGATCTCATTCGCCGAAACATCTTCCACGACGCCGTCAATTTCAGATATAACGACCGATCGTGAATCTATCGCAACCGTTCTCTCCAGCCCGGTACCAACAATAGGAGCTTCCGGAATAAGCAAAGGGACGGCCTGGCGCTGCATGTTAGATCCCATGAGCGCACGATTCGCATCGTCATGTTCGAGGAACGGGATCAAAGCTGCGGCCGGGCTGACGATCTGAGCCGGCGAAACATCCATGTAATCTAATTCTCCCGGCGGAACCAACGGAAAATCGCCTTTTTTCCTGGCCTTGACCAATCCATCAAGATAATTTCCCTTCTTATCTATGGACTCATTGGCCTGAGCGATGGTCTTATTATCTTCGTCGCTTGCCGTCAGAAATTCTATGTTCTGCTGAACTCTTCCGTGCACGACTTTCCGGTAAGGCGTCTCAATAAAGCCGTAGCGGTTGATTCTTGCAAATAAGCACAACGAAGAGATCAAACCGATATTGGGTCCTTCGGGAGTTTCCACCGGACACAAACGGCCGTAGTGAGTATAATGCACATCACGGACCTCAAATCCGGCACGTTCGCGCGTTAGTCCGCCCGGCCCGAGGGCAGAAAGCCTCCGCTTGTGGGTCAGTTCCGACAACGGGTTGGTTTGATCCATGAATTGAGATAACTGACTCGTCCCGAAAAATGTGTTGATCACGCTGGAAATGGTTCGCGCATTGACCAGATCCTGAGGAGTCAGGTTTTCATTATCGCGCAGATTCATGCGCTCTTTGATCGTGCGTGTCATGCGGGACAAAGCAACGCTGAATTGCGAAGCCAATTGCTCGCCCACGGTTTTGACGCGCCGGTTTCCCAAATGATCGATATCATCAGTTGCGCGCGTGCCGTTGCGCAGGTCAATCAGTGACTTGATGATCGCTACAATATCTTCCTTCGTGAGAACCGTGATGGCCTCCGAAATCGTTAATCCCAGTTTCTTATTGATACGGTTGCGGCCGACATCGCCGAGGTCATAACGCTTGGAATTAAAAAATTGCCGCTCCAGTAATCCGCGCGCCGTTTCCAAATCCGGAGCGTCGCCCGAACGCAATTGGCGGTAAATCTGTTCCAGAGCTTCCTGTTCGCTCTTCGTAATGTCTTTGCGAATGGTATTTGCAATAACTTCAGGAATGACGTCTTCGGTTTTTACAAGATCAATTTTCTTTATTTTATGTTTTTTCAGTTTTGTCAGAAGTTCTTCATCAACCGCCACGTCTTTTTCCGCAATGATCTCGCCCGTTTCCTCATTGATGATATCCAGCGCCGTTTTTCTCCCGACGATGAGATCGCTGTTGACGCGCGAGATCTCAACTTCATCGATGACGCCGAATAATTTCAGCATGTCCCGATCGGATGAATAGCCTAACGCGCGCAAAAACGTCGTCACGGGAAATTTTTTCTTTCGGTCAATGAACACGTACATCACATCGTTGACGTCTGTGGTGAACTCGATCCACGAACCGCGGAACGGGATCACGCGCGCCGAAAACATTTTGGTGCCGTTCGGATGAATGGACTCATCGAAGAAAACGCCGGGTGAGCGGTGCAGCTGGCTCACGACCACGCGTTCCGCGCCGTTGATAATGAACGTTCCCCGGCCAGTGATATAAGGCAAATTGCCGAGATACACATCCTGTTCGATGATCTCCGGATGCTTGTCGTCCGATGATTTCTTACTCGAGAGCCTCAACGTGGCTTTGAGCGGAACGGAAAACGTCACGCCGCGTTCCTGGCATTCGCGCACGTCGTATTTCGAACGCTCGATAAAATATTTTACGAATTCCAATTTGAACAACTCTTTCGCATCATCAACCGGAAAGGAACTTGTAAATACCGCCTGCAAGCCGGTGTTCGTTCTTTTTTCAGGGGCGATATCCTGTTGAAGGAATTCTTCGTAAGAATCGATCTGAATTTCTAACAGATCGGGCATCTCGACGACGCTCGGATTCTTGGCGAAACCTACTCTTTCAATGACTTGCTTGTTATTCAAGGGTAACCTGCCTTTTTAAAACTATCGTTGCGGGGAACAACTCTATTACTTGTTTTCGGGGCATAAAGCGTAAGGCATGTACGCTTGTGGGACAGAAGCCCATATTCTCGCCTGGACTTCTTTATTAAAATAAGGCGGCTGTTATCGCCGCCCTATACAGTATGGCAAACGGGTTATACGATATCGATCGTCGCACCGACTTCGGCGAATTTCGCCTTGATCTTCTCGGCTTCATCTTTCGACACGCCTTCTTTGACCACCGTCGGAGCGCCGTCAACGAGGTCTTTCGCTTCTTTTAATCCGAGATTCGTCAGTTCACGCAGAACTTTGATCACCTGGATTTTCTTGTCACCGGCACTGGTCAGCTTGGCTGTGAATTCCGTTTTCTCTTCAACCGCAGCCGCTCCGCCGCCCGCGGGGCCGGCAGCCGCCGCTACTGCAACCGGCGCCGCGATTTCCACGCCGAATTTGCTTTTGATCTCTTTCACCAGTTCACCGATTTCCATCATGTTGGCATCGGCTAAATAATCCAACACATCTGCTCTTGAAGTAGCCATGGTAATTCTCCTTGATTTTCTTGCCGTCAGTCACGCGAAACAACTACTCGCATGATAAATTAAGACGGCAATTGGTTAATAAATAAAAAAAATTTCTTATGCCGCTTTTTGTGTTTTCAAAGATTCCAGCACACCGACCAAATTCTGCAGCGGCGTATTGAGCAGCAGCACGACATTCTGCATCGGCGACTGGAACAAGCCGACCAGTTGCGCGAGCCGGTCTTTTTTGCTCGGCATTTTTGCGATCTCGCCGATCTTCGACGCTTCGAACAGCTGCTTGTCAATGATGCACACTTTGACTTTGAGTTTATCATTCTCTTTATCTTTGAGAAATTCAGAAATCACTTTGGCGGGCGCGACCGCGTCCTCATAACCGAATGCAATACCCGTCGGGCCTTGCAAATGCTGGCCAAAATTGACTTCGTAACCTGCATTTTTCAGAGCTATTTTCGCCAACGTGTTCTTAACAATTTTGAAATCCGATTTGCTTTCACGGAATTTGATGCGCAGACCTTCCATCTTCTTCACCGTGATTCCGGTGAAGTCGGTCAGGTATAAACTGGACGCTTTTTCAAATTTCTCCGTCAACTCGGCGATCAGCTCGTTCTTATTTTCTTTTTTCATAGTATAAACCTTTTATGAATAATTTCTAAATTTCGTGACAGATTAATGAAGCGTCAAACTGCCGATTTCCTGATTACTGACTTTAATTCCGGGCCCCATGGTCATGGACACGAACACGCTCTTGACATAACTGCCTTTCGCCGTGGATGGCTTCATTCTCAGGATCGTCGTCATGAAGCTTCTGAAATTATCTTCCAATTGTTTCTGGTCAAAGGTCGCCTTACCGATACCGACGTGAACGGTGCCTTGTTTGTCCACGCGAAATTCCACACGGCCGGCTTTCACTTCATTGACCGCTTTTGTAACATCGTTGGTGACGGTGCCGCTTTTCGGGTTAGGCATGAGGCCTTTGGGACCCAGAATTTTTCCCAATTTCCCGAGTTCGACCATTGCTTCCGGCGTGGCAATAATGACATCGATGTCCGTCCAGCCTTCTTTGATTTTCTGCAAGTAGTCATCAAAGCCGACGTAATCCGCACCTGCTTCTTTGGCTTCTTTGTCTTTCATCTTCGTAATGACCAGGACGCGCACGGTTCTGCCGTTTCCGTGCGGCAGGATGACGGTCCCGCGAATGGCCTGATCCGCATGTTTAGGGTCTACGCCTAAGTTGACCGCCACGTCAACGGTTTCGGCAAATTTGGCGCCTGAGGTCTCTTTCAACAGACGGAACGCCTCCGAAATGGAATAGTCTTTGCCTTTTTCAATTTTCTTTGCGGCTGCGGTAAACCGCTTGCTTCGTTTTTTCATGATGGCTCCTTTTCGAATGCTCTGCGTATGCAGAATACTCTCCCACCGACGGTGGTAATGGTTAATTAAGAAATTAATCTATCACTTCGACGCCTAAACTTTTCGCGGTACCTTCGATCATTTTCATTGCACCCGCGATATCCTTCGCGTTCAGGTCCGGCATCTTCAAAACGGCAATCTCTTTCACTTTCGCCCGCGTGATTTTTCCGACCTTAGTCCTGTTCGGCTCGGAGGAACCGGCTTCCAGATTAATCGCTTTTTTGATCAGGACGGCAGCGGGAGGCGTTTTCAGAATAAATGTGAATGAACGATCGGAAAATACGGTAATGATCACCGGGATGATCAATCCCTTTTGGTCCTGCGTTTTTGCATTGAACGCCTTACAAAATTCCATGATGTTCACGCCGTGCTGGCCCAATGCAGGTCCGACGGGGGGCTGCGGATTTGCAGCGCCGGCGGAAATTTGCAGTTTGATCTGGGCAACTATTTTTTTCATTTAGATTCCTTATGAACTGAATTACATTATTGATAATTAATTATTTTTTTACTGCTCCAATTTCACTTGCAAAAAGTCCAATTCGACCGGTGTGGAACGGCCGAAAATACTGACCATTACTTTTAATTTATTTTTTTCATAATTGATTTCGTCGATGAAACCGGTGAAATCCGTGAACGGGCCGTCAATAATCCTGATCGGGTCTCCGACTTTAAACGGCACGTCGTAAACCTCCGAAGTTTTCTTTTCGTGCATCCGGCCAAGCATACGATCAATTTCATCCGGACGCAGCGGCTGGGGCGTGTTTTTAGGGCCGACAAAATTCACTACTCCCGGAGTATTCGAAACGACGTATTGCACCCGCTTATCGTCCACCATCTCAATGATCATATATCCCGGCAGGAACGAGCGCGTTTTTTCCTTCTTCTTGCCGTTCTTCATTTCGATCACAGTCTCTGAGGGAATTAAAATACGAAATACTTTCTCCTGCAATCCGGCAATTTCAAGTTCGCTTTGAATGTGGTCCTTGACTTTTTGCTCCTGGCCTGAATACACGCGCAGCGTAAACCATTTTGTATTTTCCGGCCTCGGGACTTCCCCGGTCTCTCCTTCTTTGGCTGCCTCCGCCTTCGTTTCCGTAACTTTCTTTTCCGCTATTTTCTTCTCAGCAACTTTCTTTTCTGCTGCTTTTTTATCTGCAACTTTCTTTACCGGAGCTTCCGTTTCTGCCGCTTCGTTTTCGACGACTTCCGCTTCCGCAGTTTCGTTTTTGGCAATTTCTGTTCCTGCAGCTTCATTTTCGACAACCTCGTTTTTGGCAGCTTCGTTGCCGGCAACTCCCGTTTCCGCTGCTTCGTTTTCCACAACTTCCGCTTCCGCAGTTTCTTTTTTGGCAACTTCCGCTCCTACAGCTTCATTTTCGACAGCCTCGTTTTCGGCAGTCTCGTTTTCGGCAGCTTCGTTGTCGACAACTTTATTTTCTGAAACTTTTTCAGAATTTTCCATTCTGATTCCTTTTCCCTTCGGAGAATAAAAAATTTGGCGCTGTGAAAATTACAATAATTGTTTAACTATCTGTTGAAGGACGTAATCCGAAGTAAAAATGTAGATGGACAGTAAAATCCACAGGACCATCACGACTCCCGTGGAACCGAGCAATTCATCTCTGGTGGGCCACGAAACTTTTTTCATTTCCATTTTCATATTTTCAAAAAATTCACTGATCTTATTCATACTCTTTTCTTTCGAAATTTAAATCTATTTGCAGGGGAGACAGGACTTGAACCTGCAACCTACGGTTTTGGAGACCGCCGCTCTGCCAATTGAGCTACTGACCTAGCACTGCATCCTACAAGACGACTGCGATTTTAGGGTGCCGATTGTATCATGAAAAT
>CAZLWA010000107.1:0-2430 GCA_964563165.1 uncultured Bacteroidota bacterium | reverse complement strand
GCCAGCACAACGGTAGGGGTCACCATTTCCGATTTGTCGGAAACGTATTACATGAAGCACTTCTTGGGATATCGCCGCATCATGAAGTGAAGTCAGTATTTTTCAATCAGTAAATGTTCCAGAAGGCGGGCGAGATCGCTGATTTGATAAGGCTTGGGGAGAACGCTGATGAAGCCGTATTTTTTGTGGTCTGCCATGACGGGGTCGTTTGAGTAACCGCTGGAGACGATCGTCCGGACAAAGGGATCCAGTTCAATAAGCCGTTTGACCGTTT
This sequence comes from uncultured Bacteroidota bacterium, assembly GCA_964563165.1. Classification (GTDB taxonomy): domain Bacteria; phylum CLD3; class CLD3; order SB21; family SB21; genus CAZLWA01. The sequence continues at coordinate 2,156 of CAZLWA010000107.1, read as the reverse complement.
CTTTTCCGCCCATGCCTGCGGGGATCGTCAGGTCCATGATCACGGCATCATAGGGCGCTCCGTCGCTCATGGATTGTCCGTACATATTAACCGCTTCCACTCCGTCTTTCGCCGTGTGCGCCTCATACCCCAAATCGCTCAGCATCGCCGTAGCCATTTCGCGGATACCTTCTTCGTCGTCCATGATAAGGATTTTTCCGTTCGTGAAAAGCGGTTTGGCAAGGGCCACAGGTTTGCGTTCGGCTTCCCGACGTGAGGCCGGCAGAAAGATATAGAATGACGTTCCGGACCCGGCTTTGGATTCCAGTGTAATCGCCCCGTCGTGATTTTTAATGATAGAATACGACGTTGCCAAACCTAATCCGTTACCGGATTTTTTCGTTGTAAAATACGGGTCAAATATTTTCTGAATATTTTCCTCCGGAATTCCCATCCCGTGGTCGTGAATTGAAATCTTGATATAATTTCCTTTTTTGAGGCTGACGGGGAGTTCTTCCGATGCGGAGGTGACCGTCAGATTTTCGGCTTTGACCGTGATAGTTCCGCCATCCGGCATAGCTTGACGGGCATTGATAATGAGATTGTTGATAACCTGGCTCATTTGTCCCGCGTCAATATCCACATGCCACAGATCGTCCGGAATCAAAAAATCGCAGCGGACATTGGACCCTGCCGCGGAAAAATTCGAGGAGTCTTTTAATAATTCGCCCATATTCGCCGTCTTCTTGACAGGCGCGCCGCCCTTGGAGAAGGTCAGTAGTTGCTGCGTAAGATCCTTGGCGCGCTCGGAGGCCGTTTCGGCCCGCGTCAGGAGCTCCGCCGCCTTCTCTACATTGCCGGCATTCAATTTCATTTTTGCCAAAGAAATATTTCCGAGAATCGCTGACAGGATATTGTTGAAATCGTGCGCAATACCGCCTGCGAGGATGCCGATTGATTCTATTTTGCGCGATTTGAGGATCTCATTTTCCATTTTCAATTTGTCCGTAATATCGCGAAATACCATCACGACGCCGATCAGGTTCCCGTCTTTGTCGCGAATGGGCGCAGCATTGTCAGTAATGACGCGTCTGGCAAGGCCTTGGGGCAAAATGAGCGCGTGATTGGCCACTTCGGCGATCGTCTTAGTGCGCAACACGGTATTAACGGGATGCTCGAATGTTTCGCTGTTTTTTTCATTCGCTAAATGCAGGACCTGGTTAATGGCGAGTCCAAGCGCCTTGTCTTGGGACCAGCCGGTGATGGTTTCGGCACTCTTATTGAGTAAAACAATTTTCCCTTCCGTATCGGCGGTGATCACTCCCTCTCCGATCGAGCGCAGCGTTACCAGGAGCCGGCCTTTTTCTTCGGCCAGCGCTTCATCCGCCAGTTTACGATCCGTAATGTCGCGGGCATTGATTACGATGGCTTTGACGCTGGGCTCAAAGAGCAGATTATTCGCCACGCATTCCATCCAACGCCAGGAACCGTTTTTATGAAGCAACCGGCACTGAAGGGTCACCGTGTGTTTGGGCCTTTGAATCAGTTGGTTGAAATGCAATTTGACCTGGGTTTGATCGTCGGGATGAAGAAATTCAAGAACATTTTTTTTGATATTTTCACCGGACGTGTAGCCCAAAATTTGTTCGGAGGAAGGTCCGCTGTATAAGAGCGTGCCGTCCGCCCCAACCAGCGTCAAAGCATCGGAACTGTGCTCCACCAGCGCGCGAAAACGCTCATCACTCTGCCTAAGAGCGGTTTCGGCTTCTTTACGCATCGTAATGTCGCGGTAGTTGAAAACGATCGCGTTGACACTGGGGTCATGCATGAGATTGTTGCCGACGCCTTCCATCCATCTCCAGGATCCGTCTTTGTGTTTGATGCGGAATTCCAGCGAAGCGGTCGAGCCGGGCTTTTTCCTCAGCTCGTTGATGTGACTCATCAGGTCGGAAAGATCGTCGGGATGGATCACATCAAAGGCATTGCGTCCGACGAATTCCTCGGTGGAATAGCCCAGGACCCTATTCGTCGAACGACTGGTATATAGAACAATGCCGTACGGGTTGATCAATGAGATAGCATCCGAAATATTTTCAATGAGCGTACGAAAATGCTTGACGTTTTCCTTGAGCGCCTCTTCGGCACGCTTACGCTTCGTGATGACGCGGGCTACGATG
>CAZLWA010000106.1:0-21666 GCA_964563165.1 uncultured Bacteroidota bacterium | reverse complement strand
CGTGTGTTTCGTGGGATGGTATTCTTTTCGCGTGTTTCGCGGGTAATTGGTTTTTGTGTTTTTTCGTGTGTTTCGTGGGATGGTATTCTTTTCGCGTGTTTCGCGGGCAGGGTTTTATGAGACGCATTGACGAACTCCAGCGGCAGATCGAAATGGCCGCGCTGATCTACGAACAGCCGGATAAATATTCCGAATCCGACCTGGCGAAATATTTTTTCACCAGCGAAGCGACGATACGCCGCGACGTCAAAGCCCTGCGCGACATGGGCATCACCGTTCATTCGCGCAAACGCGCCTACGGCATCACGCTGGGTACGACGGAATTGAATTTCCTGATAACCACCTACCTCGCTTTCGGAAATAATGAGACGATCAAGAACCTGCCTCTGATCCGCGAGAAATTCAAGAACAGGACGCTGAACTTTTTCGTTCAGACGATGAAGGCCATCCGCGAGAAAAAAGTCATCGAGATCGAATATAAATCCGTCAAGACAGACCGTTATCAATGGCGAACGGTCACGCCGATCGCGTTTTACAATGCCGGTAAGACCCACTACCTGATCGCTATTCATGAAAATATCCCGAAAATATTTACCATCGAAAAGATTCACCATACGCGCTATCCGAATGAGCCGTCGCCGATCAAGTCCATTCCATCGCTGAGCGAATTATTCAAATATTCCTGGGGCTCGTTCACCGGCGGCGCGGTCGTAAAGGTCCGCCTGCGCTTTCGCGAGAATCTGGAAAAATATATGTCCGAAAAATTCTGGATCGAAAAACAAGAGATCGTTCACACCGACGAAGGCTTTGAAATTGCGATCGAGGTCAAATTATCCAACGAATTCATCGCATGGGTCATGGGCTGGGGCGACAATGTGAAGATACTGGCGCCGAAGGAACTGAAAGACGCGGTTTTGAAAAAGGCCAAAGCGATCGTAAAACAATACTAGCCCGCGAAAAACGCGAAAACAATTTACCACGAAGACACAAAGGCGCGGAGAAGAAAATTAAATAAAACAACCTCTGCGGCTCAGCGCCTCGGCGGTTAGATTTTGGTCCGCGAAATACGCGAAATACACGAAAGAGCACGAAAAAAATATTTGTCCGCGAAATACGCGAAAACAATTTACCACGAAGACACAAAGGCGCGGAGAAGAAAATTAAATAAAACAACCTCTGCGGCTCAGCGCCTCGGCGGTTAGATTTTGGTCCGCGAAATACGCGAAAGGCACGAAAATTTTATTGGAAAAAATCGAAGAAAAATGAATAGGGCGAATTCCCCTCCTCGGATGAGGAGCGGAGTCCTGCGCCAGACCTGTCAGACTCAGGCTGAGAAGGCCGGGGCGGTGCCTGCGAAATAAGCGAAAACAATGTCAGGCCAACGAAACACAAGGATGGAGGCTATGAAAAAATATCTGATCACGGTTCCTGACGAAATAACGCGTGTCGGAGGCCGCAAAGGCAAATTTCCCCGAGAAACTTTAAAGGTGACGGAGCAATTGATACTCAAGGCCCTGACCATGAACGACTATCACGAAAACCTGTTTTTTGAAGGTGCCGTCAAAGTGGAACCGGTCAAAGCGGATTAACTATTAACCCACGGGGCATTTGATAACCTATTGCCAGTTGCCTGGAATTCTAAAAATTCCTTTCGTGTTCTTCGTGGGAACGTTTTTCGCGTATTTCGCGGGCCGGTTTTCGTATTATAAAACTATTTGTATCTTGGTAATTTCTTTTCTAAATTTTGTTGTAACCGGCCGGGAGAAGAACTCATGATCGCACGAATATGGCACGGAATGACAAACGCCTCCGATTCGGAAGCTTACGAAAAATTGCTCAACCGCACAGGTGTGCCTGACAGCCGGGCAACGAAAGGCAATCAGGGCGTTTACGTTCTGAGAAAGATCGAAAATGACAGAACGCATTGGCTTTTTATTTCACTGTGGGAATCGTTCGATGCGATCAAGAAATTCGCCGGCGCGGATGTGGAAAAAGCGCGCTATTACGAGGAAGACAAGAATTTTCTTCTTGATTTCGAACCGAATGTGGCTCATTATGAGGTGCTGGTAAAGCCCGGACGCTCATCAAAAAAGAGGAAATCGAATTCCCGCCTGCGAAAAACGCAAAGGTAATACATCTAACCGCAAAGCGCGCAGAGGACGCGAAAATTGAAAACACCAAAAATGCTTTTTTATATTCTTTGCGGTCTTTGCGACCTTAGCGGTTAGATTTCGGCATATTTACACTCGAAAGGAACCTATGACAATCCGGAACCTGCTTTTCTTCATCTTCATTTCATCGGCTCCCCTGTTTTCACAGGAATGGCTTCCCGTGCGAGGGGGCCAGCCGCACGGCATCAGCGGCATCGCGGTGATCAGGAAGGACGCCAATACCGCGCGCTACCTGGTCGTGCATGACTGTAAATTGCCTAAGCAAGTGCGCATAGGTGTCGTCACCGTCGAAGGAAGATCCGTGAAATACGTCGAACTCGTCTGGCCGGATTCGGCGAACGAGCCGATGGATGCGGAATCCCTGAGCGGCATTCCGGACACGCCCAATGAATTTCTCTTTCTTGCCAGCGCAGGAAAATTATTTCACATCGCGCTCGACAGTACGCTGAAAAATATTTCTGTTATACGCACTGTTCCGATGCCGGACGCAGCGACAGGCAGTAATTTCGAAGGATTCTCGGTTCAAAAGATAAGCGGCCGCTGGCTCGCAGTGTGGGCGCATCGCGGACAGGACGAAAAACCGGCGGTGATTTATTGGGCTGGTTTTGACAAATCGAACGATAGTTTTTCTAAGGTCAATTCCGCGGAGATCAAAGTGCCGTTTCCGAAACAAGGGGTGCGTCATATCTCCGATCTGCGCGTGGACGGCGGCGGGAATGTGTATATCACCTCCGCCTCGGATGCGGGCGACGACGGCCCGTTCCAGTCGGCTGTTTACATTGCGGGACATTTTAGCGAGAACGGAAAACAATTTACGATCAACCCCGACATGACGCGGCTGTATCAAACCTATTATCACAAGATCGAGGCCATGGAATTAATTCCGGGCGACAACGGCGGATTCATTTACGGCTCGGATGACGAAAACATGGGCGGTTCGATTTATATTACGTGGTAATCTAATTTTCAGCTCAATCGACCTATCGATATCGTCGCAGCCGGCGATTCTTAATAATGATTAGAATTCATGTTTCGGAATTAAAGTATTATTTTCGCATTTTTCGCGGGCAATGTATTCCTTTCGCGCCTTTTCGCGTATTTCGCGGGCCGGTATTCCCGGCACTCAGTTTAAAATAAAATAGATCGGAACCCCATGAAACAAATTCCCGGAATATTCAAATTCATCGTCTGTCTGGCGATAGTAATGTGCTCGTGTCGGACGGATTACTTTACAAATCCTCAGCCCATAGACAGCGATAATATTTATGAATTTCCGGAGGTATTCAGAGGTACCTGGCTGCTTGAGGACGGTGACACGATGACCATTAGAGCCAGCTATTTCAGATACGTCCAGTATACGCCAAGAAAGATAGTTATTTCAACGCGCCAAATGATCAAGCAATACGCTTCAAGGGGTTTTAATATTACGATCCCATTGGGAGATTCTGCCGGGCCTGCCCATGACAATGCCGGCAGCGGATCTGGAATTCGATACGAGGAAAAAGTTGATTCGGCGGCCCGGTACCTTATCAAGAAGAACAAGGTCTATGAGATCGATCGAAAAGAAGGATTGAGCGGGGGGTTTCCCTTTTCAACGAAGGGGGATACCATTTTTTACAATGCGGCCAGTGCCAGTGAAAATTGGCTCGGAAGAAATTTTTTTCTAAGAAGCATTGCAGCCAATCTCTACCTTGTCAACATACGTAACGAACTGCTGAGTGGCGACAAACCCTGGTGGATAATTATTCTGTTGGAGAATAGAACCAACGGAACTATTTCAGTCCGCTCTTTAGATGAAAAATTTGAAGACTCTGCGAACGAACTCTATTCCACCGCATCAGGTTACGATCCCGGCAGCCATTATTTTGACGCACAATGGACAAAAAAAGATATTCTACAGCTTATTGCCGGTGGAGCGTTCTCGCAATCACTGCATGATGTTAAGATCAAGGACAAGCTGCCAAAAAAATGAGAATCCATCGAAGTCCAAAATACTACCGGCTTTACCCAAAAAACTTATTGCAATAAACTACCACCTACATTAGTTTCGGCTAACAACCACCCCGGCCGTCTCAGCCTGAGGCTGACAGGTCTGGCGCAGGCCACCCCTCCTTTGCAGGAGGGGAGTTTTCCATTTGATTCCTCTGTGCCCTCTGTGACTCTGTGGCCAATTTTCTTCGGGTTTTCTTTCGCGTGTTTCGCGGGCCGATTTCTTTTTCGTGGTTTTTCGTGTGTTTCGTGGGCTAAAAATATAACCACCGAGGCAGAGAGACATTGAGACTTCTTATTAATTCCCTGCGCCCTCTGTGGCTCCGTGGCACCCTTCGATACGTCGTCGCTTCGCTCCGACTACTCAGGGTGATTGGTTTTTTTGACCAAAGAATTTTTCGTGTGTTTCGTGGGGAAGTTTTTTTCGTGTATTTCGTGGGAATCGTATTCAAACAAATTAGAAAGGCACTACAATGGACCAGCAGCAAAAGGACGCAGGGAGGGACGTTTTCCTTCAGAAATAAGTTGACTTATGTTCACTAATTAGTTAACTTTGTTGTCAGAGAAATAATATTTTACAAGAACCACTTCCTCTGGTTTTATGAAGAACTGGATCCGAAGACTCAGGAGAAGATTGAGTTCGTATTTCAATTGATCCGAACCGTTGAACGTGTCCCCTCGAAGTTTTTGAAACATCTGGAAGGAACAGATGCATTGTATGAGATTCGCGTTGAACAAAGTTCCAATATTTTTCGGATCTTGTGTTTCTTTGATGAAGGAAAGTTGGTTGTCGTGTTAAATGCATTCCGGAAGAAAACCCAAAAAACACCTAAAAATGAAATTGAATTAGCCGAAAGGCTTCGCAAAGAATATTTTTTACAGAAAAGGAAATGAAGCATGAAGTTGAAAAGCACAAAAGTTAAAACATTCAGCGACCTTCTGGATTCGAAATACGGAAAGCGCGGTAGTAGAAAACGCGAGGAATTCGAGGAAAAGTCAACCGCGTTTGTTGTCGCTGAGTTAATTAAGGACGCACGATTGAAGGCGCATATGACCCAGGAGCAGTTGGCTGAACGCAGCGGAACAAAGAAAAGCTATATTTCACGAATTGAAAGAGGAAGGTCCGACATACAGATCTCTACGCTTTTTCGAATTCTTGAAGAAGGTCTGGGAAAGAAGGTCAGCCTTAAATTGAGTTAGAGTAAATAATGTGTAAGAGCATTCAAATTAGAAAGGCACAAACAATGAACGAGCAACACGAACAGATCCGCCAACAGCAAAAAGACGCGTGGAATAAATTTTCACCCGGTTGGAAGAAATGGGACGAACTGACGATGGATTTCTTAAAACCGATGGGCGATGAGATCATCCGCCTGCTCAACCCGAAAGGTAATGAAGTAGTCCTTGATGTGGCCGCCGGGACCGGTGAGCCGGGATTGACCATCGCTTCGATGTTAAAAGGCGGAAAAGTCATGATAACAGACCTTGCCGAGGACATGCTCGCTATCGCCCGTGAGAGTGCCGCACGCAGAGGAATCAAAAATATTGAAACCCGTGCTTGTGATGTTTGCGAACTCCCGTTTGCCGACGGCACATTCGACGCGGTAAGCTGCCGGCTCGGTTTTATGTTCTTCCCCGACATGCTGCTGGCCGCGAAGGAAATGGCGCGTGTCCTTAAACCGGGAGGAAGAATTGCCACTTCGGTTTGGGGCGTTCCGGAAAAAAATTTCTGGGTGACGGCAACTATGGGAACGATCCAAAGAAATATGGAGCTGCCTCACCCCCCGCCGGGAGCGCCCGGAATGTTCCGCTGTACTAAGGAGGGCATGATAGCCGGTTTATTCTCGCTGGCAGGATTGAAAAATACTTCAGAAAAAGAAGTTGCCGGAAAAATGAATTGTAAAACAACCGATGTGTATTGGAACATGATCACAGAGGTGGCCGCCCCTATTGTTGCCGCGCTCAGCAAAGCGGAAGATGCCATGAAAGAAAAGATCAAAAAAGAAGTCTATCAGGCGGTGAATAAAGTGTATTCCGACGGCAATGTTGTCTTTGACTCAAGCGCTCTGGTCATTTATGGTGAGAAATAGAAGAGTCCCCTCCTGCAAAGGAGGGGTGTCCGAAGGACGGGGTGGTGAATTCAGCAAATACTTTAACCACCCCTAACCCCTCCTTGAAAAGGAGGGGAATAGTTTTTCTCTTGGGTTAAGAATGGTTTTTTGGCTCAAGATTTTTTTTCGCGCTTTTTCGCGTGTTTCGCGGGCCAATTTCTTTTCGCGTTTTTTCGGCGTATTTCGCGGAGAAGTATTTCACAAAAAAAGAAGCGATGAATAAGACCATTTATTCTGTGATAGTTTGTTTATTGTGCAGTCTGCCCTTAAAAGCACAATCGAAAAACAAAATCGAAAATGTGATCATTGTAACCACTGACGGCCTTCGACGGCAGGAAGTGTTCAATGGAATGGATTCTGCCATTGCGGGCAATCCAAAGTTCAACCAGGCTGACAGTGCCAGTATATTCAACAAGTATTGGGCGACAAGTTCCGATATAAGAAGACTTAAGCTCATGCCATTTATGTGGAATATTATCGCTTCCAAGGGGCAAATTTACGGTAATCGCGGCCTCGGGAGCAAGGTCAACGTGGCTAATCCCTATTGGTTCTCCTACCCCGGATACAACGAGATCTTCTGCGGATTTGTTGACACCGCCATCAATACGAATGCATACCCTCCAAATCCAAATACCAACCTGCTGGAATTTATTAATAAACAGGATGGTTTTAAGGGTAAGGTCGCCGCGTTTTGTGCGTGGGATGCATTCGACCGGATACTGAACGAAAAACGGGCCGGCTTTCCGGTCATTTGCGGCAATGATACGTGCGGAGGAACCCATCCCGATGATGAACAGCGTACCTTAAATAATCTGAAAAAAGACGCCTATAATCCGTTCGGAGAGGAAGCGTTGGATGTATTCACCCATTATGCGGCCATGGATTATCTCAGGAAGGAAAAACCCCGCGTGCTGTATATTTCCTACGGTGAAACCGACGAATGGGCTCATGAAGCGCATTACAAAGATTATCTGGATGCGGCAAAAATGGTCGATCATTGGCTGAATGACATATGGAATTTTGTTCAAAGCAGTTCCGCTTACAAAGACAAAACATTGCTTTTTGTCACAGTCGATCATGGCCGGGGAAATCAAACAAAATGGACCAGTCACAATTCCGGCATTGCAGGATCCGATGAGATCTGGTTCGCGGCCATGGGCCCGCAGGTCGCGGCAAGAGGTGAAATGAATGCGGAAATACAGCTATACCAGAAGCAGTATGCTCAAACCATGGCTCAATTTTTGGGTTTGATCTTTAAATGTGAACATCCCGTTTCGGACGGGTTCAAAGAGATGTTGTTGAAATGACTCCTTTCACAACGGGGCGGGCTAAAAACATATCCACCGAGGCACTGAGACACGGAAAATTTTTTATTTGGCGGGACTTAAGGTGACCATTCTTACTTTCGACTTAAAGTGTTCTTTCGTGTATTTCGCGGGAAAATATTGCTTTCGTGTTTTTTCGTGTGTTTCGTGGGCCCAGTATTCTTTTCTCGTATTTCGCGGGGCCACCACCCCTGTGGCAAATTTTTTTTCGTTTTTTTTCGTGTGCTTCGTGGGCAACGTTATTCGAAACAGCGTATCATGAACATCGAATCACTCCGAACATTTTGCAAAAGCTTGCCGGGCGTGACCGAAGACATTAAGTGGAGCGACGATCTGTGTTTTTGCATCGCCGGGAAAATGTTCTGCGTCGCAGGACTCAACCCGCCTTTGATGGTTTCTTTCAAGGTCACGCCGGAGGAATTTGATGAATTATGTTCTTCGGAGGGAATTATTCCGGCGCCGTATGTAGCGCGGTATAAATGGGTGCTTGTGCAGGATGTAAACCGGTTTAACAAAAAGGAATGGCAGCGTTATTTTACACAGTCTTACGAATTGGTCAAATCGAAGTTACCGAAAAAAGTTTTGAAGAAATACCGGTCATTCTGAGTGGCGCTTCGGGCGCCGCGAAGAATCCCATGATTCAGGGGATTCTTCAGTCCGTTCGGAATGACAATTTTTGAGAATGTTTTTTTCCAGATAAGCAAGAACATCCCTGTAAAGTGGCAACTCTTATCTCCACTTAAACCATCCTAAACTCCCCCGGATACCGATCCAAAGGAGGTACGGTGTCTGAACAAAAAACCACGACTGGAAGATAATAAAAGAAAACGGATTTTTAAAAGTTACGCTCCCGTTTAATAGTACTAATAAATCGACGATCCATTTTGTGATCCATCCGTAGATCGTCATCAGCAGGATCACAGGCTGAAACATTCCGATCAGAGTTCCGCAGAATAACACTGCATTAAATACGTAGACGCTCGTCAGATATACGAAAAACGGGAAATTCAACTGCAGCATCACCCCTGCGTTCGATGCCCAACGGGAGCGCTGATGAACCAGGGCTTTCACGGACCCTTCAGGTTTTGTTGTTGTAAAACACTTAGGATCGGATGCGAATACGATCTTGTATTTTGTGAATTTCCTGATCAATTGCGTCATGAGCACGTCATCGCCGGAAATGCGGTGCCTGATCTTTTCAAAACCGCCGACCTCATCGAACGCCTTTCGCCGGTATGCCAGATTCTGCCCGCTCGACGCAAGCGGAAATCCCAAATTTGCAATTCCGCACGCTGCCGTCATCAGCGCGAGAAAATCATAGCGCTGCAGTTTTTCAAAAAATGTTTTGCCTTCCACGGCTGAGAATCCGATCACAAGACCCACGTTATCGGAAAAATACCGGACCATCGATGCAATCCACTCCGGCGGAACCGAGCAATCGGCGTCGGTAAACAATAGAATTTCTCCCTTAGACATTTTAATGGCGTGATCCAATGCGTTTTTCTTACCTGAAACGATGTCCCCTTTTTCCTCAATTCGAACGGGCTTCAATCGGCTGTGGATAGAGGATAATTCGGTGAGGATGGACCACGTCGAGTCCTCGGAACGGTCATCGGCGGCGATGATTTCAAAATCGGAATAGGTTTGGTTCAGGATCTTTTCCAGGCAGGCTCGAATATTTTTTCCTTCATTGCGCGCGGCGATGATCACCGAGACGAATGGTACCTTCGGATTTCTTGTCCGCGCAGGAAAAAATAATCCCACGACGAAGAAAATGCCCATCGTCACATATACGATCAACGTAATGCCCAGCAATGCTATGAATAATATCATTTCTTTACCTGCTTATCCGGTTGGCTCACATTGACAGGTTTTGAAGTATTGAACCTTGAAGGTCCTATTTATTTTGAAAAATCTAGAGAATTTCGTTCATTGAAAGGAACCTTCAAGGATCACTCTTTAGCCCGTCATGGTATTCTCACGAACCGTATCTTTCCATTCAAATTTTCCGAATTGACCCCAGATGCCGAAAACCGTGATGTAAAGCGGATGCAGAACGGCAATGACAGGATACATTTTTAAATAAGACCATTTCCCGAATCGCCATGCCCCGGCCGTCAGAATCACTGCATCCGAACCTATCTTAATGAGCCAGGGAATCACATGGATCATGGCTCCCTGCCCGCTTATGCCTTTCCAGGGTACATACGTTATCAACAGCAGGTTAAACACAAGAAATAATATCAGGCCGAGGATCATTTTCGGACTATATTGCCGTCCCTTGGAAGCCTGGCGTATCTTTTGATTGGCAAACTTCCTGAAACTTCCGGGCGGATCGGTATGGACCTGCGAGTGGTTACTCAGGCAGTAAGCGATCCTCCATTTTGTTTTCCTGATCAACCCTAAAAGCAGATCGTCGTCGCCCGAAACGAAGCGGGCAATTTTTGAGAAGCCGCCGACCTCTTCGAAAACTCTTTTCCGATATGACAGGCTTCGCCCGGTGGCCGTCAGCGTCCCGCCCCAGGCAGAACTGCCGGCCGCGACCGAAGCTAACGCGAGCGAATCCAGCGCTAAGAAATTTTCAACCAGAGAGAACCGGTCTTTCGGTTCGATCGGCGAATAGCCGACGACCATTCCTACCTCATCCGTGAAGCATTCCATTATTCCGGAGATCCATTCCTTCTCCGGGCGGCAGTCGGCGTCCGTGCAAAGAATGACCTCTCCCCGCGCGATCTTAATTCCCTGATCCAGCGCAAATTTCTTCGGAGCAACGTCTGCCGGAACTTTATCAACCGTGACCAATTTTAAATATCTGAATTGTTTCTCAAGGGACAAAACGTTCGCTGCCGTATCGTCCGTCGAACGGTCGTCGATGACAATAACTTCGAACAGATCCTGATCGTAAGTTTGAACCAACAGGCTCTTCAGGCATTGGGAGATCTGCCCGGATTCGTTCCGCGCGGCAATGAGAACGGAAACAAACGGTTTCCGGCCGGTTTTTTTCGGATGATACCGTGCCAGGCAAAAAGCCAGACTCAGCACCGTTACCGCATACAGGGACGAAAAACTCCACAAGAAAATATCGATAACATTAAACTCCATTCATCCTTTCCTGTGTAAGCGCGTGCCATAGATAGTACGTGGCAAGCGTTTGCCAGCCGCTCCATTGCCTTGAAACTTTCAGTAATTTCTTTACGGTGACTTTTTTTCCGTACCCGTAGAATTTTCGGATGGCATGGTGCAAACCGATATCGCCTTTCGGTAAAACATCCGGATGCCCCAAATGCATCAAACAGCATTCCGCCGTCCACGGTCCGATTCCGCGAATTTTCGTAATCTCCTCTACAAATTGAGAAGCCGGTAATTGCTCTATGCGGGGCAGATCGGTTTTCCCGTCAACCACATTGCGTGCCAGGCCAACGACGTATTCCGCTTTTCGTTCGGAAAATTTAACTTGCCTTAAGTCCTTGATCTCAATCTCAGAAACTTGCTTTGCCGTCGGGAACATAAAAAAGATCCCGCCGTCCTGGACAATTTTCTTTCCAAACTTTTGAACGAATTCCATTTCAAATTTATCTGCAACGATGACGTTGATCTGTTGACTAATGATGCAGCGCACCATGCATTCGAACAGGTCGCCGGGCCAGTTCGGTTTAAGGCCGTGAAATTTCCCGGTGATCTTCCGCATGACCGGGTCCCTTCGAATCCCATGATAGAATTGTTTCAAATCACACCGGCTGAAAAATTGTTTTCTTACGGCTTCTTTGACCGGAATTAAATATTCTTTTTCAATTTTGTTTCCGGCTAACGCGATCCGTAATTTTCCGGAACTTGCCGATCGAACTTCCGCCACCAATAAGTTATCGTTTACTTCAAACGCCTTTTTGTAAACGCTCCCCGAGCGATCATATACGTCACAGTGGTATTTCTTGTAGCGGTGAGAATGGATGGACATATCAAAATCGTACGGCGGGACGACAGATAACGTCGTAGATACAGTATTTTTCATCTCTCGCAAATTATCCTTTCAGGCGCATTTCATTGGTCGGTTCAAATCCCAGGTGTTCATACAAGGCCCGCCCGTCGTCGGATGCATGTAATGACACAGACTTAACGTTTCCATCCGAATTTTCCTAAGTCGATCTTCTCTCCGTCAAAAACAATTTTCTCGCCTTCCAGTAATTTCTTTTGCCGTTCATAATTTCCACCGGTTTTCGGCAGCGAAATTTTTCCCTGCGAATTGATCACGCGGTGCCATGGGATATCCGCTCCGTGAGGAATGTTGTGCATTGCATATCCGACCAATCTTGCGTTTTCGCCGAGTCCTGCGATCCGTGAGACCTGCCCATATGTGGAAACTCTGCCTTTGGGGATTTTCTTCACCGTCCGCCAAATGATATCGTAAGAACTTACTTTTTTCATAATCGTCTTTTATCGGAGCAATCCCGATGGAGTGAACGGATTTGACAAAAGCTGCATGAACAATTCCCATCGTTTTTCCGAATGATCCGGGGTTCCGCCCTTTTTTTCAATATAATTCTTCACGAGGTCCTGACCGAGATTGTAATTGATCACGTAACTTCGGTATTTTTCGATAAATCGGATGCGCTGTTCCGCGCGGTCTTTGGCGAACAATCCGTACTGCCTGAGCCACCGGATCGCTTCTTCTTTGGTCATCTTTCCGTCCAAATAATTCCGCGCCGCCTCATTACCCGCATAACTGCATTTAGCGGCCAGCGCCATTATAGCGTAATACTTTTCCGTTTGTCTCGAATCCAGGCCTGCCAGAGGAAACAAAATATCGCGCTCGAACGCGATCCGTTCGTCGGCAGGAAACGTCACTTCGATCCCGTAATTCGCACTGCCTTCGGCGATCAGCGATTGCGGGCTGAACAGCGCATACACTGAGAATTCCGGCCATTTTTTATCCCGCACCAAATTCTTTTCCAGAAGCGCGTTGTACACATGATGACCGGGATACCCTTCGTGACACGCGAGATCTATCGCCCGGTCAAGATAAATCGGCAAGTCGGTGTTGACCTGGATGACGCTGAACCCGCCGCCTTTATACCAATTATAAGCGCTCCACGCTTTCCCGGTCACGTATTCCACTTTGAAATTCTCATTTTCCGGAAGCGCCATGTGCATCAGTGTGCGCTTGCGGCACTCATTAATTGCCGCATTGAAAACCGCATCCAATTTTGGTTTCGGAATGATGAACAATTTCTTAAAATCTTCCAGACGCCCGGAAACTGAGCCTTTTCCGGGCAGGCTTTTATCCAATTCGCTTAACAGATTTTCAAAGTAACTCTTATCGTGCGTCGGCGCGACCGCGTCGTAAAGCAATTTCGATTCCTCATCAAAAGTGAATTTCTCTCCCGACAACATTTCTATTTTCGCGTTGACGGCGGTCAATTGTTTGGTCAAATATTCATGGCGGGATCTCTCCATTTCATTCCATTTGGAATTCCTGATCTTTTCCAGCTGGGCAGCAAGCTTGCGGCCCTCGTCCGCGAGTGTCGGCAAAGAAACCTTGTCTTTCGAGGTGTCCGGCTTCCATTCATCCGGACCGTAATACGCATCTACAAAATCCGGATCGAACGTTCCGGCTTTCAAAACCAGTTTAACATATGCCTCTGCAATTTGATCCATAGTTTCCTCGCTCGAATTTTTTAAATACTTTTCCGGAATGGTCCTCTCACGCATTTCCGAATTCCAATAAATCGCGATGATACCGAGGAAAATGACTGTCAAAATTATATAAAAAGATCTCATCAGTTGTCAGTTGTCAGTTTTCAGTTTTCAGCTGTTGGCTGTTGGCTGTTGGCTGTTGGCTATCACCTATCAGCCATAGTTTATTTTGATTCCAATTCGTAATTCTTAATTCTTAATTCGTAATTCTTAATTCGTAATTCTTAATTCATAATTCTTAATTCATAATTGACTGAAAAGTGTCATATGCCGCTGTAACGGCGACGCCTTTGCGGATCGGCGCTTTCATTTCAGACAGCACCGATTCCAATGACGACAAACACAGCAGCACATTTTTCATGTTGCAGCTGTAGCCCATCAACCCGATGCGCCAGACTTTGCCGGCGAACGCGCCAAGCCCCGCGCCGATCTCCAACCCGAATTGATCCAGCAGCGCGCGGCGCACTTTTGCTTCGTCGATGCCTTCCGGAACCGAAACGGCATTGAGCTGCGGCAGGCGTTCACTCTCTTTCACGATCATTTTCAGCTCCATCGCTTCCAGTCCCGTTTTCAAGGCAAGATGGTGTGCGCGGTGGCGTTCCCAGGAATTTTCCAAACCCTCTTCTTGCAGAATCACGAGCGCCTCATGCAGGCCGTACAACGCATTGATCGGCGCGGTATGATGATAGGCGCGCTTCGTTCCGCCGCCCCAATAGGACAGGATCAGGCTCAAATCCATGAACCAGTTTTGCACTTTTGTTTTACGGTTTTTGATCACATCCATAGCCCGTACATTAAAACTGATAGGCGACAGCCCCGAAATGCACTGCAGGCATTTTTGCGAGCCGGAATAGATCGCGTCAATATTCCATTCATCTACTTTCAAGGGCACACCGCCGAGCGACGTCACCGCATCCACGATCGCGAGACAATCATATTTATGAATTATCTCCACCAGCGTTTTCGCGTCGGACAACGCGCCGGTCGAAGTTTCGGCATGAACAAAAGCCACGACCTTTGCATCGCGATTTGCTTTCAGCGCGTCCTCCAGTTTGTTCGGGTCCACGCCCGTGCCCCATGGAAACTCCAGATGCACCACATTCGCGCGATTGCGTTCGGCCATTTCTTTCATGCGCCCTCCGAAAAAACCATTCTGGCAAACGACCACCCTATCGCCGGGTTCGATCAGATTCGAAAGGCACGTTTCCATGCCGGCCGTGCCCGGCGCTGAAACCGCCAGCGTCAATTCGTTTTTTGTTTGAAATGCATATTGCAAAAGGGCTCTGACTTCGTCCATCATGCCGATGAATTTCGGATCGAGATGCCCGATCGTCTGCTGCGCCAGCGCTCCCAGCACGCGCGGATGCACATCCGAAGGCCCGGGCCCCATCAGTACGCGCATCGGAGGATGAAATGATTTCATAGACGTTCCTTATCTAATTACTTTTCAGGTTATTCCTACCATTCAATTGAAATATTCGGAAATTTTTTATAAAAGAAACTGCCGTGTTTTTCGGGATAATAAGACGCTTTCGAAGCAAAAAAATGATACGTATGTTTTTCCATATCTATAACCCAAATAAACGGAACGTCTTCGCCGCGCCCGAAGAAGCCTACGACGACAAAGCGATGACCATCCAGCCAAAAAGCGTCGTCGCACCATATATTATAACGGTCTAAAAAAATATCCCGGGTTTCCTTTCTTCCACGATTGAAAACAGTCAATTTCGGACGCGGAGCTGATGAATCATTTGATTTTTTTCGGATCAGTTTCCCGTCGCGTGTTTCTACGCGAAACCGGCTCGAATAAATGTCCAAATATTCCGACGAATCCGGCGAAGCAATCAGTAAAACACTGTCGACTTTGGTAAATTCTGCCGGAGAGATATCGTAAACTGAATCTGTGAATGTCATGGCGTCGCGTGAAGTAAAATGCCAAATGTCAAAACCTTTCAAATTCTTCCACGCATTAACCCATTTCGCAGCATGACGCTGAACAAGAGGCGCAAAGGTTGCGACGGGATCCCGGCCGGAATTGAACGCAGATTGGGCGTTCAAGCGGGCGCAGGCTGAGAGCATGAGAATGGCAATGATGAATTTGTGCGGACTTGATTTTTCCATAAATTATTTTCGTGCGTTTTCTGGCGCAGCCATGCCTTTGCTACTCCATTTGCGGTTAAGAATAAGTCGAAACTAGTTTAATCACATATTAGCCCGAAGCAACTTTAGCGTATTTCACGGGCAAATTAAAATACTTTTTATTTTCATTTCTTGCGAGGAAAATCTATCCATAATTAGGGCGCGGGTATTCACGCTCGCATGCATACAAGTGTGATGGGCGAAGAGGTTTTGCGATTGAAAAAAAATAACGGGGAATTAAGGTAAACGCGTGGAATTCATTTAACCGCGGAAGAAATATTTTTTCAGGGACTCATTCAGGATGTCAGCAATCACGCTCCCGCAGGCAGGCCTTGACTTTATTCAACAGGTCCGTTATGCCGTAAGGCTTTTGCACGATGGCTGAAACGCCTTGCCGATAAGCCTTTTTTGCAATGGACTGCACATCGTCCCCGGTGATCATGATGATGGGTTTGTCGGCAAAAAACTTACGCTCCGCCTTGATCAGATCGAGGCTGTTGCCCAAAGGAAGGTGATACCCGACAATAAATAGATCAAATTCTTTGTCTATGAAATGCCTTCTCACCACCTGCGCCGAAGCCGCATGAGAAACTTCGAATTCCTCGCTCAGAATGATCGCATACAACTTGCCCGTTTCGACATCCTTGTCAATGATGAGGATCTTTTTCCGGTTGGCCGCGTCCATGAAAATAGATTTTAAGATTGGATTTTGAAGGCAGTCAATATGGTTTCATGCGGGCAAAGAAGCAAGTTATTTTACATTAAAATATTTTGCTTCCGGATGATGCACGATGATCGCGCTGGTGGATTGTTCGGGCACTAAATGAAATTCTTCGGTGATCGAAACGCCGATGCGCCCGGGTTCGAGCAATTCAAATAATTTAGCCTGGTCTTCCAGATTGGGACATGCCGGATAACCAAAACTGTAGCGTGATCCGCGGTACGCCTGCTGAAAAAGCTTTTTTGTATCCGCGCTGTCATTCCTTTGAATGCCCAGTTCCTTCCGGATTTGCCTATGCCAGTATTCTGCAAGGGCTTCGGCAGTTTCAACGCTGAGCCCGTGAAAGTATAAGTAGTCTGCGTAATTATTCGATTCAAAAAGTTTCGCGGAAAAATCCGAAGCCTGCTGCCCTACCGTAACCAGCATGCAGCCGATGACGTCCATTTTTCCGGAATCCTTCGCCGCAAAAAAATCCGAAATGCAATACGCATGTTCCGTCTGCTGACGCGGGAATGTAAATCGCAAGCGTTCCGTTTTCAGATCGTCCTGATAAAGGATGACATCGTCGTTGTCTGATTGGCACGGATAATAACCGTAGACGACTTTGGGAATCAGAAGTTTTTCCGATCGCGCGCGCGCCTTCCACTCTTCAAAAACGGGCTTAACTTTTTCTTTGACAAAATGCTGATATTCCTCCGTGCTCATTTTACCGCGTGTGAATTGCCACTGCCCGCGGAAGAGCGCGATCTCATTGATAAACGGGTACACATCATCTAGGGAAACCGTTTCAATGATCTTACTTCCGAAAAACGGAGCTTTCGGAATGTCCGCATTGCCGGAGATTTTTGATTTTCTTTTTTCGCCGGCGGCCGCGGATGCGGGCTTCTGAAGTTGCAGGATCCAGTCCTGTACTTTGTGCAGATGCTCATATTCATGTGCGAACGAACAATCTGCGATCATCTGGGCGACGGTGCGCCCCCCGATATCCGTCTTCAGGTGGTCCGGATCCAGGCCATTCAATTGTTGAACCAGTCCCTGCTGAGCCTCATTCCACGCGTCCATTAGTTCTTCACGGGAATAAGAGCAGTATTTCATTACGAAATCCGCATTGATCTGATCGTTGTCCTCTTTGGTGAACTTGACAATTTTTTCAATGTGCTTACTGACCACATGGTGTATCCGGTCGATCTGGATGTATTCCGAGCCGATAAAGTGCGCGATCATATCGTGCAGCGACCATAGGCCAAAAGTTTTGGATTGCTTAAACGCGTCGTCCGAAACGTATTCCAGCGCCTTATTCCAATGATGCCGGACGATCTTGATCCGCTTAACGGTCTCCGGGATCGTGTCGGCGGCGAGTTCCAGCACGTCTTCCTTCGCCATCGTTTCCAACGATTCGCCTTTGACAATTTTTTCCATAACGTGCAAACCGGAAAAGGCGTCTTCGCAATAGAACAACGGCGCGGCATAGACTTCCCGCAGATCTTCTTCCACATAGCGCCGGGTCAGGGCGGCGCCGCCAAGCAGGACGGGGATCTTCAAGCCGCGTTCGGTCATGACCTCCAGGTTTTCCTTCATGATCATCGTGGACTTGACCAGCAAACCGCTCATCCCGATCGCCTGAGCCCCGTGTTCTTCGAGTGAATTCAGCATCGTGTCGATGGGGCACTTGATGCCGAGATTGATCACTTTATAGCCGTTGTTGGTCAAAATAATATCCACGAGATTTTTTCCGATATCGTGCACGTCGCCTTTGACCGTCGCCAGGACCAGGGTGCCTTTTTGGGAACCGCCTTTCTTTTCCATGAACGGCTCCAGGTAAGCCACTGCCGTTTTCATCACTTCCGCCGACTGGAGCACGAAGGGCAGCTGCATTTCGCCTTTGCCGAAAAGCTCTCCGACGACTTTCATTCCGTCCAGCAAGATCGTATTAATAATTTCCAGCGGCTTGTATTTTTCCATCGCCAATTTCAAATCGTCTTCCAATCCCTGCTTCTCACCGTCGATAATACGGTTCTTTAGGCGCTCTTCGACCGTCGTCGCGGTCTGCGCCTTCGATTTTGACGGATCCGCCTTTTTCTTGGCGGAATAATAGTTGATGATCTCCATCAACGGATCGTAGACAACTTTTTTCTTTTCGTCAGCCAAAAACAATTCCTTTTTCTAAATCGGCAGAAATATATCAAACAAGAACGTCAAACACAATTAGAGATTGGTATTTTGGGGAACTTATATCCCGTCTAGCCAAGGATGGTCGAGAGGGCGTCGAAGATGGGATCAGGGAATGCTCACTTGCCGATCAAAACTTTCAACTTTTTTACGGCCGCTGCCAGTTCGCTTCCGCTTATGAAATCATCGGCACCAAAAACACTCTGACTTTTCGGAATCATTAGATCCAGTTGATACACAGCATTGACCGCTTCCGACTGAAGGTCCTCGGCCGGCACATCGTTCCATGCATGAGACGCACTGGAAACCGGAATTTTATTTTGCTTGATCAATTCAAACAGGTAAAAGGCCATGCTTCGCCGCTTCATCACATACTCGGAACGAAATTTCTTATCCGGTAATTTCTCCAGAATCCCGGACGCAACGGCTTTTTGATAATAAATGAGCATGGAGTCATTGAGATCGACATCTTCAAAAATGACGGGATCGTTGGGTTTCGGGGCATTCAATTGCGTGGCCAGATAAAAAGCGAACTCGCCCCGCGTTATTTTCTTCGATTCTGCAATTTTTGCGCTTACCCGTGTTTCAAAAAACAAATTCGGCGCTTTAATTGCGGCTTCCTGCCTAACTTTTACGTAAAACGAATTGATTTTTTCCCGATCTGCAATCAACATATTCTTTAACAGGGTTTCCAGCGCGCTCAATGCATGCCCGAAATTATCAACTTGATAATACAATTGGGCGAGCATGAAATTTGCCTCGGCGTGATCCGGATTCTGGCGTATGGAACGCTCTAAGTTCAAAATGGCCGCATTGATCTCTTTCAAATGAAATTGTGACTGCCCCAGCAGGAAATAATACGTGCTGTAATTCGAATCTACCGCCGGCGCATTCAAAAGAACCTTTTCTGCATCCGAAAATCTTTCCTGCAAAATCAGGATTTCTGCAATTCCGCAGAACGCGGAGGTATTTGCGGAATCGTATTGAGCCGCCTTCTGAAAAAGGCTCAGTGCCTTGTCAAAATTCTTATTGCCGCTTGCGATGATGGCCTCACGATAGAAATGTTCTGACCGCTCGGTTCGCTCTTCTTTGGGTAGATGGGAAAGGTTGGTGCAGCTAAATAAAATAACTACAAATGGAAGAAGACAACGATAATTCATTCAGAAGATGGGATTATTATAAAAATTTTGAGCGAGAGACGGGACTCGAACCCGCGACGTCCAGCTTGGGAAGCTGGCATTCTACCACTGAATTACTCTCGCATTAATTTCTGTCAACAGACTATTCGTGATTGACGCTGCCCTGCAACTTCGCGACGTCCTGTCCCAACGCCTGCCCTGAGCGCAGTCGAAGGGTGTCGGGACTGGCATTCGAACCCTGCCCCGCCAACGGCGGGGACTGAATTACTCTCGCATTAATTTCTGTCAACAGACTATTCGTGATTGACGCTGCCCTGCAACTTCGCGACGTCCTGTCCCGACGCCTGCCCTGAGCGCAGTCGAAGGGTGTCGGGACTGGCATTCGGACCCTGCCCCGCCAACGGCGGGAACTGAATTACTCTCGCATGTCAATGAAGTAATATAAAAACAAATTCTGTGAATTGTCAATATTCCTTTTTAATCCGGGCAAGTGAGCAAATTGACCATTTCCCATTTCTTGGGCCCGTGCAGGTCGCAACGATTTTCATGGTCCATTTAATGAAATAGCTTAAATCTCAACTAATTTAAAATAACACTTGACAATGAACTTTCTTTATCCTATACTGGGCGTGTATAAAGTTATTTCTTTGTATGTGTTTTTTCTAATTTGTTCGTGTATCTGACTTGCTTTTGAGTCTTTGTTTTCTGATTTTTGATTGGCTGATCTCTTTAGACACGTTTCGTCTTTAAGAATTTTCCAAATAAATTTTGTTTACAAGTCTCAAAGTGTATGGGCGCTTTGAGACTTTTTTTTAATCCCATGTTTAACTTTTTCAAGGAGATTTCTCATGAATACCAGCAAACTGTACGTTGGCAACTTGTCCTACAAAGCGGATGAGCAGAGCCTGACCGAATTGTTTTCCCAAGCGGGTTCGGTGACCAGTGCAAAGATCATCGTGGACAAAATGTCCGGCCGTTCGAAAGGCTTCGGATTTGTCGAAATGGCAACGACCGAAGAGGCCGAAAAAGCTGTTGAAATGTACAACAACTTTTCGTACCAGGAACGTCAACTCGTTGTGAACGAAGCAAAGCCGCAAGAAAAACGCAGCTTTGGCGATCGTGACGGCTTCAAAAGAGATCATCGTTAAAATATATTGGGAGGTTACTCCTGAATTATTGATACTTTCTTTCTTTTTGGATGGCTTATTTGAAATTCGATCTTAGATCGCATCAAGTAATACATTAGAAGTGTGTGTTAAAGTCTCAAAGATTAGTTTCTTTGGGACTTTTTCATTGATAGGCACATTTCGGGTCGCAGACCGGCCGGCACGGCCGGAGACAAAGGGGCATAAGTCCCCGTTTTGGAAGGTTTCCTCATATATTCCAAGAAAAAACTTGACATCGGACTATGCTTGCCCTATATTTGAATTATATAGAGTATTTTCTTTATATGTGTTATTTCTAATGTTTAATGAATTTTGACTCCTTTTGAGTCTGGTTTCTTTGCTTAGGTTGGCTTATCTTTTTTAGACATGTCTCGTCTTCAAAAAAATTCCCAATAAGTTTTGTTTCCAATGTCTCAAAGTGTATGGGCGCTTTGGGATTTTTTATTAATCCCATGTTTAACTTTTTCAAGGAGATTTCTCATGAATACCAGTAAACTGTACGTCGGCAACTTGTCCTACAAAGCGGATGAACAAACGTTGACCGAATTGTTTTCCCAAGCGGGCTCGGTAACTTCCGCTAAGATCATCGTGGACAAGATGTCCGGCCGTTCCAAAGGCTTCGGTTTTGTCGAAATGGCAACGACCGAAGAGGCCGAAAAAGCAGTTGAAATGTTCAACAACTTTTCGTACATGGAACGTCAGATCGTCGTCAACGAAGCAAAACCGCAGGAAAAACGCAGCTTCGGCGATCGCGGCTTCAAAAGAGAAAATCGTTAACATATGAGGAGGAATCTCCTGATATATTGATACTTTCGGATCTTTTAATTTCGGCCTGAAAAAAAGTCTCAATGAGAAATCGTTGGGACTTTTTTGTTTCCGGGCCCGCGCCAGAAGGGGATTGATGTGTCCTGCCAAAGTGATAATGTCCTGTTTAGCCAAAGTAGAAATGTCCTAATTTAAAGACGTATTTTGACTCTCATTTTTTGTGGGAGGCAAGTATGTCAGAAATGGACATTTTGAGAATGAGCAGAGGAGATATTAAACG
>CAZLWA010000105.1:0-2916 GCA_964563165.1 uncultured Bacteroidota bacterium | reverse complement strand
TATCAAATCCGTCTTTTTCAAGATTGGCATACACGGTCTGTATCTTTTTCCGGCTGCCGATCATGCCGATGTATTTGGCCGGGCTGCGGATAACGCGGCGCAACGCGGCTTCATCGCTGGGATAGCCCTTGGAGACCAGACAGATATAAGTATCCTCGGTGATCGCAGGAATGGCGCTGTAATCAGGCGGGGTGTGAATCAGCTTGATCTTGCTGTTGAGTTCAGGGAGCACCGCAAATTCTTTGCGGTCATCAATCAGGGTGATGTTGAAATCCATGAACGAGGCGCCTCTGATCAGCGCCTGGCCGACATGTCCGCCGCCGATGACGACGAGATGGGGGGAATTCTTAATCACTTCGATCAGTACCTCCACTTTGCCTCCGCACACTGCGCCGGTAGCGTATTGTCCGTCCGGATTGAATGAATATGTGTTCAGCACCGCCTGACCCGTTTCGAGAACGTCGAGGGCATCGCGGATGACTAGGGCCTCGAAAATACCGCCGCCGACCGTATGGCGGGAATGTCCATCCGGAAAAATAAGCATCTTCGCACCGGCTGCACGCGGCGTCGAGCCGCTGGCGCTGACAACCGTTGCCACGGCAATTTTCTGAAACCGGCCAAAAGATTCAAGAATATCTTCGTAGAATTTCTTCACAAAAATTCGTTCTGAAAAATTAGACAGCGGCCGTAGGTTCGTTTTTCACAAACCGGCTCAGGGCAATGAACACGATGCCGATGATAAACAGCGCGGCGCCAAAATACACAAGGTTCCAGCAGTAATTATAGCTAAAAGACCTTGCCAGGGACAAAAACAGGCCATTCAATTCCTCATTGAGGCCGGGCGCGTTGACCGCACCGGTGCGAATGTTCGAAGCGGAAAAGGTATTGATAAACCACAGCACGGGAAGGGCGAAGCAGCACAGTAAAAATCCGGAGCCGACGAACGGTACTCCGGTGCGGAAGTACAATTTCTTTCGGTCAGAGAGGTTGATCAAAACAATGATCACCAGCGCGCCCAGCAATACGCCGTAGCCTGCGACAGAAAAAGTCTTCTCAATCCGCCTGGATTTCCGCGCTTCGTCGAACGTTGATTTAAAGGTCATGTTCCCGCCGCTCTTGTTAATGTTCAAGAGATCCAGACTGTCCGGCAAGGTCTGAACGGCCTTCTCAAGGCCGGACCGGACCGTTCTCAGAATTTCTTTTTGTACGAGTTCCGGCGGTTTGCAGGGTGGGATTGTCTTCAAATCCAGTTGGGAGATGGTTTTTCTTTTAGAAAAGGCGACACCCATTTTGAATAAGTCGTTTTGGCCGCACGCCGGCAGCGCTTCCAATTTGTTTCTAAATGCGGAAATAAAATTTTCAACCAGCAGATTTTTTTTGTCGGTCCACACAAATCCGACGAATGAGTGGATTGCATCGTGATCCAGCTGCGCAATGACCGCGCGGTGAGCTTGCCGGATCTGATTGGTAAACCAGTCCTCCGGAAACGTCTGGTTTAGAATCGCCCGGATCTCCTGGTCGTTGAGGGCCAGCGGGCTTCCGGCGAGCGGATCAAGGGCCTCCTGCTTAAGCGCAGTCTTGGAGAACAGATCCAGCAAATGATCATGGAGCTTTCCCTCGCGCAAGCTTTCGACGATCTTCTCGGTATTGGTGATTTCGTCAAAAAGCCGTTCCGCCGGTATGATCACGATGGCCAGCGCGATGATCACACACGCCAGGAAGTAGGAGATGAATGTCTTCATAAGGACCTTGGTAAGTTATTCGCCTTTGAGGCTTGGATAATTTACGTCAAACCGTTTGCGATAATACGCGCGCGTTGCAAAAAAGAAAACAACGATCAGTACCGGATATGCCGGAAAAAAGATACCAACGGATAATGAAAAAAACAACAGCCCAAATTTAATGGTCCGGATCACCGACGGCATGTTCTTATTAATGATCATCAGAATGTAGAACGGCAAAACAAGGAGGCACGGTACTAAGATGATCCAATTACCGTGCATCGCCGCTAAGACAACGGCGGCCGACTCAAACGCGGCGGCGCAGTAAATGGCTGCCGGAATTCCGTATACAACGGCGATCGTCTTCTTCCGCGTCTGGGCATCGCCGCCCGCGTCGGGAACCGTCGTCAGGAAATACAAACCGGTATTGAAAAAGAAATAGGGCAGCGCCTGGCGGAAAAAAAGCGCCATGGAACTCTCCACAAGAAACCATCCGAACGCCAGTGCGAACAGGCCCATGAAGGCATTGGAGAGCAGGCTGCCGAAGGGCTTATCTTTCAGCGCAAAGGGTTTCAAATTATACATGACCGTTATGAGGACCAGCGCGGGGAGATGAATAAGGAACATCGTTAAAGAAATCATCCAGGCCAGTATCAGCGATCCGGCGCTTAAAAGGCAGGCTTGGACGATGACGGACCGGCGGGTGACAACATCATTGGAAAGAAAAAAAAGTTTTTGATTGATCCGGTCACTTTCGGCGTCGTGAATCTGATTGACGATAAATCCTGCGCCCATGAGCATTGCCGAGGAAAGGCATACGCCCAGCAGCCTCCAATCGGCGGCCAACGCATTGTCCCATTTGAAATCAAACACGTGCCGTGCAGCTAAATATCCGGCGAAGGTCGTAGTCCAGCCCGGAAAAAAAAGAACAGGGCGCAAGATAAAAAAATAATCAAAGAGTTTGAGAACGCGCATGAGTCGGAGGTTGGCTGTGGGAAAAGATTTATTTAATATATTGAAATTTTGCCGGATATACAACATCAATCCCCTTCTGTGTCAAGCCAAAATAGAAATGTCCGGTTTCTACCAAAGTAGAAATGTCCGGTTTTTGGTGTTTTGGTATTATTGGTTTTCATGGGATTGATAAGTGTGTTGAGTGTTGTTGGAAAGCGGAAAAGGACTTCTGTGGCCTGTC
>CAZLWA010000104.1:0-2145 GCA_964563165.1 uncultured Bacteroidota bacterium | reverse complement strand
CTCAAGTAATTCCCGCCGCCATGACATGGTATATTAAAAATATTGATGAAGCTGCGAATGATGCCGGACAATATAATCTGCTCAAGGGATTGCAGAGAGACGGCAGTCCGCGCACGTACGGAGCGTCTTACAAAAGTCAGTACGATTTTCCCGGCGATCCGGTGACGGGAACCGGCATATTGGATACGCTTGCATCGGACTATCGGACACTCATATCGGCCGGACCTTTCACATGGAATCCGGGTCAAACCGTAGAAGTCGTTTTTGCTCTTGTCGGCGGCACCGGCGCTAACCGCTCTGCGGCCATTACAAATCTCAGACAAAATGCCGACGCGGTTGCCGCAGATTTCAAAAATAATATAGTTAATTTAATTCACAAATTTTATTCAGTAAAATCTCTTCATCCCACGTATCCCGTTTGAACATTTCAATCTTACCTATTGAACCGCAAACAAAATATTACTAATTTTTTATGCGGCTCACATCCGCGGCCTTTCTGCAAAGTTTCAAATCAAATTTTTGAATAAGGAGCCTCATGAAAAAGATCGGAATCCTATTCGGACAGGAAAGTACCTTTCCGCAGGCATTTGTGGATCGCGTCAATTCAAAGAAAGAAAGCGGCATTCGGGCGGAATTTGTTAAGATCGACAAAGTCATTCAATCGGAAGCGACGGATTACGCCGTAATCATTGACCGCATTTCGCAGGACGTTCCTTTTTACCGGGGCTATCTGAAGAATGCCGCGCTGAGCGGCACGGCGGTGATCAATAATCCGTTCTGGTGGAGCGCCGATGAAAAATTCTTTAATAATGCGCTGGCTATCCGGCTCGGTGTGCCCGTTCCGAAGACCGTTCTTCTGCCCTCCAATCAGCATCCGCCCGATACGAATGCCGGTTCTTTCCGGAACCTGGAATATCCGCTCGATTGGAACGGTATTTTTAAATACGTCGGGTTCCCGGCTTATTTCAAGCCTTTTGCCGGCGGCGGCTGGAAGAATGTGTACAAGCTCAACAATGCGGATGAATTCTTCAAGGCGTACAACGAAACCGGGCAGCTGGTGATGATGCTTCAGGAGGAAATTATTTTTACGGAATATTTCCGCTGCTACTGCCTGGACCGCAAGGATGTGCACGTCATGCAATACGATCCCCGCCAGCCGCATGAGGCGCGATACGTCAAAGGCGCGAAAAGCGACGCCGTAATAAAGCTGGAAGCTAAGGTGACGGAATATGTTTTGAAGCTATGCCAGGGGCTTGGGTATGATTTTAACACGGTCGAATTGGCGATACGCAACGGAACCCCGTATGCCATTGATTTCTGCAATCCTGCGCCCGATGCGGAACTAAAATCGGTCGGCGAAGAGAACTTCAAATGGATCGTGGAACATGCCGCGCAGATGGCCATTCGCCGGGCGAAAGCGCATAAAGACGGACAGAATAATCTGACGTGGGGCGATTTCATCACATCATTTTCGAATAACAGACCTCTGTATCAGTCCAAATAGTCCCAGGGAAGGAGAGAAAGATCATGAGGCGACTTGTGGCGATCGGGCTTGTCGTGCTTTGCACGGGAACCGCCCTAGCGCAAAATAAAGGATTTGGACTCGGCGTTATCATAGGCGAGCCGACGGGATTGAGCGGCAAATATTGGCTTTCCGGGTCAACGGCCATTGACCTCGCGGCAGCTTGGTCATTCGGAAGTACCGGCGCGTTTCAAGCGCAGGCCGATTTTGTTCTGCATCAATTTGATCTCTTCAATGTGGAAAAGGGAAAACTGCCGATTTACTACGGGATCGGAGGGGCGGTTTTGTTCAGTAGTAAATTGGGTCTGGGCGTCCGGGTCCCGGTGGGCATGGATTACGAGTTTGCCCATTCGCCTTTGGACTTATTCCTGGAGGTCGTGCCCAAATTAGAATTATCTCCCGCAACGAAATTTGATCTCAATGCCGGGCTTGGAATGAGATTTTGGTTTAATTGACTAATTCACCTGGTGAATACGCAGATACAGCGCTGAATGAAAATCCGGCGCTATTTTTTTAAACTCCCTGAGAATATTCATGGAAGATCTCGATTACGATTTTATCATTATCGGCAGCGGGTTCGGCGGATCCGTTTCGGCTTTGCGCCTATCGGAAAAAGGCTATAA
>CAZLWA010000103.1:0-16234 GCA_964563165.1 uncultured Bacteroidota bacterium | reverse complement strand
AATGCCAATCTTCCGAAGAAAGGGTCTACCTATACCATCGCCGAAGACCATGTTGATCCCAACCTGTTATTTACCGGCACGTTATTCGGGCTTTATTTTTCGAACTCCGGAGGCCGGGAATGGATCCCGCTCAACAACGGCATGCCGGGCATGGCAGTAACGGACATAGAGATTCAACGCAGGGAAAGCGATCTCGTTCTTTCCACTTTCGGGAGGGGTATTTATATCCTGGACGACTATTCGCCTTTACGTAAGTTGTCAAAAGAAACGACGCAAAAGGATGCGGTTCTATTCCCGGTCAAGGATGCTCCCATGTTTATCGCTGCCTTGTCGTTTGGATTTCCCGGGATCGGATTTCAAGGAGCAGGATTCTTTTCAACGCCGAATCCGGATATCGGAGCGGTATTTACATATTATGTCAAAGATGATTTCAAATCTATGAAACAAAAAAGAAGAGATGCAGAAAAGGAAAAACAAAAAAAAGGCGAGGAAGTGGAGTTACCTCCGTACAACGTTCTGCGTAAAGAATCCGATGAGCGGGAGCCCTATTTATTATTCACAATCACGGACAATGAGGGTAACCCGGTTCGGAAAATAAAGACCTCCGTCAGCAAAGGTTTCAACAGACTGGTTTGGGATTTTCGGTACAATGTATTCTCACCGATATCACTGACCCCGTTTGACAATACGGTTCCATGGAATGAACCGGATAAGGGTTACATGGTCGTGCCGGGAAAATACAAGGTTTCACTGGCTAGATTCGATAACGGACAATTGACGGAACTCAGCCCGGCGCAATCCTTTAATTGTCAGCCCTTGAGGGCCGCGAGCCTTCCGGGGCCGGACAACCAAAAGCTGGATGAGTTCAATAAGAAAGTAGCCGAACTCACGCGCGCGATCACCGGGGCCGATGCCTACCGCGGCGAACTGGTCGAAAAAATTCCTTTTTTGAAACAAGCAGTTATTGAAACCGGCAAGTTACCGCACAATACTTATGCGACCGTTTTATCTATTGAAGAAAAGCTGAAAGTACTCAACAGGAAATTAAACGGAGATCCCCTGAGAGCTACCTACGAAAGTCTGGCGCCGACCTCTGTGCGGGCGCGCGTGGAGACCATCACAGGAAGTCTATGGAGCACCACCTCCGGGACAACGACGACATTCATAAACCTCTATGATGCTGCCTCTGATCAATTCGGGGAAATCTTGGTTTCCTTAAAATCGATCAGTGAAGAAGTGAGGCTGTTGGAATCTGATTTGGAAAAATACGGCGCGCCCTACACGCCCGGTCGTCTGCCTGAATGGAAGAAAAAATAGCAGTGCGATTTATTCTGTTGTGGAGTTTAATAAAAACAGGCTGATCTGCAATGACGCGCGAAAGCTCAGATATTCATCGATCGCTTAAAGAACGAAAGGAATTTTCTACACGATTCCAGGAAGAAGAATGGGGGCTGCGTTTTTTAGGCGGCGATAATTTCCAAAAACGGGACCATCGCGCCGTGCTCTTTACCAACGATAAAGGAGAAACAGACGGGCGCGACGAGAACGGCGAGGAGACTCTCAATGAACAGCAAGTCATCGAACTGATGATGAAATCGTACAGCTATCCGGTCATGATTGAGAAATTGAAATGAAGTCTAATTATTTTTTCAAATTCAGATCGATCTGAATTACGTTCAGTTTCCGCAATCGGTTGATCGCCGCCGCCATTTCAAAGCGTCTGAATTCTGCCAAGTTGCCAGCCGGAATCTCCGAGATCACATCAAGACTCTTTTGCCTGATGTCTGACATAACAAGGTCCAATATTTCGGATATGGACCGCTTGCCGTCCATATACAGTCGGCTTGCATAGTAGACCGCCTGCGCAATGGAACGCATCTGGCTTTCGTCTACGAGTTGTTCGACCTGCGTCAGGTCTATTCTTTCAGAGCCATAAAGGATCTCGTCCACTTCTCTCACTTTAAGATGCACCTCGCGTGAACCGTATTTCGAATCGAATCCCGTACGCAGTGGTGCCCGGTGCCGGATCACGCCGAAAATCTTTTCACACTCGGAAAGCCTGCCGGTCGGTAGTTCCTCCGCAATGTCCCGCGCTTCTTTACTTACGTCGGCCGGTAAATAGTTCTCCATCGCGATCACCGTATCGGCCACATCGAAATAGTCGCCGCTTCCGCCCATGACAAGAATGGTCGATACGCCGAACTCCTCGTACAATTGACGGACGCGGTTGACAAAAGGCGTTATCGGTTCTTTGTCTTTGGTAATTAGAACCTGCATCCGGCGGTCGCGGATCATGAAATTCGTCGCCGATGTGTCTTCGTCCAATATGAGCAGTTTCGACCCGGCTTCCAGCGCTTCCATGATGTTTGCCGCTTCCGACGTACTTCCGGATGCGTTATCGGTCGAGAAAATTTCTGTCGAATGTCCGCCCGGCAGATTGCTGATAAAGGGCGTGATGCATACTTCTCGAATGCTGCGTCCGTCCTCGGCGCGAATCTTGACCGCGGTTGGGTCGGTTACGACGAGTTCACGTCCATCATCCGGAATGTGATCATATACGCCGCGTTCCAATGCACGCAGGAGCGTGGATTTTCCGTGAAATCCGCCGCCGACAATTAAGGTTATTCCCCGTGGAACACCCATTCCGGAGATCGGCCCGCGATTAGGCAGGGTAAAACTAACCCGCAGCGATTGCGGCGCGCAAAAACGAACGGCCCCGGTTTTCATCGGCTTGTCGTCGATGCCGGTCCTGCGCGGCAATACGGCGCCATCGGCGACGAACGCCGCCAATCCGCGCGAAGCCAATTGCTCCCGTAGCCAGGCAGAATCCTCGGCCGTCTCGACCGTTAATTTGACAGCTTCCGGATCCAGACTCTTGTAATACATTGAAGACTTGACGATCTGCGGAAGGTCTTTGCAGATCATCGATGCGGCTTTCTTGCCCAGGATCGTCCGCCCTTGCGCAGGTAAACCGACTACAAATCGAACTTCGATGAATTCATCATTGATAATACACGAGGTCCGCTCCAGAATTTCCTGGCCCGGCCGGTCGATGGCCATGATGCCGCTCTTGCCTGTTCCGTCGGGGATGCATATCTTCTCTGCGGTTTCAGCAAATTTTCTGGTCAGAAAATCACGTAACGCCACCTCACGTGATTTGGAACTGCAGGTGGCAGCCGGAAAACCGGCATCGGTGTTCTTTAGTCGAACGCGAAACCGGCTTGCCGCCGCAAACGGATCTCCCTGAACGTGGTCGATGATTAATTCGAAATTCCGGAAATCGTAGGCTCCCTTGATCGTCTCGTAAGCTTTGTAACCCTTACCATCCAGGGATAAGAGCGATTTCCTGATTTCACTTTTAGTTTTCACGTCCGTCAGCCGGTTATTTCAGAATTTATACCCGCATTGAAATATACGAAAAAATGGCATTAACCAAAAATGCGTATTAGTTTGCAACCTTTTTGCCGGGCTAACGTTACTTCAACGCGATAAAAACATCTAAACTGTTCACCAAGGAGAAGATGATGAAAAGAGTTTTCGTAATAGCCGTAGCTTTTGTTTTCTCGGCATTCACGGTGCGAGGCGAATCGGATAAGAATCTCATTCAACACGTGGATTCGCTGATGCACGCAGCTGCTCCATTGGATTTGTTTTCCGGAAATGTTCTGATCGCGCACGAAGGAAAAATAATTTATCAAAAATCGTTCGGGTATGCGGATTGGGAAAAGAAAATCCCTCTTAACGATTCCACGATGTTCAATATCGGTTCTCTCGGAAAAGATTTTACACAAGCTCTTATATGCCAATTGGCGCAGGAAGGCAAACTCAATTTCAACGATACGCTCGGCAAATTCCTGGACATATTCCCCAAAACTATTGCAGAAAAAATTACCGTGAAACAGCTATTGACCATGCAGTCGGGGATGGGTGATTACCTCCGCAGTCCGCGTTACGATCCGGCCCGGTTCAAGAACATATCCGAATTGATCACACTGATAAAAGACGAACCGCTGCTTTTCGAACCCGGGACCGACCGTGCGTATTCCAATTCGGGTTATGTCGTGCTCGGCGCAATCATTGAAAAAATTTCCGGAAAATCGTACGACGAGAATGTTCGGGAACGAATTTTGAAGCCGCTGGGTATGAACCATTCGATGTTTATTTATCCGGACACGAAAGCCATCGATAATAAAGCGGCGGGAACTGAGATCGAATTATCCGGAGAAAAACATAATGAGCTTCGGATCAATCCGCAATTAATTCCAACTTCCGCCGGCGGAATGTATGCGTCGGCTCCCGATCTGCTTACGTTCTATGATGCTGAGATGTACACGCAACGCATATTGAACGACGAATTCAAATTGAAATTATTTACAAGCTACGACGATCATCCGAAATACGGTTGGAAAGAAATGCTGGCGGCCCCGCGATTTATCAGCGCACTCGCAGGCGGATTGGACGGATGGAACAGCTGCGTGACTCAGATTCCGGCAAGCCGGTTTACGATAATCGTTCTGTCCAATTACGACGCCAACGGACAACCGGCGGAGGAAGTCAGCGCCCGAATTACGAGCAAGATCCTAGGCAGGCCGGATAAGCCCCTCATGATGCCTCTGCCGCGGTTTGTTTATCAATATATTTCCAGGAACGGAACAACCGACTTCGTCAACAATTTTGACCGCCTGATGAAGGAAAATAATTATGAAATTCAAAGGCCGATGAAATTGAACCGGCTCGGTTATGATTTCATTCAAGAAAAGAAATTGGATTGGGCCGTTGAAATTTTCAAACTGAATATCCGGTTATTTCCGAAAGACCCCAATGGGTACGATAGTTTAGGAGAGGCCTATATGCTCAACAGCCAAAAGGAATTGGCAATTCAAAATTACAGGAAAGTCCTGGAAATGGACCCGGAAAACATGAATGCAAAACAAATGCTGGAAAAATTGAAGTAAAGATAGATTCCAAGCGGGTCAAAAAGCGGAATACACAAATATTCCGCTTTTTTTTATTCAATTTATTTCTATCTTCACGGCTGACCAACGGTCAATTGAAAACTACCCGGGCCTTATGGAATTTTCATTTAACATATTTAGCGTGTGCTTTGTGATCAGTCTCTCGCACGGCTTGTTTTTCATGTTACTATTGAGTTTGCAAAAAATTCAAAAAAACGCAAGGCGTTTGTTAATTACCGTTCTTTTATTGCTCTCCCTGGCCAATCTGGACTATTTAATGATCGCATCAGGATTGTATCGGGTGGCGCCTCATTTTTTCGGTATTTCAAATGGATTGATACTGGTATTCGGCCCCTTGCTATGGTTTTATGCCCGATCCATTACCGATCCGGAATTTGTTTTTCAAAAAAAGCATTGGTTTCATTTTTTTCCGTATATCCTTTTTTTATTATTATCCGTTCCTCTCTATTTGCTGAGTGCCGGAGAAAAAATCCGCTTCATCGACCAATTTATTTCCGGAAACTTGTATTTGAGAACGGTCGATTATTTTGTATTCCTTTTACAAGTTGTCCATTTTAGCGCGTATATCGGGCTGACTTTAAAGTGGATCCGCGTTAATGAGCAAACAGAAACGGGCCGCGAATTTCAGGAAGATGTTGCCGGGCGTTTCGCATGGCTCCGCTTGTTGGCGATTTGCTTTTCCGGCTATCTCGCCGTCGTTCTGAGTCTTCTGGTTTTTGCCATGTGGACGGAAAAATACTCTTTGTTCGCCAATTACACGTATACATTGGTTCTTTCATTCATTACTTACACCTTCATTTATTATAGCTTTAACCATCCGGAAGTGATTCGGGGTTCTTTTACGCGAAAATACGGCGATTCCGCTCTGTCACCGGAGCGCATAGCCGCTTATACCGCCAAGCTCAAGCACGTCATGGAGTCGGAAAAACTATTTTCAAACAGCGACCTGAAATTGTTGGACGTAGCGCAGCGTCTTTGTATTCCGTCTCATCACTTGTCCCGCTTGATCAACGAGCACTTCGGAAAAAACTTTTTTGATTATGTTAATGCCTATCGCATCGACGAATTCAAACGAAAACTATCTGACCCCGGCTGCAAGAACGCAACAATTCTGAGCCTGGCTTATGAAGTCGGTTTCAACAGCAAATCCTCGTTCAATACTGCGTTTAAGAAATCAGAAGGAATGACCCCGCTCGTGTATAAAAACAAAAATTAAAAATTCTTGAAAAAACTTCAATCCGAATGTTCGACTTTGTAAAATCGGACGACTTAGGCGTTAGAATTAAGTATGTTTAGAAAGAAGTAAACCACTACAAGGAGTGCGAAATGAAGATTGTCATCTTGATCGTCATAGTTCTCGCCGTAGGCCTCATCGTCTTTTGCGCGTATATGGGCGCGTTTATTGGAGTGGCCATTTCGGAACAAAAGATGGGGCCGTATTATTTTGTTTACAGGGAAATGACGGGGACTGATTTTTCACAGGTCGGAAAAATAACGACGGAGATAAACGATCGGTTGAAAGCGGGCGGATTTCAAAGCGCAAAACCGTTTGATGTTTTTTATCCTGAAGGCAGCGGAACATCCAACGAGATCGGCTTCATCATTCCGGAAGACCAAGCGGCACTTATTTCCAAACTGGGTAACGAGGTGAAAAGCAAAACGATTCCGGAACAAGATTATATGGTTACGGAATTTCCGTATCGGAATCCCATGAGTTTTTTCTTCGGATATCTCAAAGTGGATCCGGCGCTGAAAAAGCACCGGGAGGAATTCGGTTACAAAAAAGTTCAAGCCATTTCCATCAATGAAGGCGAGCGGATCACGTATCTGCAGCCGATAGTCAAGTGAGAGTTATGAGCATGCCGTTTCACCGTGCTTAGGAATCAGCGGCGCGGCCGCCGCAAAGCGCTCACGCCAAAAAACGTCGGCTACTTCATATTCTGGATGATAGCATCCGAGGTGTCAGAGATCTTCTTTAACATATTGCTCATGGTGATCATGAGTTTTGATGACTTGTCCATCAAGATCTGCAAACGAATCTTTTCAGTCTCGTCCATTTCTGGTAGATCATCAAGCCGTTCAGACTCTTCCTTCCCTCCTACTAGCTTTGACCCGAGCCGGGCCAAGTCTGCCATAACAAAAAAAATCAACAGATCTGATTGCGCCGCAGATAGTCCAACAAACTGTTTATTAACTTGCGTGCGGGCGATCTTTAATGGGTCGGTGGGTTCAAGGCTCTTCACCATCTCCTTTCTCAGCTCACGCGAAGCAATGGACAGCTTCCTCTTAGCTTCCCGGTGCAGCAGGGTCATTAGTTTGCGGTAGCGTTCCGAAACAGTACGTTCCAGTTCGAAGTCTCTTTTAATAGAACCCGGGCGCAATCGCCCATCTCGCTGGCCCTGCACGTTTTGTCCCCAAGCGAGAAGGCAGAACAGATTGATCGACAGAACCAGGACTGTTTTTCTCATAATCAACTCCTCGACAGGTTAAGGTTTGACATCAGATGATTACAATTGGCTGCTGATCTACTTCTTTATTAACCATCTTCTAATAATATAATAAACAATTTGTATTTAAGTATATTAATAATCATGTCATTAAGTGTGAAGAATTGGATTCAGTCTAATAAACAAGGCGAGCGGATCACATATCTGCAGCCGATCGTCAAATGATCATCAGCAGCCGCTTATGAGTGCAGTTTCGTTTTCCCGGTTTTCAAATAGTAATTGATCGCATCTTCCCAATCCTTCAGATCGGCATGATACATGTGTTTTAGAGCCGCTTCATTATTCTCGTTACCGGATTCCGTCAAGCCGGTGAATGTGTAAGTGATCCGGGCGCCGGTCGTTCCGTCCTTGTTACCCGTGCATTGAATCGTAATGAACCAGAGACGGTCTGAATTGGATACGGTATACTCAACGAACAAATTGTCAGGTAGGTATTTAGACACCGCCCACAGGTACGGTTCTTCGCCATGGAAATGGGGAGGCGTTTTGAATATCATGTGCTCTTCGATTTGAAGCGATTCCGGATATAATATTTCCGGATCCCATCCTTCAGCCCACTTTTTTTCTTCTATGGCTCCGAACAGCGGGAATACGCGTTCGGGCGTGCCGTTCAGAGTTATCACAGCCGTTTTCGAAATTCGTTTTGAATGAAGATTCATATGGATTTTGTACTCGGTTAGTTGGCTCTTACTCTACCGTAATCTCTACCAAGCCCGTCTCCAGGTTGTAATAGGCTCCGACTATCATTAATTTTTCTTCTTCCACCGCCGTCACCAGGATCGGCGAATGTTTCAACTTCTCAACGAGCAATACGATCTGCGCCCGCACCGCTCCATCCCAAGGATCGCCGCCGGCTCTTTTCCCGGCTTCGACGGCCGGCGCCAGCGCTTCGACCAAATATTCAATGTCCGCTTCCGCTACGCCGTGCCGTGCCAACACGTCCATCGCCGCTTTCACGGCTCCACAATGCTCATGCCCTAACACCATCAGCACCGGAATATGTAAATTCGCCACGCCGTATTCCAAACTCCCCAGCACCGCATGGTCCAGCACTTGTCCTGCCGTTCGGATCACAAACAGATCCCCCAAACCCTGGTCAAAAACCAATTCCGGCGGAACACGCGAATCAACGCAGCTCAAGATCGTCGCATAAGGTTTTTGGTTTGCCGCAACTTCGATCCGGCGGCGGGCAGACTCGTCCAACGTCGGCTTATTCGCCGCATAACGCCGATTCCCTTCTAACAATCGCTGTAATGCTTCTACGGGCATAGATCAACCGCTCCTGCGTAAAATGAGGACATCGACTATTTGTGCATATTCAAGATTGTAAGTTATGGGACATTATGCATGACCTTTCGCTCTATACAAAGCGTTTGCAGTACATGGCAGCAACAAAGAATTTCCGAGTTACACAAACTCGGATAACTCGAGCCAGCGTGTGGACTTTTCATCCAGAGTCTGGATCACCGCAGAAAAACGTACGGAATATTTTTGTAATTCCACATAATCCGAGCTTCCGCTATTCATCAACTCCGTCAGTTCTTTTTTTTCCGCCTCAAGCTGAGCGATCTCCTTTTCTAATCTATTGAATTCCGATCTTTCTTTGAAAGAAAGTTTAATCTTCCTCATCGGTTCTTTTTTTTCAGGTTTCGAAATAGGGGCTTCGGGCTGTTCTGTTTCTTGGTTCTCCCTGTATTCCGTATAGTTGCCGTTAAAATCGACGATCACGCCGTTCCCTTCGAATACGAAAAGATGATCCACGAGGCGATTCATGAAATAACGGTCGTGGGACACGACCAGCAGGCAGCCGCGGAAATTCATCAGAAATTCTTCAAGAATATTCAATGTCATCAGGTCCAGATCATTGGTCGGCTCATCGAGGATAAGAAAATTAGGATTCTTGATCAACACGGTCAATAAATAGAGCCGTCTTTTTTCACCGCCGCTTAATTTAGAAACCGGAGTGTGCTGGACACCCGGAGGAAATTGAAATAAATTCAGGAATTGGGACGCCGTCAGTCTTACTCCGTCGGCGACGGGAATCACCTCCGCTAATTCCCGCACGATATCGATGACGCGTTTATTTTCGTTGACGGAAAGCCCTACTTGCGAGTAATAGCCGAATTGAATGGTCTCTCCGACATTCATTTCGCCCGAATCGGCCGCTTCCAGT
The DNA here is from genome assembly GCA_964563165.1 of uncultured Bacteroidota bacterium. Lineage (GTDB taxonomy): Bacteria > CLD3 > CLD3 > SB21 > SB21 > CAZLWA01. The sequence goes on along the minus strand of CAZLWA010000103.1, from coordinate 6,578 downwards.
TCCGTAACGATATTTAGAAAAGTGGACTTTCCGGTGCCGTTACTCCCGACAATTCCGATACGTTCGCCTTTTTTGAATGTATAATCGAATCCGTCTAATATTTTAAGGTCACCATAGGACTTATGAATTTTCCTGAGTTCAAGGATCTTGCCGCCGATCCGGTTCATTTGTATATCGAGCTTGAGTTTTTCTTCGGGCGCTTTGCCGGCGGCTTTTTCCCGCAGGCTGTGAAAGGCATCCACGCGCGATTTCGATTTGGTCGTGCGGGCTTTCGGCTGGCGCTTTATCCATTGCAGTTCGCGCCGCAGGCGATTGCGCAAATGATCCAGCTCTCTTCCTGTAATATCTTCGCGTTCTGCTTTCTTTTCAAGGAAGTAAGAATAATTTCCGGAATAGCGGAAGAGTTCACCCCGATCCAGTTCCAGGATGTCATCGCAGACGTTTTCCAAAATGTAGCGGTCATGGGTCACCAAGAACAGCGTCAGACTGGGACGGGATAAATATTCCTCGAGCCATTCGATCATATCCAGGTCAAGATGGTTTGTGGGTTCGTCCAGGATCAGCAGGTCCGGTTCCTCTACCAAAACGCGCGCGAGCGCTACACGTTTACGCTGTCCGCCGGACAAAGTGCCGACGATCTGGTGAAGGTTGGTGATCTTGAGATGGGATAAGATCTCTTTGATCTTGTATTCGTAATCCCACGCCTTTTCATGCTCCATCGCCTCCATCGCCACCGCGAGAATTTTTTGATTCTCGTTTGAAGAACTGAGTTCGGATTCTTCCATGGCCGCTTCGTAGGCTTTGATCACACGGAGCTTCGGATGGTCGGCCTGAAAAATGGATTCTAATACCGAGATGATCTCATCGAAATGCGGGTTTTGTTCCAGGTATCCGACCGTTAATTGACTCCGGAGTATTATTTTCCCCGTGTCGGGAGTATCTCTGCCCGTCAGCATGTTCAGGAGCGTTGTCTTGCCGGCGCCATTAAGAGCGATGAGCGCGGTTTTCCGGCCTTCCTCGATACCGAAAGAAAGGTTCTCAAAAAGCTTTTTGATGCCAAATGACTTTGAAATATTTTCCGTTGAAAGAAGATTCATAATTTCTTGCGGTGATTTCAGAGCGTAAAAAAACGGGTGAAGTGTTTGCTTCACCCGTTGAAAGCAACTTAAGAATTTTTTCTCTTATGCAGTATCTATATTACCTAAATAAACAAAGTAATCTTTTCGCGTTCTTTCGCGTGTTTCGCGGGCAATAAGCTATTTCTTCGTCTTATCCAGTATCTTTTCCATGTCGTCCATCACGCGGTTCATTTTCTTCATAGTCAGTTCCAACGGCTGCGGCGTCGTCATGTCCACGCCCGCGTCCTTGAGCAGATCGATAGGATATTTCGATCCGCCGGCAGAAAGGAATTCCAGATATTTCTTCGTCGCTGCTTTGTCGCCCGCCATGACTTTTTCCGAGAGCGCGGCGGATGCGGTAAACGACGTGGCGTATTGATACACGTAGAAATTATAATAGAAATGAGGGATGTACGCCCATTCGGTCTTAATTTCATCATCTACGATACACACGCTCTTGGCGTGGCCGTAGTACTTCCGGACGATTTCCAGATACATTTCATTGAACTTGTCGCCGGTGAGTGATTCGCCCTTTTCTGCAAGCTCGTGAATTTTTAATTCGAATTCCGCAAACTGCGTTTGACGAAACACCGTTCCTTTGATGTTTTCCAGATAACTTCCGAGCAACGACAGGCGTGCCTGGTCGTCCTTGATATTTTTCAGCATGTAATCGATCAGCAGCGCTTCGTTGAACGTAGAAGCAACTTCCGCGACAAAAATCGGATAATTGGCCGTTGCAAAGGGCTGTGTCTTATTCGAAAAATAACTCTGCATCGTATGGCCGAGTTCGTGCGCGAGCGTGCCCATGTCGTTGTATTGGCCGTTATAATTGAGCAGCATGTACGGATGCACATCGTAGGCGCCTCCGTTGGAATACGCGCCGGAGCGTTTGCCTGTGTTCGGGTACATATCGATCCAGCGTTCCGCACAGGCCTTTTTGACCACATTCACATAATCATTGCCCAGCGGCGCCAGCGCGGCAATAATATTCTTTTGAGCCTCCTCAACGGAATATTTCAGATCCACGCCTTTCAGCAGCGGCGCATACAGATCGTAATAATGCAGTTGATCAACGCCCAGTATGCGTTGGCGTAATTTCAAATAACGGTGGAACGTCGGCAAATTTGCATTCACACCATTAACCAAGCTGTGATACACGGACGGCGGAATATTGTTTGCGTCCACCGCGCTTTCCAGCGAAGAATTGTATTTGCGCGCCCGCGTAAAAAACATATCCTGTTTCACGCCCGCATATAGCTGCGTGCCGAACGAGCGGCGGTATTCATCGAGCTTTCCAAAGAACGTCGAAAATACTTTTTTGCGGTCGTCGCGATTGGCCAAAGTTCGGTTGAGTCCAAAAGCCGCCTGATCGAGTTTCACCGTTTTGCCGTCGGATAAAACCACATCGGGATACGGAAAATCCGCATTTGAAAAAATACTGTGGATGTTATACGCGTCGCCGGCCATCAGTCCCGCATCGGCGATGATTTTTTCTTCGCCTTCCGTTCCGGTGTGGGCCTTGCGGCGGAGAATGTCGTCGAGATAATGTTTGTAGATTTCCAGTTTCTTTTCTTGTTTTACAAATCCGTCAACCACGGCTTTGTCAATTTTCAGGATTTCCGGCTCGATGAACGCGGCGGCGGCGCCCAGGGAAGAACCGATCTGCCCCATTTCCTGCACCATCGAAAGATATTTCGACTCGCGCGTATCCTGGTCGGAGTTCATGCTGGCGTAGACATACAACCTGGAGTACGTTTTATTTAACGCGGTCACCGCATCCAATGCCGCCAGCAATTCCTGTGCGGATTTAGCGAGCGAGCCCTGGTATTTGCCGAGACCCGGAATATCGGCTACGAATTTTTCTTTTTCCTTTTTCCACGCGTCGTCGGTGGGGTAGATCTCGGCGAGATTCCATTTGTATTTGTCTTCGATCTTGGCGCGGTCGCGTTCCTGGCTGACCGCTTGGTGCACTACGGCGAATAGCGCCGCGGCAAAACAGAGCGCAAGTGCTGTAATCATTTTCATTGCATTTCCTTTCATGGATGAATGGTAGAACGAGTTAATTAGATTTTGATTTCAAAATCGGAGCTGTGTCAGCCTTAAACGAGGAATTGGAAAATAAAGTTTCAAGAAAATTACGCACCCCACCCCGTCCCTCCCCTTAGCAAGGGGAGGGAGAAAGGGAGCGGTCTAAACGACTCTTTCGATCCACCCGTGAGTATCTTCTTTTTCGCCGTGCTGAATTTGCAGAATTTCATTGAACAGCTTGTGAGACAACTCGCCGGTTTTCCCGCCGCCGATCGTGTAACTCGTGCCTTTGTAATGCAATTCCCCGACCGGAGAAAGCACTGCCGCCGTACCGATGCCGAAAACTTCTTTGAGCCTTCCGCTCTTAGCGCCATCGATGACTTCATCCATGCTCAAATGGCGTTCGGAACACTTAATGCCCCAATCGCGCATAAGCGTCAAGGCGGAAGCGCGCGTGATCCCGGGCAGGATCGTTCCCTCGAGCGGGCTTGTGACCACTTCATCATCAAATCGAAATGCGATATTCATCGTGCCGACCTCTTCTATGTACTTTCGTTCGATCGCATCCAGCCACAACACCTGGCCGTAGCCTTTCTTTTTCGCTTCTTGCGCCGGATACAAACTCGCGGCGTAATTCGCACCCGTTTTCACTTCGCCCAACCCGCCGCGGACGGCGCGGACATGCTGATCGTCCACATAAATTTTTATCGGATCAAATCCTTCGGCGTAAAAAGTTCCGACCGGACTCGCAATGATGAAGAACAAGAACTCGGTGGAGACCTTCACGCCAACGGCCGCTTCCGAGGCGATCATCGTCGGGCGAATATACAGCGAATTGCCGCGCTTTCTGGGAACCCAATCCTGATCGAGTTGAATGAGTTTCTTTAACGCATCGTTTACGAATTCTTTATCTATTTCCGGCATGCACAGACGTTTTGCGGAACGATTCATCCGCTTCCAGTTTTCTGTTGGGCGGAATAAATTGACACCGCCGTCTTTGCGGCGATAGGCTTTCAGCCCCTCGAAAATTTCCTGCGCATAATGAAACACCATCGACGCGGGATCCATTTGCAGCATGCGATACGGTTCGATCCTGGCATCGTGCCACCCCAGGCCGGGATGGTATTCCATATTAAAAAAATGATCCGTAAAAGTTTTTCCGAAAACCAGCTTGGATTCATCCGCGGTCCGGCTCTTTTTCTTGTGCTCGTCTATTTTAATGATGGCTAATTCCATGACCCGGTTCCTTTCAATTTCTCATTGATCTCCGATATTAATTTATAACAGTCAAAACTAATAAAACATGATATCGGTCAGTCTCCGGTCATGTCCCAATGTCAGGGCTTCCAAGTCATCGTATGGGTCCGCCCGGACCAACAGCCTTTGCCCGGGAAGGACGCCAATATTAGAATATTTTGCCCAATAAAACAAGCTTAAAACACGAAGGTCTGCGTGGTTTCTTCTCCGCCTTCGGCGGATCAAAATGACTTTTAGTATTGACTTGCCTGATATTTATTTGTACTATTTTTTTGGATTCTAATTACTTCCATTCATTAAAACTTCTATGCGCCTCGTTCTTACGCTCGTTATTGTCTTCGCTGTCATTTCTTCTCTGATCATCTTCTCTTGCGCCGCTTCGGGTCCTTTTGCCGGCCCGGGCGAAGATGCCGTCATTAATGTCAATAACATTAAGGCGAATTTAAAATTCTTGTCGTCGGACGAGCTCGAAGGGCGTGAAGCCGGGACGCGCGGTGAGAAACTGGCCGCGATGTATATCGCCTCTCAGCTTCAGCTCTACGGGGTCAAACCGTTTGCGTATGCATCCAGATCAGGTAAAGACAGCTTGAATTATTTCATGGAATTTGAAGCGCAAAAAATTTCCGTGCTTTCCACGACCGCGCTGGTCTTATTCGACAGTACGAACCGTAAACAAATTCCGCTGACGTACGGCGAATATTTTGTCAATCTGCATGAGCAGTTGGTCGATTGCAACATCCAATCCCCTCTCGTTTTTGCAGGATTCGGGATCACTGCTGAGGAATTCAAATATGACGACTACGCAAAACTTGACGTAAAGAATAAGATCGTCGTGGTCCTGGACGGTGAGCCCTTGTCGGATGACGATAATTATTTCTACGGGGCGATTCCCAGCGGCTATTCGAGCGCATTGTTTTACAAGCGACATCGGGCGAAAGAGCTGGGCGCGAAGGGAATGATCGTCCTGGCGTACGAGAAATTGTCGGATCAATGGGATGATTATACGACTTACTTCAAATCGCCAAGGACGACATTTGCCGGGGCACCTCTCCCGGATTCCGGGCGCATGCCATTTGCCTACGGTAATAATAAATTATTTACGGAAATTTTATCGCACGGCGATTATTCATACGACAGCATTCGGGCGCGCGTCAAAGAGAAAAAAGAATTGCCGGTGTTTCAGATCAGACATCTCAGCGCGCGGTTGACCATTGACTTGAAAATTACCAACACTAAAGCCATGAATATCGTCGGGGTGATCGAGGGAACGGATTCCAAGCTTAAGAATGAATTCGTTGCGATCGGCGCGCATTTCGATCATCTCGGTGTGGGCGCCGACGGCCAGGTGTTCAATGGCGCGGATGATGACGGCTCGGGGACCGTCGCAGTTTTAGAGACTGCGCGGGCGCTGGCAAGGTCGCATACCAACAAGCGTTCGATCCTGATCACGTTTCACGGCGCGGAGGAAAAAGGGCTGCTCGGATCGGAATATCTGACGGACTCAGATACGCCGAAGCCGTTCGAATTGTCGCAGATCGTGTCGCAGATCAATATCGATATGGTCGGGCGGGAAAATGCGGACAGCATTTTTATCATCGGCGCAGGACGGCTGAGCAGGGAATTGGATAGTTTATGCGAACAGACTAACCGAAAATTGTCGTTATTCAAATTCGATTATACATTTGACGCCGACAGCGATCCCAACCGCTACTACTACCGCAGCGATCATTATAATTATGCAAAGTTCGGCATTCCCGTCGTTTTCTTTTTTGACGGCATGACGGCCGACTATCACAAAATTACGGACGATTACGAAAAAATCAATTTTCCCAAAATTGAGAAGACAGCGCGGCTGGTTTACACGCTCGCAAGCCGCATCGCAAATCTCGATCACCGGTTGAAAGTTGATAGGCAAAATCAATGAGAAATTCGAATCGTTTCAGGCGAGTAACTTCTTCATCGTCCTACTTTTAATCTCTGAGATCCACCAAGATTACCTCGCTCTAAAAAATCTTCAAAAACTTCATATTTCTCTGTCCTGCCAAAGTGATAATGTCCTGTTTAGCCAAAGTAGAAATGTCCTAATTTAAAGACGTATTTTGACTCTCATTTTTTGTGGGAGGCAAGTATGTCAGAAATGGACATTTTGAGAATGAGCAGAGGAGATATTAAACG
>CAZLWA010000102.1:0-46430 GCA_964563165.1 uncultured Bacteroidota bacterium | reverse complement strand
CACTCTCGCAGCCGAGCCCGATCATAAGATCCGCCAGTTCATTCAGCGTCAAGCCCGCGCTGTAATTGGTCTGGCTGCCGTCCACGCACACAAGAAATAATTTTTTGTCTGCTATGCCGACGGCCGTACGCGCCAGTTTTTTATTATAAAACTCCGTGGCTTCTCCGGTGCCGACCATATTCTTTTTGTCTTTTACCAGCACGGGAAATCCGCCGATGAGCGTCCGGATTCGGTCCTGCGCCGGATCGGCGGTAAATATCAATCGTACGCGCTGACCCGGATGAAGAATTTTCAGGTCCTGCGCTTTCACTCCGTGTGTGGAGAGCACGATCGTCGAATCCGTAATTTCATGATCGCCCCGGGAACTGTCGACCTCCAAGACCACCGCCGACATCGTGTCGCCCAGGGAGTTTCCCCGAAGCCCGGTTTTCAGAATCACTTCCGTTCCGTAATCGTTGGTATGCGTCCGGGCACCGTAAAAGGAATTGTATGCGATCGTTTCTTCCGTTTGACGAATACGGTTAAACCCGTCAATGGCCAGGGATTTTTGAGCGATCAGCGTACCCGTAAAATGAAAGCGGTCAATGAAAGCGGAGTTGCGGTTCGTAACGGCCAGCGCCAGCCAGGCATCCGGCGCATCTTTGACGACGGTTCCGTTGATCGCTTGTGCGCCGGACGGAGTTCCATCCGGCAAAAAGAAATCACCGTTAACTGCCGCGGCGACCGTGCCGGTCTTCGATGCCTGAATGACGAGTTGGGAAAGCGGAAGCGTCGTTTTTAAATTATCGCCCGCCTTCACGGAAAAAATTTCAACTTCCGGATTCGCCAGATCGGCTTCTACGATATGGATCACATTCGGAGCGGCATTTTGATGGATCACGGTGTACCGGATACCCGGCACAACATCGGTTGTCTTGCGGCTGTCTTCCGGAGCGCACGCGCAAAATACGATGGCTAAGAATTTCAAAAAGAAATTTCTACCTAAAAAATTGTCTTTGGCCGCTGTGACAATGAGTATTCGTATGTTCACGGCTGATATTCGCCATAAATTCGCTTATTTTCAAGTGGTTTTTAGATACGGTTTTTTTGCGCTTGAAAATGTAAGCAAATTTGGTTATTATATTTTATCTAATAGTTTTTGAGCACTTCACAAAGGAGAATCCATGAAGAAATTTATTTTCAGCGCGGTTATTTTGGTTGCGGCGTTCAGCCGTATGGCTGTGGCCGGAGATGCGGAAAACAAAGTTTATTATTCCGCTTCGCAGGCCGGCAGCGGCGGCACGGGCGGTTATTTCGCTCCGGCGACCGTTGTTAAACAAAGTGCCTGGGCGATCGGCGCGGAAGGACAGATCTATTTGGACGGCCCCGATGCCCTCGGCGTGCTGGGCCATTTACGCTACGGTCTGGCGCCGCGATTTGAATTGAACGGCGATTTGGGCCTGCATCGCGGCGGTCTATATGTCGGCGGTGCGGTCGTTTATCAGATCCTTTACGATCAGCCGGGATCGCTGGGCGTCACGGTGCGCGGCGGCGGATTTGCCAACAGCAAGGGTATGGGCAGCGGCATTGATGCAGCGCTGAATGTCGGTAAGCAATTCAACCGGATGGCGATCTACGGAGGATTGAACACGAAGTTCATCGTCGATCCTGTGAACTACAATATTTTCAATCTCATCGGCGGCGTTCACATTCCATTCCAGCACGACATGGCTTTTGTAGGCGAGATCGGCGTGAATGTCAACGGCAAACACGCATCGTATTTCAGCGGCGGCGTCATATTTAATTTATAAATAAAGAATAGTAAATCTCCGAACCTTGTTCCGCAAATCCGGAACGAGGTTTTTTTTACTGTTTTCTGATCGAAGTTGTTATATATTGCCAGCGGTTGTTCCAAATGATCACAAAGGAATCCTGTGTTCAAAATTCTGAATAATCTCGCGCACCAGCGGCCGTTCAATTCCAGCACAGAAGTGCGTCTCACATACACCTGCACCCAGCGCTGCCGCCAATGCGTGATCCCATTTAAACATACGCACACCATGACGCTGGACGAATTCAAACGCGTCATGGCCAATCTGCGGGATTACGGCGCCTACGTCGGATTTATTTCCGGCGGCGAAGTGACGATGGTGGACGAACTTTCCGAAATGATGCTGGAAGCGAATCGCACGTTCCAATACGCCACGACAATGGTGACGGGGCTTTATAATAAACCGCAGAAGATCGAGCCGGCGGCGCGTGTGTGCCTGGAAAACGGTATGAACATCCAGACGTCGTTTGACGGGTTCGGCGAGATCGGGGATGAATTGCGCGGCGTGAAAAATTTCGACAAAGTGGTCACCGAGCGCATGAAAATGATCTCCGATATGCGGCGCGACATTCAGAAGAAATCCCGCAAAAAATCTCTGCTGTATGCGAATACGGTGATCAGCGACAGGAATATCGAACAGATTCCCGACATTATCGCGCACGTGAAAAGTCTCGGCTGGAAATCCACGATCGGATTGTACCACACGCTGACGTTCTCCACGCGCTACAATGACGACATGGTGCTCCATTCCGGCGAACGCCTGAGTAAGTTGGTGAAATTTCTCAAAGGCAACCCGGACGTCATGAATTTGAACTCCTTCCTCGAGGGCATCGAGCCGTACATCGCCAATCCGAATTTGAACTGGTGCCCTTTCGTCGAATCGAAATACCTTTCCACGCGCACGACGATCATGGAAAACGGCGACGTGCATCTGTGCAAAGGCAATTCCATCGGCAATGTATTCCGTCAAAGTTTGAAAGAAATTTTTTCCGGTTACGAATACCGTCAGCGTCTCGACGAATATGCCAAATGCGAAGGCTGCTGGACCACTTGTTACACACAACGCTATTTACTCGTACGCCCCAAATCCGTCGGTCAAGCCGTTCAGAACATCCAAAAATTGCGCAATACGCACAACGTGGAAATCTAGTTTCCGGAGCGGCAACATATATATAGCTGACCTGAAATCTACCTGCGAATCGAAACGGCGACAGCAATGAAGCACTTGGTTTCAATTCTAATGCTATCTATTCTATCGTGTTCAGATAGCGGCCCGATTGCTTCCGGCGGCCCGATAATTAGCGGACCGACGACAAAGACCCTTTGGATCGGCGGATTTACCGGCCAGGACGGCGTCACCATGTTCGGCCAGATCGACGTGTTGCAGGATCTCTCAAGCCTCCAGGAAACGTTAGACATACACAATGACTTTGTGGTATCGGGAGTATCGGGCACGATTCAATTTTGGCTCTCGGATAATAATGGCGCCGCAGATCTGAACGCCGCCACCAAAAAAATTCTCGTGGGCAGCCTGGCCTCAAACTATTCCGGCGCACACACCTTTTCTATTCCGGCCGGAAACAAATCTTCCGATTATACCTACGTCGTCGTTTTCGGTTCGAGCCCGGGGAAGAATATCGGCAATGCAAAATTCGTCTTGCCCACCCCGTCCCCGTAAATCCAGGCCCAAACTCTTTTTTTCTTGAAATTCGTACCGCGCGTGCCTATATTGGGCGGCTGTATTTACGCCGGCTTATGATCATGTCAATGATGCCGCCGATGACCGGCAAATGTAGTCCTTGAAAACATGTGAACTCACTCGTCCGTTTCCTTGTTGGAGAGAACGTGGAGAGATCGAGACCTAAGAATCCATGAACAAAAAAATCCTCCTTCTCGACGATGACGATGATTTTTTAATGGTCACGACCAAACTCCTGAGCCAGATCGGAAAATTTGACGTCGTTTCCGGTTCGGACAGTGCCGGTGCGATAGAGTGGATCCGCCGGGAAATGCCGGACCTGATCCTGCTCGATATCATGATGCCCAAAGTGGACGGGTTTACGATCTGTAAAGAGGTCAAAAGTGCGGCGGACCTGAAACATATTAAAATTATCATCTGTTCCGCCAAAATTTTTGACGTCGACAAGAAAAAAGCTTTAAGGCTCGGCGCGGATGCTTATATTTCCAAGGTCATTGAATCGAGTAAATTAATGGATGCGATTCATCAAGTTCTTAACACTTAGAAAAACGGCTTGAATATGAAAAAAAAAATTGTGATTATAGACGATGACAAGCTGGAAATTGCAATTACGTCCAAGACGCTGGAACATGCGGGACAATTCGATGTCCTCACGAGCATCAAGAGCTCTACTGCGATGGATCTGATCCGTAAGGAAAAACCTGATTTGCTCTTACTCGACATCATGATGCCGGAAGTCGACGGGCTCACTATCTGCAAACAGGTTAAGGACGACCCGGAATTGAAAAAAATAAAGATCATTATCTATTCCGCCAAGATGTATGAGGCGGACAAGAAAAAAGCTTTCCGGTACGGCGCGGATGCGTATTTGGAAAAAGTGGTCAATACAGACAAGTTAGTAGAGACGGTCAATAAAGTTTTAGAAGGATAGCCTGTTCCGGTTGATGCGGACGTTGAGTTTGGCTGAGACATTTCAAAATCAGAGGATTAAATGAAATATAAATTCTGGGGCGTGCGCGGTTCGATTCCGACGCCGGGCGCCGAGACCGTCGGTTACGGCGGCAATACGGCGTGCGGCGAACTGACGCTGGACGACAATAATATGATCATTTTCGATATGGGTTCCGGCATCCGGGTGCTGGGCAATGATCTGATGAAGCGCGGGAAAAAACCGATCGAAGCGATCATTCTCATCAGCCATACCCACTGGGATCACATTCAGGGATTTCCGTTTTTCATTCCCGCATTCATACCCGGAAATAAATTCGTGGTTTGCGGCTGCGAAGACGCCGACATCAAATTGGATCAGATCATCACCGATCAGATGAAGAGCGCGTACTTTCCGATCGAACTCGGCGATATGCCCGCCTCGATAGGCTTCAAACGGCTTTACGAAGGCAAATTCAAGATCGCCGGCGCAAAGGTCGAAACCATTTATTTGAATCATCCCGGATTTGCGCTCGGGTATCGTGTGGAATTCGGCGGTAAATCGGTCGTGTACGTCAGCGACAATGAGCCCTATCCGATTCAGGAGTCCGATAATCCCGAATACGCGGACATGAAATACAAAGGCAATAACAATTACCGTGTCGTGCAATTTTCGAAAAACACGGATCTGCTGATCCACGATTGCCAATACACGCCGGACGAATACAAGACTAAAGTGGGCTGGGGTCATTCGCCGTACGATTACGTCGCGGAGGTCGCGTGTAAAGCGCAGGTGAAACGCCTGGCGATATATCATCACGACCCGGGACACGACGACGCGTTTGTCGATACTATCGTGGAAGAAGTTCGTAAAATTCTGAAATCGAAAAATGCGGCCATTGAGTGTTTCGGCGCAAAAGAAGGTTTGGAAATCGAATTGTAATTTTTTGTTTATTTTGTTTAATTTAATAATATACGGTCTCACTTCAACCAGGTAGGAGTTGGTTATGGTCATTGCCGAAATAGATAATATCACACTCAATCTCGATAAGAAAATCCTGGGGAGGGAACCCAGCATTTCACTGCAAGATTTGAAAAAACGTGATATTCCGAGCTTTATAAAAAATTACTTCGATCGCGAGTCTGAAAAATGGATCCGCGAAGAATCTTCGATGTTCCTTTCGTCCGGACGGTTTAATTACGACATGCCGGAAGTGCGAAAGAAATTCGACGAGCTGTATGAAATACTTAAGAACACGGCGATCTTTCATCGCGCCAAGCTGCATCGGGTTCTCGAACAGGCGGTGAAATTGCAGTCCAACTTTCTCATTCAGCCCGAGCGCACGATGGTGCAGTTTATTTACCGCGACGACGACGTCATTACGCCGGCGGAAGTCATGGACTCGATGAAATATTTCCTGGATTACGAGTACTACTACAAAGCGCTGGAGCAATATTTCAAATCCAACACGATGGAAACCATCTCGCGCGCCAAGTTCAAGAATTTCATTCAGCAGCTCGATGAAAAAGCGCTTTCACAGAATAAAACGGCATCGGCCGCCAACGTCGCCGCCGTCATCGTCGGGTATTTGAACCTGGGACGCGACAAGCAAAGCGACATGATCGATACGGAGATCCTGGTTAACGCCTATCAGGATCGCAATTTGCCCGAATATGTGAATGCGATGAAAAACGCGCAGTCAAAAAAGAAAGATCAGATCAGCGCCGGGCAACTGGAAGCTATGTTCAAATCCTTCCTTGAAACCGGCGACGTCGAACCGAAAGCAGCCGCGAAGCCCGCTCCGGTGAAGGAAGCGGTTGCGAAATACGAAGAGAAAAAAGAAGTCGTTTCCACCAAAGATCTGTCCAGCCTGATCTCACAGATTGAAGAATTCAAGGAAGAAGAAACGGAGACGGCCAGTGTGGATTCGTTCTTCGAGGAAGAAGAAGATGAAGATATTGTCCTGCCGCCTCAGCCGCCGATGCCGGAAGTTAAGAAAGAGGTCAAACCGGCCGTGGAAGAAAAGAAACCCGCAGAGGCCGGGGTAAGCACCGCGGATCAATTGGCGGATCATATGGCCAGGCAAATCGGACAGGCGGAAGTGCTCGTAGATCTCAATTTGCTCATTGAAGACAAAGATAAAAAGGTGTACATCAAAAAAGTATTTAAGAAAAAGGACACGGAGTTTTTCGCGCTCATTACCGAATTGAACGCCGTGCGCAGCTGGAAAGACGCGAATAATATTATCGAAGATGCTTTTTACCGCCTTGAAGTCAATCCGTACCAAAGCGAAGCGATTGCCTTGACCGATGCCATTTATTCCCGTTATTTCCCGAAAGGGTGATAGTAGTGACTTCCCGGGTCTTAAAGACGTGGAAAGTCTATCAAGAAGTCTAAATAAAAAAACCGGGCTGATGTATTGAGTCCGGTTTTTTTTTGCAGCGACTAATCTGTTTCCCTGTTCACACCGGCGAATTCACATTGAATTGATCAGATCCACTAATTTGCCCATGCCGCCCATACCGGTCTTGGCAAAGGTGGCGTCGGCGCCGGCCGCCTCGGCCTTCGCCTTATACTGTTCCAAAGAGCCGGTATGAAAAATGATCTTCGGCCTGGCAGGATTTGCAGCTTTGGTTTCCGCGCATACTTCAATACCGTTCTTGTTGGGCATGTTCGTATCCAGGATGACGACATCCGGATTGAAAGACCTGATCTTTTCTATCGCCTGGATGCCGTCCTCGGCAAAATCGATTTCAAATCCCGCCTTTGTCAGAACGATCTTCAAGAGTCCCCTTACCGTGCTTTCGTCATCGACCACTAAGACTTTTTTCGCCACATGTCCTCTCTCTCGATTTACATTCGTACAAAGTGTTTTCCGGATAATTGTTTGACCGCACCCATCAGTTCTAAATTTAACAAATAGGACAGCGTCTCGGCAATAGTTAAATTACAAAGTTTCGAAATCTGATCCACGTGGGCCGGCTCGGCTGCAATGGAATCGTAAATCACCTGCTCCTGAAAATTCAATTGCAGCGCTTGCGGAAGGCCGGGCGTTTTTTTGATCGGCAGGAGTTTACTTTCTAACTCCGCTAAAATATCATCCACGGTTTCCACCAATTTCGCTCCTTGCTTGATCAATCGATTGGGGCCCTTCGCCTGTTGAACGTTCACGTTACCCGGCACGGCAAACACTTCACGGTTTTGTTCGATCGCATAATCCGCCGTGATCAATGCGCCGCTTTTGTCGCCGGCTTCTACGATAAGCGTTCCCAAAGACAATCCGCTGATAATACGGTTCCTTCCGGGAAAATTGACCGCATCCGGTGCGGTATGCATCGGATAATCCGATACCAGGGCGCCATGTTCGATGATGTCCATAGCCAATTTGAAATTCTCCGGCGGATAGATCCTATCCACGCCGCATCCGAGTACCACGATCGTTCGTCCTCCGTGCCGGAGCGCCGCGGCATGGGCAACGGTATCGACGCCGCGCGCAAGTCCGCTGACCACCGTAATTCCCCGCAGCGCCAGTTCCTTCACGATGGTTTCGGTCATGAGCTTTCCGTACGCGGTACTTTCGCGCGTACCGACGATCGCCAGGGAATAACGGTCGCTTTCAGCCAGGGTTCCTCTCACGAACAGGTAAGCCGGCGGATCAAAAATATTCTTCAAATTCTCCGGATAATCTTCATCCCACAGCGTGACGATTTTAGTCCGGTACTGTTCCATTAATTTCAGCTGCGCATCGACGAATTTCGGATCGCGCTGCGCCGGATCTAAAATCTTTTCCGCGTTTTTCCGGTCGAACCCCTCGGTCGCAAGCAACTGATGCAGCGAGGCCGAAAAAACGTTCTCCGGCGAACCGAATTTGCTCACCAACGTGCGGAGGCGTGCATGCCCGATGCCCGAAATTGAAGACAGCAGGAGTAAATAATAAATATCTTGTGTTGTCATACCGTTAACCGTGGATGCGGAAAAAATTAATTAAGAACGCCATTAAATGCAAGCGCAGATTCTCCCGAATCGGACGCAAGATATCAGTTGAATTTCTATTTTGATTTTTGTATAATTCGTGCCATTCTTTAACGCTCAAAATTATGATATCGCTGGGTTTGATCTTATTATGCTCGTATCTGCTCGGTTCGATTTCGCCGAGCATCATTTTGTCGCGCCTGGTCAAAGGCGTCGACATTCGGTCGGTCGGAAGCGGCAACGCCGGCATGACCAATGCCATCCGCCTGCTCGGCGGCAAATGGGGTTCGGTGGTCGCGCTGTTCGATATGGCCAAAGGTTTTTGCGCGTCCATGGTGATCACCTCCATCTTTTACGAATCGGTGGATATCATGTTTGTGGATGAGACCTTTCTTCGCATACTCGCATGCGTCGCCGTGGTGACCGGACATATTTGGACCGTATTCTTCAGATTTAAAGGCGGGAAAGGCGTTTTGACCATGGCGGGTGGCGTATTGGGCGTTGCCCCGATCCAGGTTGGAATGTGCCTCTTGCTGTTTGTCATTGTATTCATGATCACCCGGTATGTCTCGCTCGGATCGGTGCTGGGTTCGTGGCTCTTTGCCATAACCGTCTTTACACAAAAATATATCCTGCACGATACCATTTCGCCTTATTTGCTTTGGTTCAGTCTTTTCGTCGCTATCTTGATCAACTATACGCACCGCGAGAATATCAAACGTTTGTTGCGCGGGGAGGAAAAAAAATTCGGAAGTAAAACGGCTTTCGAGGGACAAACGGATCAACCGCAAAAAGCCTGACGGCCGATCATGATTTTCAGAAAATGGCTCATCCATATTCTCATTTTCGTGACCACCGTCGCCGGCTTGTTTCTCGTATACAAAACGATTACGCGTGCGGTCGGCGGAGAAACTAACGCCATCTGGCTTCTGACCACGTTTGCGGCGGTCGTTATCGTACTTGGTTTTTTTGTAAGGAAGTATTGGACGCTTGTGCTGGATGATCGCGACGTCCTCGATATTTTCAAGATCGCTTCCATTAACAATGAAACAAATCTGGCGCACTTTCAGCGGGAATTTTTTCATCACAACGGAAGGATCACCGAACGCGGCTACAGTTATACGATCCGCGACGGTAAAACTGAAATTCGAACTTCCCTCGTTTATCTCGGAAAGGAATTCGCCGATAAGAAGACGGTGATTGGCGAGCGAGCGCTGGTCACGATTGCGGTCCGCATCGGTCAGCCTTTGAAGATGGCGATCGTCAACCCGCATATCGATATCCGCGAATCTCTGGATATTGAATTTTATGCGCCGATCGTCTTAGGATCAAAAAAATATGCCTATGCGAAACACGGGATCGTTTTCTCGGATTATGATAAAGACGGTATTCAAATGATTCTTGAAAACCCATTCTTACAAACGCAGCTGATCGAGCTGTTCGACCGCAACCGGTTCAAATTCATCGTTTTTGACGAGCGGCGCGCGTTCGCCGTAAAATCCGCGCTGGTCGATAGCATCGCGCACGACGTGGAGGCGTATCCGGTTTTGATGAGCATCAGTCAACTCATTACTGCGCAGCATAAGAAATACGTTATTCAATAAACCCAAGGAGTATGAAATGTCCGAAGAAAAAATGAAAAAACTTGTTTACGGCACCGCGATAGCCTGTATGGTTCTGCTCGCAGGATCGGCCTACTTGCTGATCACCATACGCGCGATAGAGAGCCGCGGCAGCGCTAAAGTCGGTTACGTCAAATCCGATGCATTACTGGGGCAATACAAACCTGCGATGGCCGTGCAGCGGCGAATTGATGAGGAATCGGCCACCGCCCAAAAAGATCTGCAATCGCGCTACGCTGAATTGCAGGCGATGGACGCCGATTTAAAAAAAAAATCGGAAGTCCTTACCACGCAAGCGCTGGCGCCTCAAATTGACCGGTTTCAAAAAAAGCAAAGCGAATTTTATCAGCTTCAACAATCGCTTCAGCAGAACGTGTCGCAAAGACAATCGCAACTGCTCGAACCTATTTTTCAGGACGTCAGTACGTTTATCAATAAGTACGGCAAAGATCACGGGTACACGGTTATTTTAGGAACGCCCGTGCAAGGATTGCTCGTGTATGGGGACCCTGTATCGGACTTGACGGAAACTATTCTAAACGAAATGAACTCCAAAGTACCTCCTACGATACCGGTACCTTTTGGCGGATCGGATACTTCGAAGAGTAAATAGTTTTATTTCCATGATGCGAACCGTTTTGGACGAATTCATCGTCCGGAACGGTTTTCTGTTTGCAATTGGAATTTGTTGTGATTAGATTTTTATCGTTTCTATTACTTTTTCGAAAGGTCATTCATGTCGAAACCCGCAACGATCGGCGAACTGAAGAAATCCGGATACAAGGTCATTTCCGTCAAAGATGAATTGCGCCGCAATTTGATCCGCAAATTGAAAGAAAAAGAAAATATCTTTCCCGGAATTATCGGTTATGAAAAGACGGTAATCCCGGAGCTGGTACACGCCGTCTTATCCAAACACGATTTTATTTTGCTCGGGCTGCGCGGGCAGGCAAAAACCCGTATCCTGCGCAGTTTGATAAACCTGCTCGATGAGGAAATTCCCGTCATCCGGGATGCACCGCTCAACGATAATCCCTTCGCCCCGATCTCCCGCGTGGCGATGGACCTGGTGGAAAAGCATGGCGACGAAACGCCCATCTCCTGGCTCCGGCGCGAGGAACGTTACGGCGAGAAACTGGCTACGCCGGACGTAACCGTAGCGGATCTCATCGGCGACATTGATCCGATCAAGGCGGCGACCCAGAAACTTCACTACGCGGACGAACGCGTCATGCATTTCGGCGTGATTCCGCGCAGCAACCGCGGCATCTTTGCCATCAACGAATTGCCGGATCTGCAGCCGCGAATTCAGGTGAGCCTGTTCAATATTCTCGAAGAAAAAGACTTCCAGATCCGTGGATTTAATATCAGGATTCCGTTGGATATTTTGGTGGTGTTCTCCGCCAATCCTGAAGATTATACTAACCGCGGTAATATCATTACTCCGCTCAAAGACCGCATTGATTCACAGATTCTGACGCATTACCCGCTCCGCGTCGAGGATGCCATGGCAATTACCGAGCAAGAGGCCTGGCAGAAACGCGATTTGCCGGAAGTTCCACTCCCGGCTTATTTCAAGGAAATTGTCGAACACATCGCGTTTCAGGCGCGGGCGAGCGAATTCATTGACCAAAAATCCGGCGTCAGCGCGCGTCTCACGATTTCGTGTTTGGAGAATCTGATCAGTACGGCGGAAGGCCGGTGCATCCTGCACGATGAGCCGAAACCGTTTCCGCGTATTTGCGATCTGTACTATTTGATTCCATCCATCACTGGAAAAGTGGAGTTAGTTTATGAAGGCGAACAACAAGGCATGGCCAACGTAGCTAAGGTTTTGATCGGACGCGCTATTAAGGTTGTTTTTAAGAATTATCTCCCCGATCCGCTTTCCAAGAAAGATATGACGATGTATCAGCCCGTTCTCACGTGGTTCGCAAGCGGTCATCGTATGGATCTTTCGAACGATATGCCGTTCAAAGAGTACTATGACCGGCTTATGCAAGTACCGACTCTGAAAGAGGTCGCGGTAAAATACATGAAAGTGAATGAATCCAATAAAATGGAACTGGCTTCGGCGATGGAATTTGTCCTGGAAGGGCTGCACCAAAATTCTTCCCTCAGCAAAGACTGGCTCGAGGCAAGCGTAAGTTACAAGGACATGATGGGAACGATGCTCGGTAAGATAAATTGGGACAAGGAAGAATAGTTGTCAGTTATCAGTTAGCAGTTATCAGTTGTCAGTTAGCAGTCAGCGATCAGCATTCAGCAGTTAACGGTCATAAGTTAATTCTTAATTCTTAATTCTTAATTTATATAGTCTGCCAGCTTTACAAACCGATATCCCCTCTTTTTTAAAGACTCCACGATTCTAGGCAATGCTCTGCCGGTGCTGTATCCGCGGCCGTTGATGTGAAAAATAAGAATGCTAGCCTGTTTCGTTTTCAATAAAACCCATTCGATAAGATGATCCGGCGTAACTTCGGTACCCGGGTCGCCGCTTTCAAAGCTCCAATGTACCACTTTGTAATTTAATTCTTCCGCGGTTTTCAAACTATTTTCATCGTAATTGCCGCCGGGAAATCTGAAAAATTTCGGTCTTTTTCCGGTTATAGATATCAGCGTATCTTCGTTGCGGCGGACGTCGTCGGCAAACGCCTTCGCATCCAGTTCTTCCATGTGCTGCATGTGATTATAGGAATGGTTTTCGATCTCCACAAAATCCAATTGCGACAATTGCCTCAACTCATCTCTGTTTCGCACGGCAAATTTGCCGGAGGCGAAAAGCGTAAAAGGAATTTTTTCTTCGAGAAGACAGCGTAAGACGGTCGAATCCATATACGACGGCGTGATCGTTTCGCAGGCGTCAAACGTCAACGCCACGACGGAATCCTTCGTTGGCAAACTCGTGATAATGTTGTTCTGAGAGAAAGTGAAACGGCAATTAACAACCACGTATACGGCGATGATGAACCATTTATTTTTCATGTATCATCCACCTTTTGAATTGCTCCAATGCCCGCCCGCGATGGCTCATTTTGTTTTTGATCTCCGGTTCCAATTCGGCAAATGTCTTGCCGTATTCGGGAACCAAAAAGATCGGATCATAACCGAAGCCACCCGTACCGCGCGCTTCTTGGATAATCAACCCTTCGCACGCTCCGTCAAAAAGAATTTCGGCATATTTTCCGGATTCGTCCGGACCGACCAGAGCCAGAACGCAGCGAAACCGTGCGGTTCTTTTCTTGTCAGGGACACCGGCCAGTTCCATTAGAACTCTTGCGTTGTTCTTTTTATCGTTGTGATGTTCACCGGCGTAGCGTGCCGAGAATAGTCCCGGCCGGCCGCCCAGCGCGTCAATTTCCAACCCCGAGTCGTCTCCCAGCGCGGCAATTTTTGTGAATTGATAAGCGCTGCGCGCCTTCTTCAATGCGTTCTCTGCAAAGGTCTTCCCGTCTTCGTCGACCTCCGGTATCGGCGCAAATTCAGAAAGCGTATGCCATTCAACCGGAACGTCATGCAGAATGGCCTTTATTTCATTGATCTTCTTTTGATTACCGGTTGCCAGGACAATTTTTGACAAAACCATAACGCTTCCGGAGGTTAGGGGACGATACGACAATTTAGAATAATTCTCCGAACATGCCAAACGATTCTTCTTTTTTGCAATTGATGTTTTGAAACTAAAAGTTTACATTAATCAAATTTATTCAGCCATCGTAGAGTACCCATGGAATTATCCAAAGAAGAAATGATCGAAATTATGGCGGTGTTCAAGGACGAGAGCGCCGAACACCTGTCAACCCTGACCGCAAAAATATTGGAAATAGAAAAAAACCCAACCAACCCGGCGGCTATTGAATTGCTGCACCGGACCTCGCACAGTATGAAGGGCGCCGCGCGTATGATGGGATTGACGCCGATCGAAGAGATCGGCCGCGCGCTCGAGGACCGATTCAAGGCCGTCAAGGATGGGACGGCACCTATTACTCCTGAGACCATAAAAAGCGTTACCGGGGCCATTGACGGGATTCGAAAACTCATAGACAAGCTCGCCGCCACTGGAACGGTCGAAGGATTCGACGTGTCTGGAATTTTGACGAAATTAGAGAAGTTCAATTAATGATCTCCCAAGACTGCCGTTGGAGATGGTGTGCGCTCCGGAAGGCACGAGGAACCCGATGGTTGTAGTGCAAGGCGCCGAACCGTTTTATTTTCAATCCGCTCCCCGACCGTCCACAGCAGTCTTGCTGATCCATGGGTTCACTTCTTCACCGCATTCCATGCGGGAATTGGGGCAAAAGCTTTTTGAAGCGGGCTTCGATGCGAAAGGCCTGCTGCTCCCCGGACACGGCACCACACCGCTGGACATGGAAAAAATGAAATGGACGGACTGGTACGGCGCGGTAGAAAATGAATTGCTGGAACTAAGAAAACATTATCAGAAAGTATTCTTGTGCGGACAATCCATGGGCGGCTGTCTGAGCCTCTATGCATCAACGTATCACGCCGTAAACGGCGTGATAACGATTTCATCAGGAATCCGGTTATTCGATAGGCAACTATTTTTCGTTCCTTTCGTTAAGTATTTTTACCGTTTTCAAAAAAAAACCGGCGGACCTGATGTCAAAGATCCGGAGGCCAAACGAGCGGAAGTGCATTACGATCTCATGCCCCTTCGGAGTATTCACGAATTGCAAAAACTGTTGGCCCGATTACGTCAACGCATTTCCGGAGTTGAAGCGCCGGTGTTATTGATTCACGCGCGGGAAGACCACACATTTGATTTCAGAAACCAGAATTTGATTTTTGACTCCGTCGCGTCGGCGGTAAAAAAGAAAATCGTTTTGGAGAACAGCTATCACATCGCAACGGTAGATTACGATAAAACAACGGTTCAACGGGAAACGATCGACTTCATAAGGCAGGTATGCAAATAAAAGAACAAACGGCCCTGGATATCACCGCGGACAGGGCGAATAAAAGAGTCTCGATTCTTTGGGGCGATGAACATAAAAGCGAATACACGTTCGCTTTCATGCGCTCGATCTGTCCGTGCGCGAACTGCGATATGACCAAACACGGCGGCGAGGCAATAAAATTGGATCCGGATAATTTCCGCAGCCTTGAGATGCAGAGCGTGGAGGAGGTCGGGCGGTATGCCTTACGATTCCTGTGGTCGGACGGACATGATACGGGGATTTTTTCTTATGCGTATCTGCGTGAGAAATGTCCGTGTGATACGTGTAAGAAATAAATTCAAATAATTTTTATAAATAAGGAGTCCCATGTTAAGAACACTTCTCACTGCTGCGCTGTTCACTTTTCTCATCAGCGGATGTACAGCAACAAAGACAACGGCGAAATCGGACGAGGACTTTAAAAAAACGCTGGAGCAGTCCGAAAGAAACAAGAATAAGAAACTGGATCTTCTTGCCGATGAAAAACTGCCGAATGAAGAATATATCGTTAAGGATACGGCGATAATCAAAAATGAAGAACAAATTAAACTGCATCCGATCGACTACAACGAGGTTCCTCCCAATCAAAAAGCCAAATTCCGCGTGCAGGTCTTTGCCGGCAGCGTGGTGAACGCGCAAAAGAATTATGCTAAGCTGTTAACGGAAGTTCCGAACGACGAAGTCTATATGATCAATGACAAAGAATCGGGATTGTGGAAAGTCTGGGTCGGAAATTACGCGACGCATGACGAAGCGGAAAAAGCGAAAGCACAGTACCTTAAGGCGGGTTATTCCGATTCATGGGTACACGAAATGAAAGGTGTATATGCGCCTTCCGAAAATTTATTCTGGGTTCAGGTCGGCGCGCTTCAAAGTGAAAATGCCGCTCAGAAATTAAAAACCGAATTGGAATCCAAGCAAAAGGAGAAAGTTCAAATCCAGCAAGCGGACAAATCCTGGAAAGTCTGGGTGGGCGGTTATGAAGACAGAAAACAGGCGGAAGATCTGAAAAAACTGTTACAAGGATTGGGATATGCCCAGGCGTTTATCGCGAAACAGGGAGGCAAGTAACGCATGATCGAACTTAAAGACGTCACCGTCGAATACCAAGGACGGATGAGTCTGGATAGCGTCACGGTGAATATAGGCGCGGGCGAATTTATCTATATGGTGGGGCCCAGCGGCGCCGGTAAAAGCACTCTGCTGAAGCTTCTATATATGGACCTCTTTCCGACGCGCGGCACCATGACCATCGGGGAGTTTTCCTCCGTTAATATAAAGAAGAAAGAGATCCCGTTTCTTCGCCGCCAGCTCGGCATCGTATTTCAGGATTTTCGCCTGCTGCGCGACCGTTCCGTTTATGACAATATCGCATTCGCTTTGATCGTCACCGACACGCCAAAAAACGAAATTCCGAAAAAAGTAATGAAAGTGCTGGCGGAAGTCGGATTGTCGAATAAGAAAAACCGGATGCCGTACGAATTATCCGGCGGCGAGCAGCAGCGCGTCGTTATTGCGCGTGCGCTGGTCAATGATCCGATCGTCATTCTCGCCGACGAACCGACCGGTAATCTCGATCCGGAAACGTCCATGGAGATCATGCAGTTGCTGTTGAAAATCAATGAGCAAGGAACGGCGGTTATCATGGCGACGCATGATCATGAAGTCGTAAAACAGATTCCCAAACGGATCATCAACATTGAAAAGGGCGCGATCATACAGAATTAGTTTCGCGTCAGACGTTCCATTGAAAATTTAATAAACGCTCATACAAAACATGGTTCGTAAATGAGCCCGGTTAAAAGACCTATCAAAAAGATCCTGATTGCCAACCGAGGCGAGATCGCTGTTCGTATCATCCGCGCTTGCCGCGAGATGGGTATTGAGAGCGTGGCCGTTTTTTCGGATGCCGATCGAACCGCCGCGCATGTGCGCTTGGCGGATGAAGCTTACGGCATCGGCGAGTCGCCATCCGCGAAGAGTTATTTGGTGATGGAGAACATTCTGGATGCGGCTAAAAAATCGAACGCCGACGCTATTCACCCGGGATACGGTTTTTTAAGCGAGAACGGTGATTTTGCGAAGCGCGTTCATGACCACGGGATCCTATTTATCGGACCCTCAGCCGAATCGATGGCCATGATGGGCAACAAAATGGAAGCGAGGAAACTGGCAAAAAAATGCGGCGTGCCGACGGTTCCGGGAACCGAAGAGGGAATTAAAGATAGGAAGGAGGCCATAGCCATTGCCGAATCCGTCGGCTTTCCAATTCTGATTAAAGCGGCGGCGGGCGGCGGCGGTAAGGGTATGCGTGTCGTGACCAGGCTTTCCGAACTGGACGAAGCCATCGAGCGCGCGCAAGGTGAGGCCCGGTCGGCGTTTGGGAACGATACCGTATATATCGAAAAATATGTCACGAAGCCGCGGCACATCGAGATTCAGATTCTCGGTGATCAGTACGGCCGCATCGTTTATCTGGGAGAGAGAGAATGCTCCATCCAGCGCCGCCATCAAAAAGTAATTGAGGAGGCGCCTTCGTCCATTGTCACCCCCGAGCTCCGCAAGCGCATGGGTGAATCCGCAGTTGCTTTGGCGCGTGAAGCAAACTATTTCAGCGCCGGCACGCTCGAATTTCTCGTGGATGCCGATAAGAATTTTTATTTTTTAGAAATGAATACACGGCTGCAGGTGGAGCATCCCGTTACGGAGATGGTGACCGGATTGGATCTGGTCAAAGAACAGATCCGCATCGCTTCCGGCGAGCCGCTTTCGTTCAAGCAGGAAGATATTGTCATCGATGGCCACGCCGTCGAATGCCGTATCTATGCGGAAGATTGCGAAAATAATTTCGCGCCGTCCATCGGAAAAATCGAACATCTCGAACCCTCTTACGGACCCGGCATTCGCGAGGATAGCGGCATTTTTGAAGGCGATACGATTCACATATATTACGATCCGATGATCTCGAAGCTTGTGGCCTGGGGCAAAGACCGCCCGGAAGCCATCCGGCGAATGACGCGCGCGCTGAAAGAATACGCGATTGTCGGCGTGGAAACGACGATTCCTTTCTGTTTGTTCGTTATGGAAAACCAACACTTTATCCGCGGGAATTTTGATACGGGATTTGTTGCTCAGGAATTTTCACCCGATAAATTAAAATACAAAGAAGAAAAAATGGCCGCCGTCGCCGCAGCCGTCTACGATTATGTGAGGAAGAAAACTCAACAGGCGAACTTGGCTGCGATGTCCGATCATTCAGGAAAAGCAAGTACGTGGAAACGGGAGGGAAGAAGACATTCTGAGGATTGAGAAACGGACCCAGATTCCCATCGCCATTCGGAATTATATCAATAAAAAAGGCATCCTGAAATTCAGGATGCCTTTAATTTTTCATCTTCTGAAAAATGTTACTTCACGGAAACGGAGTCTTTTTGCGCCGTAGAGTCTTTTTGCGTCGCCGCTTTCACCGCGCTTGAAACCGCAACATCGAGCTGCTGCTTGCGAATGATCCGCTTAAAGCGATTCGGAGAGATTTTCACCGAGCCCTGCGTGACAAACGTTCCGAACACATCGTCGTTGTAATACAGCCAGACATTGAATCCATCCATCAGCTCATCCGCGAGGAGCGTTTCTTCCAGTAACTGAATGATCTTTTCCTGCGGTACATTTTTTTCTTTCAGGAAATTCGCCGCAATTCTGTAATGGGTGTCACCGGCTTTCACCACGACCGGTTTCGGCAATTTCGCTTTAAGGTCTTCCAGATCGGAGCTTACTTTTTCAATTTGCTTGTTCTTGTCGACAATCTGCGTCAGCAAACCGCGGTAGGTCAAGTCCTGTTCCTTGTCCACCATAGTCTGAACCAGTTTCAATTGGTCTTTGTTCATGCCCATGAGACTATCCGGCAAAACGATCTGTTCATCGGCTTTGCGGTTCATATTGAATTTATGAACGGCGTCACGGATCTCCAGGTCCATCTTACCGATTTCCTGGTTCTTCTCTTTGATCGTTCCGGCGAGGCGCGTGAATTCATCGAGGCCGCCTTTTTTCCCGCATCCCAATACGAGACTCAGTGCCGCGCCCAGTAACAACATACGTTTCAGCATTACTCTACTCCTTACATTAAATGAATGTATATTAAATGAATGAATTTCCATTTGCCGCCGAATCTGCAAGATTTTACATTTAAAAGCAAGAAAAAAAGCTAATTTTTTGAAGGCCTGGGAACATCATTCGGCAGACATTGGCCGAATAACCGGACCTGACCATTGTCATTTATTTTTTACCAAATAATGCTTACCTTAATCCTAACGATTTGTGGAGTTATCATGAACATACTTGTCTTAAACACGGGCAGTTCATCGGTGAAGTTTCAAGTCATTGAAACCGATTTGGAATTAATTGCCGGGAACGCTGATAAGAAGCTGGCCTCCGGAATGATCGAGCGCGTCGGAAGCGAGTCCATCATCACCCTTAATGCCGAAGGCAGCCCGCCGATAAAAAGCACAGCGCCGATGCGGGATCACAAAATGGCGATAGACAAAATCGTCAAATGGATCATATCCAAAGAAACCAATATCCCGAATATCAAATCGCTGAAAGACATTCATGCGGTCGGACACCGTGTGGTTCATGGCGGCGAAAAGTTTAACCACTCCGTGCTATTAGACGACGGCATCGTACGTGAAATTGAAGATTGCATTGAACTTGCGCCGCTTCACAATCCGGCGAATCTAAAGGGCATCTACGCCGTCAATGATATCTTCGGGAACACCGTCCCTCAAGTGGCCGTATTCGATACGGCTTTTCATCACACGCTTCCGGAGCACGCGTATCTGTATGCTATTCCGTATCAGATGTATCGACGATATAAGATCCGGCGCTACGGATTTCACGGCACTTCGCACCGTTATGTATCATACCGGTACCGCACGCTCACCGGCATGCCCAGGGAAAATGTCAATGTCATTTCGCTGCATCTGGGCAACGGATGTTCCATCTGCGCCATTCGAAACGGTAATTCCGTCGACACGTCCATGGGTTTGACCCCGCTGGAAGGGCTCGTGATGGGCACGCGCTCGGGAGACGTAGATCCCGCGGTCATTGATTATATAACGCACAAAGAAGGCTGCTCGCTGGCGGACGTCGAGTCCATTCTGAACAAACAATCAGGGCTTCTCGGTATTTCAGGGCTAACGAATGACATGCGTGAGATCATTGCAGAGGCGGACGAACACGACGACCGGCGGGCGAAACTGGCCATTGAAATATTTTGTTACCGCATAAGAAAATATATCGGCTCATACATCCCGGTGGTCGGTTCACCGCAAGCGATCCTATTCACCGGCGGGATCGGCGAAAATTCCGACCGCATCCGCGCTAAAATCTGCGACGGGATGGATTGCTTCGGATTCAAAGTCAACGAAGGAAAGAATAAAGGTCTTACCGGCGGGAAAGAAGGAATATTTTCTGAGGAAAATTCGTCTCCTGCACTCTGGGTCATTCCGACGAATGAAGAACTGCTCATCGCCCGTGATACCGTACGCTGTATTGAAAAGGTTTCGATGCCGTGAGGAGTCACACTTATTAACACGAGGCTGGATTTTTGTATCGCGGATTCGCAATCCGCGATTGAGCTACTCACGCGGAATACGATTCCGCGATACTTCAGCGCTTCGTATTGACAAAATGAAAATTTTTCCGCTATAACGACTTGACACTGCGTTGTCAACGCGATTCCGGGCGGAAAAGTGAATTACATGTCGCTGATGCGTTCTTTCAGAAAGAAGCGGACCGCCGCATAACTGCCGAGGAATCCGAGGAACACCCCGAACAAAATGACGACCGCGTAAATTTCGTAACTGATGACCAGACTGTTTAATACATAACGTTTGGCCGCCTTCATTGCAAAATATGAAAGAGTCACCGCCAGAGCGCCGCCAAGAAACCCTTGAATCATACCTTCAACCAAAAACGGGCTTGCAATGAACGCGTTGGTCGCGCCGACCAGTTTCATCGTTTTGATAAGATCGCGGTTCGCATAAATGGTGAGTTTGATCGTATTCGATATCATAAAGACCGCCGCCAGAGCGGCGAAACAGCCCAGCCCCAAGCTGATGTAATTATAGGTATCGACCTTTTCGTCCAGGATGCGCAGCAGTTCTTTCTGATAATTGACTTCTTCGACCCCGTCAATTTTTTCGATCTGCTGCGCCACTTCATTAACATTGATCAGATTACGGAATTCCGGTTTGAGTTTGATCTTAAAGGACGCCGGAAGCGGATTACTTCCGACGAGATCGAAAATATCGTTTTCGCCCATGACCGACTTGAGAATTTTTGCCGCGTCGGATTTGGAAATAAAATTGACCGATTCAACGCCGTCGATCCGCAGAAGCGCTTGCTGAATTTTATTGGATGATTCCGCGTCCTGGGCTTTATCTAAAAACGCCTCCAATTCCACGCGCGAGCGGATGTCCTCGATCACGTGCGAAATATTATAAGTGATCATGCCGAAAAAGCTCAAAAGACTCAGCGCGATACAGATGATCGTCACGGCCACGACACTCGATAAGGTCGCGCGCCTCAATCCGCTGAATCCTTCTTTAATGATATATCCTAAATTCAAATCGCGCCTTCCTTACCTACGTTGAACCGCCACGAATATAGACTTTCCTGAAAGCTTCCACAAGAAGATAATTGGTATTATCGGCCGGATCTCAGGACTTTCCAAAAAAAATAAATCGTTGCGGCCGTTACGGCGATCCCGATGATCAGCATCGTTATGAATGCGGAAGTGCTCATGATTTAATTATGTGATCCTTTTTATCAAAAGCCTTTTTGATCAGGAAACACAGAGAGAAAAAAACGGCTATAAGAAAGAATCTCGTACTATCGGTAATAAACATTTTCGTCGGCTGGCCGTCCACGAACCATCTTACGTCCTCGATGTGCAGGTGCAGCACGCGATTCACCATACTGTTGGCCGCAAAAGGCCAATGTCCCTGTGAAGTCAGCGTTTGAAAAGCCCTTAACCAATCGGAATTATCCGGATTAAAAACCGCGCCGACAAGAATGACGCCGATAAATAAGGGTGTAACGTACTTAATAATGAATTTATAGATCACCGGTACGTTGATCTCGGCGCCTTCCGTAATTTCGCTCCATCCTTTTTCGATCCCAAAAACCCAGGCAAACAAAATGACTTCGATAAATCCAAAAAGCACCAGCGCCACCGTTCCTGCCCAGAAATCATATTCGTCAAACACGCCGGCTTGAAAAAAAAGAACGCACGGCGCCGCAAGTAATAGAATGATCAATCCGAAAGAGTAGGCCGATTTTTTCCTCGACCACCCGAACGCATCTCCCAAGAACGAGCTCCACGTCGAGCCCATGGCCAGCGAGGTCGTAATGCCGGCAAAAAACAGCAGGCCGAACCACAGAACGCCGCCGACCGCCGACAGGAACGGCCCCCACTGCTGAAACAAATAGGGCATGGTCTGAAAGCCCATCAGAAAACTTGCGTGCGCTTTCACCCAGTCCAAACCCATATACCCCGCGGCGATCGGGATGATGATGGCTCCGCCCAAAACGATCTCGACAAATTCATTCATCCATCCCGCCGACATCGCGTTCAGTGCAATATCCTCACGGCTTTTCACGTACGAGGCATAGCATAATATGCTGCCGTTGCCTACCGACAGCGTAAAAAATATCTGGCCGGCGGCAGCGAGCCAGATTTTCGGATCGGACAGAGAGTCGAAATGCGGTTCCCACAAAAAATTTAATCCGGCAAGTGAATCGTAATGCGCACCGGCGGTTCCTTCTCGCAGCGTGACGGCACGCAGAGCGAGAACGATTCCAAAAAAAAGCAGCAGCGGCATCCCGATTTTCGAGGCGCGTTCCACGCCTTTGGTTAGCCCCTGGGATAAGATCCATATGTTCAAAATTAATGTGATCAGAAGAAAAAAGATCGCGATGGGAGAAAAACTAATGAGGCCCGAACCCAGATCAGCGTACCGGGTGAAAAAGTCATTTACTTCATTTTCCGACATGCCGAAAAAATTTCCCGTTACCGAATACCAGGTATACCCGAGCGTCCACGATTCGATATAAAGATAATAAGCGGCTACGCCCATCGTCGCGAACATCCCGACGGCGCCGAAATATTTGTACACCGGCCGATTTCCCATTTTATCCAGAATAAACGGCGCGGTGTGGCAGCCGGATTTTCCGCCATAACGGCCCATCGACCATTCCACCCAAAGCAAAGGCACGCCCATCAACAGAAACGAGACCAGGTACGGGATGATGAACGCTCCGCCTCCGTTTTGCACGGCTTGAACGGGAAAGCGCAGGAAATTGCCGAGGCCCACGGCATTACCCGCCATGGCTAAGATCAGGCCTGTGCGGCTTCCCCATGATTCTTGCGGCTGGGACATGCAATTAAATTGAAAATTATGGAGCGGTTCTTGTGGATTTTCTATTCCAATACCAATAGAATGGAATGCCTGCGAGGACAATGATCAATCCCATGCCCGAATTGCGCATATCGCCGATAAAGATGTAAATGATGAAGGCGGTTGAAATGAGAATATAGATCACAGGTACGAAGGGATAGCCCCAGGCCTTGTAAGGGCGTTCGAGGTTCGGTAATTTTTTTCTGAGAATAAAAATGCCGATCACCGTCATCGTATTGAAAATGAGGGAGGCGAAAGTCGTGTACGTCAATAGATCGCTGTAGGTTCCGCTCAACGTAAGCAGCGAGGCCCATATACCCTGATAGATCAGCGCAAGGACAGGGGTCTTGTATTTCGGATGAATACGTTTGACGCTTTGAATGAATAATCCGTCTTTGGCCATCGCATAGTAGACGCGCGCGCCGGAAAGAATGAGCCCGTTGTTGCAGCCGAATGTGGAGATCACGATCGCAACGACAATGAATACGAGGCCGAATGAACCGAAAATAAGTTGAGCCGTTTCTGCCGCGATACGCCCGTCCGGAATAGCCGCCATTTTATCGATCGGCACCATATACATATAAGCCATGGTCGTGAGCGTGTATACCAAA
This sequence comes from uncultured Bacteroidota bacterium, assembly GCA_964563165.1. Lineage (GTDB taxonomy): Bacteria > CLD3 > CLD3 > SB21 > SB21 > CAZLWA01. The sequence goes on along the minus strand of CAZLWA010000102.1, from coordinate 22,374 downwards.
CCTGTCACGCCCGTACCCAGGATCAGGGCCAGCGGTAAAGTCCTCTGCGGGTTCTTGATCTCCTCGGCCGTAAACGTAACCGAGTTCCATGCATCGTAAGCAAATAAGGCCTTGGACATGGCGACCGCGAACGCCGCAAAAAAACTCATCTGGAGGGCTTCATTAACTTTCGGAGTGAAGACCGGAGTGAAATGGCTGAACGAACCGTGGCCGATCGTAAAAGCCAGCAGGATCAATATTAATAACGCACCGACTTTTGTAATCGTAAAAATGTTTTGCACCAGCGCGCCGATCCGCACGCCGAAAATATTGACGCCTGTTAAAAGAGCTATACTGAGAATGCCGACGGCTTGCGCGGAATTCATGGAAAAATTTCCGACGGAAAATATTACGTTGGTTTCCGACAAGCTCGGAAAAAAAACGCCAAGGTATTTTGCAAAAGCCACCGATACGGCGGCGATGAAGCCGGTTTGGATCACTAGAAATACCGTCCACCCGTAAAGAAATCCCCAGATGGGCGAATAGGCTTCGCGCAGGAAAACATACTGCCCCCCGGCTTTCGGCATGGATGCGGCCAGTTCGCCGTAACTCAATCCTCCGCATACGGTCAGTACGCCGCCGATGACCCACATCAAAATGATCAAGCCCGGAGTCTGAATATAATTGGCCATCAACGCCGGTGCGATAAAAATCCCGGAACCGATCATCGAACCGATGATGATCGTCGATGCATCGAGCAGCCCGAGTCCTTTGACTAATTCGACCGGTTTTGATTGTTCACTTTCCATTTTTTTTCAGTTTTTCTGTGCGCGTCGGACCGCATTTGAGACTGCATACAAATCCCCCTGCCCTTTATTTATTTAAAGGAATGGAGGGGGATAAATATAATACAATGAATTTATTTCACGGATTTGGCTGCCGCGTCCGCGATACCGATCTTACTGTGCTTCCGGCTGTAGGCAAAATAGATCACGAGTCCTATCGCCAGCCAGATAGCCAATCGCATCCAGTTAGTCCAACCTAATCCAAAAATCATCGAACCACAAACGACTATTCCTAAAATAGGAACCAGCGGAACAAAAGGCGTTTTGAATTGGCGCGGTAACTCCGGACTTTTTACTCGCAAGATCCAAACACCGGCACAAACAAGAATAAAAGCGAAAAGCGTTCCGATGCTCGTCATGTTGCCGACAACATCTTCCGGAAGAAATGCAGCAAACAATCCGGTGAGTACGAAAAACAACCAATTCGATTTATACGGCGTGCGGTGTACCGGATGTACATCCGAGAATATTTTTGGTACTAAACCGTCCATGCTCATGGAGTAAAATACACGAGATTGACCCATCAACATCACCAAAATTACGGAAGAGAAACCGGCTAAAATGGCAAGGGTTACAAATTTCGACAGCCATCCGTAACCGTGCATGTATGTGTCGATCGCATAAGCCACGGAAGCTTCTTTTCCGGCATTACGGAAATCATCAACGGTTGCAATGCCGGTAAGAACATAGGAAAATAAAATATATAATACCGTGCAAATTGCCAATGAGCCTAAAATTCCAATTGGCATATCTTTTTTAGGGTTTCTCGATTCTTGTGCCGCGGTGGACACAGCATCAAAACCGATGAAAGCGAAAAATACGACGCCGCCTGCGCCGAGTATTCCCATGATCCCACCGAAGTTATGTTCCACGCCTTGTGAGTCTGTATACATGGAAGGCTCAGGAATTAACGGGGTATGGTTTGCATCTACCATAAATGACCATCCGAAACCTATAAACAGTAAAACGATGCTGACTTTGGTAATAACGATCAACCCATTGACAAAAGCAGATTCTTTGGTGCCCCTGATCAACAACAGCGTCAGAAGGAATAAGATGACCACTGCTGGGATGTTGACAATGCCGTGTACCCCGCCGGGTGAGGCCTCAAATGGCGGATGGCACCACTGATAGGGAATGGAAATGTCAAAAACATTATTGAGGAGTTTATTCAAATATTCGCTCCATGCGATACTGACGGTGGCCGCGCCCACGGCATACTCCAGCACCAGGTCCCAGCCGATAACCCAGGCAACGAACTCACCCATCGTAGCATAGCTGTACGTGTAGGCGCTGCCGGCAACAGGAATCATCGACGCAAATTCCGCGTAGCACAACCCTGCAAACAAGCAGCCGACCGCGGCTACAACGAATCCCAGCGTGACGGATGGGCCTGCATTGTTGGCGGCCGCAGCAGCCGTACGAACAAAAAGACCCGCTCCGATGATCGCGCCGATGCCTAAAGCAACGAGATTGACCGGGCCCAGCGTGCGCTTAAGGCTGTGCTCAGTATCGGCGACTTGTTTCATTATTTCTTCAATAGATTTTTTTGCCATAGTCTTTCATTCTCCTTATAATGAAGTAAGCAGTTAATAAAACCAATTTTCAAAACAATTGTCTGGGGCAGCGGTGTCGGAAGGGCACCGGGATACATCTGAATTCCGCAAACAGGTAAAAAAACAGAAATGATTTGAGATTGAAGTATGACAAGACGATACATCAATCGCGGTATATAATTATAAACAACGAACTGTCAAAAGTCAATTGACAATTAATGAATATTCCGGGAAGCGGTTCGTTAATGTTTCAGAGGAGCACTTTCATTGCTTACGCATGCGTTTCGGAAAGTTGCAAGAAAATATCCGGAACTTTTGGGGATTCAGATCGTATGCCTTCTCGCTTATTAACTGATTAATCTGATACAGGAGCATCTTATGAGATCGTTTACAGCGTCGGTATATGTGCTTGCTTTTTTCACATTGAGCCACCTGCACGCCGCAGAGAAAAACCTCGTGATGAACTACCATGTGGATTTGACAAAAATAGAATCCGATTCGTTTTACGTGAGTCTTGCCGTCCGGGGGCTTACAGGAGATTCCGCCGTGTTTCAATTTGCCTCCACAGCGCCCGGCACGTATGAGGTCGAAGACGTGGGCCGGTTTGTCGGAACGTTCAAGGCCTTCGATGCCTCCGGAAAAGAATTGTTCTGCTATAAGTTGAACACCAATCAGTTTGTAATTAAGAATTCTACGGCGCTTTCAAAAATAAGTTATGAAATTGACGACAGCTACGGCAGTGCACATCAGCAGGTGCCTTTACCGATGTGCGGCAGCAATCTGGAGAAAGACAATGCCATCGTCAACGGACAAATGGTTTTCGGATTTTTCAAGGGCCATCAGACCAATCCGATGAAAATTACTTATCATTATCCCAAAGACTGGAAAATCGGAACGGCGCTGGAAGGAAAAAACGGATCGTACGAAGTTGAATCCTTTGATAAATTAGTCGACTCACCGGTGCTTTTCGGCAAATTGACCGAATCCCGTTTAAACATCGGCGGAGCCAATGTGGATATTTATTGTTATTCTCAAAACGATAAGCTTACGGCCGACAGTTTATCCCTTCACATGAAAGATATGCTGGAAGCTGCGGACAAGTTTATCGGCGGACTGCCCGTCAAACGGTACGTTTTCCTTTATCATTTTCGAACAGATACGCCGCCGTCTGTGGGTGCATGGGAACATAGTTACTCCTCGCTGTATTTTCTGCCCGAACCGCAAGGCAATTTTGAGAGAATGGTTCAAAAATTGGTCATTGTCGCATCGCATGAGTTTTTTCACGTCGTGACGCCGCTCAATATCCACAGCGAAATCATCGAACCTTTTAATTTTGAAACGCCCGTACCGTCTCAGCATCTGTGGCTTTATGAAGGCACGACCGAATGGGCTGCGCAAATGATGCAGATTCGCGGCGGTTTGGTCAACGACAAACAGTTCTTTGACGAGGTGTCGGATAAACTTAATACCAGCGATCGTTTTGATCCAAGACTAAGTCTGGTGGAAATGAGTCTGGGCGCATACGGAGTGCACGGCGATCAATACGTGAATATCTACGCCAAAGGGGCGCTCACGGCCATGATCCTCGATATGCGTTTGTTGGAATTGTCCAAGGGCAAAATGGGGTTACGCGATGTGATCAAGAAATTATCCAAAGAGTACGGCCCGAAGAAAACTTTTTCGGAAAAAGGTTTTTTTGATCTGTTCGTGAAGATGACGTATCCTGAGATCGGCAGTTTCTTTGACAAATATATTAAAGGAAGTGATCCTCTGCCCATCAAAGAATATCTTGCCAAAGCCGGTTATGATTATTTGGCTGAATACAAGCCGGGAACCTACCATACCACGCGCGGCGGCAGCGCACTTGCTTTCAAAGACGGTGAGATCATCGTGGCTCAGGTGGACCCAACGGACAGCGTCAACGCCAGACTCGGGATCCAAGTCGGCGACGTCATGCTGAAGTTGGTTTATAAAGGAGAGGAGATCGGCTTTCTGGATCAGCAAAAATATCAAGTCGCGAAAGCGACGATGAAAGTCGGAGAACCTTTTTCTTTCATCATCAAGCGGGACGGAAAAGAAATGACCTTGAGAGGCTTTATCGGGCAAAAAGAAGATGTGGAAAAACACAAGGTCGTTGCGATGGAACACCTATCAAAAGATCAGGAGCAATTCCGTAAATGGTGGCTGAAGTATAATTAAATCTTTTTTTTGCGGAAGATCGAAAGGCGCTCATAACCCGCGTATTCGCATGGCTTTATTAACTCTATTTTCTAACAACGCAAGAGGTTCTATGAAAATTTACGGAGGAGGGTTCCTGCTTTTGATACTCACGGCAACTTTTATTCACGCCGGAGAAACAAAATTAAATTTGAATTATGACGTGGACATTACTAAAATTGAAGCGGATTCGTTTTATGTAAATCTCGCCGTGCAGGGATGGACGGCCGATTCCGCGATATTCCAATTTGCCGCCACGGCGCCCGGCACCTACGAAGTGGAAGACGCGGGACGTTTCGTCGGCGGATTCAAGGCGTTCGACGCTTCCGGAAAAGAACTCCCCGCTTATAAACTCGGCACCAATCAATACGTGATCAGAAATTCCCAATCGCTTTCTAAAATTTCTTACGAAATGGACGATACGTACAGCAGTTCCCTTCCCGCGCTTCCCGCGCCGATGGGCGGAACCAATATCGAAAAAGACAATGCGCTCATCAACGGGCAAATGATATTCGGGTTTTTCAAAGGCTACCAATCGAACCCTATTTACATCACCTATCATTTTCCAAAAGATTGGAAGATCGGCACGGCGCTGGAAGCAAAAAACGGCACGTACTACGCAGAGTCGTACGATCAACTGGTGGATTCGCCTGTTTTACTCGGCAAACTCAGCACCGCCAGCATGAAAATAGGCGGAACCAAAGTGAATATCTATTGTTATTCGCAGAACGGAATTCTGACGGCGGACAGTTTGGCGGCGTATCTCAAAACCATGTTGAAAGCGGCGGATAAATTTATTGACGGATTACCGGTGAAACATTACACCTTTTTGTTTCACTTCAGGAAGGATATCGGTCTTCGCTTCGGCGCATGGGAACACAGTTACAGCTCCGAATATTATATGCCGGAGCGTTCCATACAGGAAACGTCCGGCCTGCTGCTCTCATTTACATCGCATGAGTTTTTTCACATCGTCACGCCCCTGAATATTCACAGTGAGATTATCGAGCATTTCAATTTTGAAACGCCCGTACCGTCCAAACATTTGTGGCTTTACGAAGCTACGACCGAATGGGCGGCGCAAATGATGCAGATTCGCGGCGGTATATATTCGGAAAGCGAATTCTTGGATCAGATCACACAAAAAATGCGGCGCAGCGATCGGTTCGATCCGAGCGTAAGCCTCGTGGATCTCAGTTTGGGTTCGTACGGTGCGCAGAGAAGTCAATACGAAAACATTTATCATAAAGGCGCGTTGACCGTCATGCTGCTCGATATGCGCCTGCTGGAATTGTCCAAAGGAAAAATGGGACTGCGCGAGGTGGTGAAAAAATTGTCGAAGCAATACGGCCCGAAGAAATCATTCCCCGAGAATGGTTTTTTTGAACTGATCGTGAAAATGACCTACCCGGAGATCAAAGACTTTTTCGACGCTTACGTCAAAGGGTCCGAGCCGCTGCCCGTCAGGGAATTCTTGGCGAAGGCGGGTTACGATTACATCCCGGTTTCCAAGAGCGGAAAATACCGGGCAACACTCGGGCGGGTTACCCCGTCCTTTGCGGATTCGGTCCTTGTGGCTGCCAATGTGGATCCTTTAGACAGCGTCAATATTGAATCGGGGCTAAGAAACGGAGACGTTCTTTTCAAAGTCGTTTTGCAGGATAAAACGTATTCCATTTTTGACCCGGAACTCGGAAAAGCCATCACGACGGTATCTGCCGGTGATCCTTTTTCCTGGATCGTACGCCGTGACGGCAAGGAATTGACATTGAGCGCCCATACCGGGCGAACCGAAATAGTGGAAAAACACAAAATTATTCCCGTGCAGAAACTTACCAAGGAACAGGAACAGTTTCGTGTATGGTGGATGGTCTACAGATAAAAAATTAAACCGCAGAGATCGAAAATCTTTGCGGTTTGTTTTGTTTGTCAATTGTTTTCCGGTGAAATCCGACAGATGTTTCGCATTACATGCTTTCCGATAGGATACCTTATTTCAGAGTTCGCTGCCGCGTCCTGAGAACCAATCCGTAGCGCAGCCCGTAATTGCTGACGGTGATTTTTTTCAAATGGAAAAAATCCATGGCTTCCAGCAATATCAGACCTCCTGCAAATATGATGTCTGCGCGCTCGGGCTCGAGTCCTTTCACTTTTTTTCTTTTTTCAACGGGGCGGGCTCGTAACATATTCAATACCGATTCCAATCGTTTTCTGGTAATGACAAATCCGTTGATTTTATCCGGCCGGTACCGTGTGAGTTCCTGCAGGATCGACGCGAACGTCGTGACCGTGCCGGCGACGCCAAGGCATTGCGTTCCGGCGGGTAATATAAAATCTCCGAGTTGCTCGTGAAAGAGTCCGTTGACGTACTTCCGCAGCCCCGCTTCTTCCGACGCGTCCACAGGATCGCGCTTTAAGAAACGCTCCGTGAGCCTCACCGAGCCGATGTCGAGGCTGAGTTTCTTTCGGATCCTTTTCGCATCGCCCAGAATAAACTCTGTGCTTCCTCCGCCGATGTCGATTATCAAAGTGGGTCTGTCCTTACGGCCCTTTAGAACCAGCCGGCCTCCGTGATACGTGCGGAGCGCCTCTTCCTCTCCGCTGAGAATTTCGATGTTCACGCCTATGCGCTCGATCATTTCATAATGAATCCATTCGCGATTCCTCGCGTCGCGCAGAGCGCTGGTGCCGCAGGTGACCAGGGTGTCGCACGCAAATTCTTCCGCTGTTTTTTTGTATTCACTCAGCACCACGGCGCATTTTTCAAACCCTTCCATACTGATATTCTTTTCTGCGTCCACGTTTTTTCCCAAACGGATCATTCTCTGCGCTTCGAACACCGTGTTCAGCCGCCCGTCGGCAAATGCATCGGCGATCAGCAGCAGTACGGTATTCGTGCCAATATCAATGGCCGCGACGCGCTGGTAATTTTTCTTTATCACGCGGTACGCCGTCCAGGCTTTTGCCGATTGCCGGTCTTCAACCAGTAAGTGACGCCGCCTGAACTCATGCCACATTGCATCATCTTCATCCGATTGAATTCCGGAAATGATCATGGATCCGTTTTCCTCAAGCCGCGCCGCCATCGCCTCCAGCATATCTGCGATCACCGACCCCTGAATGTTTGCGAGAATCCAATCGTATTTTTTCGGCCAGGACTTTGGAAATGCGGGAAACGTACGCACGGCAACTTTAATTTTGTCTGAGCACCGGTTACGTCGAATATTTTCCAGCGCGTTATGATAGGCCTGTTCATCGCTGTCGAAAGCAAAAATATTTTTCGAACCGAGTTTGGCCGCCGCAACGGCCAAAATGCCCGTGCCTGTTCCAATATCCAGCACTTTCATTTTCGACAACGAATGGTCTTCCAAGATCTTAAGCACCAGTTGCGTCGTCTCATGGGTACCCGTTCCAAACGACATTTTGGGGTCAATGATCAACGCGATTTCATTTTTCTTCGTCCGGTATTTTTCCCACGAAGGACGAACCACAAATCGCCTGGAGATCTTTTTCGGTTTGAAGTATTTCTTCCATTCCGTTCCCCAATCGCGTGCCGGGATTCTATTTATTTCCAATAAAATATTCAGTCCAATTTCATCTTTCAGGACGCGGGCCAATTCCAATTCGTTTTGAAATTGTTGTTTCGGGAAATACGCGGTCAGGCGGTCCGGTTCTTCCACCAGTCCTGTACTGCCAAGCCGAAAAAGCGATTCGCTCACATCAACGCTGTGCGGCAGATCCACGAGATCCACCTGCCACCAAAATATGTTTCGTCCGGATTTTTTTTTCTTCATCGGAAAAATGTATTTAGAGGCTACCCTGAAGCGGCGGCCGCTGACAAGTCTTGTGAGTTATTTCAGTACTTCAAATACGGCGTGCGCCAGCGTTTGATCAAGTTGGGTTTTCGCGACGACGGCCTCAATGGAATGCTCGCCGATTTGGTGGAGGCCGGAAATTTCTTTCACGTTTTCTTCGTCCCCGTAGACGATGACGGGAAATTTTTTTCCGGCGGATACTTTGATTTTTTCCAAAATAGGCCTGCAGTCGGCATAATCCACGATCACCACGTCGGGGTCGTATTTGAGGAGCGTTTCTTGTGTTATCTCGTCTGCACTCGTCACCATCGTACCGTAGCCCGCTGCTTTTAACGCACGACTGGCAAGGATCCGCGGGATGCGGTCTCGATCGATCACCAATACGCGTTTCATCGTCGCATCCCGAATTTCTTTTGTATCCAGTTCATCGATGATCTGCGACGCTTCCAGGATCAAACTCGTGATAGTCGCCGACAGGGTTTTGGTCGGCGGGCGCATATTGTCCTGAAACATATACGTCCCTTCGCGCAGGGATGCTAACTGGAGAAACGCGTCTTCTTTGATCGCGTCTTTGCTCGTCGCGTAAACGACTTTGCCCTCTTCGATGTAAATGTCTCCGATGATGGTTTTGTTGCGATCGTAGAATTCAAACACGCCCGTGCGGCGGCTGTTCTCTTTCTCCTGGGCTTCCGTGAAAAAATGCGTCATCGGCGTGTAGCGCCGCTTCAATTTCGCTTCCGCAATGCGAATTTTTCCGCGCATCATGACTTCCGAAATATGAAACGGCTTGCTGATCGCGTCTACCGCGCCGGATTCCAGCCCCTTTACTATTTCTTCCGCATCGAAATGTCCGGTTACGACGATCACCGGAATATAGGCCGTCTCTTCATTCGCCTGCAGCTTCTTTATCACTTCATACCCGTTCAGCACCGGCATCATAATGTCCAGTAAAATCAAATTGAATTGAAACCGATTCACCATTTCCAGCCCTTGCGCACCGTCCGGTGCGTAATGTACTTCATAGCCTTCATGCTCCAAAGTCTTCATGAGCGGTTCCATGGCATCAAATTCGTCGTCGACGATCAAAACCTTATCTTTGTTAGCCATAGAAGATCCCGCGATGTAAAAAAATTTGTTTTAAAAGAAAGAATGACTCAATAGATACCCGGTTCGGCAGGCCTTACAGGCTAACCTTTCCCGAGAAGGCGCTGGCACTTGCTGATGATCTTATTCGTCGGAGCGGCAATAATATCCTGGCGCGGAATTTCACCCTGGCTGAACCGGAAAAATCCGTCCTCCCAATAGATCATATCGTAAATCGCGTCTTCCCCTTTGACGCTTCCGAGTTCTGCGTTAAATATACGGCCTTTCATAAAATACACATTCCCTTCCAACGTGCCGTCGGAAATGAGCAAATTGCCAGTCTTCATCGTATTGCTGAGTAACTGCAAAATATCGATCACGCTGACGTCGCCTAACTTACCCAACAGGCCTTCCCGCAGCGTCGCTTTTTCTTTTTCAAAGGCGTTGACATGCCTTACCATGCTCTCAATGCGCAAAAGTAATTCCTGCCGTTTCGTATTGCGCTTTACGAGATAATCGTTCGCACCCGCACGGAAACCGCGAATCTCGGTAAGCATGTCGTCAATCGCCGTAAAAAAAATAAACGGAACCGTGGGGATCACCGACGTATCGCGGAGACGCTGGCAAAACTCAAATCCGTTCATCGCCGGCATAAAAATGTCGCTGATGATGAGATCCGGTTTCTCGCGATTCGCGATTTCCAGTCCGATATGGCCGTCGTGCGTGTCGAAGACCGTATAATCCTCTTTTTCAAGATTTCCCTTCAGCAGCGCCCGCGTAGCGTCGTCCGCATCGACCAACAAAAGTTTACAAGAGGTTTTTTTAGTTTCCATTTTCCCGTTCCGCTAAATTCACTTGAAAAACTTGATTGAGTTTGATGCTGCCCGGTCTTGTTGTTTCATATTAACCGTGAAATGGAAAGTAGAACGATTACACATTTTTCTTTTCGTCGGTCACACGGCAATATTCCATCAGCACGTTCATCGTGGCGGTGTGAATCGTAGGGGTGACGGCAACCGCCGTGGTCTCAAAACGAAACACGCCGTCTTTCCATTCACCTAAATTATAAACCGCTTCTTCGCCGACAAATTGTTTGTATTCCGCATGGAGAACTTTTCCGTCGTCAAAAAATAATTCCGCTTTATCGCCGTCACGGGTGATCGTGAGGATACCTGTCTTTTTATTCATAATGAGCAGCTGGAGAACGTCCACAAGACTCAGATCGCTGAATTTGCCGTACAAACCGTCCTGGATCTCCTGTTCGACCTGCTTGATCTCGCTCGCCTTATTGAGCATTGTTTTGACTTTGCCGATCAATTCTTCTTTCTTAATATTCGATTTGATCAGGTAATCATCCGCGCCGGTGCGTAACCCGCGCAGTTCCGTAGCGACCTGGTCGATCGATGTCAAAAACATGAAGGGCACCATCGGAACTCTGGAGGTCTCGCGGACCTGGCGGCAAAATTCAAATCCGTCCATTTGCGGCATGAGGATGTCCGAGATCACCAGGTCCGGTAATTGTTCGTTGACAATTTCCAATCCCTCCACGCCGTTGTTCGCTTCGATCACCACGTACTTTGCTTTTTTCAAATTAATACTCAGCAGCGTCCGCACCGTCTTATTATCGTCCACAATTAGAATCTTCTTAGCCATTATCAATCCTATTACTGCAAAATGTTCTTAATGATTAATAGAAAACATCCATAGTAAAGAATTTTGTCTCTTTGCGTCTTAGCGTCTTGGTGGTAAACCTCACGCATAAATGCCGCGCAATTTCAAAACCTGCGCCACGCGGTCGATGCCCAGCACGTACGCGCCGATGCGCAAAGGCTGCTTGTGATTCATCGCCGCCGCATAGACTTCTTGAAAACTTTCTTTCATGATGCGTTCCAGCCGCTGGTTCACGTCCTCCACCGCCCAGAAATAGCCCATTCGGTCCTGGACCCATTCAAAATACGAGACCGTAACGCCGCCGGCATTTGCCAGAATATCCGGAATGACCATGATGCCTTTTTCCTGCAGCACGGGATCCGCTAATGCCGTAGTAGGCCCGTTGGCGCCTTCGCAAATAATTTTTGCCTTGATGCGCGGCGCATTCTGACGGGTGATCTGATCCTCCAGGGCCGCAGGAATTAACACATCGCATTCGAGTTCCAATAACTGTTCGTTGGAAATTTTTTCCGCTTTGGCGTACCCCGTTAAGGATCGTTTGTGTTTTGACGCATAATCGATCGCGTCGTTCACGTCAATTCCGTTTTTATTAAAATACGCGCCGCTCACGTCGCTGATACCGATGATCTTGCAGCCCTGCTCCTGAATCAGTTGCGCTGCAATGGAACCGACATTGCCGAAACCCTGAACAACGACCGTAGCTTGTTTCGGGTTCAATTTCAATTTTTCCATCGCCGCGAGCGTAACGAACATGACTCCGCGCCCTGTCGCTTCGCGCCGTCCGAGCGAACCGCCCATAATGATCGGTTTTCCGGTCACGACCGCCGTTTCGGTATGACGTACGTGCATGCTGTACGTGTCCATGAGCCATCCCATCTCCCGTTCGCCGGTATTCACATCCGGAGCGGGCACGTCTTTGTCCGGGCCGAAGATCTCGGATAAATTCGCCGTGTATCTTCTAATAAGTTTTTCGTATTGCGCAGTCGATAATTTTGACGGATCGCATTTGATGCCGCCTTTGGCACCGCCGAAAGGAATGTTGACTACAGCGCATTTCCATGTCATCCACGCCGCCAGCGCTTTGACCTCATTCAAATTAACCATTTGCGATACGCGAATGCCTCCTTTGGAAGGTCCGCGCACGGTGGAGTGAATGACCCGGTACCCTTTCAGCACCTGGATCGATCCGTCATCCATGGCGATCGGGATCGCCGTGATAATCTGTTTTTCGGGGGTTTTCAAATAATCATAAATGCCCGGCTCCAGTTCCAATATGTCCGCCGCAATATCGAACCGCCGCATCATGGACTCGAAGGGTTTGTCGTCCCCCGCCTTCATAGGTGCAGGCTCAGAATAATTATGTTCACTCATTAAAATTCTCCGGCGTTTTTTTCTACAAATTTTCTTAAGGATGGGAATATCCCGAATTTCTTACAGTGATTTTAAATTTATCAAGAAACGGGATTAAAATCAATTGGTTTTTAACGAATGACGTCGATCGACAGCACGGGATGAATTTCCCAGATGCCCTGCACATGCGAGGCGCCATCGGCACGGATGCCGCGGCCTCCGCTGGCCTGGAAGAATGCCTCAACTTTTCTCCGTGCCGGCTCGGCATGCGGTTTATCGAAAAAAACATACCCGCGCACGAGCACGTGGACGGGATTGCCGAAAATATGCGTATTCCGTGTCATCAGATGGCCCGTTCTTTTCGAATCTTCTGCCGCCAGCTCCCATATCAGCTGGCGCGTGTCGCAATAGTCACTGCCGGGCGGAATTTCCACGATCACATGCGGCGTATCCCAGCGGGGTTCGCCGCTGACCTCGAGATGAAAATCATTGTCCTTTTCATGCAAGCCATCTTCGGAATGTTCCAGCCGCGCCGCCAAAAGCCAGCATGTCAGAGTCACTTCGATCGTTTCGATGCCCGGCATCGCTTCATTTTCAGAAATCCTCTTAAAATCCTCAGGCACTTTGGAATCTAACGAGCCGGCCAGTTCGTACCACTGCCCCACTGTGATCGGAGCGCCGTTATTGAATTTTTGATAGTCCCGTCCGTCGCCTTCCGTACGCAGCTTTACCGCGCGCCTCGACTTGCCGAGAAATTCCAGCGAACAATCGTCGGGCTTACGCGTGCAGTTCGAGAACAAAAAGAAAAACGTAAATATTAAGAATTTTTTCATGCGGAAATTGAGGCGGGTTTATGTATAGAGGATTCTGGCTACGCTCAATTGAGAAATCTCTAAAGGCTGAAGAAATTCTTCTAAGAGAATTTCACCCGGATGGCTGGGGATTCGATTTGTCGGCAGCATAATCTTTCTTTAATGATCACCGGTTAACAGGACTTTAATGATTTCACGGTATTCATACAACCCTTAATTCGCCGATCATAATTCGATCCCTGGTAGGCGCAGGCTTAAGCCTGCGGATTAATATTTCTTCGCGATCATTTGCGCAAGCTGAAGCTTGCGGCTACCAAATCTCCAGCCCATGCCGCCCTCGCCGAGCTTTTCGATGATGTTATAAGGTAATGGTTTGGCCGACCATAAGATTTATTCATTGAATCATTGAGTCATTTCATCATTGAGTTCACTACTCACTATTCACTGCTCACTATTCATTACCCACTATTCACTAATTCGTCAAGCCTTGTATGGGTGCAGGAATCCGGCCGCCGCGGGAAATAAATTTTTTAGCGGATAATTTTCGAATCGGCATGATCGGCGCTTTGCCCAGCAGGCCGCCGTAATCCACGGATTCTCCGACCGATTTTCCCGGAACCGGAATGATCCTTACCGCGGTGGTTTTATTATTGATCATACCGATCGCCGCTTCGTCAGCAATGAGCGCGCTGATCGTTTCCCACGGCGTATCCCCGGGCACCGCCACCATATCGAGTCCGACGGAACAGACGCACGTCATCGCTTCTAATTTTTCCAATGATAAATGGCCTTTTTCTACCGCCGCGATCATGCCCTGATCTTCGCTCACCGGAATGAATGCGCCGCTCAGGCCTCCGACGTACGAAGACCCCATCAAACCGCCTTTTTTCACGGCGTCATTTAGCATCGCCAGAGCGGCCGTAGTCCCGCATGCGCCGACATCCTCAAGTCCCATCGCGATCAAAATATCGGCAATGCTGTCGCCTTTCGCCGGAGTCGGCGCCAATGACAGGTCCACAATCCCGAACTCTATGTTTTGCATCTTCGCCACCTCGCGTCCGATCAATTCTCCGGCACGGGTGATCTTAAATGTCGTGCGTTTGATGACCTCGGCCAATTCTCCCAGATCCGCTCCCGGCGCTTCTTTAACCGCATCGAGTACCACGCCCGGTCCGCTGATGCCGACGTTGATCACGACTTCCGGTTCACTCACGCCGTGAAACGCGCCTGCAACGAACGGATTATCCTCCACGGCATTGCAAAACACGACAAATTTCGCGCACCCTATCGCTCCTTCCGAAGCGGTTCGCTGCGCAAGATCCTTGATGACTTTTCCGACGGCAATGATCGCGTCCATATTGATGCCGGCCTTGGTCGAACCGACATTGACCGACGAACACACGCGCTTCGTAGTACCGATCGCCTCCGGAATAGATTCGATCAGGTTCTTATCGCCATGCGTGAATCCTTTTTGCACGAGCGCGGAAAATCCCGCAAGAAAATCCACACCGACCTGGGCCGCCGCTTCGTCTAGTTTACGCGCGAGCTGCACAAATTCGCTCACGCTGAACCCGTCACACGGAATGGAGACCGGCGTGACCGAGATACGTTTGTTGGCGATGGAAATGCCGTACTTCAATTCCACTTCTTTGGCTGTGGCGACATGCTTTTCCGCGTATTTACAGATCTTGTCGTAGATCGCCTGAATGGTGGCCTGCGCACTTCCACGCCCGCAGTCGCGCAAACTGATGCCCATCGTCGTCGTGCGGATATCGAAATGCTCGACCTCCGTCATGCGGACGGTTTCCAGAATTTCTTTGATGTCAAATGGCATGAGAACTCCAATTACAAATTACGAATTAAGAATTACGAATTACAAATTAAGAACCCAAACTATGCCTTGATTCTTCGCTCATCGCGTGTTTACTTCTCAAAAACAAAAGTCTCATTTATAGTGACTTCACCTTTGTCTCTATCGGCAGCCCCCCTAATTGAAGCCACACCGACGCTGATCAAACCGCTGCCCGCCTCTCCTGCCCTCATCGATATCATAAAAGGCGGTTCTAATTCAGTCCTAAGTTCACCGGTACTTGATGCTGGTGCATAAGACTTGAAATAAAATCTTACTTTGGCTTCGCGTGACTCGAACAAGGAAGAAGCTTCATTCAATTCGGCGCTCAAACGTCCGGCTATTTCGAGTATTTTGATTATACTCCAGGTGTCTACCCGATCGTCGGGATCCAGGACAATGTATCTGGCACTGTATTTACGCTCGCCGGATTGGTGAATGACGGCGGTGATGGCGGCGAGGTTTCTTTCTATTTCCGGAAAATTTTGAATGCCGGAAGCCGACGGAATAAACACGTCCTCCTTAGGAAAAATTCGATTCCTCTTTAAAGTACTCCCACTGTTATTAATGGTTATCAGATTGACAAGGCGGAACTGGGGAAACCGCCAGCTGCGAATTCTGTTCGTGACGCATCGTGCAACCGCATCGCCTATAGTGTTGACAGTCGTTGTTACACCGGCCACGCGTCCTTCAGGATTGACCTTTATTAGTAGGCTGAGTTTGCCATTCAGATCAGGTGATTTTTTTAGTTCTTTTTGGTAACAAGCATTGACTGCGGTCCCGTTCTGGTCAATCACCACTTGAATATCCCCTGCAGACACGCCGACGCTCCCCAAATCGATTCCCGGACCTAGTATTCTGGTGAGTCGAAGATTCAAATGATCCGCTGACAACATCAAAATAGGTTCGAAATTCCGGGACGTCGTATAAATGACCCTTTTAAAAATTTTATAGGGAACATCCGGGTCAATTAAGATCAGTTTAGCCCTGTCAAATTTTTTGATTGGGTATCCCCGTCCCAAAGACGCTTCTTCACTTAAGTCCTTGTCTAATCGTTCAATAATATTGTTTCTTTCATTTCTAACCAATTCTTCAATGGAAATGGGTTCGTTTTTGTAAACAATTTCATTTTTTGAAATGCGCATGATACGTTGAAAGGAGATATTCTTAAAACAAGGCTGAGCTGAAGAATCTTGAATGTTTCTAATATAATCAAGAGAAGTCAAGACCGTCCGGCAGTCCACACCGGTTTCAGCGCAAACTATAAGCCGGTCTTCGAAGGCATTGTCCTGAGAGGACTTTAAATCTTTTTGTATTTGATCAAAATCAAAACGGCCGTCGTTGGGTTGAAATAAGCTAAGAATGGAATCCGATCTGATCATCCGTATTTCATTCTTACTGAATGCGAGTTTGATGCTCCCCGCGGGCTGTTGAGCTCGCTGAGCTCGCTTCCTTGCTGCTCTTATAGCCGCTTCTTTTCTGTTTGGTTTTATTCTGATACTTGAAGATTCAACTTCCTCTTCCCCAATGACTTTAAGCAAAAAAGCCCGCTCTTCTGAAATCGCAATATGAACTGACTGTTGATCCCGAGTTTTTCCGGATAAATAAATTGTATAGTGCCGACCAAGAAATTCGTATGCGGCATATTCTCGTTCCATTTCTGGCTTCCAGTCCTCATCTATCCTCCCGGGAAGTACATCCATGAAGCTTGCGTTCGTCACCCGGGCTTCATCATTCTCCTTCACAGCCCATGGCGTCTCCAGGTACGAAGGGGGATGAACCACTTCGAAAATGTCTAAGAACTTATCCATGTCCTGATCCGCTTCGAAATGGACCACCAATTTTTGATTGAGAGCATATCCGCGCTCAGCCAAAAATATTCTCAGGGCCGCCCCCTTTGAGTTTACGCCGTACAGTTTCCCAAGAAGCGAGCTGTCGCCGGAGCCTGATAAATATTGCACCTCATCCCCATCCACAAAAATTTTGTGATCTTTCACTTTGATGTGGACCGTGGATATATCGTAGACGTAATATACCGGCAATGCGATAAAGACGAATACGGCGATCAAAATAATGTGCAGGCGTTTCATAACCGGCTCCCGATAATATTCAAAATATTCTCCGCCACAGCGGCATTGCAGGCGATCGCATCCGTAATATATAACGAACGATTGCCTTTCCAATCGAAGAATCTTCCTCCGGCTTCTTCGACGATCGGCTTAAGGGCCGCAACGTCCCACAAATTCATTTTTGCATCCATCATGATCTCCGCACGCCCGGTCGCTACGAGCATATGACCGTAACAATCACCCCACATGCGAAATAATTTAACTTCATTTTTCAGTTTTTCAAAAAGCGCCGCATCCTCAGGCTCACGAATGTGTTTGGTATCCGTTGTCAGGAGCGCTGCTTCCTTGAACGAATGGATCTCCGAAACTTTTGTCCGGCGTCCGTTCCAATACGCTCCGCCGCCTTTCCTCGCCCACATCATGTCATTCAGCGCAGGGAAATTAACCACGCCGATCACCGCATCCTTCTTGCGCGTATCTTCGATACCGATCAGAGTTCCGTACAAGGGCACGCCGTGAATGAACGATTTTGTTCCATCGATCGGATCGATGATCCACCGGTACGGCGCGGAACCTTTGATCTCGCCGAATTCCTCGCCCAAAACCGCATGATCCGGAAAGTTCTTCTGAACGAATTGCACCATGAACTCTTCCGTGCTCTTATCGGCAATGGTCACCGGAGATTGATCGGCTTTGATTTCGACGGTATAGTTGGACTGCTGAAAATAACGCAGCGTAATTTTCCCCGCTTCCTGCGCCGCATACATTGCGGCCTCAAGCAAACCATCAAGCTCTTTGGAATCGTTCATGGGAATTGCGTTCGCATGGAAATTTCTTCCGAATTTATCTATATTGCGATTGATAGTCAATCGTGAACTTTGCCCTTGTCATGCACAGCGGAGCCGAAGCATGAATTGAAATCATTTTGATTTTGTTGATGCGAGGGAGTATATTGGCTGAAATTTTTCCCATAGGATGGCTTTCAATTCATGACCGATTTTTCAGCGACAACCGGGAACGCGGATACGCATTTTGGGAATGAACTGAGACGAAAAGGATTTCACTTTTTGTCCGCGGGCATTCCCATCGGATATTACTTCACGAACTACACCGTTGCGCTGATCGCGGTCGGCGGTCTGCTCGGTCTCGCCGTGATCGTAGAATACGCGCGGTTATCGCATTCAAAATTTAACGAATGGTTCCACAGGGTTTTCGGTAAGATGCTGCGGGACGGTGAATCGGACCATTATTCCGCCGCCACCTATTTATTGATCTCATCGTTGCTGGTTATCATGGTATTTCACAAGGACATTGCGATCCTGTGTTTGTTATTCTTGATTTTCGGCGACGGCGCTGCGGCCATCATCGGAAAAAAATTCGGCAGGACAAAACTTTTCGGCAAATCGCTCGAAGGAACATTGGCGTTCCTGATCGTATGCCTCGGGATCGGATTTTTCTTTTCGCATATTTCCTTTTCGATCCGGATCGCCGGAGCCCTGAGCGCGGCGCTGGTAGAATTACTTCCGCTGCGAACGAGCGATAATTTGCGCATCCCGATCTTGAGCGGTAGCGTCATGGAATTAATGTATGCCGCCATGCTGGGCCGTACGCCGGCGGACGAAAGCGGAACTGATATCCTGGTCTGGTTGGGTCATCAGGTGTCAGTTTTTAGTTGTTAGTTGTCAGTTGTCAGTTGGAAGGACTCTCTGTGTTCTCCGTGGCAAATAATTATTAAACGAAATGAAAATACCGCAGAGTAAAATTGACGAGATCAAACAGGCGACGGATATCATCGAACTGATCTCACAATACGTTTCACTCAAATTGCGCGGGCGCAATTACGTCGGCCTATGCCCGTTTCACAATGAGAAAACGCCGTCTTTCACCGTGAGCCCGGACAAGCAGATCTTTTATTGTTTCGGCTGCGGCACAGGCGGCGACGTGTTCTCCTTCATCAAAACATACGAAAAGATCAATTATCCCGAGGCGATCCGTTTCCTTGCCGAAAAGAAGAATATCGAACTGCCGCAATACACGTCGCCGGAAGAAGCCAATGAAAATTCCGAGATTGAAGAATTATATTTCATTCACAAGATCGCCGCCCGGTTTTTTTACGATCAATGGAAAACTCCCCCGTCGCAGTATGCACGCGACTATTTGAAAAAACGCGGGTTCGATGAAAAAATGATAACTGCATTCGGGATCGGCTACGCGCCGGATGCCTGGGACGCCCTGATGAATCATTGCCAATCGCAATCCATCGATATTAAACTTTTAGAAAGGGCGGGCCTGGCCATTCCAAAAAGCGGCGGCGGCCATTACGACCGGTTCCGTCATCGCTTGATGTTCCCGGTCTTTAATGTTTCAGGCCGCGTGATCGCATTCGGCGGAAGGCAATTGCGCGAGGAAAATAATTCGCCGAAATATGTGAATTCGCCCGAAAGCCCCATCTATCAAAAAGGGAAGGTTTTGTACGGCCTTTCCCAGGCAAAAGACGCCATTCGAAAACTGGATGAAATTATTATTGTCGAAGGTTACGCCGATTGCATCAGCCTGCATCAATTCGGCATTACCAATGTTGCGGCTTCGAGCGGAACCGCTTTTACGACGGATCAGGCGAATCTCATTCGCCGCTACACCCAAAATGTCGCGCTCATTTATGACGGCGATGAAGCGGGCCTTCGCGCGGCGGAACGCGGCGGTGCGCTGATGCTGGAGGCCGGCCTCAACATCAAAATTATCGTGCTGCCGAAGGAACACGATCCCGATTCGTTCGTGCGCGCCCAAGGGTCCGACGCATTTCAGGATACGATCCGCAAAGGGAAAGCATACCTGGATTTTCGGATTTCCAATTGGCAGCTGCATAAGAAACTGGACACCGTCAACGACCGTACTGCGGCGGCGCGGGAAATCCTCGCCATCGTTGCGCGCATCCGCGATCCCATCAAGCAGAATTTTTTCGTCAAGGAATTATCGGATAAGATCGGCCTGGATGAAAACGTCGTGGCAACAGAATTAAAAAAACTGTCGGGCAAAACTTTTCAGGAAGCGAGATCCCTGCCCGTAGCCGCCCCGGATAAGCACGAGAAAGCGAATATACCCGAACATATTCTGCGTGCGGAGCGATCGCTGCTGAAATCGCTGTTGACCGGCGAGCCTGAACAAGCGCAGCATATTTTTAACCACGTCCGCCCGGAGGAATTCCAAAATCCTGCGATTCACAAAGTTGCCGAAGCCGTGTATCATCAATTCATGCTCGAAGAATCTTTTGATTTCGAAGCGGTCTCCAAATTATTCGAAGGCGACATTCAGAAAGCATTGTCCCGCCTGATGATCGAACAAATGGATACCTTCGACATTGACGATTGCCTGGCGGCCATACAGGTGTTTCAGCTTGAGAAAAAAACGGACGCATTGCGTTCAACGATGAAGATCATGGAACAGGAGAAAGAAGACATTTCGAATTTATACGACGCGTGGCTGATCGTCTTTCATCAGATTCAGAATATTAAAACGAAAAAGCAATTGCTGAGCGTGGAAGGCAAACCCATGCAGGAACGAATTTTCTAGATTGATAATTTATAGTTGACTATTGACGGTTTCACGATTGCTTTAATCCATTGGAGTAATGGATTTTTGAAGTGTTGGATTGTTGATGACTATGAATTACTGATCACTGATAACTGATCACTGATACTTCTCACGTTTGGAGTATTGGATTGTTGATGACTATGAATTACTGATCACTGATCACTGATCGCTGATCGCTGATCGCTGACTGCTGATAGCTGATAGCTGACCGCTACACACTGGTAACTGACGACTAACGACTGATAACTGCTTATGAACTACGACGTATTGATAATCGGTGCAGGGCCGACGGGCATCTCCTGCGCGATCGAGTGTAAGAAGAATAATCTGAACACGATCGTGATCGAAAAGGGATGCCTGGTCAATTCGATCTACCATTTCCCGTCTAACATGATCTTTTTTACGACGCCGGACCTGCTCGAGATCGGCGAATTGCCGCTGAGCACCGCCAATCCCAAGCCGACGCGCGAAGAAGGTTTGAATTACTACAAGCGCACCGTTCAGCATTATCAACTGAACATCCGCACGTACGAAAGAGTCATGAGTTTGAAAAAAGATCCGGATGCATTCACCGTCGAAACGCAAAATGCGCAGGACGTGAAATGCACATATCGGGCGCGCTTCATCATTCTGGCAACCGGTTATTATGATAACCCGAATCCCCTGAATATTCCGGGCGAAGATCTCCCGAAAGTCTCACATTACTATACCGACGCCCATCCCTATTACGGCCAGGACGTGCTGGTCATCGGCGGGAAAAATTCCGCCTGCATCGCCGCGCTGGAACTGCATCGCTACGGTGCGCGCGTGACCGTTGTGCATCGGCAGCCGGAAATAAAAAAATCCGTGAAATATTGGATCCTCCCCGATTTTCTCAACCGCGTAAATGAAAAGTCCATCGCGCTTCATCTTAATTCGGTTGTAAAGGAGATCACAGAAAAAACGGCGACGATAAAAAATACCGCAACCAGGAAAATTCAAACCGTCAAGAACGATTTCGTTTTTGCTCTGACGGGTTACCGGCCGGATGTGGCGATGATCCTGAACTGCGGAGTGGACGTGCATCCCGAAACGCTCGCGCCTAAATACGATAAGAAAACGTTTGAAACGAATGTTCCCGGGCTCTATGTTGCCGGCTCTGTCGCAGCCGGGCTCAAGAACAATGAGATCTTTATCGAGAATGGCCGCTTCCACGGCGGATCTATTTTGAAAGATATCCTGAAGAAAGTGAATGATTAATAGAGATATTGATCTGATTTATTCCAAATGAAGGATGCCAAAACATAATTGGACTAAATTCATCAAACGCATCCCGATCAAAGCGAGCGCGGCTAAAATTTACGATGCGTGGACCACGCCCGCAGGGCTTGAATCCTGGTTTCTGCGAAAAGCGGAATTCACCAACGCAAATCACATTCAGAGGCCGCCCAACAGTCACATTCAAAAGGGCGATACGTACGAATGGATGTGGTACGGGCATCCGGACAGCGGCGTCGAGCGAAGAAAGATCCTGGAGGCGAACGGGATGGATTTCCTG
>CAZLWA010000101.1:0-3439 GCA_964563165.1 uncultured Bacteroidota bacterium | reverse complement strand
TCATTACTCATTAATCATTACTTTGCTTCCAACTTCCCGAATGTCCTTGATCAGTTGATCCACGTGTTCTTTATTTGTCCTGGGATTGATGATGGTCGTTCGCATAAGGCGCTTGCCTCCAAACACCGTCGTGGTGATCCATGCCTTGCCTGTTTGATTGAGTGCGTTGCGTGTATCGAAATTAAAGGCATCGATCGTTTCCTGATTCTTCAGTTTTAATTTTTCAGGAATATGTTGAAAGCATAAAATATTCGACTCGGGATTATTAAGGGGCTCAAAGTCTTTTTCATCCGTCAAGCGATCGTACAGATACCGCGTGGTTTCGGCGCAATGATTCATCATATCGGCAAAATAACGAATGCCGTAGTGCTGAAGGCAGATCCACAACTTAAACGCCTCCATGCCGCGCGAACATTGAATCGTCCGCTCGCCGATATTGAGACAGCCCAAATTATTCTGCGTTTTGTGAAAAATGTACGGTGCGTTGACTTTGAACGTTTCGTCGAAATGGTGTTGATTTTTCAGCATGACCGTTCCGATCGACAGCGGCATGAACATCATTTTATGCGGATCGAGCGTGATCGAATCCGCCTGATCAATTCCTTTCAGGAGATGCTTCAGCCTGTCTGAAAAAATAAACGATCCGCCGTGCGCACCGTCGACATGCAGCCATATATCGTAACGCCTGCAGATGGCGGCAATGGTTTCGATATCGTCGAAGGACCCGACCGGCGTGCATCCTGCGGTAGCTACAATGACAAAGGGCTTTTTGCCGGCCCGGATACTGGTTTCCACCGCACGAATCAGCTCATTCGTATCCATTTTGAAGTCCGACGTTTCCTTGATCTTGACCAGATTATTCGTGCCGATCCCTGAAATTCCAAATGCGCGCTCGACGGAATAGTGGCTCCGTGCAGAACAAAATCCTGTCATTGGCTTATGGATACCGTCCTTCCAAACATCCGAACCCGCCTTCATCGTTCGCGCGACCATGATGGCGGTAAGATTCGCTTCCGTTCCGCCGGAAACCAGCGTGCCGTCGCCGTGCTCATCGTAGCCAACGCCATCGCACAGCCAGCGCATCACGCGTTTTTCGATCATCGTTCCTATTGGTGACATTTCGTAGATCGCGAGGCCCTGATTGATCGCGTTGCTCAAACCATTGGCCAATGCGGAAAGCATCAGTGGATGGCAAACCTGATGTCCCATATACATAGGGCTGGCAAGGTTTTGTGCGTATTTCAATACGGGATCAACCACGCGGTCCAGGACTTTTTCCAACGCCATGCCGTTTTGCGGAATCGGCTCATTGAACATAGCAAAACTTTTATCCGGCGGCAAATAATCGACGACCCGGGTGTCCGAGTTATGGACGCGATCCATGTACTCCGCCAGCATGTCAATAAATTTATAACCCACCGTTTTAATTTCAGCCCGGTCGGTGGGCTGCCTGAAATCGTTGAACTTATTCATAGGATCCTTCAACAAATTTTTCACTTGCCTGGTTTTCTAGATCACCGGCTCTAAAACCGTTTCCGCCGAAGCAGAATGTTTTTGCGAGGCCATATTCTTCTTTATGGCCGAACTCAATATTTTGATTCCTTCGGTGATCCGCTCCGGCGAAAGCGAGACAAACCCGAGACGCATACCGTTGTCCAGTTCGGAATTCACCGCAAAGAATCTTTTCGGAGTAAATAGAACGCCGCGTTTGCTCGTTTCCATAAGCAATTCGTACGCATTTTGATTTTTCGGCAGCTCAGCCCAGCCGAAGAGCCCGCCGTGCGGCCGAGTGAATTTCACTTCTTCCGGAAAATAGTCGCTTGCCGCTTTCACTATCGCGTCGCGCCGCTCCTTTAGGATCTTCAGTTTGCGTTTCAAGTATTTATCAAAAAATCCGCGTTCGCAAAATTCTAAAATCGCGCCTTGGATCAAATGATTGTTCTGCCAATCGGTAATTTTCTTGGCATAAACCAGTTTAGACAAGACTTCCTTCGACGGCGCAATGATCCAGCCGAGACGAATACCGTGGAAAAGAATCTTGGAGAAACTGCCCAGTACAATTACAAGACCCTTGTCGTCCAACGCGCTTAACGGAAGCACTTCTTCGCCGTCAAAACGCAGTTCGTTCGCATATTGATCTTCGATGATCGGCGTTTTGAAACGGTAGGCGAGGTCCAGCAGAGCTTTGCGGCGGTCCAGCGGCATGGTCGTGCCGGTCGGATTCTGAAAGGTCGGGACCGTGTAAATCAATTTTATTTTATGGCGCTGAAGCACCGTTTCCAAAATTTCGACCCGCATGCCGTGATCATCAGTCGGAATGCCTATAACGTTTACGCCCAGCGAGTGAAAAACGCGAAGCGCTCCGCGGTAGGTCATTTCTTCCGTCACCACGGTGTCACCCGGATTCAAAAAGATCCGGCCGATCAGATCGATGCCCTGTTGAATACCGCTTACTACGAGCATGTCGTCGCTGTGCACCGAGAGCCCGCGCCGTACGAGAAACTTTGGAAGATAGTCCAGGAACGGCCGGAAACCTTGCGTGTCACCCATCTCCAGAAGGTCCACACCGTATTTTTGAATCGCGTGGTACGTGCAATTTTGAAAATCGCGGAGGGGGAACAATGATTTATCGGGAACGACCGACGAAAAAGAAATGACGTCTTGCGGATTCGTACATTGGCGAACCGCCTGCTCGATCGACGTCAGCGTCATGTCTTCATTATGGGTCCACGACGACGCGTATAAGCCTTCAAAAGAAATACGCTGTTTGGGCTCGGGATCATCCGTGCCCAAATCGCGAAAATGTTTTTCAACATACGTGCCTACAAACGTGCCGCTTCCGATTTCCGAATACACCAAACCTTTGACCTCGAGTTCCCGGTATGCCTGCACGACCGTATTGCGATGAACGCTCAACTGGAGCGCGAGTTCTCGCGTGGCAGGCAGCTTTTCATCGTGTTTCAAAATGCCGTTCCGAATCAAATTCGTAATTTTGGACTCGATTTGGATGTACAGCGGAATGCCGTTGTCTTTATTCAATTCAAATAACATATGACCGCTTCCTTGTTATTATATTACAGACAAAACATCTTTCCGCATCAGTAGATCCGTTTGCCTGTCTTTGCCCAATTCAAAAATTTGTGAGCCAAACGCTTCAAACCCGAAGCGTCTATAGAATTCAATGGCGGTCGTATTGTGTTCCCATACACCCAGCCAAAGGATTTCAAATTCTTCATTTTTCGCCGTTTCCATACATTTCTGCATCAGCGCTTTACCGATTTTCTTTCCCATCATCTTTTTGATCACATACAGTCTATGTATTTCTACGGTGCGCACTTTCCCTGGTTCTTGTTTTCCCCGGCGCAGCTTTGCAAAGCCAACTTGTGCGCCGCCGTATTCCGCAATCAGAAAAACCGCTCCGGGATCTCGCAGTTCATCC
>CAZLWA010000100.1:0-12462 GCA_964563165.1 uncultured Bacteroidota bacterium | reverse complement strand
TACCTGAAGTAATTAATAATGAATAATGATTAATGATTAATGAATAATAGTGAGTGTTAGTTGTATTTATTACTCATTATTCATTACTCATTATTCACTAATAATAGCTTCGGCTTCAATTTCGACGAGCATGTCGGGTGAAATTAACTTACTCACCTGCACCATGCTGGTTGCCGGACGAATCTCCTTGAAAAATTCACCATGGGCTTTTCCGATCTTTTCCCAATCGGCGATGTGGATGACATACATTCTCGTGCGAACGACGTTTTTCAATGTCGCGCCGGCCTCGTGAAGCGCTTTTTCAATATTTAAAATAGTCTGTATCGTCTGTGTATACACATCGCCGGCTCCCACGATCTTTCCTGCCGCATCCGTAGCCGTAGTTCCGGAAACGTGAATGTGGTTCCCCACACGAACGGCACGGGAATAACCGACGATCGGTTCCCACGGCATTCCCGAGGAAATATTTTTTCTTTCATAATTCATAATTGAATCTCCAGGGATAGGTGTCCTCCTTCAGGTGAAAAACTATTCATGAAATTCCACTTCGTAATGTGCGGGAGTTTTTTCAGGTTTACAAGAACGTTTTTTATTTTGTTTATCGACTAAGTTCATTACATTGAGCGGAGTTCTCACGACAAGAGATTTTATGAAAACACGCATTTTGATCGTCGACGACAGCAAAACCCAGCTGCAGACCGTTGCTTTGCTGCTGCAGAAGGAAGGCTATGACGTCGAAAAGACCGCCGATCCGCTGCTCGCCAAATCGCTGCTTCAAAAAGGCGAATTTGATTTGTTGCTGTGCGACCTGATCATGCCCGCGATAGACGGATTGGGGCTGTTGAAATTGTCCAAATCGCTTTATCCCAATATGCCGGTGATCATCATGACGGCGTTCGGCGACCGTAAGTCCGCTATTCAAGCCCTGATGGAAGGAGCGGAAGATTATATTTTTAAAGCCAACGGCGAGCGCGAGCGCGAAGAATTTATCATCCGGATCCGCCGCACGCTGGAAAAATCGAAACTTCAAAAAAACATCCTGGCGTACCAGACTCAGCTGGAACAAATGGTCGAGGACCGTACTCAGCAATTGAAAGAGGCGCAGGAGAGGCTCATTCAGTCCGAGCGGCTGCGGTCCTTAGGTGTGATTACCAGCGGGATCGCGCATGATTTCAATAACATTCTTGGCGTCATCCTGGGCCGAACGCAGTTGCTGCTGCGAAAACTTAAGAATAGCGAAGCGTTTGATGATCTGAGTATTATTGAAAAATCGGCACGCAAAGGTTCTGCTACCATCCGCCGTATGCAGGATTATACGCGGATACGCAAAGATGAAGCGTTCATTCCTCTTCATTTGAACGATCTTTTTGAGGAGGTCATCGAAATGACGAAAACGAGGTGGAAAGACGATGCGGAGACCAAAGGCATTCAAATCGAGATTGAAAAAAGTTACGGCGATATTCCTTTAGTTTCCGGCGACGCGTCGGAATTGAAAGACGTGATGATCAACGTCATTTTCAATTCGCTGGATGCGATGCCGCGCGGCGGCAAGCTGACCATTAAAACGTATTCGGAAAATATTGAAAACTCCCAGTGGGTGACCGTGGAAATTCATGATACCGGAACCGGCATTGCCCCGGAGATCCAGGCTAAAATTTTTGATCCGTTCTTTACCACCAAGAACGAACACGGCACCGGCCTCGGCATGAGCACGGCGTACGGCATCATTCAGAGGCACAAAGGCGATATTCATTTCGAGAGCCATGATCATGGCGGCACCACGTTCTATATACGGCTTATGGCGGCGCTTTTTGTGCAACAGGTCCTGCCTGAAAAGCCCTCCGATTCACCGTTTGACGAGAAAAAAAGAAAATTGGATATTTTGGTTGTGGACGACGACGAAGCCGCGCGTTCGACCCTGGCAGAGATGCTGGAAACGCAGGCGCATCATGTTATTTCGGTATCTTCCGGAAAAGAGGCGCTCAACATGATCGGAAGCCGGCATTTTGATATCGTGTTCACAGATCTGGGTATGCCGGGTATGTCGGGTTGGGAAGTTTCGCAGGAAATCAAGAAACGTTCCCCGGCCACGCATATCATCATGATCACCGGCTGGGGCACGCAATTGGATCAGCAGAAAGCCAGCGAAACGGGTATCCGGAAGATTTTACCTAAGCCCGTGTCCTGTGATGAGATCATTGATGCGGTCAGGGATTGCATGAAATCTCTGTAATTTCATTACTTCCTCAAGAACGTCTTGATCGGCTTCCATAAAAATCACAATCCACCTGGTTTGGCGGACATAGAACTATTTCACAAGTTTTTTGATCGACTACAATATTTAAGTTGCAAGAAAAAAATGTAAGCGTTACATTTTGGCCTCATCGAACTCTATCCGTATTTTTGTTGCAACGGCAAGTTGTCTCTCCTTGAGCAAGGAAATGCGTTCATGCGTTATATATTCATCGACCGAATTCAACGACTGGAACGTTATAAAGAAATCGACGCGTTAAAGAACCTCACGTACGCTGAAGATGTTTTTGCTGACCATTTCCCCGGGTTTCCTGTGATGCCGGGGGCTTTAATGATCGAGACTCTTGCTCAAACGGGCACGGCTTTAATGGAAGTCTCTGAAAATCTGACTAAAAAAGCCTTGTTAGTCATGATCGAAAAAGCCAAGTTCCGCACGCTGGTTCAGCCGGGCGATCAGTTGCGGATCAATATGAAAATCACCTCTTTGGGGAGCGATACGGCGCAAATGGATGGAACGATCCATGTGCTCGAACGTCTCGTTATGGATGCGCAGTTGACGTTTGCCATGAAAAACGTTGAAGAATATTATCTCCCTAAGACGCGCCATTTTATGGAAGCGCTCTATGACTTCTGGCTAAAAAATGCCGACCTGATCGGCTTTGAAAAATCTTAGAGGAAATATTTTATGACTGAACGCAGGGTTGTTATTACCGGCGTCGGTGCGGTAACACCATTTGGAGTTGGTGCGGATACCTTCTGGGAAAATATCTGCCGTGGAAATACCGGGGCTGCATTGATTACTAGCTTTGACGTCACAAACCTTCCTACGCAGTTTGCTGCTCAAGTTCCTTTGAATACAGCGG
Source organism: uncultured Bacteroidota bacterium (assembly GCA_964563165.1). Classification (GTDB taxonomy): domain Bacteria; phylum CLD3; class CLD3; order SB21; family SB21; genus CAZLWA01. Next base: position 9,346 of record CAZLWA010000100.1, on the reverse strand, counting down.
ATCTGGAATCTCACATTGACAACAAACGATCGCTCAAAACAATGAGCCGGTCAGCCAAATTTGCGGTGATCGCGGCAAAAGAAGCTTTTGAACATTCGCATCTCGACATGTCGCAAATAAATCCGTATCGGACCGGAACTTCGTTAGGCTCGGGCGGCCTCGGACTTTTGGATCTGGAAAATTCCAATCAGGCTTTGGAAATATGTTTAGAATCCAGTGAAAATGAAAATGGCAGCCGAAGACTGGACTACGCCAAGGTGTGGAAAAATACCCTGGACAAAGTTCCTCCCCTGACGTCGCTTAAAGCGCTATCCAATATTCCCGCGGCTCACGTCGCAATAAATTATAATGCACGAGGTCCGTGCCAGACGATTACGACTGCCTGCACGTCATCGGCACAGGCCATTGGCGAAGCGTATCGCCAAATTAAGTTTGGAATTGTCGACGTCATGATAGCCGGAGGAGCCGATTCGATGGTCAATCCGAACAGTCTTGTCGCTTTCAGTGCCCTTGGCGTTCTTTCAAAGAACAACAGCGAATATCGAACGGCGGCGCGGCCTTTCGATAATAGACGGGACGGTTTCATGCTTGGAGAAGGATCGGCCGTTTTCATATTGGAGGAATTCGAGCATTGCAGAAAAAGAGGAGCGGTCCCGCATGCGGAAATTACCGGATACGCCGCCACCTGCGACGCTTTTCGCCTCACGGATGAGCCGCCGGACGCCCGGAGTTCCATTGAGGCGATGAAATTGTCATTACAGGACGCCCAAATGAACCCCGAAGAAATCGATTACGTCAACGCGCACGGCACGAGCACGCCGATGAATGACAAAACGGAAACCTTTGCGATTAAATCGGTTTTTAAGCATCACGCTAAATCATTGGCTGTAAGTTCGACCAAATCCATGATCGGACATCTCGTCGCGGCGGCAGGTGCGGTGGAATTGGCCGCATGCGTCTTAAGCATGAAACACCAAGTCATTCCACCGACCATCAATTATCAGGAACCCGATCCGAATTGCGACCTGGATTATGTTCCCAACCATTGCCGTGAATCTCGATTGAATAGTATTTTATCTAACTCCTTCGGTTTTGGAGGACAGAACGCCTGTCTCATTATCAAAAGAATCTAAAGTATGATTTACGGAATCGGCATTGATATCGTTGATCATGAAAAAATAATCCGGCTGTTGACGAATCACCATCAACGCCTGAGTGAGGTATTTTTTTCACCGATCGAACTTGAAATCGTTTTGAGTTCTTGCCGATCGGACCCACCCGGGTTGGATCCTCCATCGGTTGAATATGTCGCCCAACTTTTCGCTTTGAAAGAAGCGGTCATCAAGACTCTAAGAATGAGCCGATTTGTTAACTTTGAGTGGAAAGATATTGAAATTGTAAATCGGGAACCTGTTGATATTCGGCTTAGAAATAATTTGTTCCATTTCGCAAAAAAAGAAAACATAACACAATTTACAGCCTCTACGAGTAGCATGTTAGATCTAACCATAGCAACCGTCATAGGAGAAATGCCATGAAAAATCAGCCGAGTGATCAGGAAATATTTTCTGTGCTTTCGTCCATCATTATCGAAGCGCTTCGAGTGGATCGCAGCGAATTCAATCTTGATACTCGGCTGTTTCTCGATCTCAGTGCGGAGTCCATTGATATCCTCGACATTCGATTTCGAATAGAAAAGGCCTTTGGGTTTAAAATTCAGGATCAGGAAATCGTGCGCAGTCTCGGAGAAGGGTTAAACCAGCAGCAAACCCTTGAGAAATTCACGGTGGCCAGTTTAGTCCAATTCATTCATGGTAAATTGACGATCAAGGAAACCATTTCATGATTTCCGACAAGATCACTGCATTGGTGACGGGAGGCTCCAGAGGCATTGGCCGCGCCATATCTTTGAAGTTGGCTTCTACCTGTGCCGAGAGGGTCTTTGTCAACTATTTACAAAACGACGAGGAGGCTGAAAAAACAAAAAAATGTGTCGAGGATACGGGTTGTCAATGTTTTCTGGAAAAAGCGAATATGCTCTATCCGGAAGAAATTGATTCCATGTTTACTCGAATCAAGAATAAAACGGATCACCTGGATGTGTTCATTCACTGTGCGGCTTTGGGAACTTTTAAGCCGTTAATTGAAATCAAGCCCAATCAATGGGACTTAACGATGAATATCAACGCCCGCGCTTTTTTGATCTGCGCTCAAAAATGCCTTAATCTTAAAATTAGGAAAATCGTAGCCATTTCAAGTCTTGGCAGTCAGCGTGCGCTCCCTAACTACGGCGCCATGGGTCCTACCAAAGCTGCTCTGGAATCTTTGATTCGATATTTGGCCGCAGAGCTGGCGCCCCAAGGAATTCAGGTCAACGGTGTTACCGGAGGATTCATCGAGACCGATTCAATAAAGAAATTTCCTAACTTTGATCGGCTGGTTCAACAGATTATTCAGCGCACGCCGGCCCAACGCATGGGAAGACCCGACGACATCGCCGATGTGGTGATGTTCCTCATCAACTCCCAGGCCGAGTGGATTTACGGGCAAACGATTGTGGCGGACGGAGGCATATCCTTATTGTGAAAAATAATTAGTAACGCTTAAATTAGGAGAAATTGCCATGGCTAAACGGATCCTTTCCATCGCGGTGTTACTGGCGTTTGTTAACTACATCGTCGGTTGCACCAGTCAAGCGACGATCGCCCAGGGAGAAATAATCGCTTCAACTAAAATCACAAAGGCCGTTCTCCTATCCGGGGAAGCGATAGTGTTTCAAACGTCTGGGGGACATTTCAAAGTTTGCAAGAATGCAGTAGTCGGAACAACCGTAAGCGGGAAAACCGTTGGCTTCGATGAAAACGTGATAAAGGAAGTCAGGATCTCCAAACCTGAAATTCGATCTGTGAAGGATGTTAAGGATCAAAAAATCGCCGAGATTGTCTTGGAGGACGGCCTTCTTATACAATTCACATCGCAAGAGGGTCATTACAATGAAACCAAGGGCACCGTTGACGGACCTATAGAATCGGGTTCTGTCCGAAAAACAGCTGTTAAACGAATCAAAGAGATTCGTGTATCAAGCCCAACCACTGTTCAAAAGAGTGAGTTAATGAATTCGAAAGATATGATCTCGGAGATCGTCATTTCCCCTTTTAACAATGACACAAAATTCGCTGTTACTTTCGACGATCGCGGCGGTCAGGTAAAGAACTCTTATCCTGTGATCGAAGGTGTGTCAGACGAAGGACAATTTAGAAGTGTGCCTCTCAACCAGATAGCGTATGTGGAATCGTTCAAATTAGACGGTGGTAAAACTATTTTGACGATGGCAATACTGGCGTTACTGCTCTATGTTATCGTCGCGGCCATTTCCTACGAGCCTAAGACAACTACTACGACATCCGGCGGCTCATCTTGTCCGTTCATTTATTCGTTCGATGGCGAGCACTACCGACTGGACGCGGAACCGCTGGGAGGTTCCATTTGCAAACTTTTTCAGAAAACCGACTATTCCTGTCTTGATTATATTAAGCCGATTAACGGGAAGTACAAATTGCTCGTTCAAAATGAAAATGAGGAAACGCAATATTTGGATCAATTAAGATTGGTTTTAGCTGATCACCCCATAGGTACTAAAGTTATGTACGATCAATCAGGAAACATCCATCTCATTAAGAATGCATCTGGACCTGTAGCCGCATTGGACGAGCGCGGAACGGATATTTCAAAATTGATCCGTCAACAGGATTTCATCAGTTGGCAAACGAAACTATTCGAGGACACGCTTGTTAAACGGCCGAATTTTCGGCATCAACTCACATTCAAATTTTTGAAACCTGCGCAGGCTCAATCTGCCCGGTTGCTGATCAATGCCGGAACCGACGTCTGGGGTTCTCATATGACGCGTGAAATGCTGCGGCTGAGAGGCAATAAGGTTGACGAATGGCTGGAAGACATTAACGCACGCGGACCAAGTTTACAGAAGTTGATCCAATTCAATGAAAGAGAAGAATTATACTTTTTAAAAATTATGGTGAAAGAGGGGGATACATGGATTCAACAAGGATTTGTACCCGGAGGAGGCCCGATGGTCTATGAGGATCGTGTCTATCCCATTGATTTAAGCCGCGTTCAAGGGGACACGGTAACTATTCGTTTGAATCCTCCCGAAGGGTACTGGGCGATCGATTACGCAGGAATGAGTTATGACAATGATGAATTCGCATCCACGACGGAAATTCCAATTGCTTCAGTTGAAAGTCAAAACGGAGAAAAAATTCAATCCCAGCTGAACGAAAAGGATCAATCTTACTGGGTTATGCCGAACACGGGCGATAACTTTACGGCTTCTTTTGATGCGCCTCGCTTAAATGCGGGATTGGAACGATCCGTATTTTTGAAGACCTCTGGGTTCTATGAAATTCACCTTTCCAAAAATCAACCCGAGCAAACCGAGCTGATTCAAAAACTCTCAGACACACCCGGAGCGATCGTCGAATATTCTATCGACGAATTTATAAAGTGGAGGACCCAATTGCTTGGTGCGACGAAATAACCAAAAACTAATTACATGTTCATACCGCCGTCTACGCATATGACTTGCCCCGTGATATAATTGGCGTCGACCGAGGCCAAAAAAGCAACCATCTTGGCTACGTCTTCTGGCGTTCCCGCCCGGCGCAAGGGGATAGTTTTTTGAAGGGAAACTTTCTTCGTTTCTGAAAAACCGGAGGTCATTTCGGTTTCAATATATCCGGGGGCGACGGCGTTTACGTTAATATTCTTTGATGCGAGTTCACGCGCTGCAGATTTTGTAAGTCCTATCAAGCCCGCTTTCGCTGCAGAATAATTAGCCTGACCCTCATTACCCTTGATTCCCACTACCGAAGTGATATTCACAATTTTGCCGCTTCGCTGCATTATCATCGGCGGTGTCACAGCGCGAATACAATGAAACGCTCCATTCAAATTCACACGGATCACATCATTCCATTCTTCTTCGCTCATAGCGCCTAAAAGGTTGTCGCGCACGAGACCGGCATTATTAATAAGAATGTCAATGCGTCCGAAACAATCCAATGACCGATCGATCAGCATTTGAACGTCCGGCATCAAGCTGATATCGGCGGTCACTTCCAGACTCTTTCTGCCCAAATTTCTTATTTCTCCCGCAACTTGAAGAATGTGGCTGGCGGAAAGGCCCGTGACCACGATATCACAGCCCGCACGAGCCAATTCAAATGCAATGGCACGGCCGATTCCTCTGGCCGCACCCGTTACGATCGCAACTTTAGTTTGTAAATCCGGCATTTTCCGTCATCCCTATGTTACGGTTATCGCTGATATTTCCCCACCAAACAGCCTCGGCGACAATGTGTCCCTCCATCACTTTGACGAGTTGTGAATTTAGTTACTCCCCCTTCCGCATCCACTATTTTATCCAATGCGTAAAGTGTGAAAAAGTACCGATGTGTTCCCCCGGGCGGGCATGGACCGCCGTACCCGAAATTCCTAAAGTCATTCTTGCCCTGCTTGGCGCCGTTGTTCAGCGTTGGGGTCGCCGGAACATGCTCGGGCAATGATTTGACATCCGGCAGTAAATTGAACAGAACCCAATGAACCCATGTGCCCACGGGCGCGTCGGGGTCGTCACAGATCAAGGCGAGCGATCTTGTTTTCTCGGGAACGCCGCTCCACGAAAACGGCGGGAAGATATCGTCGCTGTCGCATGTGAATCTGGACGGGATCAACGCGCCATCCTTGAAAACCGGACTTTCAATTTTCATAGACTCTCCATTCGCTAAAGAATGAAAAGGCTCAACCTTCATGAGCGTTAAGAGAAAAATTACAGCCGGTAAAATAATTTTCACGACAACTAACCTCTCTCTTTTTTTAGCGTGTTTAGGTCGCGTTCGAAAACGTCGCTGGAGGACTGTGCAAGGATGGTGTTTTTCCTTCTTTTGATTCGCCCCTACGGGGCTCTGAAAATAATATGAGGTTCTATTCTACATTTAAGGAAACTCTCATCCTCCCACTGCGTATGAGATCTGATACCGAACTCCTATTTGATGATCCGTGAAGCGGTTGGTCCTATAATGCTTCACGGATTTTTTTATCCGCCGCTAAGAGCACAAATGATATGAACGGTATGTCTCTTGCGTTTCATGGAGACCTCCTAAGAGTTGAGATTGCCTTGGAATTGGAAAATCTAACCATTGCCAAAAACAATGTAAAGTATTATTTATCGCTCGTTTGAAATTTGATTCGCTAATTTATTTAAATTCCATATATTCGTCCCGAGCTTTAGGATACAAACAAGATTAGAAAATGGACGCACCAAAAGCAAAGCAAATTCCCGGGACCACTACCATCCATGGCGAAGTCCGCACGGATATGTTTGCGTGGCTGCGTGATAAGAACAGCCGTGAGGTCATTGATTACTTAGAAGCCGAAAATGCGCATACCGAGGAAATCATGTCGGCCACCAAGCCGTTACAGAAAACCCTTTATGAAGAAATGATCTCTCATATCAAAGAAGCCGACGATTCGGTACCGGCGAAAAGAGGCCCTTATTATTATTATTACCGTACCGAGAAAGGAAAGCAGTACCGTATTTACTGCCGGAAGAAAGACCGTCTCGAATCGGCCGAAGAGATATTGCTTGATCTGAACATACCGGGAAGCGCCGTGAAGTTTCTTCAATTGGGCGTATACAAAGTCAGTCCCGATCATCAACAGCTTGCCTACTCGCTCGATACGACCGGCGGTGAGAATTATACGATTTACATCAAGGACCTCGCCTCGGGCCGGCTATGGGATGAAAAAATTCCAGACACTTATTACAGTTTGCAGTGGGCAAATGACAACCGGACATTTTTTTACAATACCCTGGATGCGGCGAGCCGCCCGTACCGCGTTTATAGGCATGTGTTGGGTACCCATCCGCAAAATGATACATTGATCTACGAAGAAAAAGACGAACGGTTCTTTCTTGAAATCTCCAAGTCGCGGAGCGGCGCGTTCATCTTTTTGAATCTTCAAAGCAAAACGACTTCCGAAGTCCGATTCCTTTCGGCCGACCGTCCGAACGAGGCCTCTAAAATATTTCAGCCGCGCACGGATCTCATGGAATATTCCGTTGAACATTGGGAGGACCGGTTTTTTGTGGTGACCAACGAGAACGCGGTTAATTTCAAAATAATGGAAACCCTTTCGGATAAAACATCGAAGGATGATTGGAAGGAAGTCGTTCCGCACCGGAATGAGGTGTTCATAGAAGGCGTAGATGTGTTCAAAGACTATCTGGCCGTTTACGAACGGAAAGACGGTTTGAAAAAAATATGGATCCTGGATTTGCGCGGCCGCAGCGGGGATTACATTGAGAATCCGGAGTCGGTGCACACGATGAATGCGGGTGAGAACTATGAATACGATACGCCTATTCTGCGCTTTGAATACACATCGCTGGTCACGCCGCTCAGTACGTATGACTATGACATGTCTAAAAGGATCCGTGAGTTAAAGAAGGAACAGGAAGTTCCGAACTACGATCCTTCGCAATACACGACGGAAAGAATTACGGCGAAGGCGTCTGACGGAACAAGAATCCCTATTTCGCTGGTCTGCAAAAAAGGCGTTAAGAAAAACGGCAATAATCCCACGCTGCTTTACGGCTACGGTTCGTACGGTTTAAGCTGCGATCCGGTATTTTCTTCCTCGCGTTTGAGCCTGCTCGATCGGGGGTTTGTTTTTGCCCTTGCCCATATCCGCGGCGGCAGCGAAATGGGGCGTCGGTGGTACGATCAGGGAAAATTGCTGGAAAAGAAAAATACGTTTACCGATTTTATTGCCTGCGCTGAGGAATTGATCCGGCAACAATATACTTCGAATGAAAAACTCGTGATCCACGGAGCCAGTGCCGGCGGCCTCTTGATGGGCGCGGTCACCAACATGCGCCCGGATCTGTTTAAGGCCGTCGTTGCGGATGTGCCGTTCGTGGATATCGTCAATACGATGCTGGATGAGAGTTTGCCGCTGACCGTTACGGAATATGAAGAATGGGGCAATCCGAAGGAGAGAGTTTATTACGAGTATATCCGGTCGTATGCGCCATACGATAACGTTGAGAAGAAAAATTATCCGAACGTTCTGATTACGGCGGGACTGAATGATCCCCGCGTGTCTTATTGGGAGCCTGCAAAATGGGCGGCGAAACTGCGGGCGATGAAAACAGATAATAATATTTTGCTTCTGAAAACGAATATGGGGGCGGGGCACGGCGGCGCCTCGGGGCGGTATGAACGCTTCAAAGAGATCGCGTTTAACTATGCGTTTATTTTGTACCGGTTGGGAATTACGAAATAGGCTTACAACCGTTGCGCGGGCTGACGGGGCCCGTGCGCATGATAAGGATCATTTCAACGACATTTTGTGCCGTGACAAAACATTATCCAGCCAGCCGACCAAAATCAAGATCAGACCTGCGAAGAAAAGCAGGCTTGTATTTGCACCCACCCAATTGGCCGGAAGGTGCGGTAAAAGCGACAAGCCGCCAAAATAATCGAGTGAATTTCTGTAGCCTTCGACGAGGAATTCCGAAACCGGTTTCCAATTAACGTAATATAATGTCAATCCCATTCCGACGAGAACCGCTGCCGCCGAAAGCCCGGATTCTATTAAGTCAATTCTTCTTTCCCGCACCCCTTCGATCCGGCGAATGACCGACTGCGCAAAATTCGGCGGGAATGAAATTCCGCTATCCGTTTTTAATTCCGAGAAAATGGTCTTATACATGGCCAATTGCTTACGGCAATGAAGGCATAAGAGAAGGTGATCTTCCATCTCCTTCTTATCTTCGAGCTGTCCGCCGATGTAAGACTGCAGCTCCCGATCGGTTAAATGATTCATGATTGGAGTTCCTCCGTTTTGTAAGCAGCTGAAAGCCGGTCTTTCAGGATCCGGCGCGCCCTGAAAAGATAGCTTTTTACCGTTCCCTGCGGCATCTGCATGATCTCACCGATTTCTTCATAACTCAATTCATCCATATGATACAACGTCAGTATCGTTCCGTATTGTGCCGGAAGTTTTGCAATTTCGTCCTGCAAGTGCGAGCGCGTTTCCTTGTTCATTAACGCCTCATCCGGGAGAGCCCCGTCCCCGGAAATATTTTCTGAAAAATCGGTTTCATCTTCCCCGGTTCTACTTAAGTCATCATACAATTCGATCTTCTTCTTCTCAAGATAATTCAGAGACGCGTGATAAGCAATCTTCGCGATCCAGGTGGAGAGCTTGGAATCGAATTTAAATTTCGAAAGGTTTTGGAACACTTTGATGAAGACATCCT
>CAZLWA010000099.1:0-71538 GCA_964563165.1 uncultured Bacteroidota bacterium | reverse complement strand
GAAAACTCTGCGTCTCAGCGCCTCTGCGGTTATTGTATTCTAATTTGAAAACTCTGCGTATCAGCGCTTCTGCGGTTATAGTATTCTAATTTGAAAACTCTGCGTCCCAGCGCCTCCGCGGTTATATTTAATTTGAAAACTCTGCGTCTCAGCGCCTCTGCGGTTATTGTATTCTAATTTGAAAACTCTGCGTATCAGCGCTTCTGCGGTTATTGTATTCTAATTTGAAAACTCTGCGTATCAGCGCTTCTGCGGTTATTGTATTTAATTTGAAAACTCTGCGTCCCAGCGCCTCCGCGGTTATATTTAATTTGAAAACTCTGCGCCTCAGCGCCTCTGCGGTTATATTAATTTCTTCGCATATAATAACTCGGCATTGAGCACGGCCGCACCGGCGGCGCCGCGGATCGTATTGTGAACCAGGCACGTAAATTTGTAATCCAGAATTTCGCACGGACGAAGGCGCCCGACTGAAACGGCCATGCCTTTTTCGAGGTTTGCATCCAAGCGGGGCTGGGGGCGGTCGATTCCATCGTGCACGATGATCGGCCGGTTGGGCGCGAGGGGCAATTCCAATTCCTGCGGCACACCGCGGAAATTTTTCAAAAGATCTTTTATTTCTTCAATGGAAGTTTTCGATTTCAATTTAACGGAAACCGAAGCTAAATGCCCGTCCAGAACCGGCACGCGGTTCACCGACGGGCTTATGGTCATTTTTGAATAAGTAATCTTCCCGTTTTCGAATTTGCCGAGCATTTTCAGCGGCTCAGTCTTGATTTTTTCCTCTTCTTCGCCGCCCACGTAGGGAACGATATTTCCAAGAATATCCAGGGAAGCCACTCCGGGATAACCCGCGCCGGACACGGCCTGCATGGTAACCACGGACATTTTATCCACGCCAAAAGTTTTATCCAGCACGTATATGATAGGGAGAAATGCCATCACGGAGCAGTTGGAATTCGTAACGATAAATCCGTTCTTCAAACCTCTGTTTTTTTTCTGAATGCCGATCAGGCCCATATGATCCGCGTTGATCTCCGGAAAAAGGAGCGGTACATCCTCGGCCATCCGGTAATTTTTACTGTTGCTGACGACGGCGAAGTCATGCGTAACAAAGTCCATTTCAATTTCGCCCGCCACCGACGCATCCAATCCCGAAAAAGCTACGCGCGCTTCCATCGTCGGACGGCAGGACTGAACCACCATTGAACTTATTTTTTCGGGGATCGGCGTATCCAGTTTCCACTGAACGATCTCGCCGTATTTCTGTCCGGCTGACTTTTCCGATGCGGCGAGAGCGGCGATCTCGAAATACGGATGATTCTCAAGCAATTGTACGAATCGCTGTCCGACCGTCCCCGTCGCGCCCAGAATGACGACTTTCATTTTACTCATCCCGACTCCGCTGAAAAATTTGAATGGTGAAGATAACAGATTTCACAGGAAATGTCAATAAAGAGCTGAGGCATTTGACTTGATTTTTCAAGCGGGTTTGTCTACATTTTTGCCTCTTGAAAAACTTCTGAATGAAAAATCAAATGATCTGTGGTGGTCCTTGCCGGTGTAAGCGGATTCTCTCAATAAGGAATACTTGCGGATGATCCATTTTCCGATCTATTTAGATAACCACGCCACGACGCCTGTGGATCCGCGCGTGCTGGAAACGATGATGCCGTATTTCACGTTGAAATTCGGCAACGCCGCAAGCAGAAATCACATCTTCGGCTGGGAAGCGGAAGAAGCGGTAGAAATCGCGCGACGGCAATTGGCGGAATTGATCGGGGCGGATCCAAAAGAAATTATTTTCACCAGCGGCGCGACGGAGTCGAACAATCTGGCGTTGAAAGGCGTTGCAGAAAGCTATGCGATCAAAGGAAATCACATCATCACCACTGCGGCCGAGCACAGTTGCATCCTCGATACGTGCAAACATCTGGAGAAAACCGGACTACGTGTAACGTATCTGCGGGTGCGGCGTGACGGAACCGTCGACCCCGATGACGTTAAGAAAGCGATCACGGGAAAAACGATTTTGATCTCCATGATGATGGCTAACAACGAAGTCGGCAGTATCCAAGCGCTCAATGAAATTGGGCACATCGCGCGGTCGCAGGGCGTGCTGTTTCACACGGACCTGGCGCAGGCGGCAGGAAAAATATGGATCGATGTGAATGCGTTGCCTGTTGACCTGGCCTCCCTGTCGGGTCACAAATTTTACGCGCCGAAAGGAGTGGGCGCTCTATTTGTCCGGCAGAAGAATCCGCGCGTGAAACTGATCGCGCAAATGGACGGCGGCGGCCATGAAAAGAACATGCGGTCAGGAACGCTTAATGTTCCGGGGATCATTGGATTGGGCAAAGCGGCTGAGATTTGCCGCCTGGAATTCGAAAAAGATTTTTGGCATTATCTGAAACTGCGAAACTATTTATTTGACCGGCTTACCCGTGAGCTGGACGGGTGCACGTTGAACGGATCGAAAATTGAAGCGATGGCGGATCTAAGAAAATTCAGTACGGCGAGAGAAGCGTCACAAGCTATCAAACGCCTGCCCAATAATTTGAACATGAGTTTTCCTGATGCGGGCGGCGAAGGGATCATGATGGCGATGAAAGAAATGGCGGTATCTTCCGGATCGGCTTGCACCAGCGCGTTGCCGGAACCGTCGCACGTACTGCAGGCCATGGGCTTGTCCAAGACCTTATCTAAATCATCTCTGCGCTTCGGCATCGGGCGATCCAACTCGTTGGAAGAAATCGAATACGTGGCGAAGAGATTGGTCACCGTGGTTCAAACGCTGCGCGGCAAGAAATTTGCCTCGCAAGTGCTTCACCAAAATTAAAAAACCTGCATGAATCTTTCCGATAAAAAACGAGCCTTGAGAATGCTGCAATACGGCTTGTTCATTTTTACCTCCAAAGCTACGGACGCCCGCGAGAAATCACCGTATGCGGCGTCCACGGTGACGTGGGTCTCGCAAGCCTCCTTCGATCCGCCGCTGATCATGATCGCTTTACGTAAAGAAAGTTGGACGAACGAAGCCGTCAGGCAAAGTAAAATATTTGCGCTGAATATTCTGGGTAAACAGCAAAAAAGCGTGGCAGGAAAGTTTTTTAAGGAGATCAAAGTTGAAGGCATCAAGATCAACGGATTGGAGTTTGAAATAGGCGTAACCGGCGCGCCGCTGTTAAAAGAGGCGGCCGCTTTTCTGGAGTGTACCGTCGAAGAAAGAATTGAAAAAGGCGATCACAGCGTGTTGATCGGCAGAATTGTCAACGCGAAAGTCCGGGACACCCGCGAAGACCCGATTTTATTGCGCGATACGGGCTGGAACTACGGAGGATAATGAATAATGAGTAATGAATAATGAGCAATGACTGACAACTGACAACTGACGACTAATGAATAGGTCCATTCTCAATTCTCTCCGCAAGGAGTCCTTCGGACAATTCTCAATTCTCAATTTAAATATACTGGCCGTCCTGTTGATTTCTGCAGTGGTTCTTGGCTGCGGCAGTAAACGTGAAGGCGCACAAAAAGAACTGGAGCGGTTCGGCGTGGAATACAGCGAACCGTCGTTTCTCAATCGTTTGCGTGGAGGCGACCTCATTTTGACGAATTTGTTCTTATCGGCCGGAATGAGCCCGAATTTACGTTTCGCACAAAAATACGATTCCACGATGCAAGGCGAATTGAACCACCCCACGCCGCTAATGATCGCCGCGCGCGAAGGATACACGAAGATTGTCAAGGCGCTTTTGCAGCGCGGGGCGGATCCCAATGCCGCTGCGGATAACGGGCAAACGGCTTTGATGTATGCGGCGCGCTATGCATCCGTGGAATTAATTGAGCTCTTGATTTCAAGAAAGGCCGATGTCAATGCCAGAGACGCAGACGGAAAAACCGCTTTAACGTTTGCCGTGCTATTTGACCGTATCGAAGTGATTAAAACTATTTTGGCGCGCGGTGCGGACGTAAATTCCAGAGATCGTTTTAATTTCACCGCGCTGATGCAGTCGGCCATCAAAGGTAAACCGGCCATCGTCCGTATCCTGCTCGATCACGGAGCCGACTTGCACGCAACGACCTCCGACGGCCTAACGGTCGTGATCCTGTCCACGGAATACAATCGTATTGAAGCCGTAAAAATATTTCTCGAAAAAGGGGCCGATGTTCAGGCGAAAGACGCCAAAGGCCGGTCGGCTCTCTCCATCGCCAAAGAAAAGAATTTTGAGACGCTGACGGAAATTCTTGGACAAAACAAAAATTAAGTGCACGTAAAGGCACGTGGCTGACAAGAAACGGACTTCTATTCAAAATTCAGCATTCACAAGGAGACCCATGAAGCACATCAATTTTCCAGCGGCATTTTTTCTACTGGTTACGTTCACGCTGCACGCGCAGGTGGACACCAATTTTGTGAATAAAATCAAATCCGAAGCGATCGACCATTCGCAGATCCTGGAAACGCTGAGTCATCTGACGGACGTGATCGGCCCGAGACTGACCGGCTCAAAAAAAATGATGGCGGCAAATGAATGGACGAAGAAATTACTCGAGTCGTACGGACTCAGCGCCTCGATCGAACCGTGGGGCGATTTCGGGCGAGGTTGGGATCTGAAATCGTTTCACGCGTCGGTGACGGCTCCATACGCGTTCCCGCTCATTGCGTATCCGAAAGCCTGGTCCCCGGCAACCAAAGGGACCGTGAAAGGCAAAATTTTTCATATCAACGAAAAAACTCTGGAAAACGCCCAAGCGAAATACGCAGGCAAATTGAAAGGCGCCATGGTAATGTTGGGTGAGATGACAAACCTCACCACGTTGTTTGAATCACTGGCGAAAAGATACTCAGACAGCGAATTATTGAAAATGGCGGATGATATTGAGAGAGAAGGCCGTTTTTCCAATGCCCGGGAGCGATTCAGAAATTCGCCTCAATACAAAACCTATGTGGAACGGTTGAAAATGATCGCCTGGATCAACACGCAGCAGCCTAAGTTGATCATGGAAGCCGGCGCAGGAAGAGGAGGCGTTTATAATTCGGGTATCGTAAATGTCCAAGGAGCTTCCATGCCTATTGCGGATACGGCAGATATTTTCGGCAAAACAAATCCAAAAGCGTATGCTGTGGACGCCCAGGTTATCGCTCCGCAAATTGTGATTGACGTAGAGCAGTTCAATCAGATCGCACGCATCATTAAAAGCGGCGTGGAAGTTTCGATCGAATGCAATTTGGAAGTCGAGTGGCAGACTAAAGATACGAAAGCGTATAATACGGTCGCCGAATGGGCGGGCACGGATTTGAAGGATCAGGTAGTGATGGCCGGAGGGCATTTGGATTCGTGGCACGCAGGAACCGGCGCGACGGACAATGCCATCGGATGTGTGATGATGATGGAAGCGATCCGCATCTTAAAAGCCCTGGATATCAAACCGCGCCGGACGATCCGTATCGCGTTGTGGTCAGGTGAAGAACAAGGTTTACTCGGTTCCGAGGGCTACGTGAAAAATCATTTTGGAGAAAAAGACAAGAAGACCGCCGAGTATGATAAATTTGATGTGTATTTCAATCTCGACAACGGCGGCGGGCAAATTCGGGGTGTGCACATGCAGGGAAATGAAAAAGTGCGGACGCTTTTCCGTGAATGGCTCAGTCCTTTTAAATCGTGGGACGCGTCGACGTTGACGCTGCAAAATACGGGCAGCACGGATCACCTGTCGTTTGATAAGATCGGATTACCGGCATTTCAATTCATTCAGGATCCGCTGGATTACGAAACGAAAACGCATCACACGAATATGGACGTATATGACCGCCTGATCCCGCAGGATGTGGAGCGAAATGCCGCTATTGCCGCGTATTTCATTTACCGTGCGGCGATGATGGATGAGAAGATACCAGGGAAATAGAAATCGGCAGGGGGTTCATTCCGGATTTGGGGCCGCTCCACATGGCCGTACTGTCCCGCACAATCAACGTTAACCCCTCCTTCGCAGAGGAGGGATTTTTTTGTACCTCATTTTGATATTGTCTTATTTACTTATTAATTGTAAACTAATATTCAGATTAAAATACGTTATGCCGGATTGCTATCGTAATTGTTAAACCCTAACACGGGCGCCATGAAAGAAAAATCCAAAACGACGGAAGCCGTGATCATTGCGGCAGGACAAGGTTCACGCATTGCGGACCATATTACGGTGTCGCATAAATGTTTGATCCCGATCGCAGATAAAAAACTGATCGAACACATCGTCGGGAGTTTAGCGGAATCGGGAATAAAAAAAATTCACGTGATCACCGGATTCAAGGGCCAGGAATTGCAGAATGAAATTAAGAGCCTCACGTTCCCGGTCCCGGTCTCATTTTTTCAAAATGACGGTTGGGAAAAAGGTAACGGCACGTCGGTTTTTGCGGCGCATGGGGTTGTTCATGCCGACGATTTTATTTTGACTATGGCCGACCACTGGTTTACGCAGGAAATCAGCCGGCATCTCAATCAGCACGATCTCAATTTTGCCAATATGTTAGCGGTGGACAGCCATATGGATAATATCAATGATATGGACGATGCGACAAAAGTGCGGCGGGGCGCCGGACACAGAATAGCAGGTATTGACAAAAAATTAGCGAAATACGATGCGATCGATTGCGGGATTTTCCGGTTTCGAAGTCTGGACATTTTTCCGGCGCTGGAGCATGCGTTTGCCAAGCAGGATTTTTCATTATCCGGCGGCGTGAGGGAATTGATCCATTCGCACCGGATGTTTTGGTCGGATATCCAGGGCGCCTATTGGCAGGATATCGATACCATGAGCGATCTCGAAGCGGCAACCAGGAAGTTAAAAGAATACCTGGGCAGAAAGGACGGATGAGGATAGCTTGGATCGACGCCTCGAATGCGAATGCGCTGCAGGGCCTGTGGGGCATGACCATTTTAGAGCGCGTGATGCGTCAAGTCGGGGAATGCGGAGTCAAGGAAATCATCGTCAAATCGCCCCAAGGCGAGGAAATCAAAAAATTTCTTCGAGCCGATTTTTGGAAGCGGTACCCCGATGTCATTGTGCTGTTTACTCGTGAAAATTCAGATCAATTCGGTAGCCTGCTCTCCTCCGCACCCGCTGCGGACGACATGGTGATCATCCTGGAAGGCCATGTGCTTTATGATGAACGGTTGACCAACGAATTTTGTCGTTCGGATAAACCCATCGTGGCCGTTGATCAGTCAGGGAGTTTTCCCGTACTCGCTGTTGTCAATAAAGAAGGGATCGGCACATCCGTTCAAAATTTGGATCAACTCACCTCAAGTCTGCGCGGCCGCGTAACCGAAATTGACGTGCACACGATGGAAAAATATTATCGCCGGCTGCGGTCGTATCAGGATGTGTACTGGACTCGGATCACGAATGCGGAGGATTTGAAAACCGCCGACGGCTACTTGAAAGGCTCGGTTCATAAAGCGACGAACGATGTGATTGCAAAATTCATTCATCCGCCGTTTGAATTTGCCCTGACGCGTCTGATTTGCAATTCTTCTATTCAGCCAAATCAGGTGACCTTGTTTAATATCGTCCTCGCATTTAGTGCGATCCCGTTTTTTTACACCGGACAATTTGCCATTGCCCTTGCGCTGGCGCTGACGAAAGGAGTCACGGACGGAGTAGACGGAAAATTGGCAAGGCTCACCATCCGCACGAGTGATTTCGGCGACAAGCTGGATCATATTTCCGACGTCACCTATTTGAATCTGTATTACGTCGCGATGGCATTGTATTTTTCAAAAGGCGACGTCATGGCATTTCCTTTTATGGCGCTGTACTGGGTGATCCCGACGTATTTCCTTGACCGGCTCATTCGCTTCCTGTTCACCAAGCGGCACGGCGAAACCATTCAGGATTACCGTAGGATCGACACGTACTTCAGGCTGGTGCAGTCCAATCGCAATATTTCCATGTGGACGCTGTTGATCTGCACGCTGCTTGGAGATCCGCTGTGGGGCTTTTACGGAATTGTTTTTTGGACGCCGTCGAATTTTATTTACTATTTGTCGCGGCATGTCTATGAATATGATAAAACCAAAGACGGAGCCGGATACCTGGACCGGTAATCTGTTCTAGCGATAGGCGAAAAATGTTAATGATCTTTTCATATTGAAATTTGGAAAATGAATTTGCGTTGAACCTGACGTGGGCATCATGAACATCAAGAACCTTCGCATCGCTTATTTCTCCGATCTGGAGTTTCCTTCCAACACCGTTGCTACCAAACAAATTGCCAAAACGGCGGATACGCTCCACAGCCGGCACGTATCTATCGAATTATTCATCCCGATTCCATGGAAAAACCTGCCCCGCCGCAGCGCTGGGCGCATTAAGGCGATCCGGAAGTATTACGGCATTTCTGATCATCTAAAGATCCTGGAATATTTTCCTTTGCTGCCGATGACGAAGCGCCTGCATCGTCCCGCCTCAAGTTATCTGATGATCCGGAAATTAAAAAACCAAAAATACGATCTGATCTACGTCCGGAATTTTCTTCATTTAAAATTAGCTTTGTCTAACGGACACAACGTTCTGTATGAAACGTACAAATATTTAGCGGCGCCGAAATCGAGCCAGGCGATCGCGAAGCTGCTGAATGCGCACAACAATTTTGTCGGTATCATCGTTCACTCGGAACTGACGCGGAAGCATTGGATCTCACTGGGGGCGAATCCGGACAAGATCACGACGATTCACAACGGCATTGATGCGTCTGAAGTTCCTGCGGCCATGGACAAACAGGAGGCGCGCCGCGCGTTACATATGTCGCCCGAATGGAAGATCATATGTTACATCGGTAACATCGGCCCGGCAAAGGGCGTGGAAACGGTCTTGAAGATCGCCGGGCATCTTCCGGAATTTCATTTTAACATTGTCGGCGCAAAAACCAAGAAAGACATTCAGCGTCTCACGCAATTGGCTGAAAAAGCAAACATTCATAATTTCACGCTGATCGAATGGCTGCCGCCGACCAAAGTCTTTCCCTATCTTTTTTCTGCGGACGCGCTGATTATTCCTCCGACAACGAAGCCTTTGATGGAAGGGGGTAACACGGTTCTGCCGATCAAGACGTTCATGTATTTGGCTTCGGGCGTGCCTATTCTGGCGCCGGCTTTGGAAGATACGGCGGAAATTTTGAAGCATAAGGAAAACGCCTTTCTTTTGAAGCCCGATGCCCCGGAAGAAAATGCAGATGAAATAAGGAAATTATTTGCCGATCCGGGTTTGATGCGTCAACTGAGCGCGCGCGCATTGGAAACGTCGAAAATATTTACATGGGAAAACCGCGCAACAAAAATCATTGATTTTATTGAAACGCGATGGATCTGATCATGTTTTCTAAACGGATTAAAAATGCCTGACCAGCAAAAAACATCCAAAAAAGCCGGCATCGTTCTTTTCAGCAATGTCATTACGGCGACAACTCAGGCGCTGACGCTGATCGTCCTCGCGCGGATTCTTGAAAAAGAATATCTCGGCGAGGTTCTCAAGCTGATCATGGTCTATAAAACCGCGGTGTTGTTGGGTAACCTGGGATTCAACGACAATCCGTATTATTTTCTTCCGAAATTAGAACCCTCAGCTTGGGGAAGCTTCCTGTATCAGTGTATGCGGATTCTTTTTGTGAGCGGCTTGATCGCCGGCGGGATTTCATTTTTTTTCTTCTGGTATTTTTTCCACCATATCTTGATCGGCTTGCTTTTCATCGCTGTTATTGCGATGGAACTGACCACTTCGCTCATTCCGGATTTCCTGGTGGCGGCGGGCCGCGTCAAAGCGTCATCCATATTTAATCTGGCACTTTCTGTATTGAATGTCGCTACGATCGTAGTCGTGTGCTTGTATTTTGACGACAAAGTTTTGTATTTGACATACGGTTTTCTGATCTATAATGTGGTCCGTGTCGCATTGACACTGGTATTCAATTGGAAAATCTTTCGGCATGACCGCGGCGCCCTGCCTTCAGGGCTTTTGCGGGAACAGCTTGATTTCGGAATTCCTCTGGGGCTCTCAAGCCTCGCGATGCGTATCAACAAGCAGGTTGATAATTATGTAGTCGCTTTTTACTTTAAGAATGAGGTGTTTGCCGAATACAGCGTCGGTTCGTGGGAAATCCCAATGCTTTTGAAAATTCCTTACAGCATCACCGCCGTCTATTTGGCGAAGTACACACGGCTTTTTGACGAAAAGAAAATCGCGGAACTGCATCAAAAATGGCTTCAAGTCGGAGAAAAGATCATCTTACTCATTGTCCCGATAACGACATTTTTTTTGATATTTGCCGACGAAGTCATTCATCTTGCATTTGGGCGTCAATTCCATGAAGCGGTGGTCGTTTTTCAAATTTACACGCTGACGCTGTATACGCGGGTGAGCTCTTACAGCGGGCTTTTGAAATCGTTCGGGGAGTCGCGGTTCATTCTCAGGCAAAGTATTCTACTGATCACCATGAATTTTGTTTTTAACATCATAGGCGTTACAACGATCGGTTTGTACGGAGCGCCCATCGGAACGCTAACGGCGAATATGATCGCGTTGTTCCTTGCGCTCCGAAAAATATCAAGCGTTTTAGAAGTGCCCGTGCGCCAACTTTTGCCGTATGCGTTTCACTTTCAGACCCTGGTCGTTTCTCTCGTGTGCGCCGTTGGTGTCAAATGGGGAATAGCCACGTTGACCGATGATGATGCTATGGTCATCATTATTTCTGCAATTGCATTTATTGCGGCATTTGTTGCCGTTGGAAAAATTACAAAACTTATCAAACCCGAAGATCAAAAGTTCATTCTTTCCTTTTTGAAATCAAAACAGCCTGAAGATCAATAATGAAACCGACCCATGCCTGAAAAAAGAAAAGTTGCCGTATTTCGGAACAATTTTCTTCCGTATTCGGAAACGTTCATTCATGATGCACTGAGGCATCACGTTCGTTATGACCCGACGGTGTTTGCGCGGACCTGGCGCAACGAAGACCGATTTCCCGGGCATGAAGTCGTGTATCTTGAAAGAATTCCCGGCCGTAAGAAACCGTTTGAAAAACTCATTTACAATAAATTCGGGAAGAGTTGGACTTTTGATTCTGTTTTTACGAAGAAACGGTTTGATATTATGCAGGCCCATTTCGGATATGACGGAATTTATGCACTCCCTTTTGCCAAAAAATATGATCTCCCTTTGGTCGTGTGCATGTGGGGGCATGACGTTACTATTTTAGCCGGGAAAGAAAAAAACCTGAGACGTTGGCGCCGGTATCGAGCGCATTTTCCCGAACTCATGGAAACCGCCTCTCTTTTCATGTGCAATTCTGAAGATTTACGAAGGATGATGCTGGAGATCGGGTGCCCGCCCGAAAAATTGAAGGTATTGCAGCAAGGCACCGACCTGAAACTTTTTTTCCCGGCGCCGTCGCACAATCATCAAGTCACTATGATCGGCCGGTTTGTGGAGAAGAAAGGGTTTGAAGACGGAATACGGGCTTTTGCGATGGCATGTGACAGCGTGCCGGACGCTAATTTGTGCATGGTTGGGGAAGGCCCGCTGCAGGGACCCTATGAAAAAATCATTAAAGAAATGAATATTCAGGGCAGAGTTTCCCTGGTCGGTGTTAAAACCATTGAAGAATTGATTCCGATCATTCAGGCCTCACACGTAATGATGGTACCGAGTGTCACTGCCAAGAGCGGAGACAAAGAAGGACTGCCCACTATTCTAAAAGCGGCCTTTGCTTGCGGAGTTCCGGCCATAGGAACGAGACACGGAGGCATTCCGGAAGTCATTGACGATGGCTTGAACGGATTTCTCGTGAACGAGCACGACGTTTCCGAGATGGCGAACCGGTTGAGAGAGCTGTGTGGCAACGAGGAATTGCACAATCAAATGTCCGATAACGCTCGCCGCAAGGCTGAAAGAGAGCATGATATTGTACTGACCAATCAAACATTAGAAAAGATATATGATGAGTTGATCCATGCTTCGAAATAATATTTTCAAACACAATAGATTAATCTTAAGGTTAAGGGTGCCGTATGGAAAAATTTCTTTTATTGGGCGGTAACGGATTTATTGGTTCTCATATTCTGGATATCCTATTGAGAGAGAAAAAATCGGTTAAGATCTTCGATAAAAATCCTGAGGCTTACAGAAAACCATTTGAAAGAGTGGAGTATATCCAATCTTCTTTCTCCGATACGATGGCATTAACGGAAGCGCTCACGGGTGTAGATTGCGTTATCCATGCGCTCAGCACTTCCGTCCCCAGTACTTCCAATAAATTCCCCATCGGAGACGTCGAGGGAAATCTGATCAATTCCATAAACCTGCTGGACATGATGGTATCACAGGGAATACAAAGGATAGTCTTTCTCTCATCGGGCGGCACCGTTTACGGGATTCCGAAAGATCTGCCGGTTTCCGAAAACCATCCGACCAATCCCATTTGTTCCCATGGAATTATTAAACTGGCCATTGAAAAGTATCTATTGATGTACTCCGAATTGTATCATTTAAAGCCGATGGTACTGAGGATATCCAATCCGTTCGGGCCAAGGCAGTCCCATCTTGGCACTCAGGGGTTCATAGCAACCATGATCAACAACTTCATAAAGAACGAGGTAACGACTATCTTTGGCGACGGTAAAATAGTGAGAGATTATATATACGTCACGGATGTTGCGAGGGCCTGCTATATGGCTGCGATTTCAGACAACACCGGAATATATAATGTAGGTTTCGGTCTTGGGTTATCTTTGAATGAAGTGATCGAACTGTTTGAAGATATTGCAGGCCGAAAAATAAACAAAAAGTATTTGGACCAAAGGAAATTCGATGTGCCTGAGATCGTATTAGAAATTGAAAAAATTAAATCCACTTTGGGTTGGAAGCCCGAGATCCCGATCAAGGATGCATTAAGAACCCATCTTGACTGGTGGAAGGAAATCCATAAAGCAGGTATGGGTAAGTAACGAGGAACCATTGGTTAAATACGGATAAAAATAAGGACGGCTGAATCAAAAGTGTTTGCAGGCCAAGGGTGCCATCGGATTTCTTTGAAAATAAATTTGCATCTATTAAGACACTTATATAGATTACCGCGTTTCAAAATACTGTCCGATAAAAAGAAAGTGACGAATGAAGTCCCTCATTTCCTCCTACATCGCGCTCACGAAGCCGACGATTATGCTGCTGGTGCTTTTCACCGGGGCGACCGCCCTGTGCATCGAAGGCAGTCTTGTCCATCAGCCGGTAAAGTTTTTGCTGGTGATGGCCGGGCTCTATTTGACGGGCGGGTGCGCGAATGCGCTGAACCAATATTTTGAGCGCGATCTTGACGCGCAGATGGTTCGTACGCGCGAACGCCGTCCGCTGCCGATGCATACGCTCAGCCCGCTTCATGCCCTGATCTTCTCTGTTACGATCGGCCTGACCGGCGTGATCCTCTTTGCGCTGGTTTTTAATTTTCTCACGGCCATTCTTTCCCTCGCAACGATCTTATTCTACAGTCTTTTTTATACGCTCTATCTGAAACCCAATACGCCTCAGAATATCGTGATCGGCGGCGCAGCGGGTGCGATGGCGCCGGTAGGGGCCTGGGCCGCGGCAACCGGCTCCATGGCGGCCGCACCGTGGATCATGTTTTTGATCGTGTTTTTTTGGACGCCGCCGCATTTTTGGGCGCTGGCGCTTTTCTGCAAGGATGATTATATCAAAACCGGGCTGCCCATGATGCCGGTCGTGCAAGGCGATGAGGCTACGCTGAAACAGATGTTCTATTATTCGCTGGTGTTGGTCGCGATCAGCCTGTCCCTGCTTTTTATTAATGCGGGAATTTTTTACGGCGCCTCGGCGGCTCTGCTCGGCGGGTTCTTTTTAAAGAAAGCGTACCTGGCAAAAAAATATAAAACGGAAAAGCTGATCCGCGGATTGTTCGGGTACTCTATTATATATCTTTTCACGTTATTTTTTGCGATGATCATCGACCGTTGGGTCCAAACAAAGGCGGGATGGTAACTCGTTCGAGTAATCGCAACAAAATTGTAAGAAATTTCTTGCATATTTTAAAACCACGCATTATATTTTTGTCCGTTTGATATTTGTCCTCAGCTGTTCTTGCATATTTTTGTATTCCGTCGATTTAAACAGAACAAATATGAGCGGCCTTCCTGTTATTAGGTCTTTTCAGTGGACGACATAAATATTTTGGATAAAAGTTCGTGAGAGTCATAACGAAGGAGTATTTTCGTGGCTCAAATTTTTACGAAACGGGCGAATAAGGTTCCGCTTTTGCTGGTAGCCGGCCTGGGGTTTTTGGGAGCTGCCGTGACAGGGTTCTTCTGGTATTACGGTTCTCCGAAATTTACCGACGTTGGATACCGCCCTAAACAGCCCGTGCCGTACAGCCATAAATTGCATGCGGGCGATTTAGGCATCGACTGCCGCTACTGTCATACGGGCGTTGAAGTCTCCGCGACGGCGATGGTTCCGCCGACCACGACGTGCATGAATTGTCACAAATTGGTATTGCCGCAAAGTGAAAAGTTGCTTCCTATCCGCGAGAGTTTTGCCACCGGAAACTCCATGCAATGGATCAAGGTGAACAAAGTCCCCGATTTCGCTTATTTCAATCATAGTATTCATATCAGCGCCGGCGTCGGCTGCAAATCCTGCCATGGCCGAATCGACGAAATGGAAATTGTACAGCAGGATCAGCCGCTCAGTATGTCGTGGTGCGTAGACTGTCACCGAAATCCCGATATGCATTTGCGCGATCTGGAGAAGACCAAGGTTACAGACATGAATTGGACACCGCTTCCGGAAAAAGACCAGATCGCTTTTGCCCAAAGAATTAAGAAAGAAAAACATTTAGCTCCACCCGAAGACTGTTCAGGATGTCACCGATGAAAAAAAATACTTTAACCCAAAACGGCAAAGAATACTGGCGCAGTTTAGACCAACTCGCCGATACGGCGGAATTCCGGGAATTGGTTCATAGAGAATTTCCTGAACAGGCGTCCGAAATGACAAACCCGGTCACGCGCCGTAATTTTCTCACGCTTATGGGCGCATCCATTGCTCTGGCAGGACTTGCCGGGTGCCGCCGGCCCGTTGAAAAAATCATGCCGTATGTGATCAAGCCGGAGGAAATCACTCCCGGCGTATTTCAGCGCTATGCCACGACCATGCCTTTCGGCACGAGCGCCTATGGCGTCGTGGTCAAAAGCAACGAAGGACGTCCGACGAAAATTGAAGGCAATGAGAAGCATCCTTCTTCGCTCGGCGCCGCCCATGCGTTCATGCAGGCGGCGATATTAGGATTGTACGATCCCGACCGTTCACGCGCCGTGCTTCAAGACGGAGAACAGAAAGAATGGGGCGATTTTATAAACGCGTGGCGAGAACTGTATGCTCAGCATTCAGCCAACAAGGGCGCCGGTTTGGCGGTACTGGGCGAATCGTTTGTTTCACCTACGCTGGCCCGTCTTCAGAATGAATTCAGGAAAAATTTTCCGCAGGCCAGGTGGGTGACGTACGAACCGCTGGGCGACGAAAATATTTACGAAGGTATCAAGATAGCGGCAGGCAAAGGGTATCAGCCCGTTTATCAATTCGGCAAAGCCGACGTCATTCTCTCATTGGATTCGGATTTTCTTTATTCGGAATCGGAAAACATTGCGAGCGCGAGAGGATTTGCCGACGGCCGCCGCATACAAACTGAAAAAGATTCGATGAACCGTCTCTACGTGGTCGAAAGCGCATTAACGGTGACGGGCGGCATGGCGGATCACCGGATGCGCTTGCAGAACCGTCAGGTCGGAGCCTTTACCGCCGCGTTAGCCAAAGAATTGTCGGCGCAGGGCGCAGCCGTGGAAGCGGTTCGTGCAGCCCGTTCGGAAAATAATTTTGATAAAACATGGATCGGCGCCGTTGCGAAAGATTTGATCCGGTCGCGCGGCAGGAGCTTGGTCGTTGCGGGTTCGCGTCAACCCGCGGAGGTCCACGCACTCGTCGTGGCAATCAATTCAGCTTTGGACAATATCGGCAGCACCGTGAGCTACCGTGAACTGAAGGACGCATCGCTGCCGAACCGAAAAGGCCTGAGTGAACTGGCGGCCGCGATGAACGAAGGCCAGGTTCAAACGTTGGCCATCATCGGGGGGAACCCGGTATACGATGCACCGGCGGATTTGGATTTCAAAGCTGCCATGGGCAAAGTTAAGAACACGATTCATTTTTCGCTCTATGTTGATGAAACTTCGAAGGCATCTTCCTGGCATGTTCCGCAAGCACATTTTCTTGAAGGATGGGGCGATGCGCGTTCTGCGGACGGATCGGTGAGCGTGATCCAACCGCTGATCGAGCCGCTTTTCGGCGGACACTCTTCCGTGGAATGTCTGAACCTCCTGACAAAAGCGTCGGACGACCGGGGGTACAGCATTGTCCGCGATACGTGGGCCCCTATTCTAAAAGGCAAAGACTTTGAAAGAATGTGGCGCCGCGTGCTGCATGACGGAGTCTTGGAAAACAGCGCCGGTGCCGCCGTCTCCGTCAAGATAAATTCTGCAGCCATTGCAGAATTTATTCAGTCGCATCCGTTCTTGCAGGATACTGCCGAGCTCGATAATCTGGAAATTGTGTTTAAAGCGTCTGCGTCCACCTACGACGGGCGTTTTGCCAACAACGGCTGGCTGCAGGAATTGCCGGATCCCATTACAAAGATCACGTGGGACAACGCCGCGATCATGAGTTCAAAGACCGCACAGGCGCTGGGTCTGCAAAATGTTCTCATCAACGGAAAGAATCAACAGCCGATGATCCAACTGAACTACGAGGGGCGTGAAATCGAAATGCCCGTGTGGGTCCAGCCGGGTCACGCGGATTACTCTATTGCGGTGGCGCTGGGTCACGGGCGCGAATCGAGCGGCCGCGTCGGTACCAAAGCAGGATTTGACGTTTATAAAATCCGTACGTCAAAGGCGCCGTATTTCGATCTCGGACTCAAAGTCACAAAATCAGACAAGTCTTATTTAATTGCCAACGTGCAGGACCACAGCGGTCTTGACTCGGATACTCTGGTTGCAAACGAGATTAAGAAGCGTGTGCCGACGATATTGCGCGAAGCGACGCTGTCGCAATATCAAAAAGAACCTGAATTTGCGCAGGACGCTGCAGGCATGAAAAACCTTCTGGATAAAGACGGTAAGCCGTATTCGATTGTTGATTATCCGATCTCTTACGATGAAGGTTATCAATGGGGGATGTCTATCGATCTGAATGCGTGCATAGGCTGTAATGCCTGTACGGTCGCCTGCCAAAGTGAAAATAATATTCCCGTCGTCGGCAAAGAACAGGTTTCCAAAGGGCGCGAGATGCATTGGATCCGCATTGACCGGTATTATTCCGGCAGCGTGGACGAGCCCGAGATGGCATACCAGCCGGTCGCATGCCAGCATTGCGAGAATGCGCCGTGCGAGCAGGTCTGCCCGGTCGCCGCTACGGTTCACGATAAAGAGGGCTTGAACGTGATGGTGTACAACCGCTGCGTCGGAACGCGTTATTGCCTCAACAACTGTCCTTACAAAGTGCGCCGGTTTAATTTTCTTGAATTCAATCCCGGCACGAGCGGATTGGGCGGAACCCCGGCAAATGAAATTGAAAAAATGGGAAAAAATCCGGACGTGACGGTGCGTATGCGCGGCGTAATGGAAAAATGCACGTACTGCGTACAGCGTATCAGCGCGGGAAGGATCGCGGCAAAGAAAGAAAATCGCCAGATCCGTGACGGGGAAGTGATTTCGGCGTGTCAGCAGAGCTGCCCGACGCAGGCGATCGTATTCGGAAATATCAACGATCCGAACAGCCGGGTAACGCAATTGAAAAAAATGAATCGCCAATACCAACTGCTTGAGGAGATCAATGTCCGACCGCGCACGTCCTACCTGGCGAAATTGCGCAATCCGAACCCGGAATTGGAAACGGTCAAGGTGGGTTAGTGACTTCGTACGGGAAGGTGAACCTTGAAGGTTTACTGAAATGAGAAACTCAGATCGGAAATTTGAACCTTGTTTATTCTTCAAAAGAACCTTCAAGGTTCTCTTTTTCAGTGAAAACAAATTGACATTAAAAATAATTCTTAATTAAACAAATATAAGCCGTGAGTGTAGCTACAAAAAACGTTACAGAGCCATTCGTCGAAGACGCGCCATTGATATCGGGAAACCCGACTTTTGCAAGCGTGTCGGACCAGATCAGCCAGGTCGTGGAGAACAAACCGCCGCGTCCCTGGTATATATTCTTTACCGCTGCGAGTGCGGGATTTTTGCTTCTGCTGATTGCCATAACCTATTTGGTCTGGGAAGGAACGGGAATTTGGGGCATCACGAATCCGGTCGGATGGGGACTGGCGATCGTAAATTTCGTTTTCTGGGTCGGTATCGGTCATGCCGGTACGTTGATCTCCGCCATTTTGTTTTTATTGCGTCAGCGCTGGCGCACGTCCATCAACCGTTTTGCGGAAGCGATGACCATTTTTGCCGTTATTTGCGCGCTGATGTTTCCCGGCATTCACGTCGGACGGATATGGGTGACATACTGGTTCGCGCCGGTTCCGAATCAAATGGGCCTGTGGCCGAATTTCAGAAGTCCGCTGCTGTGGGACTTTTTTGCCGTCGGAACTTATTTTACCGTGTCGCTGCTGTTCTGGTATGTGGGCCTGATTCC
Organism: uncultured Bacteroidota bacterium; assembly: GCA_964563165.1. Classification (GTDB taxonomy): domain Bacteria; phylum CLD3; class CLD3; order SB21; family SB21; genus CAZLWA01. The sequence continues at coordinate 52,785 of CAZLWA010000099.1, read as the reverse complement.
GGATTTGGCAACGCTGCGTGATCGGGCGAAGACGCGTATGCGCCGTGTTATTTTCGGCATATTCGCCGTGGGATGGCGCGGAGGCAACCGGCAATGGAAGCATTATGAAATGGCCTACTTGATTCTTGCGGGAATTTCCACCCCTCTGGTGCTGTCGGTTCACAGTATTGTGAGTACCGATTTCGCCACCAGCATTCTTCCCGGCTGGCATACGACGATATTTCCACCCTACTTCGTCGCGGGGGCTATTTTTTCAGGATTCGCCATGGTCATGACGTTGGCAATCGTCGCACGCAAAATCTACAAACTCGAAAATATTATCACGCTCTACCATCTTGAAAATATGAACAAGATCATGATGGTAACCGGCATGATGGTCGGGTATGCGTACAGCTGTGAATTCTTTATCGCGTGGTACAGCGGCAATGCGTTTGAGCGTTTCGCTTTCATCAACCGCGCCTTCGGCCCGTATTGGTGGTCGTATTTCAGCATGATTTTTTGCAACGTGGTCGTTCCGCAGATTTTCTGGGTGAAAAAATTCCGCCGCAGTATTCCCGTGATGTTCGTTGCTTCGATCTTCATTAATATCGGCATGTGGTTTGAACGTTTCGTCATCATTATAACACTGTCCCGTGATTATTTGCCGTCGAGTTGGGATTACTACCGCCCGACGCAGTGGGACTGGTTTACCTTACTCGGTTCGTTTGGTTTATTCTTCACGTTGTTCTTATTGTTCCTGAGATTTTTGCCGATGATCGCGATGGCGGAGATCAAAGGCGTGCTGCCGGAAGCGAATCCGCACCATAACGGAAAACATTAACCTGCAACATTGGATTGGGTCTATGAGCGAAACTAAAATAGAAAAGAAAGAAGACGCACTGACGATTGTGCTGGCCGAATATAAAGATGCAGCGGCATTGTATCATGCCGCGGAAAAAGTGCGCGACGCTGGTTACAAGTCGTTCGATTGCCATTCCCCGTTCCCGATTCACGGGATGGATCGTGCGATGGGTCTCGGGAGGTCACATCTGGCCTTCGTTACATTCTTTATCGGCATGTCGGCGGTGGCCCTGATGACCTGGTTTGTCTATTACCTGAGTATGGACTATAAGCTGGTGATTTCAGGAAAGCCGTTTTTCAGCTACGTCGCCTACCTGCCGCCGGTGTATGCCGTAGGTATTTTAACGGGCGCATTAACGGCGGTGTTCGGGATGATGGCCTTTAATAAAATTCCGCGCCCGCATCATCCGCTGTTCAATTCGGAAAACTTTTCGCGCGTGACGCACGATGCGTTTTTCATCAGCTTGCAATCGGACGATCCGCAATACGATGAAGCCAAAGTGAAGGCATTCTTAATTTCGATCGGAGGAAAAAATCTGGAGGTTTTAAAAGACGAATGATCATTTTTTCGGACAAATTTAAAATCACAAAATACAAAAACCAAATAGATCTCAATGTTCGAAAAATCAAGTCCCAAACTATTTGAAAGAACGTATCCATTTGCAAAATCTGTTTTGAATTTGGAATTTGGATTTTATTTGAAATTTGGTATTTGTAATTTCAAAACAATACAATAAAAAAAATGTTAAACAAACTTCTCACCACATTGTGTTTTCCGATCCTCATCATCGGGTGTCAGGGACGGCCGTCGGAACAGCCTCCGATCCACTTGAATCCGAACATGTCGCATCAACCGAAATATAGACCGCAATCGGAAGCAAAGGACTGGGACGGCAATGTGGTTTCGACCATGCGCACAGAAGTGAGCGGAACGGTTGCGCGCGGCGAATTGCGCGAAGATGAGGCTTTCTATATCGGCAAGGATCAAAATGGAAAAGACATTCTGAAGGTGCCCGTGCCGGTCACGATGGAACTTTTAAAGCGCGGGCAGGATCGGTATATTATTTACTGTTCGGCCTGCCACGGACAAACGGGACGGGGCAACGGTATCGTAGTTCAGCGCGGCATGCTGCCGCCGCCAACGTATCATTCGGATCTGATGCGAAATTTTCCCGATGGTCATTTGTTTGATGTGATCACCAACGGCATACGTAACATGTCGTCGTACCGGAGTCAGGTACCCGTGGCCGACCGATGGGCGATCGTCAGTTACATACGGGCGCTGCAGCGCAGTGAAAACGCCAAACTGGCCGATGTTCCACAAGAAAAGCGAAAGGATCTTAAATAGCGAGTATGAAACTGAATACAGAAACTTTTCAATTGACCGAGACCGGTTCATTTGGAACAAAAGCTTTGATCGCCGGGGGTGCGGGACTGGCGCTGAGCGCGGCAGGTTTTTTTATCAATCCTGAGCAGCTGTTTCATTCGTATTTGACCGCATTTGCTTTCTGGGCCTCGATCGGCCTGGGCGCATTGTTCTTTGTGCTGCTGAATCATTTGGTAGGGGCGGAATGGAGCATTGTCCTCCGGCGCATGACAGAATCCTTAATGATGACGCTGCCGCTGATGGTCGTTTTTTTCATTCCTTTGATCTTTGGTTTTCATTATTTATATGAATGGAGCCACGCGGAAACGGTGGCGGGAGATGCTTTACTTAGAGAAAAAGCCGGCTATCTGAATGTTAATTTTTTTATCATTCGCAGCGCTGTCTATTTTGCAATCTGGTTTATTTTCGGACGATTGCTTTACAAGTTTTCACTGAAACAGGACGGCGGTGACCATTCCTCCGACGACACGATGCGCCGTCTTAGCGCACCGGGCATGATCTTGTTTGCCTTGACCACAACGTATGCGGCGTACGATTGGATGATGTCCCTGCAGCCGCATTGGTATTCCACGATTTTCGGTTTGTGGTATTTCTCAGGAGCTTTTTTAGCGGTCTTGTCCTTTCTGGTTGTTTTTGGATTGTATTTACGCAAGAAGGAGATTTTGGCGGCAACCATTACGGTCGAACATTATCATGATTTAGGCAAGTTCATGTTTGCGTTCACGATCTTCTGGTCGTATATATCGTTCTCACAATTTTTTCTTATCTGGTATGCGAATATGCCTGAAGAAACCGTATTCTATCTGCGCCGGTGGGAGAACTCATGGATGTACGTCAGTGTGTTCCAGATCGTCGGTCATTTAATGATTCCTTTCATCGCGCTCATTCCGCGCGCGATGAAGCGCAACTTTACGGCGATGAAAATTATTGCGATCTGGATTTTATTCTGCCATTGGGTCGATTTATATTGGAATATCATGCCCAATTATTCTAAGTTGGGAATTGAATTATCGTGGATGGACGCAGCGACGATGCTCGGTATCGGCGGCTCATTCATTTGGCTTTTCTGGAAACGCTATGCTTCGCAGGCGCTCATCCCTGTGAAGGACCCCAGGTTGGAAGCATCACTGCATTTTGCGAATTTATAGGAATATGCGCTTATGACGGAAAAAAAACGGGAAACGGATCAGATCGTCTCGCACGGGGAGGCGGAACATGCCGCAGGGGTTGATTACAACAAGCTCGGCTCCGAACACGGAGGCAAAGATTTTGAACGTCGTGACGTAGACGTCAAGAGCATCATACTGACCATCGTGATCGGCGCCGTAATGTTTGTTACCATTTTGATCGGCGTCAGCGAATATTTTTTAATGGCGACAGAGGAACAGGTGACAAATTCCGTTTTGAAACCGCCGTCATCAGCGCTTCGGGACCTGCGGGCGCAGGAAGACGAGATTCTTAATTCCTACAAAGTCATTGACGCTTCAAAAAATATTTATCGGATTCCGATCGGCGAGGCGATGAAACTAATTACCGAAGAGGCGTATCAAGCGCAAAGCAATGCCCGTAAAGAAACAAAGCCTAAGAAATAACAAAGGCTTTTTGTGAATGGTTATTTGAAAAAATTATTTTTCTATGTTGTTCTTTTAAAATTTTTAGTTCAGATCAGCGCCGCACAAGTAATTCTGGATGATCCTCCGGAAATGGCCGGCATTGATGTGCAGGAACATCTGGGAACGAGAATTCCGCTCGACGCGGAATTTACGAACGACGCCGGACAGAGAGTCAAATTGGGCGATTATTTTCATCAGGGAAAACCCGTGATTTTGACGCTCGCTTATTACAATTGTCCGATGTTATGCACGCTGGTGCTCAACGGAATTGCCGGCGCCGCGAAACAGCTGGATTGGAAACCGGGCCAGGAATTTCAAATGCTGACTGTCAGTATTGATCCGGCTGAAACGTCTCAGCTCGCCGCCGCAAAGAAAAAAAGTTATTTGGATTTTTTGGAGAAATCGGGAGCGGGTGACGGCTGGCGCTTTTTTGTCGGGGACAGTTCCCAATCAAAAAAGCTGGCCCGGGCGCTCGGATTCAAATATTATTACGTCGAAGAGCGTAAAGAATTTGCGCATCCGGCGGTCGTCTTTATTCTGACGGAAGACGGAACTATTTCCAGGTATCTTTACGGCATCCAATTCAAAGAACGTGATGTGCGGTTGGCTTTACTGGAAGCTTCAGAAGGAAAAATCGGAACGACCGTTGACCGGTTGATCTTATACTGTTTTCACTACGACCCGCAAGCAAAAGGATACGTTGTGATGGCTTCCAATGTCATGAAGATCGGCGGGTTATTGACCATTGCCGTTTTAGGGATTTTCCTGGCGATACTGTGGTCGCGGGACCGGAAAAATGAAAAAAATGCGTAAGTACATTACCCGCGAAGAGGCGAAAAGGACGCAAAATTCAGAAATTACTAAAATAGATTTTTGCAATGTTTCGCGGGAAAAATAGTTTTTCAGAGAGAAATTAATTAGAAAGTGATTTGTTTATGGATACTAGCGGCACGTTTTGGATGCCACCGAGTCATTCGACCATAGCAGGCGATATCGATGCCTTGTTTTATTTTATTTATTACGTTTCGGCGATTATTTTGCTCGGCGTCACCGTGGCGATGGTTTTGTTTGCCGTGAAGTACAAGCGTCGCAAACAAGAAATGGCTCCGCATATGGGACACAACAATGCGCTGGAAATCACGTGGACGATCATTCCGACGATTCTAGTTTACGTGGTGTTCGTTTGGGGATTCAAAGGCTTTATCAATATGAATGTCGTGCCCAAAGACGCTTATGAGATCAAAGTGACCGGACAAAAGTGGTTTTGGTCGTTTGATTATCCCACCGGTGCCACCACCGTGAATGAACTGGTCGTGCCCGTAGGAAAACCGATCAAATTATTGATGTCCTCGAAGGATGTGATTCACTGTTTGTTTGTGCCTGACTTTCGAACGAAACGCGACTTGCTGCCGAACCGTTATTCGATCCAGTGGTTCGAAGCAACGTCCACCGGCGATTTTCTCATCGAGTGCGCGGAGTATTGCGGCACGAAACATTCTGAAATGAATGGAAAAGTGCGGGTCATGACTGAAGTCGATTTCAATAAATGGCTTGAAACAAACAGCAACGCGGGCGAAGGGATGGCACCGGAGGAATACGGAGCGAAGCTCTATACGACGAAAGCATGCATTACGTGCCACAGCACCGACGGCACAGCCGGAACCGGTCCCACCTGGAAGGGTATTTACGGAACACAAGAAAAATTAGCGGACGGTTCGTCCGTGCTGGTGGATGAGAATTATATACGCGAATCCATTCTTCAGCCGCAAGCTAAAGTGGTGGCGGGTTTTCAGCCTGTGATGCCGACATTCCAGGGTATTTTGAAAGACCGCGATATTGACGCGGTCATTGCCTATATGAAATCATTAGCTAAGTAAAGGTAATTGTATGGCGACAACGTATGCAGAAAAAAATGTGTCCAGTTCCGAAGCACCTTTTGCGGAAGTTAATTTTTTGAACGACCCCAAGGGCCTTAAGTCATGGCTCCTGACTTTGGATCATAAACGCATCGGCGTGATGTATCTTTTTGCGATCATGTTCATGTTCACCCTGGGTGGCATCTTCGCGGTCCTCCTGCGGTTGGAATTGCTGCATCCCGGGAAAGATTTTGTCGAGCATGATACGTACAATAAATTCTTCACGCTGCACGGCGCGATCATGGTTTTTTTATTCATCATTCCATCCATTCCCGCCGCGATCGGGAATATTATTCTGCCTCTGCAGATCGGCGCTAAAGACGTGGCTTTTCCGAGACTTAATTTAGCAAGCTGGTATATTTATGTGGTCGGCGCCTGCTTTACCGTCTATTCGATGGTCAGCGGTGCGATCGACACAGGCTGGACGTTTTATACGCCTTACAGTACATCGACAAATACGTCTGTGATCTCAATGACCGCCGGCGTCCTGATCCTCGGGTTCTCTTCGATATTTACGGGGCTGAATTTTCTTGTGACGGTTCACAAATTACGGGCGCCGGGCATGACGTGGTTCAAAATGCCCTTGTTTATTTGGGGATTGTACGGCACCGCGATCATTCAAGTAATGGCTACACCGGTGCTGGCGATCACGTTGGCGCTGTTAATATTGGAACGGTCTTTCGGAATAGGGATTTTTGATCCGGCCATGGGCGGCGATCCCGTATTGTTCCAGCATTTTTTCTGGTTCTATTCGCACCCTGCCGTATATATCATGATTCTGCCGGGTATGGCTATTATCAGCGAATTGGTAGCCGCATTTTCCCACAAACAAATCTTCGGTTATAAATTCGTAGCATTTTCGAGTCTGTCAATCGCCTTGCTGGGATTTATGGTCTGGGGTCATCATATGTTTACCAGCGGTCAATCTGAATTATCATCGGTGATATTTTCGTTCATCACATTTCTCATCGGTGTTCCGTCCGGGATCAAAATTTTCAATTGGCTGGCGACCATGTACCGCGGCTCGGTCAGTTTTGCCGCGCCGATGCTGTGGACGTTCTCGTTCTTATTTCTATTTACGATCGGGGGCCTGACCGGCATTTTTTTAGGCGCGCTGTCCCTGGACGTTCATTTGCAGGATACCTATTTTGTTGTGGCGCATTTTCACTATGTGATGATGGGCGGCACGGTGATGGCGCTCATGGGCGGCCTGCATTACTGGTGGCCGAAAATTTGGGGAAGAATGTATAGCGAATTCTGGGCGCGCATCTCGGTTGTTTTAGTTTTCATCGGGTTTAACGTGACCTTCTTCACGCAATTTATCATGGGCACGCGCGGTATGCCGCGCCGTTATTATACGTATCCGGACCAGTACCAGGCATTCCATGCGTTTTCGACGTACGGTTCATGGCTCATCGGTTTAGGGTTTATCATCATGGCAGTGTATCTGATCCATGCCATTTTCAAAGGCAAACCGGCGGGCCGCAATCCCTGGGGAGCCCTGACGCTGGAATGGACAACGGCTTCACCGCCGCCTCAGCATAATTTTGACAAATCGCCTATCGCGGTGCACGGGCCTTATGATTACGACGAAGTCATGGCGGAGATCACGTATCACGATAACGGACACAAGGAAAAAGAAAATTCCAAATGACAAGTCCCAAATTCCAACGAAAGCGGGAATTGTTTTGAATTTGTAATTTGAGATTTATTTGGTATTTGTATTTTGTGATTTGGTATTTTTTTGGTATGCGCTCATTAAGAAATCTTTAAGGAAGCAGTTTATGTCAGTTGAACATGCCGTAGAACATGCCGATAATCATCCGGCGCATTTGCAGCACCATTTCGCAGATTCCGTGCAGCAGAAGGATGCGGCGAAACTGGGAATGTGGTTTTTCCTATTAACCGAAGTGCTTACGTTCGGCGGACTTTTTTGCGCGTACGCGGTCTACCGCTCCTGGTATCCGGAAATGTTTCATAACGCGCATTCGGTGCTCGATGTGGCGATGGGAACGATCAATACCGTGGTTCTCATCACGAGTTCTCTGACTATGGCGTTAGGGATCCGAAGCATGCAGTTGAACATGAAGAAACAAACGATGGTCTTCTTGTTCCTGACTATTTTACTGGCGGCGACATTTCTGGTGATAAAATATTTTGAATACAGCCACAAATTTCACGAAGGCCAATTACCGGGAAAATATTACACGTTTACAGAAATAGAAGGCAACAATCCGCACATTTTCTTCAGCATTTATTTCATGATGACGGGACTGCACGGATTACACGTATTGGGCGGTATGGCCGTGATCAGCTGGTTGATCTATAAAACCTCCAAAAATACCTATTCGAGCGAATATTACACGCCGATCGAGGTCACGGGATTGTTTTGGCACTTGGTGGATTTGATCTGGATATTCTTATTCCCTTTATTTTATTTGATAGGATAATCTCATGAGCAACGATTCCAAAGAGCATATTTTGCCGATCCACACGTATTTGGCCGTGGCGGCCGCCCTGCTCGTTTTGACTGCGATAACGGTTTTCGTTTCCCGCTTTCATTTTGGAGAATGGAATTTGGTAGTGGCCATGGCGATCGCGGCGACCAAGGCGCTGCTGGTGGCATTTGTGTTCATGCACCTGTATTATGATAATAAATTATATTTTGTCGTTTTTGCGGCATCGATCGTATTCCTGGCAATTTTTATTACGCTCTCAATGTTTGATACCATGAGACGCGACGATATTTATGATATCGTGAATAAACCGATCAATCCGAAAGCGGTGATTTATCAGGTTGATTCGACGAAAGCAAATACGGAATTGCCAGGTGCCGCATCGCCTGTGAACGCAGATTCAACCAAAGCGGACGAAAAGAAATAATATTTTATAATCAGCTTGATCTTCTGCATTTCCTACCCGTAAAGAAGCGAAAGAGATTTCTTGAATAGTTTCAGACGCCCGGCCCTTCCTTCCACGATCGCCATATATGTGTTGATTTCTATCGGGGGCCTGGTGCGCGTATCCGGCGCCGGATGGGGCTGTCCGGATTGGCCAAAGTGTTTTTCAGCCGGATCCGCCGACGAACAAAGTCCAACCTCCGCCCGACATGGATCCCAGTCATATTAATTTTACATTAACGCGGATTTGGCGTAGAATATTTGTAAAACGGTTTGTCTGGCTGGCGGATTCCCGATTACGCAGGAAGGACAGACAAATTAATATTTATGGATGAGAAAAAAACAAAAATGTTCCTATGGGTAACGGCGGGAGCGGTCGGGTTGATGATCGGAGCCTCGATCGTTATCTATAATGCCAACCTCTCTCGCGCCGAGCTTCCGGTGATCGGCCGGGTGACGCCGTTTGAATTCACGGAGCGCGGCGGCCGGCCGTTTGGCCTGAGCGAAATGAAAGGAAAGATAACGGTCGTCAATTTTTTCTTTACGACATGTCCCGGCCCTTGCCCGCGCATGAATGCACAGGTTGCGGAATTATACAAGCTCTATGCCGTTTCGGATAAAATTCAATTTGTTTCCATTTCCGTGGATCCGGGGCGCGATTCGCTGGCCGCGCTTCAGCAGTACGCTTTGAATTACGGCGCCACCGATCAACGCTGGGCTTTTTTGCGGGGACCGATTGAAGAAGTGCACAAATTATCGGAACAAGTGTTTTTACTCGGCGGTGAACTGCCTACCATGCACAGTACAAAATTGGTGCTGGTGGACGATCAGGCGCGTATCCGGGGTTATTACAGCAGTGAAGAACCGGCGAGTGTGAAGATGCTGAAAACGCACATTCGCGAATTGGTCAGGGAATTAAATTGAGCACACACGATCTGCCGACGCTGAATGCAGCGCTGAACTTTGTCAGCGCGATGCTTTTGATCGCAGGATATATTCAGATCAAAAAGGGGCATCGTACGACGCATAAAAAAATTATGCTGTGTGCTCTTGGTTCATCGCTGCTCTTTCTCACCTCGTATGTGATCTATCATATTCAGGCCGGATCGGTACCGTATCCCTATCACGATTGGACCCGCGCAGTTTATTTTATTATTCTCATTCCGCATGTGATCCTGGCGGCTGTGATGACGCCGTTTATTGTAGCGGCGGTCTGGTTCGCCCTGCATGAGCAATACGATAAGCACAAAAGGCTGGTGCACTGGGTGTGGCCCGTATGGATATTCGTTTCCGTGAGCGGCGTGGCGATCTATTTGATGCTGTACCGTTTATGAAACCTGTCCAATGGATATTGAATCCCTGATTCTTTCGGACCGTGGTTCCATTTACGAAAATACAATCCATTGATTAAGAATTAAATTTTCATCTTCTCTTTGACTTGCCTGAATCGGTGTTCGATGAAAGGTTTGTAGGCGGCAAAAGGTTCGGCGAAGTGGTGATGGAGTTTGTTCTTGGAAGCGTCCATCAAATCGGAGATCATCTGTTTTTGCGGATTGTTCAAAGCGGCAAAATTCTGTTCTTCCCGCTTGTAAGGGATTCCTTCCTCCTCGAATTTTTTGATCTGTGCCTCCAGTAAGAAATCATAGCCTTTATCCGACGCGAAAAGGCCGATCAGCGGGTGTGCCTCCATCGGGGCGCTGTTGAGCGGATGATAGAGTGTATCTTTGTAGCGGTCCATGACCTCATCCACGGAATCACGGTTCCGCGAACAGCGTTTCGTGAGAATGGTCTCAAAACTTTTTTGGTAGGATTCGGACGCCAGGTCGATACGATCCGTTACAAAAAACAAAGTTCCCAAATGACTGAAGGTAACCGCCAATTTTTCAACTTCTGAATTGTAAAAGGTTTCGTCTTCCATCGGAGGAATGCGTATGGATTTCGCCAGGTTGAAAGCCCGGGCGATATTATCTTTTTCTCGTTGAAAGAAACTAAAATCGACCTGGCCGCGAGAATACCTCTCTGCTTTGAGCAATGAATCGCACCATTCGAATCCGATCGTGATCGCCGTTTGGTAATCCAGAAACTCCCCGCTTAAATTTTCTGCATTCAGGATGCGGTCGAGATGCCGCATACAGTCTTCGTATTTTTGCGCGCGCACCAAAAAGAACACCAATTGCGGGAGCAAATAGGCAATGAGATCGATATTGACCAGCCTGGCCACAACGGATTCCACGATCTCAATTTCTTCGTTTTCCCCCTTCTCTTGAATACGATTTACCAGCCGTTCCGTAGTGATACGCATGGCGTCTTCGATCTGCGAGCGGATGGCGTCTTTGACTTTGGACTCGTTGGGGATCATCTTAAAAAGCTCCACCGCGCGTTCGCAGTAAAGACTGGCGTGCGCGTAGTCCGTTTCTTCAATGGCTTCGACCGACGAGTGGCATAAGTTGTAAATCAAAATAGTCAGCGCGCGATCCGGGCGGATCGAATGGTCCTTCAGAATGTCCGCAAAACGGGCGACGGCCGTCTTGAGATCCTGCGTGGGAAGGTTTTGTAATTTTCGATAGATCACGGTCATCAGCATCAAAAGTACCACGCGCTGGTCTACAATTAATTTGACCGCGTAATCGCGGAAAAACGTATCGAGCTTTTGTTTGAGATCGTCCGGTTCTTCGGAAGGAAATCTATTTTTAGCCGAAGGATGCAATATCCGGTCAGTGATGTCCTTCAATTTCATGAAATAAGCGGCCAGGGGATTGGATAAACCGATCTTCTTTTTATCCTGGGGATTGTAGATGTCTTCGATGATGCGGCGGTTGGTTTCGAACGTATTCAAAAGGTCTTCCGAGACTGAAAGGTCCTTACTCTCTCTGAGAATTTCGTTCATTAGCTTGTAAACTTCGGAAATGCATTCCCACGAAGACTGATGCGATTGATTCGCCGATTCCGACAAGTATTCGATAATGGCGCGCAGTTCAAAATTCTTTCGGCGCTCGTCGGTTACGTTTAATGTGGTTTCCGCTTGGCTCATGAAATTCCTCAAGTAAGTTGATGTGAACAGATAGGTGAATAGACAAAAAAAGTTAACAAATAGTAAGCCCCGATTGCAACAGTTATATTTTTAAAGTTGGTCAATTTGCTTTGCCAGCTCAAAGTCGTATTCCGTGATACCGCCGGCATCGTGCGTGGAGAGTTCGATGGTGACCCGGTTGTACACGTTAGACCAATCAGGATGATGGTTCATGGATTCGGCCAATAGGGCGACGCTGGACATAAAACCGAAGGCTTTCACAAAATTACCAAATTGAAAGTCTCTGCGCAGCTTGCCGTCGGTATGCTTCCACTGAGGCAAGTCTTTTAGTTGAGATTGAATTTCTTTTTCACTGAGCTTTATTCTTTCCATAGCAATTCCTTTCAACACAATTAGAAAAGGTTCAGTCAATTATTTTACGGCTGCAAAACGCTTATTGACCACATCCCAATGGATCACATTCCACCATGCATTGACGTAATCGGCGCGCTTATTCTGATATTTCAAATAATACGCATGCTCCCACACATCCAGGCACAATAGGGGGACGCCTTTGAAATCAGATACGTCCATCAACGGATTGTCTTGGTTCGGTGTCGAGCCGATCTCCAGTTTACCCTTACCGGCAACAAGCCATGCCCAACCGGAGCCAAAGCGTCCCAGTGCTGCTGCCGAAAATTTATTCTTGAATTCATCGAAAGATCCGAAATGGGTTTTGATGGCGTCGCCAATCGGACCGCCGGGCGCGCCGCCGCCGCCCGGTTTCATTAAGGACCAGAACATCGAATGATTCCAATGCCCGCCGCCGTTATTGCGGATCGCAGCGGGATACGTTGATATGTTTTCGCACAGTGCCTCCAATGACTTTCCGCCCGCATTGGCCGTCTTGACCGCGTCGTTCAATTTATCGACGTAAGCCTTATGATGTTTGTCGTGATGAATCTGCATCGTCAGCGTGTCGATATGGGGCTCCAGCGCGTTAGCGTCATACGGAAGTGCAGGCAGTGTAAATTCATTCTCGGTGGAAAGCGCGAAAATATTGTTTTCCAAGGGCGCGGAAATAAGCGTTCCCGCCGCCGCCATCAATGACGTTTTGAGGAAGGTACGCCGGGTATTGTCTGATTTCATAGTAACTCCTTCTTAGATTTTGGATCAAAAATTTTTCGCGTCACGTTAAGAATAAATTGTCGCGGAAAAAATCTCTGCACATGGAGGGCGCATTTATTCGTAAAGCCTTCAATGGCAAGGGGCCGGTTGTGCGTAAGCGCTTTCATGGCAGTGGCAACCACTTGTTCAACACTTGCGGATCTCGAGCGAATGTGGACCACGTTGCTTCCCGCCGTCGTCTGGAAATTGGTTTTTGTTCTTCCAGGGCACAATGCGACCACCCGAATGCCGGTACCGCGAAGTTCCGACGACAACGCGGCTGAAAAATGGGTCACAAACGCCTTCGTTGCGGCGTAGGTTGCCATGAACGGTACGGCTTGAAAACCTGCCAAAGAGGAAACATTCAGGATTGCACCGTGATTGTTTCGGATCATAGGTTGTAAGAAACGATAAGTCAGTTTTACCAGCGCCTTGATATTCAGATCGATCATTGCGAATTGCTTATCCGGCACGGCTTCGTGAAAATACCCGTACGATCCAAATCCGGCATTGTTCACCAGCAGATCAATTTCAATGTGATTCTCCTGAAGCTTGTTGAAAAGGATTTTATCGGCATCCGGAGACGTTACGTCAATCGGCAGCGCAAGGGTCTGCACATGCTCCGATTTAAGTTCTTCTGCCAGCGATTCCAGTTTGTCCTTGGTACGGGCGACGAGGACCACGGAAATGCGCTGCCCGGCCAATGCCCGCGCCAGTGCTTCGCCGATACCGCTCGATGCGCCGGTAATCAGGGCAAATCTATAAGGGAGTGCCGCCATGATGATTGGGGTGTAAACGATGAAGAATGTTAAGAAAGTTATGACACTTGTTCAACAATAATAAATCTGTAGAAAATTCTTGACAACTAAAATGCGCAAGTGTAAGTTATACAACTCTATCGGGGGATTACTTCATTTCAATACTTTTTTTTCTAACTCTATTTCGTGGCGCTTTGATCTCATTCCGATTCTTTTTCACTTAAACGTGAGACCTTGGAACATTTATACGGTCGTTGATTATGGAGGATTTTTTGCTAAAGAAAATTCTCATTCGCCTGCGGCATACTGTCTTTTTGTGTATCGGCATCTTGATCGCACAAAACGTTAGCGCCTCATTCGACACGAAAAAGGGCGCCCGCCCTCTGGGCATGGGCGGAGCATTTACAGCCGCGGCAAATAGCGGCGATGCCGTCTATTACAATCCGGCCGGGCTTTGGCTGATCAGCAATCCGAATGTGCAGGCTTTTTATTCCGTGCCGTTCAATATCAGCGATCTCACGACCGCCGCATTTAATTTTACCTATCCGGCAGCCTTTGGAAACGGCACGATCAATTTTGAATCGTATGGTTTCGATCTCTATCGCGAGACGACGATCGGTTTGGCCTACAGTCAATCATTCCGGCAGAAATTAATTTTCGGGCTGGCTTTCAACTATTATTATCTCGCCATCAGGAACGGAGGTTCCGCCGGTACGCCCGGTATGGATATCGGACTGTTGTTCAAGCCGCATGAAAAAATAACGCTCGGGTTTTCTTCGAAAAACATGAATCGTCCTTCGATCTCGCACGATAAGCTGCCGCAGGTTTTTTGCCTGGGCGTCAGTTATCGCATACTCGATGCCCTGACCCTGAATACGGATATTTATAAGGACGTAAAATTTCCCACGGATATCCGTGCGGGTGCCGAGTATCAGTTTCTTGGAAAACTGTTTTTGCGGATCGGTGTCGCATCAGAGCCGTCCAGGTTTTCCGCGGGATTGGGATTTGATTTCGGCCCGGCAGCGATCGACTATGCGATCTATTCTCACCCGGATCTGGGAGTCACACACGCCGTGTCGGCGTCGCTGCATCTCCATCGGAAGCCGCTGCGCCAGATCAAAAATTAATTTGAGCGCCCGGGGATGGATCCGGAAGCTTTTTTTAGAATCGAGAGAAGGCACCCTACCATGGCTGTCAGGATTAAAAAGTTCCTACTCGCATTTTTTCTGTGCACAGCGCCCGTGCGGGCGCAGGATTCATCGGCTTTTAAGGGTCCTGCGTCCGATGACCGGGAAACGACCGAGGAAAATTTACTGGAAAATTTCACAGAATCTTCCGGAGTCTCGCAAGTGTCCGAGCTGCTGGACTATTACCGGAGAAATCCGCTGGATATCAACGAGGCTTCGCTGAATGAATTGGAGCAAATTCCTGGCATGCCGTCGGTGGCGGCAAAGGAAATCATCGAATACCGTTCCCGGGAAAAGTTTGTATCGGCAGAGGATCTTCTGAAAATTCCCGCCGTGACCCCTGAAATTTTTAATTCGATCATTGGATTTGTCACGGTCCGGAGCGGTGCGCAGGTGAAAAATTACAGCGGCGGCTTACGCCAAAGAACGTCGCGCAATGTAGAACAAAGTGAAAATTTGCGGAACGGTAAGTATGCAGGAAATAATTATCACATCTACAATCGTGCCTATGTGGATTACCGGCCGTATCCGGACGCACCACAGACGCATGTCAGAGCCGGCGGATTATTGGAAAAAGATCCCGGCGAGAATCGCCTCAACGACCACCAAGTGGGTTTTGTCGAATTCCAGAATGTTCCGTATTTCAGGAAAGCGATTGTCGGCAACTACCAGCTCGAATTCGGTCAAGCTCTGGCCCTGTGGGGTGAAACGGGATTATCTAAAAGCAGCGAGAGCATTCAATCGGTCAAGCGCCGCGGGCGCGGCATTCGCCGCTACGAATATACATCAGAAAGCGCTGCCCTTTTCGGCGGGGCAGCGGAATTGGATCTGCGGAGCCTTCGTCTTCTAAGGGATTTTGAGGTATCCGTGTTTTATTCGCGCGTGCATTATGATGCCACGTTTAACGCCGATCGCACTGTGAATAATGTCGTGACGAGCGGCTTGCATCGCGACAGTTCGGAAAACTCAAAAAGAAATTATTTGCTCGAATCGCTCGGCGGGGCGAATGTGGAATACCGCATAGGCGCTTCATCGGTGGGGATCACGGGCTATGCCGGCCGCTATGATCATCCGTTCACCGTAAGTGACAGTATTCGCGACCGGTATCATTTTTCCGGTTCGGCCAATCGCATCCTGAGCGGCCATTACGATATATTTTTTGATCGTTTCAATTGTTTCGGTGAAGCGGCACGGGATCAAAACCATCACATGGCTTTTAACTCCGGAATAGAAGCGCTTTGGCCGCGTGTGGAATTGATTTTGTTTTATCGAAACTATGCTAAGGATTTTAATAATCTGCATGGTTTTGCTTTCGGCGAGCAAAACGGCAAAACGCAAAATGAGGAAGGCGTGTATACCGGCATCAAACTCAAACCCCGCCGCGGAACGCTCGTGCAGGCCTATTACGACGTGTTTCGTTTTCCCTGGAGAACTCCGGATGTTCCCAAACCGGTTACCGGCGATGATTTCCTGATCCAGGCGGACCGGCATATATGGAAACGAACGGTCCTGAACGTTCTATTCAAGAATCAGCGTAAAGACGAGCCGGTGAAAACGCAGGACGTGCTGGGGCGGGACATCACTGTGGTCGAGCGAAGTACTCTGCGACGGTTTCGCTATCAGCTGGACTACCGTTTATCTCAGGAAATCCGCCTTCGCTCGCGGGTCGAACAGTCCCGGTATCGCGTCGCTGAATTTCCGGGAATAAGGGAAAAAGGGATCTTATTCTATCAGGAAATGAAGCTGCAACCGCGAAGTGATGTTTTCATGACTGCACGCCTGTCTTTTTTCGATATCCGGGGTAGCCATGCCGCGATATATGAATACGAAGACGACATGGACGGCCTGTTTACCAGCACGCGTTTTTCCGGCAAAGGCAAACGATGGTATCTCCTGGCGAAGTATGATTGGAAATCCGGTATCCGTCTTTCGGTCAAGTATTGGGAATTGTACCGTCAAGACGTCTCCGAAGTCGGCTCCGGCGGTGATGCGGTGAAAGGGAGAGTTCTGCGGAAGATAGCGATGGCGCTTGATGTCAACTTTTAACCAAACTCAGCCTCCTTGATGAAGATGGTATGCCTCAAAAAATTATCGTGAGTTTGATTTAATTTCTTAATACTTTACGTACGGTCACTTATTCCACAGTATGCGATATCATTTATGAATCGGAGATTTTTTATAGCGTTGCGGATGGCGCTGACTTTTTCAATCAGCTTGATCGCGTGCGGGAAAAAAGAACGGCTCGGGTTGCCGAAAGAGCAGATAACCACCCTTGCGTGCTACGATGGTCAGCCGAAAATGTCGCCGGACGGTAAATTTATTGCGTATATTTCAACGCAGACAGGCGACCGGCATATATGGATGGTTGACATGAGCGATAATATCAAAACACCCCTCACGATGAACGAAGGCGCGGATGAAGGCGCAAGTTTTTCGCCGGATAACGAGCGGATCATCTTTTCGTCCCGCATCAACGGACAAAGCGATCTGTGGCTGATGGATCAGAGACAAGAATTGGTTCAGATCACCAAAACGGACAGCGCCGACGAATATAGCCCCGCATGGTCGCCGGATGGACAATGGATCATTTTTGTTAAACGCGGTTTAACGCATCGCTATGAAATATGCAGAGTGAACGTGAAGAATTCAGCCAATGTTGAAACGTTGTTGCAGGACAGCACGGAGCTGGACACACCCAGTCCGTCGGGCAATAAAATTTATTTTCAACGCCAGGAGAAGAACAAGTTTCACATCTACAGGATGTCCGAGGCCGGAAAAAACGTGGAGCCGTTCACTCACTCGACTTCGAATGAGATACATCCTTCGATTTCACCGAACGGGAAATGGATCGCGTATGTATCTGATGCGACAGGATTCTATGAGGTCTATATATCGCCGTTGAGGCATTTTGAACCCAGATTGGCGGTGAACGAGTCCATGCACCACGGTCGTCCGAGCTGGTCGTCGGACGGAAGGCAAATTCTCTATGAAACGACGCCGAACTGGGATATTAAGATCATCGACGTGAAATCCCAGAAGGATTCTGTGATTGTTGGTGATACTATGAACGACGAGTCGCCGCTGATTACGCCGGATGGCAGGCATCTGATCTTTTGCTCGGACCGGTTGGGAAAAAAAGCGCTGTTCAGTCTGGATCTGAGAAACGGATCCGCCGCGCCGCTCACGAATGCACAGCAAAATGACTGTGAGCCGGATATTTCTCCGGACGGGAAAAATATTATTTTTACATCTGATCGCACGGGCAATAAGAATATCTGGATCATGAAATACGCCGCCGATTCCGCTTCCACTCAATTTGCACTTGCACTTACCAATGATACGTGGAATTGCTACGAACCACGATTTTCCAAGAGCGGAGAATCGATCGTGTACGTTTCGGATAAGGCGGGCAACGCGGATATTTGGATGATGGAATTAAAAACGCGTACAGAAAAGCAGCTGACCATTGATGCGCACGCCGAACTTCATCCGGATTTTGCCGACGGCGATCGCAGCATTTTATTCCAGGCCGATTGGGCCTATCGCTGGAGCATTTGGCGTATGCCGGCGGAAGGCGGCTTGCCGCTGCCGGTAACACGGGATAAATTGCCATACGGCCGGGACACGGGACCGGCAGTTTCACCAAACGGCGAAATCATCGCATTCACGCGCTCATGGTATGATGATGAAGATGTATGGATCATGACGGCGAGCGGCGGGGAAAAAACAACACGCACCCTTTCGAAAGATAATACCAATCAGGAATCGCACGGCCGATGGTCACCCGATGGAAAATCCGTCGTCTTCCAGGTAGGTCATAACACCGACATATGGATGGTTGATGTTTCTACAATGATTAATGAATAATGATTAATGAATAATGAGTAATTAAGAATTAAGAATTAAGAATTAAGAATTAAGAATTAAGAATTAAGAATATTACCTAATAGCCAAGAAGCTGAGTGCTGAAAGCTGAAAGCTGACAGCTCACAACTGAAAACTGAAAACTATAAACTGAACCTACAACGGAGAAAAGAATGTCTGTGATCGGCACGCCCGCAGAGAAGTGGAATCAGGAAAAACTTAAGAAAAATAAAGCGTTCATGGAAAAACTCGTGGCGCAGTTGAAGTCAGATGAAGATAAGATTCGTTTGGGCGGCGGTCAGAAAAATATTGACAAACAGCACGAAAAAAAGCGTCTGACGGCACGCGAACGCATTGCGCAATTAATCGATGAAAAAGCATTTTTCCTGGAGCTGGCTCTGTTCGGTGCTTACGGCATGTACGATGAATTCGGAGGATGTCCGTCGGCGGGGTGTGTGAGCGGGATCGGGATTATTCATGACAAAGAAGTGATGATCGTGGCGCACGATGCGACCGTTAAAGCCGGCGCGCATTTTGAAATGACCGTAAAGAAAACGCTGCGCGCGCAGGAAATAGCCATGAAAAATAAAATTGCGATCGTGTATCTCGTGGATTCGGCAGGCGTTTTTCTGCCCTTGCAGGACCAGGTGTTCCCGGATGAAAATCATTTCGGCAGGATTTTTTACAACAACGCGCGGCTTAGCGCAATGGGCGTCACGCAAATTGCCGCCGTAATGGGGCCGTGCGTGGCGGGCGGCGCGTATCTTCCGGTGATGTGCGATAAGTTCATTATGGTCGAAGGATCGAGCTTATATCTCGCCGGACCGGCGCTGGTAAAAGCCGCCATCGGCCAGGTGATCGACCAGGAAACGCTGGGCGGCGCGCACACGCACAATGCCATCAGCGGAACAGCCGACTACCACGAGCCGGACGATGCGTCGGCGTTGAAGCGGGTCCGCGAAATTCTGGATAAGGTAGGGAACGGATCTTACGCGTCATTCAATAAAACAAAATCTTCAGAGCCGCTGTATGCGGTCGAAGAGATTAACGGCGTCATTCCGGAAGGCCTGACGCAGTACGATATGAAGGAGATCATCGGGCGCATCGTGGACCAATCGGAATTCGATGAATACAAAGCCACGTACGGCAAGACCGTGCTTACCGGCACGGCGCGCATCGGCGGATATGCGATCGGAATCGTGGCGAATCAAAAACTGGTTCAACGTACGGCGAAAGGCGAGATGCAAATGGGCGGTGTGATGTATGATGAAAGCGCGGACAAGGCCGCGCGATTCGTGATGAATTGCAATCAAGACCGAATACCGCTTTTGTTTCTGCATGACGTCAACGGCTTTATGGTAGGACGCGATGCGGAACATTCCGGCATTGCCAAAGACGGCGCAAAACTGGTCAACGCGGTCGCCAATTCCGTCGTACCCAAGATCACGATTGTCATCGGGGGCAGTTACGGTGCGGGAAATTATGCTATGTGCGGCAAGGCGTACGATCCCAGGTTTATTTTTGCGTGGCCTACCGCTAACATTTCCGTGATGGGGGGAAGCCAGGCGGCTTCCACGATCACAGAAATCCGCCTCGCGGGAAAACAAGTGAGCGAAGAAGAAAAGAAAAAAGTTTACGAGGAAATCCGTTCCAATTATGAAAAGCAGGGAAATCCGCGCTACGCCGCGGCTCGCCTATGGGTGGATGCCGTCATTTATCCCAACGAAACGAGGAAAATCCTCATCCGGTGTCTCGATACGGTCATGAATAATCCGAATATCCCGCCGCCGAATTTCGGTGTTCTGCAAGTGTGAAATTTCTACAGACCCCATTGACTAAGAAGTAACGAATCGTTATATTTTGCATCGGCATTCTTTAAAGATCAATTTTGTTTTGCGACAATTCCTGTTTTTATATCGATTACCGGATTATTCGAGGCCAGATTAAGAATTGGGAATCGACCGGGAGATAAATCATGAAATGTATAAGTTTAGTTTTTTGGCTGCTTGCTGCCGTGTACGTAAGCGCACAGCAGCGGGTCAGCATGACCAATGACAAACCGCGCGTGGCCGTGCTGCTTTTCGATGCCGGAAGAGTGAGCGACAATCAGGTATTCGATCGTGAGGGTGTTCAGGCTTTCGTGGAAGCGGCGACGCAAGCCGTGGCGACGGTGTTTGTTAATCTTAAGCGCTTTACAGTCTTGGAACGTGCGGCTATTGACAAATTGGTACAGGAGCAGAACTTTCAAATGGGCGATCTGTCCGATCCTAATAAAGCGGTCACCCTTGGAAGTCTGCTGGGAACGGAATACGTTGTTCAAGGCCGCATGCAACTGAGCACGTCCAAGAAGGACAAGCAATATCGCTCCACGGTCGAATTGCATATTAGTATCATTGACGTCTCCAGCGGCAAGATAATAGCCGCAAAAGATGTGAGAGGGGTGTCGGGTGATAAAAAGGAGCCTTCCCCGAGAATTGCTTACGATGCGCTCAATGACGCGAATTCGAAAATTTACAGCGTGATCCGAAATGCGTTTCCGGTGGAAGGCAAGATCATAAAGTTTTTAGATGACGGAAGTAAGAAAAAGAAAGGCAAAAATGCACAAGCGAGAGTTCTCATCAGCTGCGGAAAAGAGATCGGCGTAAAAGAGGGAGATATCTTTCACATCGTCCAGGAAGAATTACTGACCGTGGATGGGAAGAGCTTTACGAGACAGAAGGCGGTCGGCCGGGTGAAGGTCAAAACGCTTGAACTGGACGGAATTTTCAGCGAGTGTTGGATCCTGGAAGGGGAGCTATTTATTAGAAATGAATTTGAATTAAGCCACGAAGTAAAGATCGTTTCGGCGGAAGAAGAAAAGAAAAAACACTGACCACTGATGACTGACAACTGGCGACTATTTTATCAGTAACATCTTCTTCGTCTGCAGCTCGCTGCCCGCCGGTACCCGGAGAACTCAGATTTCAATTTATTTCACATTTCCGTTCTCATCAATTTTGACAAGATAAATATCCGCATGGCCCGCGCCGGAGCTTTCGGTATAACCCGTAACGAGGTACCCGTGATCGTGGGTCTCGGCCACGGAATAAAAAAAATCCTGTTTAAGTCCGCCGAATGTACGTGTCCACAGCGTATCGCCGGAAGCATTGGTCTTCACAATCAACGCATCATAATTGAATGGAGCGGCGTCGGATAGAGTTCTGCCCGCCATGATATACCCGCCGTCTGAAGTCTGTATCATCGAATACGCCTCGTCATCAATGGACCGTGCGTACGTCTTGGTCCACTGGGTATTGCCGTTGCCGTCGGTCTTGATCAGATAGACTCTTCGCTGAAAGCCAAGCCCCGGAACTTCCGTTTTTCCCATCACAATAACCCCGCCGTCCTTTGTTTCGTGGACGACGTATCCCTCATTGACCGGCAGGAAGGTGAACGTCTGCGACCAGATCGGATTGTTATCCGCATCGAGCTTCCTGATCAAAAGAGAATTTCCGGCCGCCCCTGTCAGGACATACTCTCCGTTACCGGTGACGTCGAAATAGCGCAGGTAGTCGCCTGCAAATGTTTTAGCCGATAGTACCGTTCCGTGGGATGCGAGATGAAAAATATTCAGGGTTCCGGAGCCTGCGCCGCCAAAAAGCCCGGTGACGCCGCCGACCAGCAGGGTACCGTCAGGCGATTCCCGAATTACCTGGCCGTATTCCGAAAATGTGGAACCCAAATGATTCGACCAAAGCATTTTCCCGCGGCCGTCCGTTTTAGTAACGTAAATGTCCGAATTGCTGTTGGGCTCAAGCGTCACGTTTCCGGTGAAGACGTATCCGCCGTCCTGCGTTTGGATCACGGCGTACGCCTCATCACTGCCGGATCCGCCGAATGTTTTCGACCAAATGGTATTTCCCTGTCCGTCGGTTTTCAATAAGTAGGCGTCGGCGTTGCTGCGAACGCTGTTGGTAGAACCTGCGATGATGAACCCGCCGTCCTTTGTTTGCTGTGCCGACTTCCCCACGTCCGTCTCTCGGAACCCAATGGTTTTTTCAAATAAAGAATCACCGGGATTAGGGTCATCGCATCCGGCAAAGGTGCCGGAGAACACGAGGAGGGTGACCACAAATTTTATCATAGTAAGATCCTCAGTTACAAAATTCTCACTTGCTTCGCGGTAAACTGAATTCCAGACTTGCGCCCAGCGTAAAAAATTGCGGGAAGTAAACTTGATCGGCTTGTGTGAATCCGGTGATCTTGTCATTGACGATCTCCCGTTTCCAAACTTTTTGGCGTACGTTGTGATGATCATAAACGTTAATGACGCCG
The DNA here is from genome assembly GCA_964563165.1 of uncultured Bacteroidota bacterium. GTDB lineage: Bacteria > CLD3 > CLD3 > SB21 > SB21 > CAZLWA01. The sequence continues at coordinate 29,829 of CAZLWA010000099.1, read as the reverse complement.
GCATACGTAACGAGATACATTTGTTTCAAATCCCATCGTTTATCTATACGAAAATCCAGCGAGTGGAATACGGGCAGCCGTCCGCTGTTCTTCTTTCTTGTCAGATAATAAATACGGCTGTCTGAGACCGAACTGTCGCCAAAGATCCTAACGGAGCTTGGCGTGTAAGGGTCGCCGGTGTGGATGCGGAATAATCCGCTCACGGTCAAACCGTGCGGCAGATTATAAATTGTGTTGACCGTCAGTGAATGAGTGCGGTCGAGATCGCGGTAGGTTTCGTCGCGGCGGTAATCGCGCAGGATGGTCGAACTCCAGGAATAGGCGACGCTGACCAAATTGCCCCGGCCGTAACGGTGGCGGACAAAAATATCAAATCCCGTCGCAAAACCGGAACGCGTATTGAACGGCTTATTCACGATGCCTACACCGTCAATACGATTGGAAAAATCAAAATTAAAGTCGTCATTCAGGCGCAGATAATTCTTGTAAAACACATCTATGTTGGCAACCGTGTTCTGCTCGATAACGTAGGTCAGATTGGCCACATAGTGATGACTTTTTTCCGGTTTCTTGAACAACTCCGATTGGTTATCGTACGTCTTCATTTTTTGAAAATTGTCCGGCTGGAAGTACCATCCGTAGGCGAGCTTTAAATTCAGATTGTCCGTAAATGAATAGCTCACGGCCGCGCGCGGTGCGGCCTGAACGGAAGTCGTATAATTTTGGCCTGAGACTCTGAGTCCGTAAAGCACATTCAATCGCTGCGAATACTTGTATGTGTCCTGGGCATAGCCGGACAACGTGAAGCCGTTCAATTTTTTATTCACGTCAATGATGTCCGTGACGACGGCAAAATCCGTGGTCTCGGTAGGGTTCAACCGGAATTCGCTGTAAAAATAATCGCTGAAAAAGCCATTCACCTGGCCGCCGAATTCGAGGGTATGGGTGTCATTTAATTTCCAATAATGATCCTGCTTTAGCGTGGCAATTTTCGTGGCGCGGTTATCCATATTCTCCTGCGTGAGACTGCCGTCAAAAGAAAAGTCGGAATGCTTGACCAGACTTTGATAACCCGCCGTCGTGGTAAAATAATACTTTTCGCCGGCGTAGGAGTACCAGTTTCCCCAGACATAATAATTGAGTTTGGAGCTGTTAAAAAATTCTTTGCTGATAACCGTCGAATCCTTGGCGTAATTGATATGATCGTTGAGCATCATGAAATTGAACGACAACTTATTTTTCGAATCCATTTTATAGTCGGCTTTAGTCCAGAGATCGTACACCACGGTTGGAAATTTGGTTCCGGACGCTTTTTCGATGAACCCGATGAAACTTTTTCTCCCGCTGAAAAAGACGTTGACCCGATCGCTGATACGCTGATGCAGGGAGGCGGCGGCGCTCATGAAATCAACAGAAACTTTAATGGAGTCGTCGTCCAATTTATCCGCCGTATTTATTTTCAGGATGCCCGACATCTTGTCGCCGTATTTCGGAGAAAATCCGCCCGTGAGAAGTTTCATATCTTTGACGAGATCTGAATTGATCACACTGAATGGCCCGTCAATTTCCTCCAAGTGGAACGGCTCGTAAATCTCCAGGTTGTCAATGATCACGGCGGTCTCGTCCGGATTGCCGCCTTTGATATGAGGCTTCGAGCTCCACTCACTGTTGGACACCCCCGGCACAACCTGAAGGCTGCGGTAGACGTCTTTGGTGAATATACTCGCAGAAGAGATGATCTCCTGTGAACTGACCGTCGAGGAAGCGCCTTCTTCGGACGACATTTCGATCACACCCGGCGTGACTTCCGTCGCTTCGAATACGATGGATTGTTCTTCCATTTTCACGCTGAGGTTCATGGCATGTTCGAGCTGGATTTTTCTCGCAACTCTTTTATAGCCAATCCTCGTGAAAACAACGGTGTAATATCCTTTTTTCACGTTTCCGATCTTATAATTACCACCGCTGTCGGTAATGACACCTCTCTGCAATTCCTGGATCACGACGTTCACCGCCGGCAAAGCTTTTTTGGAATACAGATCCGTGACGGTTCCCTGCACTGCAATTTCCTGAGCGCCGATAGGCGGCTGAGCCAGCAAGAGAAAGCCCATCAGAAAAAATTTCATTGAGGAAGCTCCGGATTAGTGCAAAAAATTCGCGAATATTATTTTGATGTAAAGCGGGCCGTACCCTTTTAATCTAGAAATTTTTTCCCGAATATCAAACGAATTCAACTCCCATAAAAAAACCCCACATGTTCGTGCGAGGTTTGAAAACTTTAACCGCCCCGATTTCAGCGGGATAAACTCCGGTCGCAAAGAGCGCTAAGAATTCTTTGTTTCTTTGCGTGTCCCGCCGAAAGCAGGACGGTTAAGAGTATTTGTTCACTCGCATGGTTTCCTTTCGAACTGCAGAGACCGGCCCGCCGTTTTTATTTCTTGATATGATGCCCTTATTATCTTACATTTTTTGAAAATATCGAAAAACGCTTTGAATATGACCACCGTTAGTGAAGATAATGTGCCGAGCGACGACCAACGCATCGCGCTCGAAAAGCTGATCGCGCTCGTGCAGTCGCCCGGGTTTCCCGGAAAACTGTCGAAAGAACATGTCGGGCAGTTTCACTCGAAGGTCGTTTCCTTCAACGAAGGGGAATTACTGGTCGTCACGCAGAAAATTGAAGAGGAAATCGAGAAGAAAAAAGGCGCCGGCAAAACGCTGCTGGTCAGCAAACTGGAAGACATCGCGGCTTTGACAAAGATGGAAGTCATCCTGGCGGCTAAAGGTATGTCGCATCACGTGGTGAATATGCTGTTGCTGCTTTTGGTCAACAAATCTTCGAATTTCGGCATTCCGATCTTTGAGGGCAAAGTGGATGAATTGATCTCCGATTCGATCGAGAACGGAATCATCAATATCGTTTTGGAAAAGGTGGCGGCGGAAAAAGGAAAAGGGAAAAACAGCGGAAAAGAATTGAAGGAGCTCTTCGAAAAAAAGATCCGCGACACCGAAACGCTGACGCATTTAATTCAGATCATCGACAAAATGGATCTCAATAACGACGAAACCATGAAAAGCGTTTTTATCGTCAATTTGCTTGCGGAAGCGATGAAGCGCGATGAGACGATGCGTAAAAGCGAATCGCTCACCATGAAAGATATGATCAATATCTATCTTTTGTGCAAACTTCAAATGCAGCTCGCTGAATACGGTTATCCTAACGAAACGCTCGAAGGTATTATCATCAATCGTTTGGGCCAGTCGAATAACATAAAGCGGCAATTCCGGATCCTGGAAAAGATCATCGAAGACACGCTGTCTGGCAATTTGAATATCGAGCTTGGCGCGAAGACGGAAAAAATAGAATGGCTGCAGCTGATCAATGAAATGGAAATTGACGTAGCGCTTCAGCAATATGAGGAAAAACTGGTTCAGGACAATTTTGATCCGCTCGACGACGAGGTGAAAAGCGCGGTGCGCAAAACGCTCATGGCGGATAACATCGCCGATCAAACGATCGCCGCCATTTCTTTCGCACGCCGGCTGGATAACCCCGATGAATCGCTTCATGAGCCGGGTAAATTGGCCGAGGTTGCCGAAGAAACAAAATATCTGACCTCGATGATATTCAAGGTCAAAGGTTTTCAAATTAAAGAGGTGTATGAGTTCGTCGAACTTATCGGTGAATTGGACGTCAAGAAAGACCAGCATCAGCGCGTTGTTGAGAATTTCAAAGCCGAACTGCCGTGCATCGATAAAGGCGTGATGAAAGAAGAGGACCCGGATATCAAAAAAGCGGCGCTGGCTTCGCGCTACCTGTCCGCGCGGCTCATGAGCAAATTCGGCATTGATCCCCAGTATCTGAAAATGACGACGGATTATATCAGTCTGGACCTCTTGAAGATCACATCGGAATCGAAAATGGATGAAGGAGAATTGTCCAGGAAAATCACCAACTTCAATGAGATCCGCAAGCGGCTCAGTTTTTTCAATAAGGCGGAGCGCGCGTTCCTGACGATGAATCAAGTGGAAGCCATGATGGACAAAGAAACGATCGCGCTCAATCAGGAAGGCGTTTTTAAAATTCTGAGCACGATCAATGAGATTGAGTTAAGTTTGGCTATCGGCGAATACGTCAAAGTCGGGACGATCACCAAAGGACAGGACGAGGCGGAGAAGTTCAACAGCCAATATGCCGAATCCAAGATCAAGGCGCTATTCAAAGAAGATTCGATCCGGCTGGTCGAAAAAGAGGCCGTGGAGAAAAGCATTGTGCCGGAATCCGTTTTGGCAAAAGCGGAGGAAGAGGGCAATTTCCATGAGACGCTTCTCGATATCAAGAATTATTCGACCTACCTCGTGACGCGCCGGTTGGACAAACCGGAATATCCGCGTCATTTGCAGCGCGCGCTGAATTTGATTCTGGCGTTGATCCAGGATGCGATCGGCTGGCGTCATTTTGAGAATACCCAAATCCGTGCGAAGCAGGACGTCGTGCCGCTCATTGACGAATACCACCGGTTTCTGAGTAAAATACTGGACGCGCTGGCGGATGACAAAGACGGCACCCACGAAGAAGTGATTTCCAAATTGCGCGACGATGATTTCTTCGCTATTACGGACAACAAAGACAGCCTCGAAGGCGGGAAGAAATCGGCTCCGCTTGTGAAATCGGAGTTCATGAATTTAATGAACGACGAGCGTTTTCAGCAATACGTCTCCAAGGCGCTTAATTTTGCCGAACCGTGCACCGCGAAAGAGTGGGTGATCTATAAAAGCGCGCTGGATGCAGCGCATACGGAAGTCCTTGCCAATATCAAAAAGACCTGCACCGTCATTGACGCTCTGGTCAGTCAACTCAAGAGCGATAAAAAAAACGCAGCGAAATACAAGAATTATATTGAAACGCTGCAGGGCCGTTATTACGATCAATTGAAGCGGCTGGAATTTCAACTTACTGCGAACCGTAAACCTTCGAGCATCATAAAGATCGAATACGACCGTATCGCGAACTCCGAGAAATTTAAAGTGTTTTTGAAACATACGTTTGAACTTACAAAGGCGTAATTCCGGAAGGGCGGAGTAATGGATTAATGGAGTAGTGGAGAAATAGCCCACTGAATGCCGGATGTTGAATGCTGAAGGCTGATAGCTGACAGCTGACAGCTAGAAAACTGACAACTGATAACTATTAACTGATAACTATTAACTGATAACTACTCATGTGCCGTTTACTAGGTTATCGCGGAACAAATCCGGTTGATTTAAGAAAGGAGATTTTGGAATACCCCAATGCGATGATTCAGCAAAGCGTATGTGATCGCGATGCGTGCAAACCGAATGACGACGGGTGGGGATACGGATTCGTCCGCGGGAATATTTTTTCCGTTATCAAGGAACCGGCCGCTCCGAAAAACGATTTGAGGTTCTCCGAATATGCTGCGCAGGAATTCGATCGTGTGATGGTGCATATCCGGCGGGCTTCCGTCGGAAATCAGGCGAAAAATAACACCCACCCGTTTCAGTGGGACGATGAATTGATCTTTGCGCACAATGGATCGATATACGGGTTTGACCAGATAAGGCACGAAGCGTTGCAACTTCTTTCACCGGAATTACGTAATCGCATTCACGGTGAAACGGATTCGGAATACGCCATGCATTTGTTCATTCATTATCTGACAAAGGTCGATCAGCTCGATTCCGGGAAATTGTCGTCGTTTCAGAAAGCGTTTTCGGAAACGGTCCGCACGTGCCGGGCCCTCACGGAAAAATCGGGATCGGAAAAACCACCCAAATTGAATTTCATGGCGATCACGAAAAATTTCCTGCTGGCGACAAAGATCGTTCATTCGCTGGGTTTTTATGATAATTACATGGGCGGGACTTTGATCACGTCGGAGGCGCTGACAGACGGGGACGGCTGGCGGAGTATGGAAGAGGATACGATGATCGGCTTGCTTGCGAACGGCCGGTATGAAATGGCACGCATTTAGTTTTATTGAATTTTGGAATTGAGATTAAGAATTGCAGAAAGGTGAATATGGTTTTTCGGAATAGCAAGATCTTCTGGTCGATCATGGCGGGGTTTCTTATCCTTTCATGCGGCGGAAATAAGAATGTGACGCAATATATGACGTCAAAGGAACATTTTGAACACGCTATGAAATTTTTCAATAAGAAGAATTATACCAAAGCTCAGGATGAATTTTCATTGATTACGTATAAGTACAGCGGATCCGATATCGCGGACGACGCCCAGTATTACCTGGCGGAGTGTAACTTCCGGGAAAGTGATTACGTATCGGCGTCTTCGGAATTCGACCGCTTAGTAACTTCTTTTCCGAAAAGCGAATTTGTGGAAGATGCGATGTATAAATTGGCCGTAAGCTATTATAACTTGTCCCCGAATTTCGCGCTGGATCAAAAATTTACCCAGGATGCGCTGAATGCGGTTCAAAATTTTATGGACCTTTACCCGAAAAGCGTAAGAAAGGACGAGATCGCCAAACTGTATCAGGATTTGAAGTGGAAGATGGCGAGGAAACAATTTGAAAGTGCCAACATCTACCGTAAGATCACCGAATACGACGCTGCGATCGTGTACTACGATCAAATTATCGCGGATTACTTCGATTCGCCTTTCGTTGCCAGAGCGAAATACTGGAAGGGTTACTGCAATTTCAGATTGGGTGAATTTCAGAAGGCAACGCTCATACTGAATCGCCTGATACAGGACTATCCCCAGGAAAAAAATTTGCTGAATGACGCACAGGAAATTCTGGAAAAAATTAAGAAGAAGCAGGAAGAAGCAAAGACGTCCATAGTCAGCGATAAGAATTAAGGCGTATGCAGAAATTCGGCATTTTTGGCGGAACGTTTAATCCCATTCACAACGGACATTTGATCATCGCTGAATTGGCCCGGGAGTACTTACGCTTAGACCGGATTATTTTTATTCCTTCGGTCCGCCCGCCGCACAAAGCTCCGGAAACCATCATACTGTTTGAACACCGCGCCGCCATGGTGCGGGCAGCGATTGCCGGGAATGACCGCTTCATCTTCAGCGACATGGAGGAGACGCAAAATCTCTCTTTTACCACCGACACACTGGCCAAATTAAAGGAACAATTCCCCGAAACCGAATTTTATCTGATCATCGGGTCGGATTCTTTGCTGGCTTTGAACTCCTGGAAGACCCCGGACGTATTGGCGCAGCAGGCAACGCTTACGGTTTTCCCGCGAGTGAATTACAATGCGCGCCGGGCGGACAAGAACTTTTTGGAGCGCGCGGTTCTGCTTCCGATGCCGGTCGTGGAGATTTCCTCGTCGTGGGTGCGTGAACGGATCAAAAAAAACCAAACGATCCGGTATTTGGTTCCGGCAGATGTTGAAAGCTATATTATTAAAAATAAATTGTATGTTTGAGGAAGTTAACACCGTGAGTCACGACTCCCTGATTCACCGGGCGCATGAAGGAAATACAGCATGTATCAGCGTTTAAAGCCGTATCTTTTCCGTTACAAGAAATATTTTATATTCGGGTTCTTTCTGGTTATTCTGAAAAACCTGTTTCAGGCGCTGGGCCCGCAATTCATCCTGGGAGCCATGGACAGTATCGATCCCTCGATACCTATCGAGTCTTATGCGACGTATCAATATTTCATTCATCCGATTTACGATTCATGGGGGCTGCCGATCTTAATGGCGTACATTCTCGTGAATCTCGGAATGGAATTGATTCACGGCACCACGCTGTATGCCATGCGGCAAACGCTCATCGTCGCCTCACGGAAAATCGAATACGATCTGCGCAACGATTTTTTTGCCCATCTGCAGAAAATGCAGGTACAATTTTTTCAGTATGCGCAGACCGGCGACCTGATGAGCCGTATTACCAACGATCTTTCCAATGTGCGGGAGGTGCTGGGGCCGGGGATCATGTATACCGCCAACATGGTCGTCTCGTTTGTTTACGTGCTGCCGATGATGCTGAATATCAGCCCGAAGCTGACCGGGCTGGCGTTTGTTCCTTTGATCGTTTTATCATACGCGATCAACCAGCTTTCCGGATTGATTTATTCGCGCTCGCAAAAAGTTCAGGAGAAACTCTCCGCCATCAGTTCCTGCGCGCAGGAAAATTTTTCGGGAATTCGGGTAGTCAAATCCTACGTGCGTGAAGAACATGAAATCGGACGGTTTCGAACGTTGAGCTGGGATTACATTCATTTGAACATGGATATGGTGCGTATCAGGGGGATCATGATGTCGAGCGTCATTTTGACTATCGGCCTGAGCGTTGCGACGCTGCTGTGGATGGGCGGACGCCTGGTGATCGCCAAGGAGATCTCGTTCGGTGAATTCACGGCCTTTAACCTGTATCTTGCCATGCTCATTTGGCCGATGATCGCACTCGGCTGGGTCTTGAATATTTTTCAGCGCGGCGCGGCCTCTATGAAACGCATGAACGAAATTTTCGCAAAACCGCCGCAAATCACGGATGCACCCGGCATTGCATCGATGCAATCGTTGAAGGGCAAGATCGAATTCCGCCACTTGAATTTTCAGTACAACGGCGTGCCGGTTCTGAAAAATATTGATCTGACGATTCATCCCGGCATGATCGTCGGCATCGTCGGCCCTACGGGCTCCGGGAAAAGCACGTTGGTCAATTTGGTCCCGCGCTTATTCGATATTCCGGTAAATACCGTGTTCATTGATGATACGGAGATTCACAAAATTCCTGTGGAGACCCTGAGAAAGAATATAGGTATGGTCCCGCAGGACACCTTTTTATTTTCCGATTCGATATTGCACAATATTCTTTTCGGCGTCGAGGAGATATCGATGGACGAAGCCGTAAGGGCTGCGGAAACGGCGCAGCTCAGATCTAATGTGGAAGAATTCCCAGAAAAATATGAAACCGTTATCGGCGAGCGAGGCATCACGCTTTCCGGCGGACAAAAACAGCGCTTGGCTATTGCCCGCGCGGTGATACGCGAGCCGAAGATCCTGATCCTGGATGATGCATTGTCCAGCGTGGATACGCATACGGAACATGAAATCTTATTACGGCTGAAAGTATTGATGAAGGGCCGGACGTGTTTGATCGTAAGTCATCGTATTCAAACGGTGAAGTACGCGGATCTCATCGTGACCTTGTCGGAGGGAGAAATCATCGAGCGCGGTACGCACGAAGAGCTTGTCAGCATCGGCGGCGTCTATGCGTCGATGTACCAGCGGCAATTGCTCGAAGAAGAGATGGAACAGATCGGCAATGATTAATGATTAATGAGTAATGATTAATGAGTAATGATTAATGAGTAATGAGTAATGAGTAATGAGTAATGAGTAATGAGTAATGAGTAATGAGTAATGAGTAATGAGATATTTCTGACGGCGGAGTGGCGCCACCTCGCGATGTTGAATTATGAGATTGATCCGAGGATTTTGTCCTCACTTGTTCCGGCCGGCACCGAGTTGGATTCGTGGAATGGAAGAACGCTCGTCAGCGTTGTCGGATTCATGTTCCTGAATACCCGCGTACTCGGTATGACCATCCCGTTTCATCAACATTTTGAGGAAGTCAATTTACGTTTCTATGTCCGGCGAAGATCAGCGGAGGGCTGGCGGCGCGGCGTGGTGTTTATTAAAGAAATTGTTCCCAAACGGATGATCGCCTGGGTTGCGCGCAAAATGTATAACGAAAATTATACCGCCCTGCCGATGCGGCACCAACTGGCAAATCGTGCCGCCAAATATGAGTGGCAAAACCGCGGCCGCTGGAATCATTTACAGGTGGAAACTACAGGCGAGCCCGCTTTGCCGAATGCCGGGTCGGAGGAGGAATTTATTTCCGAACACTACTGGGGCTACGTCACTCAGCGTGACGGAAGTACGGTTGAGTATCAAGTCGAACACCCTCAGTGGACCGTGGGAAAAGCGAAGGCGTTTTCTCTGAAATGCGATGTGTCTGAAATTTATGGAACAGAATTTGTCGAATGCTTGTCGCACCGGGCCGGTTCCGCTTTTTTGACGGAGGGCTCATCCATTACCGTTAAAAAAGGAGTTAATTTGAAGTAAATTTAATTTGAGAATTGCCTTTCTCGCCTGATTCTTGCACATTTCAATATCATTCATTGGCTCATACGCCGCCTGTCTGTAAATACAATCTTGTCTTTTGAATACTCATTTGAAAAATTATTTTGTCTTGCGTGGATTGACGTCATCGTTCATCAAAATGGAGAGTCGCATGAAAACCATAAGCAAGCTATGCGGTTTATTTTTCATCTCCCTTTCTCTTTCATCTATTCTTGCACAGGAATTTCCGATTGAAACGGTCATTCAATCAGGGCATTTTGCCGGAATTGAAAGTTTGGATTTCAGTCCGGACGGGAAGTTTATGGTTACAGGGGGACAGGATGGCCTTGTGAAATTGTGGGACGTCGCGACGTTTAGGGAAGTACGCACGTTTCGAGGCCATTCCCAACCAGTCAACACCGCATCCATTGATCCGGCATCTAAAATGATTGTCAGCGGCAGCGGATCGACAGGTAACGGGGAAGTGAAACTTTGGGACATCCGTACGGGAGCCCTTATTAAGGATGTTGGTACATTTGAGGGTGGTGTAAACACGGCTGCTTTTAGCCCTGACGGTAAGTGGCTCGCCATTGGTAGCAGCAGTTCAGTAATCCAGGCGAATTTGACGATCTGGGACGTTGAAAACGGCAAGACGATCAAAGTATTGACGGATGGACCGCCGGGGCTTGCGGCATTGGCAATAAGTCCTGACGGGCTGCGCATTATCGGCGGTGGATTTACAGCAGATCATAAGGACGGAGAAATCCGCGTTTGGGACTGCAGATCACTTGAGGTTGTAAAAAAATTTAAAGCCCACCCTTATTACGTCAAGAAAATCAAGTTTTCAAGAGACGGGAGCCGGCTTGTAAGCCTCAGCAATGAAAGCGTAAAGAAAGGTCGTGAAAATGTAATCAAAGTATGGGATTCCTCGACCTTAAAAAACGTCTTCGATATTTCGTTCAAGGCTTCTACACACACCGATGACGTAGCTATATCTCCGCAAGGAAATCTCATCGCCTATCAAGCGGAGGAGGGGATTCATATCAAAGATATTCTGAGAAGCGAAGAAATACTCATAGCGGAAAAATATTTCTATTCGGCCTCTTTACAATTTAGCCCTGATGGCGCTTTGCTGGTTGTTGCTACGAGTGTTGGTATACGAGCTTTTAATACGAATACCGGAGAAAAGATCAAAGAAATTGACGAAATGCCGTTTGTAAACCCGGTAAGTCTGCACCCAGGCGGAAGATTATTGGCTTTTACTATTTTCGACCGGATCAAATCTAACGTACGGGATGAGCCAACCCGGCTCAATGTTTTTGATCTGTCAACAGGGAAGCTGAAACACTTCATGACTCTTGAGACCAATTCATCTATTGATGGCTTAAAATATTCTTCCGATGGAACGTTGCTGCTGGTAGCTACACGAAGACCAAAGCCTCTCATTCGATTCTATGATACACGGGGCTATAGAAACGTGAAAAATATTCAGAACTCAAACCTTATTCTTGACCTGGTATTATCCAGAGACAATCGCACGCTGTTTGCGGCCGACGAGGGTGACCTTCTTTTTTCGTGGGACCTTGATAAAAACGCATATTCAAAGCTATTTAGAGCTGAAAAGTGGCAATACCATACCTTACTATTAGACGAAAAGCATTCGCTTTTGATCGCGTCCAATTCAGTTGAACATTCCATATCGTTCTGGAATACGAATTCACGTATCCTGCAAAATAAACTGGTAATAAACGGCGGACGGCGCGATGGGGTCGAAACAATGGATTTCACACATGCCGGAGACCTCTTGGCCGGCGCGTGTGGCAAAACCATTGGACTATGGAGCTTACCTGACGGTCATGACGTAGGTACTCTTGTAGGTCATACGGCGGATGTGAAAGCGCTTGCGTTCAGCCCCAACGGAAAATATCTGGCGAGCGGTTCTACTTCGTACTTATCCAGCGTAGAAAGAAACAACATTACATTATGGGATATGGATTCCAAAGGGCCCATACGAACCCTATCTGGAAATCCGATGGGAGTTACTCAGCTACAGTTCAGCCCAGACGGCCGCTATCTGTACAGCGCAGGAGAAGATGTTACGGTGAAAATTTACCATGTCGACACCGGGAAGGATGTTGCGACGATCCTTCCAATAGGCGCCAATGATTACGTCATCATCACGCCGGATAATTACTATTTGTCAACCAAGGCCGGTACGAAAGGCATCAGTTTTGTGCGCGGGTTAGAAGTCTTCACTTTTGATAACTTCGATCTGATATTCAATCGGCCGGATATCGTGGTCCAGCGATTGGGTTATGCCGATTCATCCATCGTCGTTGCGTATAAGAAAGCGTACCTCAAGCGCTTAGCGAAAATGGGATTTTCAGAAAATCAGATCAGCACGGACATGCATCTGCCTGTGGCCGATATTCTCACGGCCAATCTCCCTTTTGAGACCAATGATGCCGTGCTAAATTTATCGATCAAGGCGAGTGATTCCAAATATCGGTTGGATCGCATTAACATCTATGTCAATGACGTCGCAGTGTTTGGATCGAAGGGAGTCTCTGTCAAGGACCTGAATGTGAAAGAAGCGGCCAAAGTATTGACGGTACCTCTTCATGCCGGTAAAAACACAATTCAGGTATCTGCGCATAATGAAAAAGGCGCGGAGAGTTTGAAGCAAACGGTTTCGATCATCCGCAAAGCGGCGGAGGTCAGGCCGAATCTGTATGTGGTCTCCATCGGCGTGTCGGACTATGCGAACGACGACTTCGACTTGAAATACGCTTCAAAGGATGCGAATGATTTAACAGATCTGTTAAGTCAAAACTCAAAACTCAAAAGTCAAAGTTCTGAATTTAGTGAAGTGAAAGTTCTGAAGATTCTCGATAAAGAAGCCGCGCGTGAAAATATTTTGAAAGCGAAAGAATTTTTGATGCAATCCAAAGTCGATGACCAGGTAGTTCTTTTTGTTGCCGGCCATGGATTACTGGATGATAAACTCGATTGGTATTTTGCCACCCACGATGTGGATTTTAATAATCCGTCACCGAGAGGCGTGGCATATGATGAACTGGAAGGCTTGCTCGACGGCATACCCGCGAGAAAAAAATTAATGCTGATGGATGCCTGCCACTCGGGCGAGGTGGATAAAGAGGAAAGTGTCTTAATCGCAAACAACGATGTGAATCAGGGAAAAGTCAAGAGCCGTGCATTCAAAAGGAAAGTTGTGAAGAAATCGTCATTGGGATTGCAGAATTCATTTGAGTTGATGCAGCAGTTATTTGCGGACTTGAATAAGGGAACGGGAGCGATGGTGATCAGTTCGGCGAGCGGAGCGGAGTATGCGTATGAGTCGCCGGAATGGAATAACGGGGTATTCACCTATACATTGCTGGAGGGTATGAAAACAAAAAACGCGGATTCAAATAAAGACGGACATATCGCGGTAAGCGAACTCAGGGACTATGTGATCGAAAAAGTTCAGAAGCTGACTGAAGGCAAACAGCATCCGACCTCGCGAAAAGAGAACCTGGAGTTTGATTTTAGACTGTGGTAGCTACCTTACTTTAAGTAAGGAACCATTGAGAAATGAATGTTCTGCGATGGTCCAATGGTGATCGTATCATTCGTGGATACTCTGGGCCGGCTCCAGAAAAACTCCCATGAAAATGAGGAAATTAGGACAATAATGCGGACGCCGTGCCGTATTGTACGACGACTATTACATCGATCAATCTAAAGTAAATCAGGTTGTGGAATTACCGGCCGAATTTGAATGCGCCGCGCCCTTCGGCGCCGAAATGCTGGTGGTCTATGCCCGCACAAAGAATTTCGACAAATTGGAAACCGTTCAACTAGAGGGCTATGAGTTTCTGAAAGAAACGAATTTAGCGGCAGCAGTGGCACAGGCGCGGGGAATGAAAAGAAAAGAACAAGATTCGACTGTCCAGCAAACTGAAGTCCGCGTAACGATCAATACGGTCGGAAAACAAAAATAGCGGCTTTACTGTACAATCTTTGCCATCTTCAGATAAGACGCCGAAAACTGATGCCCCTCATCCTTCATTTTATTCAGATTCACCACTAATTTCGGTTTATTGTTTTCAAGCATTACGAAAAAACAGGCATATCCCTTTTCTACGAAGGCGGGCACGCCTGTGGCCGTGATAATTTTATGGGTATAACAGAATTCCCCGATTTCCTTCAGTTGGGATGCGAGTAGATCATCGCAAAGATAAATCACATTGATTTTAATATTGCCCGCGATCAACGGATCGAACGAGCTCTTTCCCGTATAGGCCGTCTGGAAAATTTCAACGGGACGGTTCTTAATATTTTTTCCGGACAAATTATCAACGGCCCTGGCGCCGTTGTCATTTTCTGAATTTCTTGACAAAACCAGGATGGTCCCGCCGGACAATTTTGAGTCATAGGAAAGACTTTTAATGATCATATCTACGTGCGTCTTTACGTCCACGTCGATATTTTCCTGTGCCATGACGGGAACGGTCATCAACAGCCACAAGGGCAAATACATTAACATAGGGAATCCATTCATTTTTGCTATCGGAATCATTTTCTCAAAAGCTGGCAAGGTTAATACAACTCCGCCTCAATTACAAGAAAAAAAGTTTATGACGTGTCAGTTTTGGCGTCTGGAGAAAAGGCGCAGGGCTTCCTGATATTCTTCCGGCGTATTCATATTGAAAAATACATCCGGATGAGTGTGCGATTCAATCCGGGCTGATGGAATGATACGGGCGGATAGCTTTGGGAGCAATTCGTTGAGGGCATAATTGTTTTCTTCGAACATGGTCTCGATCAAAGGAATGCACCGTTTCGAATAGATTCCGCAAAGGGATTCGACCCCACGGTCGGTTTGTGAAACGACAGCCAGTGTCTTTGCTTCCAATTGTTCCATGAAAAGGTCTGTAATGCCTGCATCAAACAGCGGAAGGTCACACGCCAGTACAAAATTGAATTCATAAGTTGAATGGACAAGGCCGGCATGCAGCCCGCTGAGCGCGCAGGAAACGGAAAAAATGTCTTTGTATTTCTGCTCCGGCAGGAAGTCAATTTTTTCCGGTTCATTCGTAATGAGAATAACTTTTTCGACGGATTTCTTAAGTTCCACAACGAGATGCTCGATGAGCGTAGAATGAAAGAAGGGAAGAAGATATTTATCCGTAGCCATGCGCCGGGACTGCCCTCCAGTCAATATAATCCCGCCAAGTTTGAGTTGAGGGGCGGCCATCAGGGTTTCAGGACGGCTTTTTTGAATTTGTCTTTTGCCGTGAGGTCTACGACATAAGATGCCCGACTGGTTTGCAGCGTCAATACGGACAGGCTCTCGGTGAGGGTCGCATTCTTGAAATCGTTCAGGTATTTGCTGTTATCCAAATACACATTCAGAATGTGATTCTCGTAAAACACATAGAACCATGTTAATGTGCCGTTTTGCTCTCCTTGTGTCTCCTTGATGTTGACGGCGGTCAGGTCGATGGGATTCTTGAAAAGCAGCTTACTGTCCATTTCTTTTTTCCCGGCCTCGAGCGTAAGCAAAATCTTGATCTCGTTCGCTTTGGGGATCATCGCGGCTTCGACACGGAACTTTTGATTATGGACGGTCACGATGGTTTCGGCCGGTGCGGCCGCGAGAGCCGGTTTCTGATCGAATGCAGGCTTGCCCGCACTTTTCTTGGCGGCAAACGTCTGAGAGTTAATTTCCGAATCCGATTTTTCCGCTTTAGGCACCGTCGCCACGGTGTCCTCTTTTTTTAATTCATCCTGCGCGACCGGCGCGGCAGGTGTGTTATTCAAAAAGAGTTCATACACCAAGTAAGACGAACCCAGCAGTACCATGACCGCCGCCGCGACTCTTAAATAAACGAAAAACGACGAAGAAGCGGCCGGTGCGTTGACAGATTCCAGGCCGATCCGCAAACGGCGTTTCATTTCCCGCCGCCCATGCTGCCGGATACCGGCGATGATCATTTGGCTGAGTTCCAATTCCTCGAGCAATTCGGGATGATCGTTCATCAGCCTTTGCAAACGCGTCCGGTCCGCATCCGCCAATGTTCCGAATATATGTTTGTCGAGGATTTCGTTCTCATCAAGCCAACTCTGAACTTCCCGGGTTATCATACGCTTCTTTACTTCTTAAATAGGGGATTTAGGGGATTCTTTAAAATACTTTTTAACAAGTTTTTCCAGCTCTTTCTTACACTGCCATTTTTTGGCTTTGGCGACGTCGGTATTGTTGAACTTAAGCGCGCGGGCGATCTCTTCCATTCCTTTTTCTTCCAGATAGAACATGATCAGCACACGCCGGCATGTCGCGCCCAGCCCGTCAATGCACTTGAGAATGATCTTATATTCTTCCTTGTGAATGATATTTCTCAGCGCGTCGATGCGTTCTTCCCCAACTTCATAATTTTCCAATGAGCTGATCTTACCGATGCGGCGCTTCGTGATCTCACGCAGCCATTTATTCCGGACCACCGAATAGATATAGGTGCTGATCTTAGAGGTCAGGTCAAATTCGCCGCGCGCCACGTTTTCCCAAAGAACAATCAACGCGTCCTGCAGCATATCCTGCGCGTCATCTTCATGGCCGCTGTTGTCGGTAACGTACTTGCGCACCATTGCCAGGTTGTTGTGATACAGATGAACGAGGACTTTTTCATCGCCGAGCCGAATGCGTTCAATGATTTTTTGATCGGATTCGATCGTGGCCGTTTCGTACGAGGTCATCTCAGAATTCATCAACCTTATCCAACTGTTTATTAATGCCAAACTGCATCCAATGTAAATCAAATTTATTTGTTTTTCAATGCGTTTAAACGCCGGCGCTGAAGGGCCAGCTTTTCTTCATTCTGCGCCTGTTTGATTTCGCGAATCAGGTTACGAATGATCGTTTGGGACTGCGCATGATCGATCATGGATAAGTAAATTTCCAGTTCACGAACGGCTTCATCATAGCGTTTTTCATTCTTATAAGCCATGGCTAATTGAAAATGCGCTTGCGGGTTGGTGTCCCGCGGCTGAAGCAGGGCAATGGCTTCAGCGTTCTTTTGCTGCGTGGAGTAGAGCAAGGCCAACGCCTGACGGAATTTGAATTCGCCGGGAGACCCATCCACGGCTTTTCTTAATTCCGCTTCCGCACGGGTAAAATCATTCTTCAAAAAATAGGCATGCCCCAGGTTATAATGTGCGGTCGCCAAAGCGGGATCGAGCGCAATCGCTTTTTCATAATCCGCGATCGCCTCGTCCAGTCTGTTTAATTGCCCCTCTGCATTGCCGAGATTGTTGTAGGCCCGGGCGTCGTTGGGGTCGGTTTCTATGTACAACAGATATTCTTCACGCGCTTTGGCGGGAAGGTTCAATTTATCGTAGACATTTCCTAATTGAAAACGGGCCTCTTTGTATGCGGGAAATGCCAGGAGGGCCGCCTGATACTGTGCGGCGGCGGATGAGAAGTTACCCTCCTTTTCCAATACCAGCCCCTTGTGAAAATACGTTTCCGCCTGACGCAATCGTTCGTCCTTGCCGCAGGCGGCCATCTGTATGATAATGAGGACTAGAATGACTTTATTGATCATGAATAGTGAACAGTGAATAGTGAATAGTGAATAGTGAATAGTGAATAGTGAATAGTGAATAGTGAATAGTGAATAGTGAATAGTGAACACTGATCACTGATCACTGTTCACTGTTCACTGCTCACTGCTCACTGTTCCAGTTTCACGATCTGATCCCGCAGCTGTGCGGCTTTTTCAAATTCGAGCTTTTTAACGGCATCCAGCATTTCGCTTTTTAATTTTTTGATCAATTGCTGCTTGTCGCCCGCAGACAGCATTGCATCGTAATCCGGCTGGGATTCGGCAACCAATTTACGTTCTTCACGTTCATTCTGATAGACAAAATAATCTGCGACAGAGGTCGCCTGCATGATCTGTTCTTTGGTTTTCAGGATCGTCTTCGGCGTAATGTCATGATCTTTATTAAATTGAATCTGCAGCGCCCGCCGGCGACCGGTTTCGTCTATGACGGCTTTCATCGAATCGGTGATCTTGTCCGCATAAAAAATGACCTTTCCGTTCACGTGACGCGCGGCGCGGCCCGCGGTCTGCATCAGCGAACGCTCGCTGCGCAAGAAGCCCTCTTTGTCGGCATCAATGATTGCGACCAGCGAAACTTCCGGCAGGTCCAGGCCTTCTCGCAATAAATTGATCCCCACCAGCACATCGAATTTTTCTAACCGCAGTTCGCGCAGAATGTTCATGCGCTCGAGGGAGTCGATTTCAGAGTGCATATACCGAACGCGGATATTGATATTCGCCAGGTATTCCGTTAAATCCTCCGCCATGCGCTTGGTCAGCGTGGTCACCAGTACGCGCTCGTGTTTCGCCGCGCATGTGCGGATCTCGTGAATCAGGTCGTCAATTTGATTCTTGACCGGGCGGACTTCGATGACCGGATCAAGCAGTCCCGTCGGACGGATGATCTGCTCGATGATTACGCCCTGTGATTTCTGTAATTCATAATCCGCAGGCGTGGCGCTGACGAAGATCACTTGCGGGATCATCGATTCAAATTCCTCGAATTTCAGCGGGCGATTGTCCAGTGCCGACGGCAAACGAAAGCCGTACTCGACCAGCGTTGTCTTTCGCGCACGGTCGCCGTTATACATGGCGCGAACCTGCGGAAGGGAAACGTGCGATTCATCCATGAACATCAGAAAATCCGTCGGGAAATAATCGATCAGACACGCGGGACGCTCGCCTTCGGCGCGCCCGGCAATATGCCGCGAGTAATTTTCGATACCGGAACAATAACCGAGTTCCAGCATCATTTCGATATCGTATTTTGTACGCTGCTCGAGCCGCTGGGCTTCGACGAGTTTATTTTGCGAGCGCAGCAGCGCGAGACGCCCGGCGAGTTCCTCCTGAATGCGTAAGATCGCCTGGTGTATTTTACTTTCCGTCGTCACAAAATGCGTGGCGGGAAAAACAATCGCCGTCGCGGCTTTTTTTATCAGCTTGTTCGAAACCGGCTCGTGATAAGAGATCTGGTCAATGGTATCGCCGAACATTTCCACCCGAATGAATTCGTCATCGTACGCCGGATATATGTCGATCACGTCGCCGCGCACACGGAAGGTGGCGCGCTTGAAGTCCATGTCGTTCCGGTTGTATTGCATTTCCACGAGACGTTCGAGGATACGGTTGCGCTCGATCTTTTGCCCCTTTTCAACGAAGACGAACATTTCCTTATAATCTTCCGGTGAGCCGATACCGTAGATGCAGCTGACCGATGCGACGATGATCACATCCTGCCTCTCGAGCAGGGAACTGGTCGCACGCAGGCGCAGTTTTTCGATCTCATCGTTGATGGACATGTCTTTTTCGATGAACGTATCGCTCGACGGCACATATGCTTCGGGCTGGTAGTAATCGTAGTAGCTGATAAAATATTCGACGGCGTTTTCGGGAAAAAATTGTTTCAGTTCGCCATACAGCTGAGCGGCGAGCGTTTTATTATGCGACATGATCAAAGTCGGTTTGCCGATCTGTTCGATCACGTTCGCCATGGTAAATGTTTTACCGGAACCGGTCACGCCGAGCAGGGTCTGAAATTTTTCTCCGCTCAAAAGCCCCCGCACAAGGGCTTCCACCGCGAGTTTCTGATCGCCTTCCAGTTTAAAATCGGTGGCGAGCTTAAAGGGCTTGGGATTTTTAAGGTTCATGAATTTCTACAGGATTAACGGAAATGTGAGAATATATTTTGCCGGCTCTTTCCGGCGTATCAAAGGACCCGTGTGGAATAACCGATTACAAGATAGTCAATTCATCAAATTATTTCAAATAGTAATTAAGCTGCAAATTCTTTTTGGGATGGCCGCCAAGCGATGACCGTATCATGCGCGATACAGAAAGGGGCCGGAGAAACGCAACGAAGATCAGGTGCCACGCGCTTGGCGCCCAAATTAAATCTCTTGCATTCGACTTCCGATTATTTTATTTTTGGTCAATCGAAATATTTTCACTTAACATAAAGATCAAAAAGGAGTAAGTATGAAATTTTTCATAGACACCGCGAATTTGGATGAGATAAAAGAAGCGGCATCACTCGGGCTGCTGGACGGTGTAACCACAAATCCTTCGCTGGTTTCCAGAGAGAAGAATATTAACTTCACGGAGCTGTTGAAGGAAATCTGCAAGATAGTGGACGGTCCGATTTCCGCCGAAGTCGTAAGCACCGATCTGGAGGGTATCTTGAAAGAAGGCCATGAGCTTGCGAAAATCCACAAGAACATTACGGTCAAAGTACCTTTGATCAAAGCGGGTTTACAAGCGTGCAAAATCTTTACATCCGAAGGCATCAAAGTGAATGTGACGTTATGCTTTTCTCCGAACCAGGCGCTGCTCGCCGCAAAAGCCGGCGCGACCTTCGTCAGCCCGTTCGTCGGACGTCTCGACGACATCAGTTCGGACGGTATGCGTTTGATCGACGACATTTGCAGGATCTACACCAATTACGGTTACAAGACGGAAGTGCTCGTGGCGAGCGTCAGGCATCCGATGCACGTCGTCCAGGCTTGTGAGATCGGCGCGCATGTCTGCACCATGCCGTTGAAAGTCATTGATCAGCTGATCCACCATCCGTTGACGGATCTGGGTTTGGAAAAATTCCTTGAAGACTGGGCCAAGATGAAGGGCGGAAAGTAAAGTCCATTTTTGCAGAAAGTTCCCCTCCTGCCAAGGAGGGGTGTCCGAAGGACGGGGCGGTGAATTTGAGAATTGTCTTTAACCACCCCTAGCCCCTCCTTAAAAAGGAGGGGAATTTTTTTTCTTAAAGGCACAGGTGTAACATGGGATAGGTTATCCCGTAAACAGCTTTACCATTATCACTATTAAAAGAGATGCATCATGAAATTCAGATTAAAATTCTCGATCTTGTTTATGACGATTTTGTTTTCCAGGATGATTTCCGCCCAGGACGACGTGAGTTCTTCCCGTCAAAATTCATTGACCAGAGCCGTTAAAAAAGTCGTATCGGCGATCGTCGGTATCAATGTGGTAGCGATCAAGGAATATACGTACACGAACTCTTTTGTTAATGACGATTTTTTCAACCAATTTTTCCCCAAACAGAAATATTTTGATAAAGTCAAGGCCCTAGGCTCCGGATTTATCATTTCCGAGGACGGGTATATTCTGACGAATGACCACGTGGTAGACAATGCGGTCGAGATCATCGTCACGCTCACGGACGGTTCCAAATACCCCGCTCAAATTGTCGGGCTTGACCGCACGACGGATATTGCGCTATTGAAAATCAAACCGGATAAAAAACTTACCGCCCTGAAGTTCGGCGATTCGGACGACCTGATCATCGGCGAGTGGGCAATCGCCCTGGGAAACCCGTTCGGCCTTTTTGATATTAACAATCAGCCGACGGTTACGATCGGGGTTATCAGCGCGACAAAACGCGATTTCGGCCTCGTCGAGGGGCAGCACGTGTATCAGAACATGATACAAACCGACGCCGCCATCAACGGCGGCAACAGCGGCGGGCCCTTGGTGAATGCACTCGGCGAAGTAATCGGTATCAATACGTTCATCTACAGCGGCAGCGGCGAAATGAAAACCAATATCGGGATCGGATTTGCGATTCCGATCAACCGCGTCAATAAGATTTTACCGGATTTAAAGGCCAAGGGCTCGGTGGATCGTCTATTTACCATGGGATTCAAATATCAATCGGTGGACAAAATGATCGCGCAGTATTTGGGACTGACCGATGCGCACGGTATCGTGATCTCTGAGGTTCAAAAAGACGGCCCGGCCGAAAAATCGAACCTCAAGATCAGCGACGTGATCCTGAAAATAAACGGCAAAGTCGTGAACAGCGAATACGATTTCAAGAAGGTCATTTTAGGCGATGATCTTCGGGTGGGGGATGTCGTGGATCTGGAAATCGTCCGTGATAAAAAAGTTTTTAAAGTGAAATTGATTTTGGGAAAAGCTCAATAGTTGTCAGTTGTCAGTTGTCAGTTGTTCAGTTATCATTTATCAATTAAGAATTTTCGAATGTCGCAATGAGTTGAAGGAAGGCGCCCCTTTTTTTTGAGGACTTCTTCCTTGAACCCGAAGCGCCGCTCAGAATGACGGTTTTAAACCTTAAATTTCTCCAATCTTTCAGGCACCGTGACGTCTTTAAAACCTGCGCTGCGCAAGGCTGTCGCAAAAGGCTGGCTCTGCGGTTCTTCACCGTGTACTAAGAATACATCTGCCTGGGTCCCGACCTGCACCGCGAAATTCATCAGGTCGTTCTTGTCCGCATGGCCGCTGAATGAATTAAGTTTGACCACGTTGGCCCTCAGTTCATATTCGTCGCCGAAAATCTTTATCTTCTCTTCTTTGTCCACCAATTTTCTTCCCAAGGTATGCTCCGCCATGAATCCGACGATCAGGATCGTGTTGTTTGGATTTTCAATATTGTACCGCAGGTGATGGAGGATGCGCCCCGCTTCGCACATGCCGGATGCGGAAATAATAATGCACGGCTCCTTGAACGTGTTTAATTTTTTCGAGTCGTCCGCTTTAGTAATATATTTGAGCCCGGAGAATGCGAACGGGTTGTCCGTGCGCGAGAGCAGATATTGCGCTTCCGCGTCGTAATAGTCCGGATACTTTTCAAAAACAGTGGTGACATTCACCGCGAGCGGACTGTCCACGAAAACCGGCATCGTAGGGATCAGCTGCTGGTCATGAAGTTTATTGAGATGATAGACGATTTCCTGCGTGCGTTCGACGCTGAATGCAGGGATGACAATTTTGCCGTGTTTGTTCACGGTTTCGGTAATGACCTTTACCAGATCGCCTTGAATTTCTTTCACGGGGTCGTGTAATTTGTTACCGTAGGTGCTCTCGGAGATAAAAATATCGAGGCCGGTGATCTGATCGGGATCGTTGATAATCGGCAGATTCTTTCTGCCGAGGTCGCCGGTGAATCCGAACCGAAATCTTTTTCCGTTTTCGGTAATTTCCAGCAGCAGCATCGCCGAACCGAACATATGTCCTGCGTTATAAAAGGTCGCTTTGACATTAGGTATCGGCTCGAATCCGACTCCGTAATCCAGGCCCACAAAATTTTTCAAAGAAGCCTGAGCATCGGCGACCGTATAGATCGGTTCACGCGGGGGCAGGTTTTTTTTCCTTTGCCGGTAATTCATATATTCAGCGTCTTTTTCCTGAATGTGTGCCGAGTCCTGGAGCATGACCGTACACAGATCCACGCTGGGTTTCGTGCAGAAAATGGTTTTCCGGAAACCGTTCCTTACCAAATTCGGAATATTGCCGCTGTGGTCAATATGCGCGTGGGAAAGGATCATCGCGTCAATGGAGTTGGGATCAAACGGGAGCGTTTTATTCCGGTCGAAGGTTTCCTGGCGCCGTCCTTGAAATAATCCGCAATCGAGGAGTAATTTTTTCCCGCCGATGGTCAACAGATGCTGAGAACCGGTGACGCTTTTTGCCGCGCCGCAAAATTGAATTTCCATGATTTCTATTTCCTACTTTTTTTTGACCACTAATTCACCACGGAGCCGCAGAGGGCACAGAGACGGTATTTGCATGAAAAACTCTCCGTGCCCCCGTGTCCCGGTGTTTAAGAATCCCTGTCATTTCACAGAATTTTTTGCGTCCACGATCAGTTGTATCGCGTCGGAATTGTAATCCGCAGTGCCCTGCAGATTTAATTTGGCCATCGTGATCATCGCTTCCGCCACGGTGCGCGCCGGAATGGCGCGGAATTTCCTCCACCGCCCGATCAAGAGAAATGAGAACAGTCTGAATAAGAAAATTCCTATCCTCTCCCCGGTGCGGGTCTCCGGGCGGTGACCCAGCAGAAACGACGGCCGAAAAATCATAAGCGTTCTGAAATTGAGTTTGGCGAGGGCTTCCTCGATATTCCCTTTTACGCGATTATAAAAGACCTTGGATTGAGGCGATGCGCCCATCGCCGTGACGATCAAAAATTGTTCGACGCCCTGGCGGATCGCAATACGGGAGACCTCGAAAGGATACGTAAAATCCACCTTGTAAAAATTATCCTGCGACCCGGCTTTCTTGATAGTGGTCCCCAAACAGCAGTAGATATCGTTCACTTTCATTTGTTCGGCGTAGTACTCCAACTGATCAAAATCGACAACACGCTGCTGCAGCTTCTTGTGTTGAATAGGCAATTCCTTGCGGACAAAAATTCTAACGAGATCATAGTGATCGTCTTCGAGTAATAAGTTCAAACAGTGTCCGCCGACGAGTCCGCTGGCGCCGAGAAGCAAGGCAGAGTGATTCATGAAGAATAAAAGTTAAATCATGAATGGTGTTGAAATAAGTTTAAGATTTATTTTTGAATAAATACAGAATAATATTTTGGAACTTTTAGAAAGGGCGTCGTATAATTCACAACCTTATCCGTGACACTATAAAACATCTACAAAGTCCTTGTTAACGCGACCCGTTGTGCTTTAATGTTTTAATTCATTTTCTTTATTCTTCCACTTAAAAAGGAGTTATCATGAAAACGCGAATGACTATTTTTGTCGCATTGTTTGCGATGCTCGCCTTTTCTCTTTCATCGCAGGAACTCTTGAAATTTCCGGACGCCAGCCCGGCGGCTATGGTGATGCAGGAGGTAGGAATTTCGAATGTCACCATCAGTTACAACAGCCCGGCTGTGAAGGGCCGGGAAGTGTGGGGAAAACTGGTGCCGTTCGGATTTGATTCGGTAAATGTTTTTGGGAACGGCAAGCCCATGCCCTGGCGTGCCGGTGCCAATGAAAATACGACCATTGCTTTTTCTCACGACGCCGTCGTCGAAGGCAAGCCGATCAAAGCGGGAACCTACGGCCTGTTTATGATTCCCGGGCGCGATCAATGGACGATTGTTTTCAGTTCGAATTCCACTTCGTGGGGTCATTTCTTTTATGAAGAATCCGAGGACGTATTGCGGGTCAATGTGAAACCGGCCGCGATCAGTGACTTTCAGGAGCGCCTGATCTATTGCTTTGACAATACGGATATGAAACAAACCACGGCGAACTTGCGTTGGGAAAAGTTGAAAGTCCCGTTCACGATCAGTTTTGACACGCCGGCTATAGTCTTGGCCAATTTGAAAAATCAATTACGCAACCGGGATGCATTTCAAGGACCGCAATTGCTGCAAGGAGTGAATTATTGCGTGCAGAATAATATTGCTCTGGATCAAGCTCTGGTGTGGGCGGATAGAGCGATCCGTTTTAACGGCGGCAATGCGGCGCAATTTGCAAAAGCGGGCGTTCTTGAGAAACAGGGTAAGACCAAGGAAGCGGAAGCGATGCTGAAAACCGCCATTGATGCGGCGACGGAAAATGACCTGAATAATTACGGTTATACGCTGTTGGGTCAAAAGAAGATCACCGAAGCGATAGAGGTTTTCAAAACGAACGTGAAAAAGCATCCCGAATCATCTAACGTCTACGACAGTTTAGCGGAAACTTACGGTGTCAGCGGCGATAAAAAATCTGCCATTGAAAATTATACGAAGGCTTTGAAACTTGCCAAAGACGATGCGAACAGGAAGCGGATCGAAGGGGAGCTGAAAAAACTCAGCGGGAGTAAGTAGACTCCGGGTGGGCGATGACGAGACCCAAAAGAACGACTATCGAAAAATCTAATCCGGCTGGTTTTTAAAACCGGCCGGATTTTTTGTGGAAAAGATGGAATCTCTTTTTTCTTGACTTAAGAATTTTATTGACTAATTTTAGAAAGGGTCATGTTTTATTTTGGCATAATGGAGTATTTCAAGGACCACGATTCCAATTATTATGGCCTGTTCCGGTGGTTAAACCGAATGGTCAGCGAAAATGAATTTTTTAAAGTGGTCCTTCTGAAAGAAGCTTTTTGAATCTATGTTCTGAATCAAAAACAATCTTACAGATAGACCATTAAACGGATAAAGATGACCGGATAAAATAAGGATGTTGCTGATCCACGTGATTCTTTGTTATTGGACGTTAACTTACGGAGAATTTATGAAAAAAATGATTTTGGTTCTGCTGGCTTCTTTTCCGGGCATGGTCTGGGCACAATCTGTCTACACAGTAGACCAAGGCGGAGGCGGAACGCACACTACGATTGTCGCGGCGGTTGTGACGGCCGTCAACGGTGATACGATCAAAGTTCTTAAAGGCACGTATTCGGAATCGATCATTGTCGCCGAGCGGCTGATCTTTATCGCCCAGGATTCGACTGAGGTCGTCTCGGGCGCCGACGCCTTCATTCTAAACACGGGGTCCGACGGAACCGTCATTGACAATTTTATTCTGAAGGGGAATATCGACATGAATGCTTTCCCTAATAGTTCCGCGAATCGTGTGATCATTTCAAACAACACGATGATCGACGCACAAATGACCGTCGGCGGAGTGACGCTTGTTGCAAACAATATCATTAGGCGAATCGGCTTGCCCGGTGCAGGTATTTCCGTCGTGTCTTCGGGTTTGGCTGCCAGTCCTTGTCTCCTTTTCAATAACACATTGCGGGCTTGCGGCATAGCTACTTCGAATGCGAATTACGTCGATATTTTCGGTAACAGCATTGATAATTACACAGGAACAGGTATCGATGCAGTCGTCACAGGTGCCGGGACGTGGTACCTGCGAGCCATTGCCAATAAAATAGACTCATGTACCTTTGGGATCCGTAACCAATTCTCCGGGTCGAGCGAGACCGTAAATTTTACGGGCGCCAATAATCTCATAACCAACTGCCCGACCGCCATTAATTTCAGCTGCGGTTCGAATTTTGCGGTCTATGTATGTCAATACACCAACAACGTAATCTTCAATAGCACAACGGCATCGGCTACGTACACCGGCAACGCAGCGCTCCCGGGATCGACGTTTAATTTTTATTCGAACATCCTTTCAACCAACACGGGCAATATCAGTTTTGCTGATGATATCTGGGACAATAATTGTCTATTCAACTCCGGAACCGTACCATCACCCGGAACCGGCAATATCACGTCGAATCCATTGCTTACGAATCCTTCGGCAGGAAATTTTACGTTGCAGGGCGGTTCGCCTTGTATTAACACCGGCTATTTGGCATTCATATATACTGACATCGATAAGACGCGAAATGATATGGGCGTTTACGGCGGTCCGTACACGCTAACTAATTTTTCAAGCGGGTCCAACGCCAAAGTCGTGGACATCCGGCTTGTTCCGGCATCGGTCATTCAGGGGAACACTATTACGATCACGGGAAGCGGCACCGGTAATTAAGTAACGAACTGCCATTCCACTAAACCTATTGGATATGATTCATCGCAATATGCAAATAGAAGTGTTATTCTGCAGATTCGGCAGATTTATGAAATCAGACGAATTTTGCAAAATTTCAGAATGACAATTAATAGAACAGATTCATTGTGATAGGCAAATATATCGAAACCTCAAGGAGATACGTATGAAAAAACTAGTTTTCGTATTGGCAGCGTTAATGAGCATTCCCTTGGCGGACGCTAATGCCCAGAATACTTACGTCGTCGATCAGGGCGGTGGCGGGACGCACACGACGATTATTGCGGCGGTCGCAACGGCCGTCAACGGTGATACGATCAAAGTTCTGGCGGGAACTTACTCCGAAAATGTCATCGTTGCGGAAAAATTGATTTTTATCGGTCAGGCGGGAACTGAAGTTGTGAGCGGAACGGACGCATTTCAATTTAACAGTGGCTCTGGCGGCTCAGTCCTGAACGGATTCATCCTCAGAGGCCGGCTGATTGTAAACACTCCCTATCCCTCTACAGAAGCAAGCCGGATCATTATCGCCAACAATGAGCTATACGACAATGCAATGGATATTGGAGGCGTCGTTACGGTTTTCAATAACAAATTTACCCGGTTGATTACCCCCGGCAATGCACTCGTATTCCGGCAGCCGGGAATTGCCGGTTCACCGGCGGTCATTTTTGGAAATACCTTTCGATCAGCATTTCTCAGTATTCAAGCCGGGTTGATAGACATTATTAATAACCGGTTTGATGCCTATTCGCCGGCGACTGCGGCGATCGACTTGCCTTATGTGAACAGCGGGGTGAATTATGGAACTTTGAAAATTATCGCCAACGTGGTTGATTCCTGTACTATCGGCATGAGTTTTATGAATTGCAACGTTTCCAGTCTAAACCGCCTCATCGCAAACAATGTGATAACTAATTGCCCGACCGGAATGTCTTTTCCAAGCGGGGGACAAGATTGGCAAGCCGTGTTTCACAACAACGTCATTCATAATTCAACTACCGTAAGTGTGACTGGAACGGTAGGGACCAACGGCAGTACGTTTAATTTTTACGGCAATATCCTTTCGAACTGCGCAGGCAATGTATCTCTAAACAACGACGTATGGGATTATAATTGCATTTTCAGTTCGGGGACTGTTCCTGCTCCTGGAATTGGGAATTTTACTTCCAATCCCTTGTTTGTCAATCCATCCGGAGGCGATTTTAATTTACAAGGCGGGTCTCCAGGCATCAATGCCGGCGCTGTGGCGTTCATTTATACTGACATTGATAAAACTCGAAACAACATGGGCGTCTACGGTGGTCCCTATTCTTTGACTAATTTCCCAACAAATGCAAACCCTAAAGTCATTGATTTGTTACTCTCTCCAGCGTCAGTGATTCAGGGTAATAATATTACGATCACGGGCAAGGGAACCGGTAATTAATGGAGCAGTCATGAAACTACTCTTTCTGATAGGATGCCTCTCTCTGGTTACGGCCGCGTTCGCACAAACCGTCATCAGCCTTAAGCAGGCGGAATATTTTGTCGACACGGATCCAGGGCCGGGGAATGGAACTGCATTCACCGCCGTTGATGGCGGAATGAATGAAGTTTTTGAGGAAATTACAGCCAGCCTTCCAACCGGCGCTATCGGCGTCGGAATTCATACACTGTCAGTTCGTTTTCGCAATTCCGATAACGCCTGGGGAAGTATTTCCACCAGAGTATTTCAAGTTACGTCAACCGGAAGTATTATCTTAGTTCCGGCAAAAGTAAGCCAGGGTGAATTTTTCTTTGACACTGACCCCGGAACGGGCAGCGGAACCGCCCTTACCGCAGCTGATGGTACGATGGATGAAATTTTTGAGGAAGTGACAGGAAATTTTAACTCAGGCGGATTATCATTGGGGTTGCACACGTTGTCTGTGCGGCTGCGAAATTCCGGTGGCACCTGGGGCAGTGTTCACTCGCGGGCAGTAGAAGTTACAACCGCCGGGGCAAAATTCATTGCCATGCCTCAGAAAACGGCTGCGGGTGAATTTTTCTTTGATACTGATCCCGGAACGGGCAGCGGAACCGCCCTTACCGCAGCTGATGGTACGATGGATGAAATTTTTGAGGAAGTGACTGGAAATTTTAACTCAGGCGGATTATCATTGGGGTTGCACACGGTGTCTGTTCGACTGCGAAATTCCAGTGGCACCTGGGGCAGTGTTCACTCGCGGGCAGTAGCAGTTACCACGGCGGGATCAAAGTTCATCCCGCTGCCGCAGAAACCTGCCGCCGGTGAATTTTTTGTTGATACCGACCCCGGAACGGGCAGCGGAACCGCCCTTACTGCAGCTGATGGTACCATGGATGAAATTTTCGAGGATGTGACTGGAAATTTAGGTTCTGCCAGT
>CAZLWA010000098.1:0-3996 GCA_964563165.1 uncultured Bacteroidota bacterium | reverse complement strand
CGAGTACGGAAAACCCGCGCACGACGAGATGCTGTTCGTCATCGTTCATCAGGCGTATGAATTATGGTTCAAACAAATTCTGCATGAACTCGATTCCGTAATTCAACTATTTGAAAAAAATCACGTGGACGAGAAAAATATCGGAGTCGCAGTGGCGCGATGTATGCGCGTTACGGAGATCCAGAAAATTTTGATCGATCAATTGCACGTGCTGGAAACGATGACGCCTCTGGATTTCCTGGAATTCCGCGATTTTCTCATACCCGCATCGGGATTCCAAAGTTTTCAATTTCGCCTGATCGAGAATAAACTCGGGCTCAAACATAACCAGCGGATCGAATACGGTCAAAACGCCTACTTCACGCGTTTGTCCGAAGAACATCAGAAAATGGTAAAAAAAGCCGATCAGCAAACCTCGCTGCTCCAGCTCATCGAAAAGTGGCTTGAACGGACGCCGTTCCTGGAATTTGAAAAATTTAATTTTTGGAAAAGCTACCGGGAAGCGGTGGGCAAAATGCTGGAAGAGGACCGCACGATCATTCAAAATAATCCGGGTTTATCCGGTGAAGAAAAATCGGTGCAGTTCAATCAGCTTGAGACTACTAAAGAGAACTTCGACGCCCTATTCGACGAAACCAAGCACAACGAGCTTATCAAGAACGGGAATCGGAAGATTTCCTATCGCGCGACGCAGGCGGCTCTGCTCATCTGCCTGTATCGCGATCAGCCTATTTTGCATCTGCCTTTCAGACTCATAACCACGCTGGTGGATATTGACGAACTCTTCACCACCTGGCGCTACCGGCACGCGCTGATGGTGCACCGTATGATCGGAACCAAGATCGGGACGGGTGGATCGTCGGGGCATCAATATTTAAAAGCGACGACGGATACGCACAAGATCTTTACGGACTTTTTTAATCTGTCGACCTTCCTCATTCCCCGGTCCGCACTTCCTAAACTGCCGGAAGATGTTGAAAGAAGCCTGGGGTTTTATCACAAAAAAGCGTAGTATCATCCGTGGATATTTACAATAAAATCAGAAATGCCGGCGTGGTGGGAGCCGGAGGCGCAGGGTTTCCGACGCATGTGAAAGCGGAATCGCAAGTGGAGATCGTCATTGCCAACGGGGCCGAATGCGAACCGCTGCTTCACAAAGATTTCGAGCTGATGGCGCATTATCCGGAAAAAGTAGTCATGGGCATGAAACTCATGATGCAGGCCACGGGAGCCAAAGAAGGCATCATCGGCGTGAAAGAAAAAAACAAGAAAGTTATCGATGCTTTCCGGGGCATTTTGGATGACGGGATGCGGCTGCATTTGCTGGGTGATTTTTATCCGTCCGGAGATGAATATATTCTCGTGTACGAGGCTACCAAACGCCTGATCCCGCCTCAAGGCATTCCGCTGAATATCGGCATCGTCGTCAACAACGTCGAAACATTTTATAATGTCGCGCTCGCCGCGGAGGATAAACCCGTTACGGAAAAATTTATTACGGTCAGCGGAGCCGTGAAAAACCCGGTCACGTGCGTCGTGCCGGTGGGAACGCCTTTTCGGGATGTGATCAACATGGCGGGAGGAGCGGCCGTGGATGAATTCGGCATATTCGTCAGCGGCATCATGATGGGGAAATTGGAATTCGATCTGGACGAACCGATAACGAAAATCTGCGCAGGTTTGATCGTATTGCCGAAAACGCACAAACTCATCGAGCGCAAAGACCAGCCCGAAGCGTCCATGCACCGTATCGGCAAATCGGCGTGCGATCAATGCAGTTATTGCACGGAACTATGCCCACGGTACATACTCGGTTATGATATCCAGCCGCACAAGGTCATGCGCAGTTTGAGTTTCACAAAGACCGGCGAGGACCTGTGGAATCAATACGCGCAGTTGTGCTGCGGATGCGGACTTTGCACGCTGTAT
Source organism: uncultured Bacteroidota bacterium (assembly GCA_964563165.1). Taxonomy (GTDB): domain Bacteria; phylum CLD3; class CLD3; order SB21; family SB21; genus CAZLWA01. The sequence continues at coordinate 2,067 of CAZLWA010000098.1, read as the reverse complement.
GCGTGCCCGGAAAGTTTATTTCCCAAAGAAGCCTGCGACAAGAGTAAACGCGATCTGAAGGAGAAAGGGATTCCGTGGTCCGGAAAAATGGATGTTCAGCCCCATCCGATGTACGAAGGCCGCCGCACCCCGATCAAAATGTTAATAAAACGCCTCGGCGTAACCGAGTACGACCGTCATACGGAATTTGTCGCTTCTCCGGGGCAGATCCGGAACGTCAAAATTCCATTGACCCAGCATGTAGGCGCTCCTTGTCAGCCCCTGGTGGCGATCGGGGACAACGTGAAAAAGGGGCAGGTCATCGGAGAAATTCCAGAAGGTAAACTCGGCGCACGGATCCATGCAAGTATTGATGGTATTGTAAAAAATGTCGAAACTCAGATCGTAATAGAAGCATCGTAAACGGATATTCGCTGATATAAAAATTCATAGTTGGCCATTAGTCGTTTTTCAGGAAATTAAGCCCATGGAAAAAAATTCAATTGGAATGATCGAACTCGGCAGCATCGCCGCGGGATTTGAAGTGGCGGACGCCATGCTCAAAGCGGCGAAAGTCGAAATCTTATTGTCCCGCAGTATTTGTTCAGGTAAATACATTGTCATGATCGGCGGCGAAGTGGCCGCGGTGCAGTCCAGCGTGGAAGCGGGCGCGGCTAAGGGTCATGCGAATGTCATTGATACGTTCGTGATCGCGAACGTGCATCCCGACGTTTTTCCTGCGATATCAGGATCGAATAAGGTCGAACTTCTCGGAGCGCTGGGAATTATCGAGTCGTTCTCGGTGGCGTCGTTGATCGAAGCCGCGGACGAGTCTGCCAAGGCGGCAAATGTGAAGCTGATGGAAATTCGATTGGCCATGGCGCTCGGCGGCAAGGCATTTCTGACGATGACGGGAGAAGTAGCGGCCGTCCAATCGGCTGTGGAAGCCGGTGCTCGTGTCGTCGCGGATAAAGGCCTGCTTGTCAACAAAGTCGTCATCGCAGGCCCACATAAAGAGTTGCTCAGCGAAGTTGTGTAATATGTTGACGCTGAAGGACGCCGATTTATTATGATTGAATCTTGTAAAAACGACGCAAATCATAATAATCATGAACAATCAGCGTCTAAAAACTATTAATTCTCTGTGTCTTAGTGTCTCCGTGGTGAAAAAAACATGCGCATGATGTTAAACAAAAAGACAACGATCATCTGCACTGCAGTCATCTGCATCATGCTCTGTAATACTTGCGGACGCAAGGCTGAGCAGAAACAGGCAGATGTGAAAGCCGATAGTACGCTGCAGGCCGAGATTACGGCTGATCAGAATCATCAGTTTTCATCAAGTAAGGTCAAAGTATCCGCCGTTGCGGATAGAAGTAATCAGTTCGCTTTTGATCTGCTGTATGTGCTCGTAAAGAGCAAGTCCAAGCAAAATGTATTCTTTTCTCCTTTGAGTATTTCCCAAGCGCTCTCGGCTGTCTATAACGGCGCCGAAGGAGAAACCAAAGAAGAAATGAAACGGGCGCTCTATCTGGAAGGAATCGATCCGGACGAACTCAATGGCGGCCACGCGGATTTGCTCGACCGTTTTGCCAGAGCGGATTCGATGCTGACCATTCAAGTTGCGAATTCAGTTTGGATCAATTCCGCGCCGCCTTTCAATGCCAGTGTGAAACCTGGCTTTATAAATACGCTGGTCAAATATTATCAGGCCGAAATTGATCTTCTGAACTTCTCTGACCCCGCATCCGTGACAAAGATCAACAATTGGGTGGATAACAAAACACATCATAAAATAAGAGAGATCATTAAGCAGTTGGAAGGGATCATGTGCCTTGTCAATGCGATTTACTTCAAAGGGCGATGGGTCCATGAGTTTGAATCTTCGAGGACGAGAGAAGGTCCGTTTTTCTTAGCCGGTGGTGTGATAAAAAAAACGGACATGATGCACCAACTGGACCGCTTTAAATATTACAACGGAAAATCCTTTCATGCCCTTTCCATGGGGTACGTGGGGAATATGAGCATGCAAATCTATCTGCCGATAAAACGGGACGGCATTTTCAGTTTTTTGGACAGCATGAACGC
>CAZLWA010000097.1:0-182140 GCA_964563165.1 uncultured Bacteroidota bacterium | reverse complement strand
AAAATGCCGGTCAAAGACCACACGCTGGAAATGAGCTTTCACGGAGGGATCATGTCCGCCGGCATTGACAGCTTTTTTAATTTCTTCGGCGGAGGATTGGTCGGACTGAAGGGATATTCCTATTACAGCCTGGAAGGAAATAAATTAGCCATTCTGAATACGACCTACCGTTTTCCGATATGGAGGCACGTCGGCGCAAGATTTTTGAATTTGTACTTGGACAAAATTTTTGGCGGACTTTATTTTGGCTATGGAACCGCATGGAGCGACAAGCCGGTATGGCGAAAATCAATCGGCGGCGAATTGCGCCTTGAATTCTATTCGTTCTATGTTTATCCGACGAGGGTGACCGTCAATGCCGTTTACGGATTGGATAGATTTACGAGCAGCGGGCCCCTGATATCCGTCTATGATCAAAATACCGGCGTTGTCAGTAAAACCAATCAACGGGTTGAGAACGGGAAGGAGTGGAAATTTTATCTGACCATTTTGTTTGGGTTCACGTTATTTGATTGATGAATTCATGACGCTGTAGAAAATAAAAAATCCCGACAGGGATCGGGACTTAAATGTTTGCGCGGGCGCGACGAGATTCGAACTCGCAACTTCTGCCGTGACAGGGCAGTGCTCTAACCAATTGAACTACGCGCCCTTTTTCTTAAGCGGCGTAAGTGTAATATATTCCGGTTGGAAATGCAAGAAAATTCATCGCGTGCAGCCAGGGGGACCTCGCAAGCGTGGGTGTTTATACTTGTCCTCTTCAGAAATAGGAAGAAAACCCTAGCTGAATGACGCCCGTCTTTGCAGCCGGGTTGCCAAGCAAATCTCTTTGCAGCTGATAACGATAATTAAAACGCAATACGGTTGTGCCGGAAGGCCGGAAAGACACGCCCGGAACAATTGCCCAAATATCATCTGCGATGTTGCCGCCTGTTTCTCTGAACTTTCCCTGATTGTAGTCTGCATATTCAACCCGTAAACCCAAATTAATTTTGGCATTCTCCCAATCGAGCATTTTGTGCTGAATGACCGTGCCGACTAAATCAATGAAAAAGCCAAACTGCCGGGAGCCGAATTGCTGGCTGTACGTGTTGGGGACGTCTACAAAGACCTTTGCAGCTTCTGCGGTAATATTCAACTTGTTGTTCGCAAATGAAGTATTGAAATCAACAGCCAGGACACTTGCACTTCGTTTCTTATCAAGGATCAATCCATCTTCTTTCCAATGATTATAAACGCCGGTCATGTAAGAGATCCCAAGTTCTCCGATCTCCCTGTTGCGTATCGCAATTTTTCCCGTGAACATCGGCAATCCGCTGTTACTTTCCTCAAATTTTTCCGGATTGACTTTTCCTGCAGCAAGCGATGTGCGGTTATCGGTGTTGGAAATTATTCTGTCATCGAAGCCATTTGTGAGATAGGCTTCGTAGCCGAGAACCCATTGGTGTGAAAAATATTTTCCGTGTGCGCCAAAACCGACATTGGAGAGTGTGGAAGGAATAATGGTCGTCGCGGAAATGGGCCGGTCGATAAAGTCCCATCTCGGCCCATCGTGGTTTTGATTGAATGACCCGATCGGATTCAAAATTATTCCGCCTCTCAAATTCAGCAAGGGATCAAATTCCATATCCATCGAAGCATACTCGACATTGATCTCTTTTGCTCCGTCTTCAAATTCTATCTCTGACAGAAATTTTATGTTTCGGGTGATCGTTGACGAAAAAAAGACCGACATCCGCCGGAATTGAAAAGACAAACCGTCTGAAACCCCGTCGGTTGCCGCATACTGCGTATTGGCCTCCAAGTAACCCCCTATGGCAATAGGTAATTTGTCTGTCGAAAGAAAAGGCCGGTTGTAAACGGCATCCATGTTGAGCTGTTGTTTGGATGTATCGGCGGAGCTTTGTTTAAACAAAGCGCTGTCGGTTTGTGCACGGGCAGAAACGGAAAGGCCCAAAAAGAAAATTATCATTGCCCGGCAATTACAGTTGAATGTAGATATGGTCATGGTCTGTTGTGATTTGAAATGTTTTTAAATGTTGTTCCGCAGGGGGGTGTATGACTTCACCTTTATTGGAGAACTCACTGCCGTGGCATGGGCAGATCAAATAATCTCCCTGGGGCTGCAGTTCACAGCCCTTGTGCGTGCATTGCATCAGGAGTGCGGAATAATTCTCCTCACTTATTTTGTAAATGCAAACGGGAAAACCCAGCCTATCGGCTGTTACCAGCACATATTTTCTCTGTATGGATTTGTCTTTTTCAATTTTCACAAATTCAGTTTTTTTGATGACGATCCGGTCGTTCGAGATACTCCTTTGTGCAAAATAATTTGTATTTGCACAACTCTGTAAAAGTGCAGCTAATGCGGTTCCGCTAACACACGCCAGACAACAGGTTTTGATGAATTCTTTTCGGTGCATAGGGCTACAGAGATTTCAGGAATTTAATGATCGCGTCCCTGTCGGATTGGGAAAGCTGGTTGAATGCATTTTTGCTGACCGCCGCTTCGCCTCCGTGCAGTTGGACAGCTTCTTCAATGCTGCGGGCTCTGCCGTCGTGCAGCAGGAAATATTGTCCGCCTTGCGAATTGGGTGCAAGCCCCAGGCCCCAAAGCGGCGGTGTTCGCCACTCAGAAGTCATTGCAGAGCCCTCGGTGTAGCCATCGTCTAAAGCGCTTCCCATATCGTGGAGCAATAAATCGGTATAAGGATGAATCTCTTTGAATGCAAGTGCATCTATCGGAGAATAACCGGTCTGCAATATTTGCTTATGGCAACTTTCGCAACCGATTTGAATGAATTTATTTTTTCCGAGTTGAACGGTTGCATCACTTTTGTTTCGTTGTATGGGGGCCTTTAGCGTTTGCAGATAGAACACAACATCATTTACTGTTTGAGTTGAAACTTCGGGGTCAATCTCTAAGTGAGAGTAAACGTCTATCGGGCTAAAAGTGGATGTAATGCCGATGTCCTGATTGTAAGCGTTTACAGTTTGATTTAATAAATTATAGGCAGCCGCTTTTTTGCCAAAGCGATGGATGTATTTTCCGCTTTGTGTTATTGCATTGGCATTAGGTGTGACAAAAGATGCGAGGGTGATCCAATTTGGAACTCCTGAAATACCATCACCGTTACTATCATTCGGGTCAGCCATTGCGAGAATATCAGCATCAGAAACCAACTCTAAAAATCCTAACCCTGTGTTGATAGGCGGAGTGAATTTGGCAAACGTTGCACCCGCAGGAATTTGTTCGGGCATAAAGCCGGGCAAAGCCCTGTTTTGTAATTGCGGGCCGCCTTGATTTAAATACTGATTGCCCGTGCTGTCTGTTTGCCCGAAGCGGGTAAGCGTAGTAAAAGGATGGCCTTTGCCATCGCCTGCATGACAACTTCCGCAACTGGTGGCTACGAACACAGAGCCGAGACCGGTTTCGGCAGTGAAAACATCGTCGTTAAAGGCAATATCACCTCTAAGAAACTGCGATGATTGTTCACTGGAGAGCCCTTCAACGGATCCGTCCAATAGCTCATCGTCGGCGGGTGCGGGCGGCATAAACATGTCACAAGATGCCGTAACGGTAACGGCGAGCAACAGAAGTAAGACGGTAAGCAATTTATCTTTTTTCATTGAGCTTAATTTATTTCTTGAAAATGGCTATGTTTATTAGTATATGTACAGTATAAAATAAATAACTTGATTTGTCAAGTATATTTTATTAGGTAGGACTAATAATTGGGGTTAGACGAATCATAAATTAATTTAATAAATATTGTTTATGGGCTCCTTGACAGAAGAAAACTATATCAAAGTCATTCATCGGCTGGCAGAAAGAACAGATACCAAAATTACGCCAACGGCGATCGCCGAAGAAATATCGGTCAACACGGCGTCGGTGATCGATATGATAAAGAAATTGACCGGTAAAAGGCTGGTGAGTTACGACAAGACCAGGGGAGCGAAACTCACAGACAAAGGGAGCAAGATCGCATTGGGCATAGTCAGGAATCACCGCCTTTGGGAGGTTTTTCTGTTGGAGAAATTGGGTTACTCATGGGATATTGTTCACGAAATAGCCGAACAATTGGAACATATTAAGCATGAGGAGTTGGCGGATAGGCTGGATAAATTCCTGGGCTTTCCGGAATTTGACCCGCACGGGGACCCGATACCGAATTCAAACGGTAAAATGCCGCGGACGGTAAATACAGTACTGTCGGAAATCGAAGTCGGCCAGGTATGTCATGTGACCGCGGTTAAGGATACGTCCATAAGTTTTCTCCAGTATTTGCACCAACTCTCTATCAGTATTGGCACAAGAATAAGGGTGCTGGACAAAATCCCTTATGACGGTTCCATGTCCATACAAGTAGCAAAAGCCAACAAAACAATGGTATCTAAAAAATTTGCGGACAGTTTATCGGTTACGTAAATGCACTGGCAGATTGCGGGTTATACCGGCACCGATTTCTGTTGGAAATCAATGCCAATTGCAGAGAGGTATCACGGCGGGAAACGTTGGATCGTGGACGCTCATGGATTCGAACCAAGGACCTTCTCGGTGTAAACGAGACGCTCTAAACCAGCTGAGCTAAGCGTCCAAAATTAGGGCGTCAATATATTCACACATGCTTTCAGATGCAATATGTTTTTCACGGCCGTCCTAATAAATTTGACAATCGTTCAATACTTCAGTACCATAGAAGTGCGCCAGCCATTAAAAAAACAATAAAAAATGCCGGATGCGGAATGAAATGTCCGGGTTCCCATCACTTTGACGGAAGGCAAAGCCGAATTGGAAGACAAGAACAGAACGCCGACTGAACTGCAGGGACTGCAAGACAGTCTTACGCGAATGGTCGTTCACGATCTGAAGAATCCGCTGACCGGCATCATGGGATGCTGTGAGCTTCTGCTGATGATGCCGGAGAGCCTGTCGGACAAACAGATCTCGATCGTGAAAAAAATTGACGAAAGCGCCACCGTCATCCTGAAGATGATCACCGATATTCTTGATATCAGCCGGTTGGAAGAAAATAAATTTCCGATTCGTAAACAGACGTTCCATATGTCTGAAATTCTGGAATCGAATGTCAATGACTTCGCCGTGATCATGCAACAGCATCACGTGACCAGTTCGACGGAGATTCAGGAAAATATGCCCAGGGTTGAAGCGGATAAGGACATGATCCGTCGTGTAATAGCCAATCTGATGCAAAACGCCATCAAGCACAGCTTACGCGGGGGAAACATACGGCTAAGCGCCGGATATGATTCCAAAGATTCACGATTGAATATTACTGTGAAGGATAACGGTGAAGGGATCGCTCCGGAACATGCCGACAAGATTTTTGAAAAATTCGCACAGGCCGAACTGAAGCAATTGGGGCTTAAAACGGACCGGGGACTGGGCTTGACCTTTTGCAAATTAGCCGTGGAAGCTCACGGAGGCAGGATCTGGGTGGAAAGCAAGACCGGCGAGGGGAGTGAATTCAAGTTTTATATTCCTTCGCCCGCGTTATAAGGAACGAGATCATGAAGATTATCTCCTGCGTGGACGATATTTTTTTTGCTTCAAAGATCAATGCCGCTGCCAGGGCGCTGGATATTGAAATGCCGGCGGCCCGATGGCTGCCTCTCGAACTGGCGGCGCAAATCAAATCGGAAAAACCTTTTTCCATTCTGCTGGATCTCAATTCTAAAAAAACGGATCCGCTGTTGATCATACAGACGTTGAAAAACGATCCCGGAACGAGATCTGTTCCGATCATCGGGTTCCTTTCACATGTTCAGACGGATCTTTACGAAAAAGCAGTAGCGGCAGGGTGCGACCGGGTTTTACCGCGATCCAAATTCAGCCAGGATTTGCCAAACATTTTATCGGGCATTTTCTGACTACGCTTTTTGGAGATAAAACACGGCGATCTCAGGAACGGAGTTCAGACGAAACGGCGGGCCGGTGAAACCCAAACCGCGGCTGACGTATAATTGAGAATTGTTTTTTACATAATGTCCGCGCACGTATTTATAAAATAACGCGGTGGGGTTAAATTGGGTGACGACAAAATCCAATACCACCTGCCCGCCATGCGTATGCCCGGACAAGGTCAGATCGATATCCGCCGCCGCCGCCTGGTCAAACATTTTCGGGCCGTGCGACATCAGGATCGTCGGCACGGAAGTTTCAACTCCCTTCAGTGCTTTGGTCAGATCGGGCTTGGCGGTCATTTCATCTTCGACGCTGATCAGGTTGAATGAACTGCCATGGATGGTGATCAATCGCCGCTCGTTGCCCATGACGTCGACGCCCATGTCCTGCAGTTTCTTTGCGATCATATCCGGCCCCGCCCAGTAATCGTGATTGCCAAGATTGCCGTAGATGCCGAAGCGCGATTTCAATTGGGAAAAACTTTCCGCAAATAAATGAACGAATTCCTTGGAATAGGAAACGTAATCGCCGGTCAGGAAAACGATATCCGGGTCTTCCGCGTTGCTCTCCCTGACGATACGGTCCATCATCGTTTTGTCCATGAATTCGCCGGCATGGATATCGGTAATTTGGACCAGCTTCAGATTTTCAAGTCCTGCCGGAAGGTTTCTTATTTTGAGGACCCGGTGAGTGACTTCCAGATCAAAAGCCGATTCCATGGCCGATTTAATTCCGAGAATCGACGGTGTCACGGCCAGCGTGGCCGATCCGGCCAGTTTGAGGAATCGCCGCCGAGACGCGTCTGGCGGGCTCTGCCCGGCATTCTCATTTTTGAAGCGGCGTTGAATGAACTTTGAGACAAAGACCCCGGCGTCTTTAATCCCCAGCAGAAGCAGCGTCGGAATAAAAACCGTCAGCCAAATGCCCGACGGGTAACGTATCAGCAAACGTATGAGCCACAACCCGTCCAATTCCGGCGAACGAAAAAAGAAGAAGTAAATGAACGGCGTCAGCTGATAAATAAAGAAACACCGGGCCGCAATGATGAAAGATCTCTTCCTGCTTTCGGGGATTTCCAGGCTGCGGATGAAATTTTTCGATTTTCGATACAGCGCATAGTGTGCGGCGATCACGAGTGCAAAGAAGACGATCGCGATCACAATACGGATCCAAATGTCGAGCCGCATAAACGGCACATTGACGGGCATAAGAGTTTTTCCATATCTAAAGCTGTGATTTAAAATGGAAAATTTATTAGACAAATTCAAATTGATTCTGGATTTTGTTTATCCGCCGTGCTGTATCGTCTGCGACGTGCCGATGCCGCGCGGAGAAAGAATAGTGTGCGAGGCGTGCTGGAATCAACTGCGGCACGTAAAGGGGGTGGTGGAGGAAGGCATAGTCGAACGATCTTATGTGGACGAGATTCGTTCGGGTGTATACTACACGGCATCGTTTGAAACGATCATCCATCATTTCAAGTATCAGCGTGCGATCATTCTATCGGAAAAATTCTCCGAGATATTGGCCGAAATTATTCTCAATATTCCGGCCTGGCGCTCCGCGGATTGGCTCATTCCGATTCCTCTGCATCTCATCAAGCGGCGTGAGCGGTCCTATAATCAATCCGAAGAAATCTGTAAAGCCCTCAGCCGCCGCGTGCCGGTTCCGTACCGCCGCGATATAGTCAGGCGTATCGTCAATACGGTTTCGCAAACCAAGATGCCGACGGCGGCCGCCCGCGTAGAGAACATGCATGAAGTTTTTGTGGTTGAAAAACCATCGGAAATCAAAGCAAAAACAATCATCTTAGTGGACGATTTGATCACGACCGGCGCTACCGCGAATTCGTGTGCGCGTGCGTTGAAACAGGCGGGAGCAGACAGAGTCTATGTGCTCACGGTGGCGCGGCCCATGTTAGAATGATATTGTTTGTCAAAGGAAAGAACTGTACATTAATTCTTATTTCGGTAAAAAGGAGCCTGGAACATCGAACAGCACGAGTTTACGAAGATCGGATTCGTAGTTAATCCGAAAGCGGGTGTGCGCAAAGGCGCGTATGCGGAAGTGAAAGCCCTGGCGCAGAAAGTGTTTAACGGGCGTCATCACATCGAAATTCATTTGACGCGCGGCGTGGGCGATGCCACACGCATTGCCCGGCATTTCGTTCAAAATCAATTTGACGTGGTCGCGTCGGTTGGCGGGGACGGCACGGCAAGTGAAACGGCGCAGGGATTGATGGGCACCGAGACGGCGTTCACGGTAATTCCGTACGGCTCCGGCAACGGATTAGCGCGGGGGCTGTCTATTTCAATGAATCGCGAAAGAGCCGTACGCGCGATTGCCGGCGGAAAAACAAAATGGATTGACGTCGGGGAAGTGTTTGACGGCGTTTCGCGAAAACTTTTTATTGGATTTGCCGGCACAGGGTACGACGCGTTTATCGCAAAACTATTCAATGAACATCCGGGGCGAAGAGGATTACTGGGATATGTTTATCTTTCGACGGTCTCGTATTCCAAATTCACGCCGGCCGCTGTGAAGATCAAAATTAACGAGAAAGAAATTTACGCTAAACCGTTTATTCTTGCGGTGGCGAACACCAATCAGTACGGCAACGGTGCAAAGATCGCGCCGCACGCCGTTCCGGACGACGGTTATTTTGAAGTATGCCTCCTTCAGAACATGACCTTGCTGAAACTTCTGCGGCACGGCTGGCGTTTATTCCATGGATCGATCGATCGGCTGTCTGAGACGACCATGATGCGTGCGCGGAGCCTGGAGATCATCCCCGAATCCGAAATGTATTATCATCTCGACGGTGAACCACAAACTACTTCCCATCCGCTGAGGTTCAACGTGTTACCCAAGCATATCAAGGTCGTCATTTCGGATTAATTTTCTTGACTCTGTGTGTTTAAAAAATTAACTTTATAATGTTACTACTGTTTTTTCCTTTCATTGGCGGCTACTTGTCATGAACCTCATGAGTGAAACCCCACCATCGCGTAAACTTGAAGTCCTGAAGGAAGTTCCTATATTTGGCGGATTGGCCGTTAAGGAATTGGATAAAATTGCGGCCGTGGCGCATCAGCGCATGTACCGTAAAGACCAGGTCATCCTGATTGAAGAGGAAGCGGGACAAACGTTGTTTATTCTGATGTCGGGTCAGGTCAAAATTTCCAGAATCAGCGAGGAGGGGCGCGAAGTAATCCTCGCGGTAATGACGGAAGGTGATTTTTTTGGCGAACTTTCTTTACTGGACGGCCAATCACGCTCCGCCAATGTCACGGTACTGAACGATGCAGAAATGCTGCTCATCAACCGGGATGATTTTTTGAATTTGCTCACTGAATTTCCTCAAATCGCGATTCAGCTCCTGCGTGAACTCGCCGGCCGTATCCGAAAATCGGATTCTCAGATCAAAAGCCTTTCGTTGAAAAATGCGAACGGCAAAGTAACGGCCACTCTCCACCGTCTGGCGGAGGACATCGGCCTGCGGCAGGGCAACCAAATAGAAATTTCCAATCTGCCGACTCAACAGGACTTGGCCAATATGGCGGGAACCAGCCGTGAGACCATTTCACGCGCTCTTCAGAAATTGATTGCCGATCATTACATAGTCAAAGACGGAACCAAATTGACCATTTTAGATTACGAAAAGTTCAAGAAAGACTTCGTCTGATTGTTTCCACCAAACGCTGTGCCAAAGCCAACCTCGAAACGGTTGGCTTTTTTATTTATGGATTTTTTGGCCAAAGTAAATTACATTTCACACTTGTTGGTTTTTCTGAGAAAACCGGGAGGTGGGCGCGATCTATGAATGTGAAGTCGAAAATATTGATTTGCGATCCCGATACGAAATCGGAAAGCATGCTCATAGCGATTTTGGAATCGAACGGTTACGAGGTCGCGAACGCGCATGACGGGCACGACGTCATTGACAAAATCAAGACCCTCGAGTACGATCTGCTGTTAGCCTCGTCGGATATGCATGCGATGGACGGATTTCAGGTTTGCCTGCTCCTCAAAGAAAGCGAACAGACGCGCCATATTCCCGCTATGATCTTGTCTTCACTTACCGACCATGTGACGCGTAACCGCGCCATAGAATCCGGCGCCGATGAATTTATTACAAAGCCGTTCAATCGCGTGGAGCTGCTGACCCGTGTGGTAACTCTGCTGCGTATCAAAAACCTCCATGATAAATTGGAACGCCTGATTGCGGAGAAGGAAGAGGAAAAAAGAAAACTGGCCGAAAAGACCAACGAACTGCAAATCCTCTCCGAAATCGCGCGGATCGTGATCTCTATCAAAGATCAGCGCGGCGTCCTGAGTGAAATCATAAACAACATTCGCGAGACCTTTCAGGTCGAAGGCTGTTGTTTAGTGACGAAAGAGAACGAGGAATGGATATTGGAGGCTATTTCAACCAATCTGCCGGATACGCATCTGGGAAAATCCGTCGGCAGCCATTTGAAAATTTACGATTTCATCGCGCACAATGAAAAGCCGATCATTATTAATGACGCTGAGGCGGATGACCGGATTCCTGAAATGCTGTCGCGCATGCTCGAGCTGGATATCCGTTCGACGCTGTGTTCTCCCATTTTTATCCGCGCCAAACTGATCGGGGTTCTGCAGATCATTAACAAAAAAGACCAAACGACGTTCGAGACCGCGGATCTGTCCCTGCTGATGACGCTGTCGGGGCAAATTGCCCTGGCAATAGAGAATATGCAATTATTCAATAAACTGACCGACTTCAATAAGAATTTACAGAAGCAAATTGAAGAGTCGACGCATGCGCTTGTGGATTTGAAGAATTTTAATGAAAGTATTCTGCAGAATATCAGTTCCGGTCTGATGACGGTAGACTTTTCAGGCAAGATTCTTTTCGCGAATCGTGCGTGCAAAACCATTCTCGGTTATCCTGAATTTGAACTGCTCGATCATCGCATGCATGAAATATTCGGAGAAAGTGCGGCGGAAATTATGATGAAACCGACGCTGGACCAGGAAGGTAATCCCGGCAATGCAGAAATTCAAATCGTCACAAAGCATCATCGGGAGATTTATCTGGGCTATACTACGAATGTACGCTACGACAGCCAGTTTCAGATGGCAGGGTACATTATCAGTTTCCGGGATATCACGCAGATCAAGGAAATGCGCACGACGATTTTGCGCATGGACCGTTTGGCGGCCTCGGGCGTGCTGACCAGTGCGATCGCGCACGAAATCCGGAACCCCTTGGCCGGGATCAAAACGATGGCCCAGGCGTTGGAAAAGGAGCTCACCGTTCAGGACCATCGCTACGAATACGTGCACCGGATCATCAAGCAGATCAACCGCCTGAATGAATTGCTGAAAGCCTTTTTCACTTACGCCAAGCCCGTGCGCCCGGAGAAACGTTCTTGCATTTTGGCTGAAATTGTCAAGGACGTCAAAGCATTACTGAAAGAGCGGTGCGAACATGACCGCATAACGATCGAAGAAATTTACGATCCCTTTTTGCCGGAAATCTTTGTGGATGTCAATCAGATGGAACAGGTCCTGCTTAACTTGATGATGAATGCCGCCGATGCGATCGGCAAGTCAGGAAAACTCACCATTCAAGCGGTGATGACCCATCGTCCTATTCCGCACCGCTTCATCGATGAGCGGGAAGTCGTGGAAATTCGCGTCAAGGATACCGGCAAAGGCATTTCGCGCGATCAATTGAAATTAATTTTCGATCCTTTTTACACGACCAAGCCGAACGGCATCGGGTTGGGGCTGTCCATTGTCTACCGGATCATTCACGAACATGGCGGAGAAGTACTCGTGGAAAGCGCGGAAAAACGCGGTACGACATTCACGCTCTTGCTGCCGCTGCATGAACAGGTGGAGCAGATGCACAGCGATAAAGTATCGTCGCCGGCTTAAAGATTGTAATTGTCGTGCAATTTAATGATATAATATTTGAGGCATTTCGATGAGAAAAAAAGTATTGATCGTAGATGATGAGGAAGATCTGACATGGAGCATTTCGAAAAATCTTGCCAAAGACAAAGACGTATATGAACTAGTATGTGTCAATAACGGCCAGGAAGCGCTTAATGTGCTTTCCCAGGTCCCGATCGATCTGGTTGTGAGCGACATTAAGATGCCCGGTATCACAGGGCTCGAACTGCTCGTGAAAATCAAAGAAACGTACTCGACGACGAAGGTCATTATCATGACGGCATTCGGATCGGCGGAAGTTCAAAAAGAGGCCACCCTGCGCGGGTCGCTGTATTACATCGAAAAACCTTTTGAGATCGAGGATCTGCGAACGCTCATCCAGCAGGCTTTGACGGAGAAGAAGGGGTTCGACGGCAAAGTCTCCGACTTTCAACTTTCCGATTTGATCCAAATGAATGTCCTCGGAAGAATGGTCGCGGCGCTGCTGGTGACCAAAGGCGAGGAAAAGGGTATTTTGTATTTTAACGACGGCAATGTCGTTCATGCCCAATGCGGTGATATGGTCGGCGAGAAGGCCTTCTACAAGGTTCTGGGATGGGAGACCGGCAATTTTGAATTTCGTAAAGGTGAACGGCCGGAGCAGGAGACGATTACCCAGGGGTGGCAGAGCCTTCTGTTGGAAGGCATGAGGCGTAAGGACGAAGTGACGCCGGAAACGAAGACCCAGATGAAAGAAGTTTCGCGCCAGGAAAGCGTGGAAAAAATAAAAGCATGCATGAATGAGTTTATCAAGATCAAGGGCGTGGATGTCATCGCCGTTGCCGATGAAACGGGATTTTGCAGAGCGTCCCTGTTCAATGATAAGAAGGAGCCGGTCATCGACATTACGATACTGCCGAACTTCATACCCGCAGGTCTGGAGTACTTTAATAAGGTCAACGCGGACATGAAATGCGAAGGGATAAAATTGGCGACGATTGAATACAAAAACAAAACCATCTTACTGGTTCCTATGACAGATCGAAATCTGTGGCTGTTCATTGTTTGTGAACCGGAAGTGAGTCTTGGAGGACTTCGGATGGCCATCAAAAAACAAGTTCCATTGTTGTCGGAAATGGTGTAACCGGGCGGAGGGAGCTGTTTCACGGTTCAATTCATTAAATGGGCACGTTATGACCGGTGATAATATTTTCGCAGAAACTTCCGGCGAAGGATTCGCCGATCTTCATCTGCATTCGATTTTTTCGGACGGCAGCTTGTCACCTGCCGACGTGGTGGATCATGCCGCGCAGAGCTGTCTGCGGGCGATTGCGCTGACTGATCATGATACCGTGGACGGAATCGATGAAGCGATGGCGCAGGGTGCGGCGCGGCACGTGGAAGTCATCACGGGCGTTGAATTGAGCGCGACCCTCGACGAGCGCGACGTGCATATTCTGGGTTATTTTTTCGATCACCGTAACGAGCTATTGACGGAGCAAATGACCCTGTATAAAAGTGAGCGTATCAAACGTGCGGAAAAAATCATTCAAAAGCTCAATCGTCACGGCGTGACCGTGACCATGGACTCGGTGATGGCCAAGGCGGGGAAGGGATCTGTGGGCCGCCCGCACATTGCCGATGCGATCATCGATGCGGGTTATGCGGAAAATACGGCGGAAGCATTTGAGGAATTTCTCGGTTACGGAGCGCGGGCGTATGAAACAAAATTCAATATTACACCGGAATATGCCATTCGCCTGATTGCTCAGGCCGGCGGAATTTCATTTCTGGCGCATCCGTCGCTGAATATGAAACAAAAGTATATTCAACAGATTATCGGGGCCGGTGTAAACGGTATTGAGTGCATACATCCCAAACATTCGCCGGATGCGACAGATTATTTTCGCAGGCTGGTTCACCAGCACCATTTACTGGAGTGCGGCGGATCGGATTGCCATGCGCGCCATGATCGGATCGCGATCGGTCAATTTCCAATTCCGTACCATTGGGTGGAAAAAATGAAAACGCATTTATTATATTCCGTCAAAACATAAGCGGATCATTGTGACGAGGAAAATGGTTTGACATTAAGAAAACGGCTCGCCTCCATTACGACGATCTTGTTCGATTTTGACGGCGTTTTGATGCAGAGCATCGAAGATCATCATCGCTCATGGAACCGCGCGTTCGAACGTTACGATGCGGAAATCGGATGGGAAGAATTCTCAGTGTTAGAAGGGCAAAGTTTATTCTCCATTGCGCAGCAGCTATGCGCCAATCACGGTGTCCAGCGCTCTGAAGCGGAACGGATCGCGAAAGTGAAGAACGGAATTTATCTGACTACGTCAAAAATTAGATTGTATGGAGGAACGATTCCGGTGCTGAATTTTTTCAAAAGGAATAAATATTCATTGGGGCTGGTCACGGGCGCCCATCGGGATCGTTTTAACCAGACCGTCAACGCTGCGTTCAAAAACTATTTTCAAGTGATCATTACCGCCGACGATGTCAGGAAGACCAAGCCGGATCCCGAGCCCTTTTTAAAGGCGGCCCGGGCCCTGGAAAAGAACAAATCAGAATGCCTGGTTGTGGAAAACGCTCCCCTCGGGGTCGAGGCGGCTAAAAAGGCCGGGATGCTCTGTGCCGCTCTGACAACAACGCTTCCAAAAAGATTTCTTAGCCGCGCGGACTGGATCGGCCGCGATGTCCGTGAAATAAAAACATTATTTGAACCAACCGCCGCGGGGCGCAAGCATGATTGACGCATTGCCGTATTCCAAATTAGCGCCTTTTTATGACGGTATGATGGAACATGTGAACTACGAAAAATGGGCGCGCTATATTGACAAGATTTTTAAACATTACGATGCGTCGATCCGGGATGTGTGCGAACTGGCTTGCGGTACCGGAAGTCTCGCGGTGGCATTATCTAAATTCAATTATCGCCTGACCTGCTCGGATATGTCGGCCGACATGATTCAATGCGCGGCTGAAAAAGCGCAGCGGGCCGGCGTGAAAATTGATTTTTCGGCGGTCAATATGCTTGAGTTTCATTCGGAAAAAGAATTTGATGCCGTTCTTTGCCTGTATGACAGCGTCAATTATTTACCCGAAGAATCGGATGTCCGGAAATTGCTGGCGAATACGTGGACGTTGATGAAGCCGGGAGCGCTTTTTATTTTCGACGTATGCACGGAATTCAATTCGTTGGAAAATTTCAATCACCGGTACGAATACGACCCCGAGCGCCGTTACAAGCGCCGCAGTTATTATGTGCCCGATCAGCGCATTCAAGTCAATGAGATCGAAATGGATGTGAACGGCCACACGTTCCATGAACGGCATTGCCAGGTCATTTACCGGCTTTCCGACATTCAGCAGGAAATAAGGAGGTCTTCCTTTCGGACGCTGAACGTATTTGAGAATTTGAGTTTTCAAAAAGGCAGCGAACGGTCGGAGCGCGTACATTTTATCTTACAGAGAACATAAATCATGACGGCCTACGAAATTATTCTAAAAAAACGCGATCGTCATGAGCTGTCCCGGGAGGAAATCCATTGGCTGATCCGTGCGTATACGGACAACAAGATCCCGGATTACCAGATTTCAGCTTTTTTGATGGCCGTGTATCTTAACGGAATGAATTTCCGCGAAACAACGGATTTGACCCTTGCCATGCGGGACAGCGGTTCGGTCATTGATCTGTCGATGATTCCCGGCGTTAAAGTAGATAAACACAGCACCGGCGGCGTCGGAGATAAAGTATCACTCGTACTGGCGCCGTTGGCGGCTTCGCTCGGCGTCATTGTCCCGATGATCAGCGGGCGTGGTTTGGGGCACACCGGCGGAACGCTGGACAAACTGCAGTCCATCACCGGATTTGATATCGCGCTTTCGGTTTCTCAGTTCCAACAGGCGCTGAAAAAAATCGGCGTAAGCATGATCGGGCAAACGGCGGACATTGCACCGGCCGATAAAAAATTGTACGCGCTGCGCGACGTGACAGCAACCGTCGAATCTATCCCGCTCATTTCCGCAAGCATCATGAGTAAAAAATTAGCCGAAGGTATCGACGCGCTGGTCCTGGATGTGAAGGTCGGTAATGGCGCTTTCATGAAAACGCTGGACCGGGCGCTGGAATTGGCAAAACATTTGGTTGCGATAGGCGAAAGCGACGGCAAATCGGTCCTGGCGCTGCTCACGAATATGGATGAGCCGTTGGGACACGCGGTCGGGAATTGGCTGGAAATGAAAGAATCCATTGAAACTTTGCTCGGCAAAGGTCCGCCGGACCTTGTCGAACTGACGGCAACGTTGGCCGCCCATATGCTGATGTTTGCAGACAAGGCCGTTTCTTTTGAAACCGCATATCAACGGTCGCTCGATAATCTATCCAACGGACAAGCGTATGAAAAATTTCTGGAACTTGTGACTGTGCACGGAGGCGACCTGAGCGTTGTCCATCGGCTGGAAGATAATCCCAAAACTAAATACAGTCTCCCGATCAAAGCCCCGTCGGACGGTTATGTTTTGTCCATTAATTGCCTCGAAATCGGAATGACTGGGATTCTGGTCGGCGCGGGCCGGCAGAAAAAAGAGGACGCGATTGATTATTCTACAGGGATCGTCATTCACAAGAAGGTGGGCGATGCGGTTCGTACCGGTGAGACGCTGGCTACGCTTCACGTCAACCGTGAGGATGCGGTGGAGCCGGCAATCCAAAAAATGGAGAAGGCCTTCCGTATCGGTTTCAATGCGCCGGACAAAAAACCGTTAATTCTCGGTGCGTTGGACAAGCATGGTCTCAGGGCCTTGTGAAGCATTGTCCAAAAACAATATTGAAACAATTATTCTGTTATTCACGTAATATTGGTTAGTCGAACAATGTCCCAAGCCAAGAAAACCGGACCGGTCTCGACGAAGCGCCGGCCTAAGCGCAAACGTTCTTTGAAAGTTCGAGAGAAAAAGGTGGTGGATCGCGAGGCATTGAATGCTCCGCCCGTTGAAGATCCGCACAAGATGCTTTTGGAAAAACGCGAGAAGCAGAAAAAAGAGGATTTTGCATTGATCGCTCAAGCCATCGGCGGCGATCAGAAAGCTTATAAGGATCTAATGAGCCGTTATCAGTCGCAGATTTTCAGCCTGATGTATCGCATGGTTCATTCCGGCACCGAGGCGGAAGATTTGGTGCAGGAGGCCTTTATGAAAGCCTTTTCTTCGTTGACAAATTTCAATTACGAATACGCGTTCAGCACGTGGCTGTATAAAATCGCCACGAATAACTGCATCGATCATTTACGGAAGAAAAAATTGCAAACGCTGTCAATTGATACGCCGATCGCATACAAGGACACGAGCTATCATATCGAAATTCCGGATCTGACTTATTATCCCGAAAGGGAAATGATTCGGAACGAGCGGAATTCGATACTCAAAGTCGCGATTGATGAATTGCCTGAAAAATATAAGACAGTGATTTTTTTGAGACATTCGGAGGAACTTTCGTATGAGGAAATCTCCACGATGCTGAAGATTCCGATCGGAACGGTGAAGGCACGGATTTTTCGGGCAAGAGAGATGTTGAATAAATTTCTAAAAGGAAAAATTGACAAAGGATCGTAGATGAACCGGATTTTTGTAAAAATTCTTACGGGGCTTTTAATCTGCGTGGCGGGAGGTACTTTCTCGCTGGCCGCGCAGACGAGAACGCAGGAAATCGAACGCAGCGACGAAAAAGAGCTTAAAATGAAACTCGATTATGCTGTGGGCAAGATCTTTCTGCGAAAGATCGACACCGATAAACTTTGCCGCATTACATTCAATGACGTGGACCGTGAAGTCACGCCCAACTTGGTCTATGAGCACGAAGGCTCCATCGGGTACCTTAATTTGGATATGAATGAAAATCAAACCCTGGAAGTGTTTGACATCGGCAAACAATACCTGCAAGTCCAATTGACAGACCGGATTCCGATTTCATTTAAGATCGAGATGGGCGCCTGTTCGGGTGACCTGGATTTTACGAATTTGCGGGTCAAAGATCTGACGGTGTCGCTCGGCGCTAGCTCGACCAATATTTTATTCAACGCTCAAAATAAGGACCGCATCAACAAGTTAAAAATCGAGGCGGGCGTTTCCAAGCTGAACATTTTCGGGTTGGGGAACGCGAATTTCAATAAATTCGAATTTGAGGGAGGGGTCGGCACGTACACGTTGGATTTCTCAGGCAACCTCAGCCAAAATTCAACGGCACACTTGTCGCTGGGCATCGGCAAATTGCTCATCCGCATTCCAAAGAATTTGAGCGTAAAAATTCACAGCGACGATTCGTTTTTATCTTCTGTTAAGATCAACGAAGACGATTTCATCAGGAAATCAAACGGAATTTACTATTCAGCCAATTTCGATGACCATACACCCCGATTGGAATTGTGGATAGAGACCGGATTGGGAAAACTCAAAGTTGAAGCCGTCGAATGAAATATGAAACGCGCTTTCCCCGGAACGTTATCACGCCCGTCACGCTCCTCATCGTTCTAAACCTCGGCCTGTTCAGCCAGGATAAATCATTAGAGCTGGCCAAAACTTATGAAGCCGACGGAATGTATGAAAAGGCTCTGTCCATTTATGAAAGACTGTACAGGGCCGATTCCAATAGCTCGGCAATTCTTGAACCGTTGAAAAATGTTTATAAGATCTTGGGTAGGAACGATCTGCGGTTACGTATTATTGTCAGGCAAGCGGCCGCGGACTCTTTGAATATTGTGCTCTTGTGCGAGCTGACGGATGCATATATCAGAACGAAGCGTATTAGTGAAGCGCGTGGCGTGGTATCGAGGGCTCTGCGGATCCACCCGAAGTCCGCGATGCATTACCGGTTAGTTGCCGCGACGCTGAATGAAAATCAAATGTTCGATGACGCTATCGGCGTGTATCTGCAGGGAAGGAAAAATTTGGCCGATGAAAAATTATTTGTCATTGAAACTGCCAATCTGTACGGGTACCGCGGTGACGTCTACGCGGCCGTAAAGGAATATTTGAAATACTATCATAACGAACCGAATGCGGCGGACTATGTGAAATCGCAGATCCTTCAATTTCCGGACAATGAAAAGAACCACGCGTCCGTCATCAAGGGATTAACGGAAGACCTGGCGGTCAACGAAGACCTCAAAATCCAAAAGGTGCTGATCGATGTTTACTTCAGAAGCCGGAACTACGATGCCGCCTTTGAACAATGCAAAGCGGTGGATTCACGCTACCATCAAAAGGGAATAGAAGTTCTGAATTTTGCAAAGACTGCCTTCGACAACGGTTTTTATTCTGCAGCGCAGAAAGCATACGCCTATTTTTTGCAGCTTTACACAAACGCGCCTCAGGCGGAGCTGGGATTGGCACGGTGTCTTGAAAAAATAGATGGCCTCCCGACGCAGTCGTTTCAGGATTCGAGCCGGACGGGGGAAAAGATACCGGAAAATTATTTTTCTAACCAGGCCATTCGGGCGTATGAAACGGTGATCAGAAAATACGCCGATTCGGAATGGGGCGCGGAGGCTTACTACCGTATCGGTACGATTCGGCTCGGTAAGTTTTTTGATGTGGACGAGGCACTGAATAATTTTTTGAAATCGGCGGCGGCCCGAAGCGCCTATCAAACCGAAGCGCTGTTTGCAGTCTCCGAGTGCCACGTGATTCAAGGCAGGCTGGGCCTGGCTGCATCCCACTATAAGTCACTGGCCAAAGAATCCGATAATCAAGCCCTGGAAGAACGCGCGTTGTTCGGCCTTGCGGAAACCTATTTTTTTGACCAGAAATTTGATTCGAGCCAGGCGCTCTGCGATTATCTTGGTCAGAAAGAAGAAGGCTTGTTTGTGAACGATGCGCTGGCCTTCAGGCTCCTGTACTTAGAAACTAAATCAAATCCGGATCCGTTGAAAATGTATGCGAAAGCGAGCCTTCTCGCGCGGCAGAATAAATTGTCAGAAGCCCGTACGTTGTTCAGCGAACTGATCAAGAATAATCCTTCATCACCGCTTACGGACGATGCCTTGCTGCAAACGGGTATTGTGTTGATCATGCAGAAACAATATGGCGAAGCCATACGCGTTTTCAAAGAAATTGCGGATGATCTGAAAGGGAGTCCGTTGGGGGATCTGGCGCTGAAGAAGATAGGAGAAATTTACGAGGAGAGATTAGGCGATCCGTATCAAGCCATTCAAGCATACAAAGACTTACTTATTCGTTTTCCAAAAAGCATTTATTCCAATCCCGTCAGAAAAAAAGTCCGCGAATTAGAAAAACATCTCCGGAAATCGCTGTAACGATTTAGCGGCTCCAGCTCGGATACAGGTCGATCGCATCGTTGTCCGTTATATTCTTCAAATTGGTGCCGTCCCGTTTCATCGTATAAATCTCCATATCACCGTCGCGATTCGTCGTAAACGCGATGCTTTGGCCGTCCGGAGAAAACACGGGCTGCATATTGACATTGAGAGAATCGTCCGGCATCAGGTCTACAACCTGTAATGTCGCCACAGTCATGATGCAAATATGATTGCTACGGCTGAAAACGATTTCGGTTCCGTCCGGTGAAAACGACGGATACAAATTATCGCTGCCGCCGGCGGTCAGATTCTGTGCGCCGCCGCCGGAACTGCTCATGAGGTAAATGTCCGAATGGCCTTGCCGGACCGTTCGAACGAAAGTGATCTTTAGTCCGTCAAATGAAAAAGAGGGGTAAAAATTGGCGGTATCCCCTCCTGTTTGAGTCAGCGCCGTCAGGCCCGTGCCGGCCGAGGTCATGGCGTAAATATTGTAATTGTCGATAAAAACCACTTCGTCTCCGGCGTAAGAAATTCGCGGCGCATCGTAATTGGCAGTTCCGGGAAGCAGGCGAGAAGTCGTATTATTCTGAAATAAATAAATTGTGCGGACGGTATCTCGATCGGACAGGTAGACTAATTTCTTTCCGTCCAAAGAAAGACTGGGAACCATATTATCGAAAATATTCTGAGAAATATTATCAAGGCCGGTTCCCGATGAGCGGGACAGATAAATTTCAAAATTGCCGCTGCGGTTGCTCTGAAACGCCAATCGTCCGGAAACGGACGCCGCAATCGCATGTTCAGTGTCCGCGCGGGAACTCCTGCACGCGAAAGCAAAACTTACCAAAATAAGAGAAACGATTCGTGAATTGAGCATAAGCTATTTTTTTTGTCTTTCCTCCAATTTTGCGCGCGCCATATCCAATCGTTTTTTGACTTCGTCCGAAGGCTGCTGCTGCATGGACTGATTGAGGTAACGCACGGCCTGAACATAGTCTTTGGCTTTATAATAGCCCCAGCCTAAAATGTCGATGGACTCAAGGTTCCTGGGCTTTATCTCGTCGGTTGCGTGCGCAAGTTTGATGCCCCATTCGTAGTCCACATCTTTATCGATCAACGCCCACGCGACGGCATTGTAATTGCGAAATTTGTCGGTTCCCGTGTTAAGAATCTGATTAAAAAGTTCTTTGCCCTTGGCCTCGTCGCCTTTCTTCCAAACTGCTGCGGCGTAATTAACTTTATATTGCTTTTCCTTATCATTGATTTTTATCAGTTCGCCGTAATATTGGGCCGCTTCACCGTAATGGTCAAGACCGAAAGACAGTTCGCCGAGGTTGAACAAAGTTTTCTCGTCGCCCGGACGCAATTGATTAGCTTTCTCATATTCTGCAACGCTTTTGCCGGGCTCTTCCTTTTCATTATAGAGAAAACCGAGCAGAGAATGGAGCTCGAACGTATTGACACCCGAACTTTTCGCGCCTTCGAATTCTGCGATGGCAACGTCCATAAAATTGCTTTCTTGCGCGCGTAATCCCAAAACAAAATGAGCATACCCGTTAGCCGGATCGATGGACAAGGCTTTATCCAGATATACCTTCGATTGTTGAAACATGGCCTCCTTCATGAGTGAGCTGCCGCTGGCTTTGTGAATAAGACCGGCGCGGAAATAACCTTCAGCCATTTTGGCCTGTGCATCTGCAAAACGTCCGTCCAAGTCGGTAGCTTTGAGAAACAAATTCAATGCTTTCTCAACGCTGTCTTTTGCCAAAGCTTCATTTCCCTGGTTAAAATAGATCACGGCTTGTTTAGGTACCCCCGGATACGGGTTCTTCTTAAAAAAATCCTTTCCTGCGTACAGGATGAGCAGCAGAACCAACGCCGAAAAAACGGCGATGACTTTTTTTGATTTCCACAACGGTTCAGGGTTTTTTTGCTTTTGGACTGGTGCGCCCATAGGTCTATTCTCCTTGTTAGCCAATCAATAAATTAATGATCTTCTAAATAAAGCTATTTTGTTTCCAACCAGTTTTCCCCGATGCCGACTTCCACTTTCAAAGGGACGGAAAGGGCGACGGCGTGTTCCATTTTTTCTTTAACCAATTTTTGAATATCGGAGATTTCATCCCGGATCACCTCAAAAACCAATTCGTCATGTACTTGAAGAATCATTTTCGACTGAAATTTTTCCTTCTTCATGGACCGGTGAATCTCGATCATTGCGATCTTGATCAATTCTGCCGCCGTACCCTGTATCGGCGTGTTCGTAGCCATACGCTCGGCCATTTGCCGGACCATGTAATTCTTACTTTGCAGATCCGGTAAATAGCGCCGCCGTCCGAACATGGTTGTTACGTATCCGTTTTTTCTTCCGTTGTCGATGATGCCGTCAATGCACGCTTTGACTTTCGGATACGTATTAAAATAGTTTTGAATAAATTCTTTCGCTTCCGCCTGGTTCATGCCGATACGGCTCGCCAGGCCGAACGGTGAAATCCCATAAATGATGCCGAAATTAATATCTTTTGCTTTTCGGCGCAAGTCATTTGTCACCTTGTTCACGGCCACGCCGAACACGCGCGATGCCGTACTCGTGTGAATATCCGCATCCTCCTGAAATCCTCGGATCATATTTTCGTCGCCAGACAGATGCGCCATCACGCGCAATTCGATCTGTGAATAATCCGCCGAGAGAAGAACCCAGTTTTTATGCTGGGGTGTGAAGGCCTTGCGGATCTCACGCCCCATATCGCTGCGGATCGGGATGTTTTGAAAATTCGGATTACTGGAAGACAGCCGTCCTGTGGCTGCGATCGTCTGACTAAATGTAGTGTGGATCCGCTTGGTCTTGGGATTCAACAACGGCGGCAAACCATCAATGTAGGTGGATTTTAACTTGCTCAATTGGCGGTACGCCAGGATGGCTTCTATGATTGGCAGGCTCTTATAGCGTTCCAGAATTTTGACGTCGGTGGCGTATTGTTTGGTCTTGCCGGTCAGCTTCGGCTTTTCAATGCCTGCAAGCTTGTGGATCTGCAATTTGTCAAACAGCACTTCACCCAGCTGCTGAGGCGAATTCATGTTAAATTTCAGACCGGCTTCCTTGAAAATGCTCTTTTCCTGCTTCACAATTTCTTCTCCGAATTCCTTGGACATATCTGAAAGAATATCCAAATCCAGCCACACGCCGTGAAATTCCATTTCCGCAAGCGCGCCTATCAACGGAATTTCAATCTCCGAAAAAATTTTGTCCGAATGCAACTCTTTCAATTTCGCCGCTAATATTGTTTCCAATTGCAGCACGCAATCCGCATCTTCGCACGCGTAGGCCGATACTTTTTCAATCGGAACGTCTTTCATGCTGGTTTGATTGCGCCCGGACCCGATGAGATCCGACGTTGGAATTTTTTGGAAATTCAGATACCGCATGGCCAGCGCATCGATGCCAAGTTCTCTTTCCGAATCCACCAAGTGACCGGCGATCATCGTGTCAAAATGAGTCCCGGCAACACGGATGTCATAATTTCGCATCACCAGCATGTCATATTTGCTGTTTTGCCCGGATTTTTCGATGGCGGAATTTTCAAGAACCGGTTTCAGGGATCTGAGCATCGTTTCCTGCGGCAGCGTGCCGTTGACCGGAACATAATACGCTTCGCCTTCTTTCATCGAAAAAGAAAGCCCCACGAGCTCCGCCCGCATCGGATCCACATCGGTCGTTTCGGTGTCAAAGGCGAACACAGAAGCCTTTTCCAGGCGCGTGACCAGATCGCGCAGCTCTTTTTCCGTTTGGATCAAATGATAGTGAGAGTTTTTTACGGCGAACGTTTTCGGTTTCGTCATTTCCTGTCCGAAAAACAGATCTTCACCCTGCTTTTCGAAGCGCTTGACCAATGATTTGAATTCCAATTTTTGCAAAAGCTTGACGAGCCGTTCGTGATCTTTCTCTTTAGCACGGAGCGAGTGGAGGTCCACCTCGATCGGCGTGTGGATATCGATCGTAGCCAACTCTTTCGATAAGAATGCGTTGTCCTTGTATTGGATCAGGCTTTCTTTGACCTTTCCTTTGAGTTCGTCTACATGCTTGTACAGATTTTCAATCGAACCGAACTCGGAAATTAATTTAGTGGCTGTTTTTTCACCGATGCCTTTGACGCCCGGAATGTTATCCGCGGTATCGCCCATAAGCCCCAGCATATCCCTGACCGATTCAGGCCCGACGCCGAATTTTTCTTTTACCCCTGCAATGTCCGTGATTTCCTTATCAACGCCTTTTTTGAGGGGGTTATACATTTTTATTTTTGCCGTGATAAGCTGCATGAAATCTTTGTCGCCTGTGACCATATACACCTGAATATTTTCTTTCGCGGCGCGCACCGACAGCGTGCCGATAATATCATCCGCCTCGTAGCCGTGCAATTCCAGCACGGGAACGCCCATCGCTTCGGTAAGCTCTTTGACCAAGGGCAATTGCGGGATCATATCTTCCGGCATTTTTTCGCGCGTGGCTTTATAGGCGGGAAATTTTTTGTGGCGGAACGTCGGCTCGTGCGTATCGAAAACGACCGCGATGTACTCCGGTTTTTCTTCTTCCAGAATTTTGATCAGTGCGTTCGTGAATCCGAAAACCGCGCTCGTATTTTCACCTTTTGAATTTTTGAGCGGATTGTGTATGAATGCAAAATAGGCGCGATAGGCGAGCGCCATACCGTCCAGTAAGAATATTCTCTCGGACATATTATTGTTATAGCCGTCATTCCGAGCAAAGCGAGGAATCCCATCAAGGGAATTTTCTCTCTGCGTAAGAATGACATTGAAAAAAAATTTTGCGCGACTAAAATACACTCCAGGCCCTACAAATACAAGCGGTTTTTATTTTGTCCGGATTAATTCAACCGCAAAGGACGCAAAGAGCGCAGAAAAAAAATGGTAGCGCACGGAGATTGTCCCGCAAAAAGCGGGAAGGTTATGTTTTCCGATGCCTCGTAAGAAATTGCGGGGTTTTTTTGTTCAAGAAAATGCTGGCTTTCATATGAAATAATTGTTAAAATATGGTAATAGTAGAAAGGAGCGTTGTTATGAAAAAATGTATTTTCATTTCCATTGGGATGTTATTCTTGCTGAGCGGAATTTCAAAAGCGCAGATCAAGATCGAAGCTATGAAGTTCGGGACCGGAGTCGAGAAAAATGAGGTGACCGGCGAGGCGGCTTCGTTTCCTGCTGCAACGGAAACAGTTTATTGCTGGCTGAAAGTCATCGGCGGCGAAGGACAAACCGTTAAAGTGAAGTGGTATTACAAAGGAGGTCTTATGACCGACTTAGATCTGGAAATTAAGTACCCCTCCATGCGAACGTATTCGTCTAAGACGATTGCAGGTAATAGCGGCGAATGGAAAGTCGAAGTGCTTTCGTCCACCGGAGAAGTTCTTCAGGCGGCGATGTTCACGATCGAGTAGTTGTATAAGAACGGGAAAGAAAAAGATCTTTCCCGTTTTTCTTAAAGGTTCCTTCCTTCGAAAATCTTCCTTCCAAAAAAAGATCTTATGCAGAACAAAGTTCTTTTGTCATGCGTAGTAGGCTTAACGCTGGCGGCGTTTCTTACTGTCCTGAATCAGTATAGTGTAGTCGCTTTCGATCCGGACGCGCTGATCGCGATCCGTTGGGCTGCGATTGCCGGACTGTGTGCTTACGCCGCTGTGCGCCGGTCGCTGACGGCGTGGATCTTTGTCAGTATGGTAATCGGCGCGGAATTCGGCCATGATTTTCCCGAATGGGCTGTTGCGTTAAAAGTTCTGAGCCAAATTTTCTTACGACTGATCAAAACGATCATCGCGCCGCTCCTGTTCGCAACGCTCGTCGTCGGTATTGCCGGACACTCAAATCTCAGGCAGATCGGGCGCCTGGGGATCAAATCGCTCATTTATTTTGAGGTCGTGACGACGTTGGCGCTATTTATCGGACTGACGGCCATCAATATCAGCCGCGCCGGCGAAGGCATCATATTGCCGAAAGCGCCATCGGCGGAAACCCTGAACATCGCGCCGCAAAGTACTTCGGAGATTCTTCTTCATATCTTTCCGGAAAATATTGCCAAGTCCATTGCCGACGGGCAGATACTGCAGATTGTCATATTCAGCGTGTTGTTCGGCATCGGGCTGGCTCTGGTCGGCGATGAAAAACGGAAACCTATGCTGATGTTCGCGGAGAGCCTTTCGGAGACGATGTTTAAATTTACTAAGCTCGTGATGTATTTTGCGCCGATAGGCGTCGGCGCTGCCATCGCATATACCGTGGGCAGTATGGGCTTCGGCATTTTGGCCAATTTGTTTCATCTTCTGGCAACGCTCTATGTGGCGCTGGCAGTATTTTTGATTTTTGTTTTACTGCCGATTGCCATGCTGGCGAAAGTTCCGATCAAGAAATTTATCCTGGCGGTCATCGAACCGGTTTCCATTGCTTTTGCGACAACCAGTTCCGAGGCCGCTCTGCCGAAGGCCATGGAAGCGATGGAGGCGATCGGCGTTCCGAGAAAAATCGTCGCCTTCGTCATGCCTACCGGGTATAGTTTTAATTTAGACGGCTCCACGCTGTATTTGTCGCTGGTGTCTGTTTTCGTGGCGCAAGCGGCGGGCGTTTCAATGCCCTGGGGCCAGCAGTTGTTGATGGTATTCACACTGATGCTTACCAGCAAGGGCGTTGCGGGCGTGTCGCGCGGCGCGCTGGTCATTCTTCTGGGGACCGCCGCTTCGTTCGGCCTGCCGGCCGAACCGATCTTTATTATTGTGGGGATCGACGCACTCATGGACATGGCACGAACTTCCGTGAATGTGGTCGGCAATTGCCTCGCGACGATTGTTATGGCGCGGTGGGAAGGGGAGTTTCATGACGAAAGTCATACTATATAAATTTAGTTTGAATTACATTGAAATTGTTGTAAATTAAGATGGGTTTAACCGGAAGGAAATAGAGATGCAGAAAAAGAATCTGAAAATAATCGTCGGGGTTACGCTGGTGGTCGGTGTGCTGGCGCTGCTTTTTATCAGCGGGTTCAATGAGGGCAAATCGTACTATAAATTTGTTGATGAACTCAAAGGCATGGGCGACGACGTATATCAAAAGAAATTGAAAGTTCACGGCAACGTCGTTACGGGCAGCATTAAGAAGAACGGTATGGCGTTGGAATTTTTACTCACCAAAAACGGAGCGACCATACCCGTAAAATATATCGGCAAAGACCCCGTGCCGGATACGTTCAAGGATGAATGCGAAGCGGTCGTGGACGGAAAATTAAAGCACGACGGTACGTTTGAGGGAACGCAAATTCAAGCCAAATGCGCTTCAAAGTATGAGGTGGACTATAATGATCTGAAAAAAGGTTCGTAAATAGTTTCCTCATCGAATCAATTTATGAAAAAGATCATTTCCGGAAAAAGGAGATGGTCTTTTTTATTTAAAATCGAAAGCGGATGCCGGTGACCAAGCGCTTCCCCTACGTCGGATTTTCAATCATTTTCGTTCTGGGCCTCTCCGGATTTGTGATTTACGAAAATGTCAATGGTAAAATTTCAGCCGTCAGGAAGACGGCCGGCCTCAATGAAAAGATCCAAACGACGGGAGTGGCGGCGGTAGGTTACGATACGACCTTTGGAGCGGCATTTATCGAGCACCGGCTGGAAGGTCAGGATTTCCCCAACACACTGTATCAAGGGTTTCTGGCCGTTCATTTTGATGAAATAGACACCGTCTTTCACAGCGCCGTCGGCCGCACCAACGGGGGAAAGAGCCCGGGTGATTATAACACCTTTCGTGCGCCTGATCCAAGTCATTTGCTCGAGGATTCCAACGGCCTGAAGCTGCGATACTCCGCGGACACAGTTTCCAATTTCCATATCACGCAAACCGTCCGTGCGGTGAACGACAGCAGTACCATGATATTTCTGAGTTTCGTTTTTGAATTTATTAATCCTCCGGGCGGAACGGCAACTTTTTCGAATTTTAAAGTGCTGTTCGGTTACGACGGCGATATCGGAAGCACGCTGGGCGGATATCTGGATGACAGCACGGGATTTTACAGCGACGATTCTGCGGCGGTCGTTTACGTTTTCGACCACAACCTGAATTTATACAGCGGCGTCGGTTTGGTCAGCAAAAACCTCAGCGCCGAAGCCGGTAATTACCGATGGCTCCATAAAACGATCAACGACAGCGCAAAAACCGGACGGGACCTGGATACGCTGCTTCTTGGACTAATGAATCACCCGAATTTTTCTTCCCTGGCGCAGCGGTCGGATGTCTCGGTCTATTGGTCCATTGATCTCGGCACGATTCAGCCGGCAGACACCCTTCGCGATACGATCCAATTCCTTCTGGTCAACGGCGTCACTAAGAACAATTTGATTCAATCGGCACGTGGGCATAAAGTCATTGTGAAAAATGACTCGCATGTTTCCGAGGCGCTTCCGTCGGCGATTCGGCTCTATCCGAACTATCCCAATCCCTTCAATCCTGCGACGACGATCCGGTACGATCTGGACCGGGAGGCATTTGTTTCGCTTCGAATCTATAATGTGCTCGGACAGGAGATACGCACATTGGTTGCCGCACGTCAACCTGCAGGTAATTACACGACGGTTTGGGACGGAAAGAACAATCAGGGGTTATCGGCGGCGGCGGGCATCTATTTTTACCGGCTGCAAGCGGGGCGGTTCATTCACACGCATAAGATGGCGTTGATCAAATAAACTGAAAATTACTTTTTGATCAATTCCGGATGCGCTTTCACAAATGCGCTCCAGCTTTTGACCGAGGCGCGCGGGGAGTGCGCGCGATGGGCGTGACAGATCGCCAGGCCCAGGGCGTCGGATTCATCGAGCGTCAGCTCCTTCTTAAGGCCTAATATCTTTTTGACCATGAACTGCACTTGTTCCTTGGCGGCGTTGCCGTTGCCCGTTACTGCCATCTTCATTTCTTTCGGCGAATACTCGTGGATACCGATATCGTGATGCAAGGCTCCTAAGATCGCGGCGCCCCGGGCATGACCCAATTTTAAGGCCGAATTCACATTCTTGCTGAAAAAAATATTCTCAACGGCGAAATCCGTCGGGCGATAGTGCTCGATGATATCTACGACTCCGTCATAGATCATTTCAAGTTTTTTGAACAGGGGATGACGGTCGGGCAGCTGAATGATGCCGCTGCCGAGCCACATCATCTTTTTTTTGTCATATTGGATCACGCCGAAACCGGTGGCGTTGGTTCCGGGATCGATGCCGATGATGATCATTATTGTTTGCGGTAGTATTGCAGCGACCCGTCCTGACGCTTGAACACGAGGGTCGTTACGCTCAGTGAGTTGATCTCATAATAGACGTAAACTATTTCTCCCTCCGGCGTCTGCGTATTGAAAAACAAAATCCCGTCCTCCACGTGAAATCGGTATTCCTCATCCAGTTCGTTGTTGGGGATCGTGTTGACGATACGCGCCGACAGGTCGGCCCTGAAGGTAATCTGGATCGTGCCGATCATCACATTGGGATCATCGAGGGCCCAATCACCGATAAGTAGCTGCTCTTTTTTCTCGTCCGCCGAACTCACTAAGACTTCCCGGCAGGATGAAATGATGCACAACACGAGGATCCATATGAAATAGGGTCTATTCATTCGTGGTGATCCAATCGTTTTCTTATTCTTAAACGCGCCATGGCGATACACACATCGGTCAAAACATTTACAGTCACGAATGCTGCAGGTTTCTCTTATGTTGATTTCAAGTTAACGCATGACGACAAGAAACGCAAAAATTTTTTAAATTCATTTTCAGATCTAAAATTAAACTTGATTTCTCATCACGATCTTTTTACATTGGCTCGTTCATTTTCTTTTAAAGGAGACGCGGATGACTTTGGATTCCTACTTGCCTGGCGATGAGACCGTGAATCAGGATTTCCGAAAAATTGCCGAGACGTATTTTCAGAATTATATTATTAATTGGTGCGAGCAGAACAAAGTGGATGAAGCTTCGCGCGAATATATCGTCAAAGTTCTTTCTGACTATTCGGTTTTCTTCTTTGACAGTTTGATGCACAATCTGGCCGACACAGAGCCCATGGATCGCGATTTGAAAAATTAGCCATGACCAAATATCTTCACAAACGGCATTACACGCTGGATGAAGCGAGACGCGCGTTGGCGGAGGTTAAACTCAGGATTTCAAAGGTAGTCTCGCTTAAGACCCAATTGGATGATCTGAATTATAATATTTACAAACACGAATATTTCGGAGGATTAGGACCGAACGGCTCGCGGTTTCACCCGGCTGAATTGGAAAAATTGATTGAGATTATGCGCTATTTTGAAACCGAAGGCATCATGATCAAAAGCATGCAGGATGGCCTGATTGACTTCCCCTGTCTGCGTAATACCGGAGAAGAAATTTATTTGTGTTGGAAATTAGGGGAAGAAGATATAAATTTCTGGCATTCGATCGAAAGCGGATTTGACGGCCGAAGGCCTATCGTGGAATTGTGAGTTCTTTTTTTTGTATATAAATTTTTTCCATCCTTTGACTTCACGTGAACACATAGCAACCCACCTTAAATAATTTGGCGCGGTTACGAGCCTCCTTGATCTATTTCAAGGAAGTGCGACGATCTTTTCTAAATTTCATCTGGTATTCCGAGGAAGCACGGGAGTGGTTTCGCGTTTCTTGAACAAAAGAAGCTGAAAGTGTTTTATTAGATTTGAGCGGTT
The DNA here is from genome assembly GCA_964563165.1 of uncultured Bacteroidota bacterium. Lineage (GTDB taxonomy): Bacteria > CLD3 > CLD3 > SB21 > SB21 > CAZLWA01. Next base: position 151,213 of record CAZLWA010000097.1, on the reverse strand, counting down.
CATTTTTATTTTGACGGAAGAAGAACGGTGGAAACGAAGAAAAAAAAGTCCGGCAAGCTTAGCGCACCCCCTACGCGGCGAGATGCAGAGTTTTTTGAACGGTTTACGGAACTGGAATATTTGGAAACGAAGCTATACGAGTTCATGGCTCGGTACAAATTTCCGAAATCCGAAAAGTTCTTAATGCGCAAAGCGCTGGATTTTGCGCGGCTGGCACACAACGGGCAGAAACGCGACGAGGGTGCGCCGTATATTACGCATCCGGTCCGCGTCGCGAATATCCTGCTGGACGAAGTGGCGGCCATGCGCTGCGACGTGATTTGCTCGGCGCTGCTGCACGACGTGATTGAGGATTGCGGCATTACGTTGAAAGAATTAAGAAATAATTTCAACGACAACGTCGCGCAGATGGTCAAATTGCTGACCAAAGATCCTTCGGTCGAAAATCACAAACGGGTTTATTTCGAAGGTATTCTTTCCGCAAACGGCGATGTCAAACTGATAAAACTTTCCGACCGCCTGGATAATCTACGCTCCTTAAGGTTCGTCAACAATAAAGCAAAGATCCGCCGCTACGTCCGCGAAACTGAAAAAAGGTACATGCCGCTGGCTGAAGCTTCCAATAATTATATTTTTCGGGAAATGAAACATGAAATTTCTTTCCTGAAAAACCATTCCCGCTGAACATGAACAGTGAATACGGTCGCGCGGGCCCGCAGGCTTTGGAAATTACGCCTGCGGAACCTAAAGAGCTGTTTTGCCCCCACTTTGATGCGAGTTGCTTTGAGATTGCGGATGCTGCCGGATGCAAACGGGGCCGATCGGCTGTGATCGACGCCGTATACTACTATACGGTTCCTGTGAAGGCGATTTGTCCCCTGTGCGATCGGCTGAAATGATATCTGGGCGGAATTCTGCAATTGAGAATAATCTTAACCGGCGGCACCTTTGTGCAAAGAAAGTGCCTCGTAATATCGGAAAAGGAGAGAGAACATGATTGAAAGAGCGGGCGTGGTTACGCACCGGGGAAACCTGCTGACGCTGGTCGGCGCGGAAATCAAAGCAGGACAGAAAGCGCCGGCGTTCACGGGTCGAACAGGTTTTTCCCCCGATAAGACAGTAACCTTGGATAGTTCCAGAGGAAAGATTCGTGTGATAAGCATTGCACCGTCGTTGGATACGAGCGTGTGCGAACTGCAGGCGAGACGATTTGACGAGGAGGCTGCCAAACTGGGAGACGATGTCGAGATCATCCAGGTGAGCATGGACCTTCCTCCGGCCCAGGGACGCTTTTGTAAAATGCAGCTTCAAGGCAAAAGTAAAATGAGGATGGTTTCGGATTATGCCGACAAATCGTTCGGTATCAATTATGGATTTCTCTTAAAAGAATGGCAAGTGCATGGCCGCGGCATTGTCATTATCGGCAAGGATGATTTTGTGAAATACGTGGAGTATTGTCCGAAGCTTGAGGAATTACCGGATTTTGATCGGGCGCTGGCTGCATTGAAAAGCTTGAAGTGATTTTCTTACAGATTCCAGAGTCTCTTGCTGGGATACCGAAACCAGGGCCTTTTCTTATTTGAGAAAATTATTCTACTATTTCAGTTTTCTCTGAGGGCCGAAATTACGTTTCGTTTCGTTCCGTTCTTAATTCAAAGATGAAAAAAAATCTCTGATCGTTTGAAGTTTTTTCCCTTTGACCGGAACGTGGTTCAGCGCAGAGCTTTTTGCAGGGCTGTGGACCGATGTCAAAATGAAGTCGTGAATATTTTCACGGGCAGTCCGGGTCAGTACCGATCCGATGGGCGCCAAAAAATCCGCCATGGTCAAATAGTACTTATCAAAGAACACATTCGCGGCGTCTTCTTTCGGCGGTTTGGTTTTTTGTGTGAGAGAATGGAATTCGTCCAGCAGTTTGGCTGCTGCATGTGTTTCTTCAAAAACGGGCTGTTTCTTGTTCATCATGTCACTCAAATTCCTTCTTGACGGTTTGAAATGCCTCGAGCGGCGCCATGGGTTTGTGAATATGTTTTTCAACCGACGCAATCGTGTCGGGGCTGTCGAGCAGGAAGGAGCAATTCTCATAGCCGTCTGTTTGGCAGGTAATTTCAATGCATGCCAAAGGCATATTGGAAATGCGGCCGAATAAACCGGCAAAGAATCCTGCGTACAAGTGACACGCCGTGTGGTCGTGAGCGGCTTCGCCGTTGGCAGATTTCGACGCTTTCAACATGTCGGCGTAAAGAGAGTTGAAGAGGTCTACGAACAAGAAATCATCGCGGCGTTTCAATTCAAAATTTCCCCAACCCGTCGCCGCGATATGGTTGGTGAACAACCGATGAAACTGATCCATACTCAATTCTTTGATGTTTTTTGCGCCGGGATACAGAGACAACGCCAGGGTTTCGATTCGCTGATACGCCCGTTCGCCCCATTCAAAGCCGGCACGATATAAGATCACTTCGCGGTCTTTTGCGAAATATTTCCTGAGATACCCATGCAGGCTGCGGAGAAAATTGGCGTCCAGCGCCCATCCACGCTGCGTTCCGTTAACGAAAATTTCCGCGGTTACCGGAGAAAACTGAATATAATTTCCCGGCAGAACGTATTCAGAAAATCTTTCCGGTGCTTTGGTCATAAATAACTTCCGTCTAATAAATATTTTCCGTGTGAGGCGCGTACACTGAGAATTTATATTCGATTTCCTGCGTCAAGTCCCGGTACGCGTGCATACCCGGCGAATCGCTTTCCAAACTCGGGATCATGTCCGCCATGCGTTCAATACCGGAAAAAAGAAGGTTGAGACTCGGGTCGCGCGGAATGGGGGTAGCGAAAACTAGTTCGTCGTTAAAACACAGCCGGATTTGTTCGGCGACCGATTGGGACACGGGATTCGTTTCATCGTACATGGTCATTAGCACGCCGGCAATTTCCACGTTGCGGTTGACGGTCTTCTTTATTTCCAGCAACTGTTTGAGCAATTGAGGCAGCGTGCGGAGGCTCAACGGCTCGCACTGCAGGGGAATAATGACATAATCGCAGGCGATGATCGCAGCGGTCGTGACCGAGCCGATCCCCGGCGGGCAGTCCATCAGGATCACGTCATAAAAGGACGCCGCATTTTGTACTGCTTCGCGGAAAAGACCGGCGGCGCGCGTCGCGTCCTCAAATGCCAGCACTTCCGCGCCCGTATTGGCGATCCCGCAATCCACGACGAAAAGGTTCTCAATGTCGGTGCTGCGGGCGGCTTCATGAATATCCGATTGGCCGCAAAAGACCTGGTATAAACCGACGCGCGAATTCGACGCATGATCCAAGATGCGCTGCTTATCCAGGCTATACACGATACCGCCTTGCGGATCGGCGTCAATGATCAGAACTTTCTTATGATGCCGCGCGAAGACGAGGCCCAAACTCAGAGCCGTCGTAGTTTTACCCACTCCGCCTTTTTGGCTGACTATGCAAAATATATGAGCCATAAAAACCTAAAACGTTTAGATCAGATGCTGATTGCTGTACTGCGACAGAATATCTTTTTCCAACGTGCCTTGGGCGAGGCGATCGCGGATTTCCCGAATCGTCTCGTCCGAACTCAACGCGAAGCGATGAAGCTCTTTCGATTCGGAGAGCTGGACGCACGCCAGATCTTTTTCCGCGATGCGGCTGAAAAGGCCCGCAAAAAAACCCGCAAACATCCTGCAAATGAATTGAGTGCGTTCAAACCCGCGGTCCATGGCATTTTTTAAATCAACGACATAAAAATGATTCCCCTCCGTAATCCGGAATTGTCCCATGCCCGTGTAACTGAAATAGCTGTTCAAATGTTCGACAAATTCTTCTTTCAAATAATCCTGCGGTCTCGCGATCATCTCCGGCTTCGTTTCCGCGATGCGCCGCTGCAACGCGGTGTAAAATTCTTCACCCCAGTGTTTTCCGATACGGTAAAATTCCCGTTCGGCGCGATCGGTTATGAAAGGCGCCAGCGCACTCTCCAGCGCGGCGAGGAACGAAGGGTCTACGATACCCACCCGGCAGCCGGTTTGCGTAAAGGAATCGTTGATCTGCACGCTGCCTTCGGCATAATCCGTTCTAACATTTTTTGAAATGGCGCTATCCAGAGGATTCGTCGGCATACCTGTCTGCATGGTTAGAAATGATCTGTAAAATAAAACCGGGTTGGAAGCTAATATATTTTCTAAAAGAAATCAATGTTAAAATACTTCAAACGGTTGAACGTCTCCCTCGGAGGATTCCATGATCCCGGGCCGTACCGCCAAAATTTGATTGGAATTTTACGCCGCATTTTCATAGCTTGCTCCCCAAAATCATGATGGAATTGCGGACGATGGCGAAATTTATTATCCACATAGCCAAAGAATATCTGAAGTTCAGTGCGGCGCACTTTACGATATTTGACGACAGTTCGGTCGAACGATTGCACGGCCATAACTATTATGCGGCGCTCGATATCGAATGCCGGGACAGTGACAACGGGATCGCCATCGAATTCAAGCAGTTAAAGAAAATCATGGAATCGCTGTGCGACGACCTGGACGAGAAGATTTTATTGCCCACGCACTCCGAATATCTGAAAATTTCCAAAAATCACGATCAGTTCGACGTAACGTTTCACGGCGCCGGTTTTTCCAAATCGTATCAATTTCCGTGCGAAGACGTGGAGTTATTGCCGATGCCTAATGTGACATCGGAAATGCTGGCAAAATTCCTGTGCGACGAGTTTCGGAAAAAACTGAGTTCCTATTGGAAAGAGAATAATTCTAAAAAGGAAATGGAAGAGATTGTCATGGCGGTTTCCGTCCGAGTGGAAGAAACGAAAGGACAAGCGGTCACCTATGTGTGGGAATATTGAAATTCTAAATTGTGAATCATGAGTTTTGAATGGCGATGGAAGTTATGGCTGCAGTAAAGTCAAAAGTGCATATAAAAAAGAAGCCGGAGATCACGCCTGCAGGGAAGATGGCCCCTCATAAGGAGGAACTAAACGAAGGCGATTATCTGAACCTGTATCGCCTGATGAAATTGACGCGGGAATTCGATCAGGGTATTATCCGGCTGTACCGCCAGAATAAGATGATCGGGGGCGCCTACTCGGGGTGGGGCAATGAGGCGACCGCGGTAGGAAGCGCGTACGCGCTCGATCCGCAGGACTATTTGTATCCAATGCACCGTGATATCGGTGCGCATTTTACGCGCGGGCAGTCGGCGAAGGTTCTCATGCTCAATCACCTGGCTAAGGCCGAGGGCCCGACTCACGGTGTAGACGGCACCGGGCATTATTACGACAAGGCGAAAAAGATTGTCGGCAATATCAGTCATCTCGCAGCGATGATTCCGCAAGCCGTCGGAACGGCGCTCGCCGCGGTGAAGAAAAAAGAAAATGCGGTCGTATTGAATTATATCGGCGACGGGGGCATGAACGTCGGGGAATTTCACGAAGGGCTGAATATGGCGGCGGTGTGGAACCTGCCTTTTATCTTGATCATCGAGAATAATCAGTATGCGTATTCCACGCCGACGCACCTGCAATACGCCTGCGAGAGTCCGGTGGACCGTGCGATCGGGTATGGTATTCCGGGCGTGAAAGTGGACGGCACTCATATTCTCGAAGTTTATAAGGTCTGCAGAGAGGCGGTGGACCGTGCGCGCCGTGGTGAAGGGCCGACGCTGATCGAATCGGTCACGATGCGGATGCGCGGACACGCCGAACATGACGGGCATGAATATTATCCGCCGGGGCTCTTGAAGGAATGGGAGAAAAAGGATCCCATCGAACAATTTGAAAAATTCCTCCTGGATCACAAAATTCTGACGGAGAAAAAGATCAAAGAGATCGATGAGTCAGTGAAAAAGGAAATTGAAGAAGCCATCGACTATGCGGACAAAGCACCATTCCCGAATGGCTCGGACGCGGAACTAGGCGTGTACGCGGAATAAAACTTTTACCACTGAGGCACTAAGACACGAAGTTGGAAGATGAATAGGAAAAGCCAGGAGTCAGAAGTCAGAAGTCAGAAGTCAGAAGTCAGAAGCCAGAAGCCAGAAGCCAGAAGCCAGAAGCCAGAAGCTCTCTGTGGCTAGATTGAATAACTTTATTTTTTGCAACGAAGGCACCAAGCTTAGAATATGAATAAGAAAAGCCAAAAGCCCTCTGAGCGCTCTGTGCTCTCTGTGGCTAAGGATGAAAAGTTGTTTCTGACCGCTTCCGACTTGAATTTAAAGAAATACGAGCCGACGGATGCGCAAAAAAAAGAACTGTATTATTTTATTTTGCTTAATCGCGCGTTCGACGATCGCATAGCCATGCTGTATCGTCAGGGAAAGATCATTGGCGCGGCATACGGCGGGCGCGGGCAGGAAGCCACGACGGTCGGTTCAACGTATGCTCTGGACAAGAATGATGTCGTCGGTCCGATCATCCGGAACGGCGGTTCCATTATCGTACGCGGGCTCCCCGTGAAAAATTTTCTTTCCAATTTCATCGGCCGCTCGACTACGCCGACGCGAGGAAGGGACGGCAACTCCCATCTCGGCAGCCTGGACCTGGGCGTCTTTGCTCCGATCTCGCATTTGGGAAGTTTGGTCATCAATCTCGCAGGATGCGCGCTCGCGTTCAAAATAAAGAAAGAGCCGCGCGTGGCGCTGACCTATATCGGCGACGGCGGCACATCCACGGCGGAATTTCACGAAGGCATGAATATGGCGGCCGTTTGGAAATTACCCTTCGTGATCATCATCGAAAATAATAACTGGGCCTATTCCACACCAACGAGGAAACAAACACGCGTCAAGGATTTTGCCGTGAAGGGCAGAGCATACGGCATGGAAGCCGTTCAGATGGACGGCAATGATGTATTTGAAGTATACCGGGTTTCCAAATACGCGATCGAGAAAGCGCGTGCCGGTCAGGGACCCATTCTCATCGAGTCGAAGACGATGCGCATGAAAGGCCACGCCGAGCACGACGATGCGTATTATGTTCCGAAGGAACAATTCGCCGAATGGCAGAAGAAAGACCCGATCGACCGTGCCGAAAAATATTTACTCGATGAAAAGATCATTTCTAAATCCGTGAATGAAGAGATCAGGAACCGCGTCGCCAAGGAAATGGAAGAAGCGGAGGAATTCGCACTCCATGCGCCCTTTCCTTCGGCAGAAGATGGCAATGCCGGCGTATACGCTGAGTAAAAGTTTTTTGACGCTGAAATACGCTGATAATTATGATTTAAGTTGAATTGTTTATTATTCCTGCCAGTGCTATCTATGAAATTCGCTGTCTGAATTTTTAAAGCTGAATGACGTTGACAATTTATAATTGATTTTTTGTTCGTATTTGAAATCATCATTATAAATCAGCGAGAATCAGCGTCTAAATTGCCATGATTCGAAAGTATCTTTATTATATCATGAATTTTTACCCGCCGCTGTGGGGCGCTGGTATCCGTATCAAGCGCGTCAGCCCGGATCGGCAGACAGTCGACGTGGAATTGAAACTGCGTTTCTGGAATAGAAATTTCGTCGGTACGCATTACGGTGGGTCGCTTTATTCCATGTGTGATCCCTTTTTCATGCTGATTTTAATGGAAAAATTAGGGCGTGAGTATGTTGTGTGGGACAAAGCGGCAGCGATCAAATTCATCAAGCCGGGCCGGGGAGCCGTGCGCGCTCGCTTCGAAGTTCCGAATGAAAAAATTGATTCTATCAAAGAAGATCTGAAATCTAAGGAAAAAGCCGAATATGAATTTAACACTTCGGTGCTGGATCAAGATGACAACGTGATAGCGGAAGTGAAGAAATTGATTCATGTGAGGAGGAAAAATTCCCAGGTGAATTCATAATTCTGATTTAGCGTTGTCTGCTGAGACTCCATAAAATTCTGTCATAAATTTAAGGAGACCGTCATGCTTATGTTACTTCTTCTTTTAACTTTTTTTACCCCGAAAGACGAATCGAATTTTGATACGTACTTTACCGGACAAACTTTTAGGTTAGACTATTTTCACAGCGGAACGGCGAAGGAAGAGCATATCGGCCTTGACGAAGTTCGCCTCGAAGGCGCATGGCCGGGCAGCAAAGTTCATTTGGTCGACGAAACGAATCTGGGAAAGTATTTGTTTGAAGTGGTCGACGCGGCGTCGAATAAAGTCATTTATTCGCGTGGATTTGCCAGTATTTACGGCGAGTGGGAAACGACCGGCGAAGCGGCGAAAGGCGTGTGGCGCAGTTTCCAGGAGTCGCAGCGATTTCCGGAACCGAAAAACAGAATTCAATTCGTTCTTAAGAAACGTCTCGATGACGGATCATTCACACAGATCTTTACAACGACGGTCGACCCGAAAAGCAGATTTGTCAACCGCTCACCCGTTGTTCCTGCAGGGAGCGTGTGGACCGTTTTTGAAAACGGGTCACCGAATACTAAAGTTGATCTATTGATATTAGCCGACGGTTACACGGCAAATGAGAAGGACAAATTTCATAGAGACGTTGTTCGCATGGTGGACCGTATGTTCAATACGGAGCCGTTCAAATCGAGAAAAAAGGATTTCAATGTGCGTGCGATAGACGCTGCGTCGTTTCAATCCGGCATCAGTAATCCGCGCAAGGACATCTGGCGCAGATCCGCTCTGGGATTGAGTTTTAATTCTTTCGATTCGGACCGATACGTCCTGACATACGAAAACAAAAATCTGCGTGAGATCGCGGCTACGGCGCCGTACGACGCGATGATCGTCGTTTTCAATGACCGTAAATACGGCGGCGGCGGAATTTTTAATTTATGGGCGACGGTTTCCGCCGGCACGGAGCCTTCGGAATATATCTTTGTTCATGAATTCGGCCATTCGTTCGCAGGGCTGGCGGATGAATATTATACTTCGCCGGTTTCGTACGAAAATGTTGCCGGGCCGACGGTCGAGCCGTGGGAGGCGAATATCACAGCGCTTTTGGATCCGAATAATCTGAAATGGAAACATTTGGTAGAAAAGGGAACATCACTGCCCACGCAGTGGAATAAAGAATCATTCGAGAAATACGATATCGCGATGCAGAAAAGACGTGCACAGCTTATTGCCAACAAAGCCCCCGAGGATTCTCTGGAAGCGTACTTCCGGGATGTGAAAGCCGTCACCACACCCATGCTCAATGGGAATAAATTTTTCGGTAAGGCCGGCGCGTTCGAAGGCGCGGGCTATGAGCCCAAGGGACTGTATCGCCCGGAAATCGATTGCATCATGTTTACACGAAACGGTGTTCCGTTTTGCAAAGTGTGTCGGGAAGCGTTAGAGAGAGTGATCAGCTTGTATGCGGAGTAATTGGTTGCAGCGCAAGCGGGAATCCTGAATTCACAGAAAAGCTAACAGGGAATCATTCATGATCGTAACGACCGAGTATGTAGACATCAAGGTCGATAACAGTCCCATGCGGATGTTCGTCGCTGCGCCGAAAGCAGAAGGAAAATTTCCGGGCATTATTCTTTATTCGGATATTTTTCAGCTCACGCCGACGATGGTCCGCGCGTGTGTGCGGCTGGCCGGATACGGTTTTGTCGTGGCGGCGCCGGAAATTTATCACCGGGTCGAGCCGCCGGGTGCGTGGATCCCATTTGATGATGCCGGACGCGATCGCGGCATGGCCGGTGCGGCCCATACGAGCGTGGCGGAATTCGACGCCGATGGGCGTGCGGCGCTGGATTACTTGAAATCGCATTCGAAATTTGCATCGGGAAAAATAGGAGCAGCGGGGTTTTGTATCGGCGGGCACTTGGCGTTCCGCGCGGCGCTTCAGCCGGATGTAAAAGCCACGGTATGTTTTTACGGAACGGGCATTCACAACGGTAAATTGGGAAAAGATGAAAATGCCGGATCGCTCGAACGCGCGAAGGAAATCAAAGGAGACCTGCTCATGGTCTTCGGAACGCTGGACCCGCACATACCTGCGGAAGGAAGGACAAAAGTTGAAAATGAACTGAAGAAGGCAGGGACGAAATTTTCGATCACATTGTTTCCGGCCGAACATGCGTTCATGCGGGACGAGGGTCCGCGCTACGATCCGGAATGCACGGACTTAGCGTGGCAGCATGCCATCGAATTTTTCAGGAAGACGTTTAATTAAATTAAGAATTAAAAATTAAGAATTAAAAATGAGCAAATCTCAGCAGGCTCATTGTTAATTTTTAGCTTTCAATTCTTAATTCATAATTCTTAATTCTCAATTCTGCGTAAAAAACTTTCCTTGTTTGTTGATTTGAAATTTAATATACTTTCCAACGATTTTAAGAACAAAACCTGAGGCATTTCATCCATGAGACTCGACCGAATCATACAAGCGATGCTTCCGCATGACGAAAAATTTTATACGTTCTTTGAGGAATTAACTCAAAATATCGTCCAGGCCTCCGTGACGCTTAAGAAGCTCGGATCGCCCGATGAAGCCGAAAGACACCAGGCCATTAAACAGATCAACGATCTGGAACATCAATGCGACACGGTCACGCACAAAATTTTTGCCGAATTGAACAGCACGTTCGTAACGCCTTTTGATCGTGAAGATATTTCACTCCTGGCGTCCGCTCTGGATGACATCATTGACTTCATGGACGGAGCCACAGGCCGGTTTGCTTCCTATAAGATCAAGGAATGCCCGAAAGATCTCATAAAGTTGATTGAGATTTTGAATTTGTCGGTTTTGGAGATTCAAAAAGGAATTCATTGCTTGCGAACTATCGAAAAAGCGGATTTATTAAGGCAAATTCTTTACCAGATCAACGATTATGAGAATCTGGCCGATACGATTTTCGAGCATGCCATTGCCGATCTGTTTGACAACGAAAAAGACCCCATTCAAGTGATAAAACTGAAAGACATTTATTTTGGTTTAGAAACGGCGACCGACAAATGCGAAGATGCTGCGAATGTTCTGGAAACAATATTAATCAAACACGCATAACCCCGCGCTGAATGTTCACTCTGGTTGTCATCATCATCATTATCGCGCTGATTTTCGATTTCCTCAACGGATTTCACGATTCAGCGAATTCCATTGCCACGATTGTTTCCACTCGCGTTCTCACGCCCCGCAAAGCGGTCATGTGGGCGGCCTTTTTTAATTTGATCGCTGCGTTCATGTTTGATGTTCACGTAGCCAAAACAATGGGCAAGGGACTGATCGAATTAAGCGCGGTCAATGAATACGTCATCATGAGCGGTCTTATCGGCGCGATCGTGTGGAATTTGATCACCTGGTTTTACGGTATACCTTCAAGTTCTTCGCACGCCTTAATGGGCGGGTACGGAGGAGCGGCTATTGCGAAGGCCGGTTTTGGGGTCATTTTAGTGGATGGTTGGTCAAAAACGATCTTGTTTATTGTCTTGGCGCCGCTGATGGGGATGGTTATGGGTTTTATTTTAATGGCCAGCCTGATGTGGATCTTCCATAACAGATCATCTTCCAACATTAATGGAGCGTTTAGAAAGCTTCAATTAGTCTCTGCCGCGGCATACAGCCTGGGTCACGGAACAAACGACGCGCAAAAAACAATGGGAATTATTACGGGATTGCTGGTTACTTCCGGTTTTCTCGCGACCTTTGAAGTTCCGATGTGGGTCATCATCCTTTCGCATGTGGCCATCGCCTTAGGAACCTTGTTCGGAGGCTGGCGCATTGTGAAAACGATGGGACAAAAAATTACGAAATTAAAGCCTTCTAGTGCATTCTGCGCTGAGACGGCCGGCGCGATTACGCTCCTGATCACCGCATTCGGAGGAATTTCCGTCAGTACAACGCATACCATCACTGGTGCGATCATGGGCGTCGGTGCGACCAAACGACTTTCCGCTGTCCGTTGGGGACTTGCCGGAAATATTATCATCGCATGGATACTCACTATTCCCGCTTCTGCCCTTGTCGGCGCCATCTGCTATCTGATCACTTCACTTTTTGTTTAACTTTCGCTAAGACACACATCGCTTTTAGCTCATCCCCACGAAAAAGCCGCGCAAGACGGGGCCGCATTTGGGGATCGCCCGTGAGGCGCTCTTACGGACAAGTTAAATGAAAAAAACAGCTTTTTCTCTTTTAATTTTAGTGACATTTCCGTATGTTTAAAACTGATAATTTTTGGAAAATAGGGACCGCTAAAAAACTCGTTATTTTTTTCGGGAGACTGACTTATGCGCGTGTTCAGGATAATATTACTGCCTATCCTTGCCGGGATGCTGCAATTTGGGATCGGATGCTCGAAATCGGCCCACGGCCCGCAGAATCGCAATTTGCCCAAGCTCGTGGTCTTTATCAGTATTGATCAATTTCGCTACGATTATCTGACTCGGTTCCGCTCCTATTTCGGACCCGATGGATTTAATTATTTGCTCGACAACGGCGCTAATTTTGTGAATTGCAATTACGAGCATGCGACCACGGAAACAGCGGTGGGTCATTCGATCATGATGAGCGGCACGTATCCTTACCGGAGCGGTATAGTGGCGAATGAATGGTACGATCGCGCGTTGGGAAGAAGAGTTTACGCGGCCGAAGACACCTCGGCCAACATTTTGGGCATTCAGAAGCAGTCACGGGTTGACGGACGATCTCCGAGAAATTTTCAAGGGACGAATCTGGGCGATCAGTTGAAATTGGCGACGAACGGCGCCGCCAAAGTTTTCGGCGTATCGAACAAAGACCGCACCGCGATCCTGATGGCGGGCAAATTGGCGAATGCCGCCTATTGGATAGATGACAAAGAAGGTAAGGTCGTAACGAGTTCGTATTACATGAGCGATTACCCTCAGTGGATGAACGATTATAATGCGGCAAGACCTTTCGATAAGTGGCGCGATTCGAGCTGGACATTGTCGCGGGACGAAAAGATTTATCCGGCCGTTCCCGAAAAATATTTGAATAACTACACCGAAGCGTACGGTATGGGCACGGCGTTTCCTCACAAGCCGGCTTCCGCGACCGATTATTACAAGTCGCTGAGTCGCACACCGTTCGGCTCTATCGCGCTCCTTAATTTAACAAAAGAAGTTGCGGTGAAGGAGAATTTGGGAGCGGATGCTGTTCCGGATATTCTGTGCGTAAGTTTTTCTCCGAACGATTATATCGGTCATCAATTTGGGCCGCTGAGCCGCGAAGTGATGGATATGACGCTGCGAACCGATGGGTATATTTCAGAGTTGATCAAATTTATTGACAGACGCGTCGGGCTAAATGATGTCATTTTCGTATTGACCGCCGATCACGGAGTTGCGCCCATTCCGGAAGAAATGAACGATAAGAAAATAGCAGCCGGGCGCATATCCATCCAGGCGGTTTATAAGATTATTAATGAAGCCATGACGGATAAATACGGAAAACCCGGAACGGAACGGACTTACGTAGATACGGTATTGGAACCCAGTATATATTTGAATAACAAAGCTTTGGCTGAAAAAAATATTGATAAAAACGAAGCCGAAGACTATATTAGCGCGCTTTTGTTAAAAAAGACGGAAAGTGTTTTCCGCGTTTATAAATCGAATGATCTCGCATTGGGCAATGTAAGTCATGATGCGATTTCGAGCCACGTGGAGAAAAATTTTTATCCGTCGCGCGTCGGCGATCTGATCTTGGTATTGAAGCCGTACTATATCTGGTCTTACGGCAAAGGTACGGGACACGGCCAGCCGCATTCGTATGACACGCATGTGCCGCTCATCGTATGCGGAAAAAACTGGATCAAGGCCGGCACGTTCGCCAACGGATGTTCGCCCGCAGATATTGCGCCCACACTGGCGGCAATATTGGAGATTGAATATCCAAGCGGATGCGACGGAAAAATATTGAAAGAGGCCATCAAAAGCATAAGATGAGTTGCTTGCAGAGCGGGCGACCCGGCAATGCGTTTTTGCCGCAAAGAAATTTGTGATAAGATTTGTTTTTTTTACATCATCTAAATAAGGAGTTCATAAGATGCCCGGCATGATTGCGAATATTAAGTATATTTGTGTCTACGTTTCTGATTTTGATCGGTCTTTGGCTTTTTACAAAGAAGGGCTGGGTCTGGATGTAACGTATCATGAAGAGAATTTTGCTCAATTCAATACGGACGGAACGATTCTGACGATCGAAAAAGGCGGCGAGAAAAGCAGCGAACCGAAAGATTTCAAGAAGAACGGCGTCTTGATTCAGTTTGAAGTGGAAGATTTGGAAAAAGCCGTTGGTACGTTAAAGTCGCGCAACGTGAAATTCACGCAGGATATCACGGAAGTGGAGTTCGGCAAAATTGCGATCATCGTGGATCCGGACGGCCATCAGCTGCAGTTATTGGAACAATAAGAAGACTGACCACTAAGGCACCAAGACACTAAGAAGAATTCAATTCTTGGAGCCTTTGTGTTTTGTGGCTATAAAATAAAACTTTTTTGGTACAACCATGGCCAATGTTACTTATTTAGAAGCGATATCGATCGGTTTGCGGGAAGAGATGAGGCGCGACGCGAATGTTTTTTTGATCGGCGAGGATATCGGCGTATACGGCGGCGCATTCAAAGTCACCAAAGATTTCATTACTGAGTTCGGTTCGGATCGCGTGATGGACACGCCGATCTCCGAGGCAGGCATTATCGGTGTGTGCGTCGGTTCAGCTTTGATGGGACTGCGTCCGGTGGCGGAAATGCAGTTTGCCGATTTCATTTCCTGCGGGTTTAACCAGCTCGTGAACCAGGCGGCTAAAATCCATTACCGCTGGGGCGAAGCGGTGCCGATGGTGGTGCGTTGTCCCTCCGGCGGCGGAGTTCACGGAGGACCGTTTCATTCGCAAAACCCGGAAGCATGGTTTTTTCATGTTCCGGGGTTGAAAATCGTCGCGCCATCGACGCCGTACGATGCGAAAGGACTGATCAAAGCGGCCATTCGAGACAATAATCCGGTCTTGTATTTTGAACATAAATTCTTATACCGCCGCATCAAAGGCGATATTCCCGATGACGATTATATCGTGCCGATCGGGAAAGGCGATATCAAGCGCGAGGGCAAAGACCTCACGGTCATCGCCTACGGATCCGCAGTGCACTGGGCGTTGGATGCGGCGGAACAAATTGAAAAAGACGACGGCGTCAGCGTGGAGGTGCTTGATTTACGGAGCCTGCTGCCTTACGACAAGGAATTAATTATGGCGTCGGTCAAGAAAACAAATAAAGTGATTGTCGCACATGAAGCGACGTTGACGGGCGGAGTGGGCGGCGACATTTCCGCGTTCATAACGGAGCATGGTTTTGAATTCTTAGATGCACCGGTCATGCGCCTGGCCTCGCTGGATACGCCGGTGCCTTACAGCCCTCCGCTGGAAGCTCATTTTCTGCCAAACAAAGATAAAATGCTTAACCTGATGCGCGAACTGGCCGCGTATTAATTAAAAGGTAAAAAGTTTTGATTGAAGCAATTTTGAAGTTTTTTTGGATCGGCGCTTTCGCGTTCGTTTGGCCTCTTTCAGCTGCAGAAATCAAAGTGAGTGACGGAAATCCGGGGCAACCCGGGTCGCCGCTGAACGAGCGAAAATATCTTGAGGACGCCTTTCGCGACGCACAAATTTACTTCCCCGGCGTGATCGATAAACCGATCGATCAATGTCATTTCAGCACCGATCGCGGATTTTCGGCGGATCTGATGCATAACGGACAGTTCGAATTCATTGTGGCCGGAAATATTGACGGGCAAATCAACTATGTATTGTTGTATTATTCGGAAGAAGACCAATGGCGCTGTGAGATTTTGAACCGGTGCCTCGGCGGCAGTATTTTCGAAGTGAAGGTTCTTGACGTGGATAATGACGGAGCTCTGGAAGTGTATTCCATACTTAAAGATGTACAGTTAAAAAAATATTGCCGAATCAGCAAGTTATCAGGCGGCGAATCGCAAAAAATTTCGGTCTTGTTTTCTTTGGACACCAAAGGCGGATTGCAATCGTCCTATAATATTTCTCTGATGCGCTCAAACGATAAAGAGTCCTACAAAGTGCGCGTGGATGAAATGGAATATCCGACGGATGAGGGAGGGGACGTTCATCAACGAACGTATTTTTACGCACTCGTTCAGAACATGTTTGTTTTGGAGCACAGCTGGTCGGGAAAACAGTGAGTTAACACTTTTTTAGAAAGGAAACTTTTATGATTCTTCTGTGGACAATTAAATTATACTGGCTGTGGATGATTCTAGGGTTGATTGTTTTGGCGAAAAGCATATTCAGTTTCAGCATTTTTGGAATAGTCATAGGTTTGGTCATAGGACTTTTCGGAGTCGTTGCGAAAAAAGCGATGGGGAGCGACAGTTTCAGAAATCGAATTGAGAGAAATCTATAGTTTTGTCGGCATGATTTCTTTCCTCTATCGGCGGCTCACATGCTGACAAAAATCATTCCGAAATCGCTTACGATTTGTTATTGCCCTAAGGGCATTTGTTTTCGCACGCCGTGCGATAAGAAAAATCTAATGACAGGAGATTGAGTGTTATGGCTCAGAAGTTTCAAAATTATATTGACGGAAAATGGCAAGATGCGATCGGCGGTCAAACTTTTGAGAATCGTAATCCGGCTAATTGGGAAGAAGTGCTTGGCACGTTTCCGAAATCCGGGCCAGAAGATGTTGACAAAGCCGTTGCGGCAGCCTCCAATGCGTTTGATGAATGGCGGCTGATGCCGGCTCCCAAACGCGGCGACATTCTGCGCAAGGTCGGTGATCTCATGGTGGCGCGCAAGGAAGAACTGGCGCGTGAAATGACCCGCGAAATGGGAAAAGTCATCGCCGAAACGCGCGGTGACGTACAGGAAGGAATTGACACTGCCTATTATGCGGGCAGTGAAACGCGAAGGCTTTTCAGCCATACCGTGCCTTCGGAATTGCCCAACAAATTTGCAATGGCCATTCGTACGCCTATTGGAATTGCCGGTATTGTAACGCCGTGGAATTTTCCGATGGCCATTCCCACTTGGAAGATATTTCCCGCATTAGCCTGCGGTAATTGTGTTGTCTTTAAACCCGCATCGGATACGCCGCGAACGGCAACGAGCTTGATAGAGATCTTGGCGGATGCGGGAGTGCCGGCAGGCGTGGCGAATATAGTCCATGGCGGCGGCGGAAGCGTGGGTATGAGAATCGTAAATCATCCCGATGTCCATTTGATCAGCTTCACGGGGTCCTCGGGAGTAGGTAAGACGATCGCGGCGGAATGCGGAAAGACATTGAAACGCGTGTCTCTGGAACTCGGCGGAAAAAACGCACAGATCGTGATGGCCGATGCTAATTTGGAATTGGCGCTCGACGGCGTTCTGTGGGGCGCATTTGGAACGACCGGTCAGCGCTGCACCGCGACCAGCCGATTGATCCTGCATGAACCTATTCACGACAAATTTGTCGACATGCTCGTCAAGCGTGTTGAAAAATTGAAACTTGGTTTCGGCCTGGATGCCGGCGTTGATGTCGGGCCTTGCGTTAATGAAGGTCAATTGAATACGGACCATGAATACGTTCAGATCGGCAAATCTGAGGGCGCCAAATTGATGTGCGGCGGCGAGCGGGCGACCGACGGAGATCTTAAAAAGGGCTGGTTCTACAAGCCTACGATTTTTACCGGCGTGAAGCAGGGCATGCGTATTGAGCAGGAGGAAATTTTTGGCCCCGTGCTGTCCGTTATCAAGGTCAAAGATATTGATGAGGCGATCCGCGTTCTCAACGGAACCGTTTACGGTCTCTCATCTTCGCTGTATACGAAAAATATTAATGACTCGTTTAAAGCGATCCGCGATATTAAAGCGGGCATCACGTATATCAATGCGCCGACGATCGGCGCCGAGGCGCACCTGCCGTTTGGAGGCGTGAAAGAAACCGGTAACGGTCATCGTGAAGGCGGCTGGACGGTCTATGAATTTTTCAGTGAACTTAAAACGGTTTATATCGATTACAGCGACAAACTGCAACGCGCACAGATAGACAACTACTAGAAACAATTAAGAATTGAGAATTGAGAATTATTAAATAGTTTGCAACGGAAATGGTAATTTGAATTTTTAATTCTTAATTATTGATTTGTAATTGAATTAGGCTGCAAAAATGAACGTATCTTCTACAATAGCCCTCATGAGCATCCGCCTCAGTCTGCTTAAGCCCGAATGGCGCGTGTGACCGTCTCCTTTTGATTAAATGTCCTATCATTTAAAAACCAGAGGAGAATGACCATGTTGAATATTCATATTAGTCCCGGGCAGGTTCACAGCACGCTGCGAAAGCACATGCTGGCGGACGGATTTGATTTCGTATTGGACACGAAAAAAAGCGTCGGTTCCCGTATTGTGGATGCGAAAACCGGTAAAACGTATTTGGATTTCTATTCTTTTTTCGGTTCGGCCCCGATAGGCATGAATCATCCCCGCATGCAATCCCAGGAATTCAAAGACGGCTTGGTCGAAGCGGCAACCAACAATCCCGCGAATTCGGACGTTTATACCATTGCGATGGCGGAGTTTGTTGAAACATTCGGAAGGGTCGGGATTCCGGAATATCTTCCGCATTTGTTTTTGGTGTCCGGCGGCGCGTTGGCCGTGGAAAATGCGCTCAAGACGGCGTTCGACTGGAAAGTTCGAAAACAATTTCCGTCCGGATTCAAATCGGCGGAGGAAGAAGACAATTATGTGAATTCCATGAAAGTGATCTATTTCGATGAGGCGTTTCACGGGAGGTCGGGATATACGCTGACGATGACCAATACGTACTATCGTCACAAAGTACAGTACTTCCCGAAATTCAACTGGATCAAAGCGCCGAATCCGAAGATCAAATTCCCGCTGGATGAAAAAAGCTTAGCCGACGTTAAAAAACGGGAAGAGGAATCGCTTCATTTTATCCGTGAGCAGATAGCCCGGCATAAAGATCAAATCGCCTGCTTGATTCTCGAGCCGATACAGGCGGAAGGCGGAGACAATCATTTTCGGAGCGAATTTCATCAGGCATTGAGAAAAATTTGCGATGAGAGCAATATGTTATTTATTTATGATGAAGTGCAAACGGGCGTTGGACTTATCGGGTCCTTTTGGGCTCATCAGAAAATCGGAGTAAAGCCCGATCTGTTGGCCTTTGGGAAGAAAATGCAGGTTTGCGGTGTACTTGCCGGAAAGCGCATTGATGAAGTGAAAGAAAATGTTTTTGCCCAGGCCGGACGCATCAATTCTACATGGGGCGGTAATTTAGCGGACATGTACCGCGCGACCTGGTATTTGAAGATCATTGATGATGAAAAATTGGTTGAGAACTCACGGATTCAAGGCGGCTATTTATTAAAAAAGTTGAATGAAATTCAAAACGAATTTCCGAGTGTCGAGAATGTCCGCGGCTCAGGCCTCATGTGTGCGTGGGATTTGCCTTCGGTATCGATTCGGGACAAGATGGTGAAGAAGGCGGCTGAGAACGGGTTGCTGATACTTAAATGCGGAGAAAAAACGATCCGGTTGCGCCCGGCTCTCAACATTTCTGCGAAGGAAATTGACGAAGCGGCGGAGATTATTTTAAAAACCTTGAAACAGGTCGAATAACTTGCAATAAAAAAGCCTCGTGATTTCTCACGAGGCTAAGTCGGGGTGAGGGGATTTTCCGCCTAAGGCGGATGCACCTTCGGCGCAGAACTCCTGACATTGGCGCCAGAGGCGCCACGCGCTATGTGTTAAGGTGGTTGCTATCTCAATAAAAAAGCCTCGTGATTGTTCACGAGGCTGTGTCGGGGTGAGGGGATTTGAACTCCTGACATCCTGCTCCCAAAACAGGCGCGCTAACCGGGCTGCGCTACACCCCGAACAATTTTAGACGTGGCAATATAGATAACGCCGCCTACTTTGTCAAGGTCATTCGACTCATACGATTAGAATAGATTCACGTCATGGACAAACACATCCTGACCAGTTATATCAAATCGAAAGCATTAGAAATCGGCTTTGAAAGAGTCGGTATCGCGAAAGCAGATAAAGTGAGGTCCGCTTCATTACTCGAGAATTGGCTGAACATGGGTTTCCATGGGACCATGAACTGGATGGAAAACTATTTTGAAAAACGCATTGACCCGCGTGAGTTATTTCCCGGTGCGGAGTCGGTCATTGCCGTTGCATTGAATTATTATGCCCCTCAGGAAATTTCGAATGACGCCAACAAGGGAAAGATTTCCCGTTACGCCTGGGGCGACGATTATCATGAGGTGATGAAGAATAAATTGCATCGGTTACTCAGTGAGATCCAATTGATGGATCCGGGGATCCATGGAAAATGCTGCGTGGACACGTCGCCGATGATGGATAAATATTGGGCCGTACAGGCGGGCATCGGCTGGCAGGGGAAGCATACCAATGTCATCACGCGCGAAATGGGCTCATGGGTTTTTCTGGGAGAGGTCATTCTGGATACTGCATTGGAATACGATACGCCGATCGAGGATTATTGCGGCACGTGCAGCCTGTGCATCGAAGCCTGTCCGACGGATGCGATCACGGAGCCGTATGTCGTGGATTCCAACAAATGTATTTCCTATTTAACCATCGAGTACCGCGGTGAGAAACTTGCAAAAAATACGGTACTGGAGAATTGGATCTACGGATGTGATGTCTGCCAGGACGTATGCCCGTGGAATGAAAAATTTTCGCAAGCAACGCCGGTGAATGAGTTTCATCCTCGCCCGGAGAACATAAGTCCTGTGCTTGAAGATCTAAATGAAATGACCGAAGATGAATTTCGCAGGCGATTCAAGAAAAGTGCGGTGAAACGAACGAAATTTTCAGGTTTCATCCGAAACGTAAAGCACGTATGGTCTCACTTGACGCCGGACTGACGCGGCTTTGGTGAAAACGGGTGAACAAATCCATTGTGTACTTGACTTTTACTGTTTATTTTAGGATTTTATTGCCGGTTTAAATTCCCAATCGCCTGTAAAATCACTTGATGAACTCAACTTAATTCAGTTTTCAGCATATTCAAATTAGAGGAGGACTTATGGCAAAGAAAAAAAATAGAAAAGCGAAACGGCCGGCGGCTAAAAAGGCAGGCAAAAAGGCAAAGCCGAAAGCAAAAAAGACAGCCCCGAGGAAATCCGCCAAGAAAGCGCCCAAAATGAACCATGCGCAATTGATGAAGAGCGTTGAAATCAAAGTCGAGGCCTTCATCAAGAAACTTTACAAGAAGAATTACCAAAAGCAGGATGGCCGTTTCCTGACCTTTGAAGGTTCAACAGTCGTACAGACGGTTCTTCGCCCGTGGCACGGCGACGATGTCGTTGTGGAATCGTTTGCGTATGTCGTTCAAGACGCACGCTTGAATGACGAATTATTGAAATTCTTATTGAGGGAAAATGCGAAACTGCATTTCGGCGCGTTTGGAATTACCTATGACGGAACCATTGTATTCGGCCATTCTTTGGCGGGCGCGCATCTGGATGAAAATGAATTAGCGGCCTCGCTCAAGTCCGTAGCAAGAATTGCCGATCATTATGACAATCAGATAGTGGCAATGGCCGGCGGCATGACGGCGCGTGAAGCAATGAATAAGGGCTTGATCTAAGCATTGCCTTGGCATGACAAAGGAACCGGCGTTGAGAAATCGACGCCGGTTTTTTTCATTAGGCATGGAATCAGCTTTTGGCAAGATAAGATCGAGCCATCTAACCTCTGTTTCTGAGCTTTCTGCATTTCAATCATTCAAAAGTTAAAAAATTCAAAATAACATGACTTTTGTCATGGTTTTGCGAAAGCTAATTTCTTAACTTATTCTACAAGTCTTTGGAATTTTTCCAAATTTCATCATATCAGGTCAATCATTACGTAATTCATGCCAATCAAGAGCTATCTTGCTTATCCTACGGACGGAAAGCGGAGTGAGTTGAGTCGGGTTCTTGGCAATATTCCCGGCTGTGAGGTCATTCCGTCTCAAAATCAATATCTCCTGATCTTGGTCACCGATACGCCGAACCAAGAGTCCGAAGAGGAATTAGAACAACTCTTACAGTCCGTGAACGAACTTAAATTCTTGGCGCTGGTGTCGGGTTACGAAGAAGATCCGATGCCGGAAACAACTGGAGTTTCAACATGAATCGTCGTAAAGCACTAAAGGACATGGTTGCATTTACTGCAATGAGCGCGGCCGCTTCTCTCTTTCCCGGCATTATTTTTTCGGAAAGCCGCCTGGAAAACATGCTGCCGGACGAGGCGATTACGTGGAAAAAATCACCTTGCCGTTTTTGCGGAACGGGCTGCGGGCTCTTGATCGGGCTCTCTAAGGGGCGGGCGGTTGCCGTTCAAGGCGATTTATCCAGCCCCGTCAATCGCGGGCTTTGTTGCGTCAAAGGCTACCATTCCGTGATGGCGTTATACGGCAAGGACCGCCTGACGAAACCAATGGTGCGTAAAAACGGCAGGATGGTTGAAACGACCATGGAAGAAGCACTGGACCTCATTGCTCAAAAAATGAAAGAGACCATAGATCAGCATGGTAAAGATGCCGTCGCCATTTACGGTTCGGGCCAATGGACGATTCCGGACGGCTATGTGGCTTCGAAATTCTTAAAGGGCGGAATCGGCACTAATAATCTGGAATCCAATGCGCGCCTTTGCATGGCGAGTGCGGTAACCGGATTTATGACGACTTTTGGATTGGACGAACCTATGGGTTGCTATGATGACATGGATTACGCCGATGTCTTTTTCCTGTGGGGCAATAATATGGCGGAAATGCACCCGGTTTTGTTTTCAAGATTACTTGACCAACGGCTGCGCCGCGACGTCAAAATAATTGATTTTGCGACGCGCACTACGCGCACCAGCATGGCCGCCGACCGTTCGATCATTTTCAATCCGCAAACCGATCTCGCCGTCGCCAATTCCATTTGTTACGAAATCATTCGCAACGGATGGATCAACAAGAACTTTATAGAGAAGCACACGGTATTCAAACGCGGTAAAACCGATATCGGGTACGGGTTGGATGATAAATTTACTTTTGAAGATCAAGCCAAAGAAGCGACGTTTGAAGAATACAAGAAATTCTTAGAAGATTATAAGCCGGAAGCCGTTGAGAAAATTTCCGGTGTTTCTTCGAAGGACATCAAGTTCATGGCGTCTCTTTACGGGGATCCCAACAAAAAAGTAATGAGTTTCTGGTGTATGGGAATGAATCAGCATACCCGCGGAACCTGGATTCAGAATCTGGTGTATAATATTCATCTGCTTCTTGGTAAAATCTCCTCTCCGGGTAACAGTCCGTTTTCGCTTACAGGGCAACCCAGCGCCTGCGGGACCGCGCGCGAGGTGGGTTGCTTCACCAACCGATTGCCTCACGGAGTGGTAACGGATGAACACGACCGCAAGATTGCAGCAGAAATCTGGAAAGTTCCGGTCGAGAAAATTCCCTCAAAACCAACCTATCACACCGTTGAAATGTTCCGCGCGCTTGACCGCGGAGAAATTCGATTCATGTGGATTCAGGTAACTAATCCCATGGTTACTATGCCGAAACTCAAACGTTATCGAGACGCAGCAAAAAAGGAAGATCGCTTTATCGTTGTATCCGATGTCTATCCGACTCCGACGACCGACATTGCCGACGTGATTTTACCAAGCGCGATGTGGATTGAACGTGAAGGGATGTTCGGCAATTCCGAGCGTCGCACACAGCATTTTGAGCAAATGCTGCAGCCTCCCGGTGAATGCATCGCGGACGCCTGGGCGATGATTGAAGTGGCACGACGACTAGGCTATCAAAATTTATTTCCTTGGGACAAGAATAATTATGTTCAAGAAATTTGGAACGAATATCGCAAGTTCCACGAAGGACCTAAACATGAAATGGCGACGTATGACGCACTGAAAGCCAGTCCGGGTGTGTTGTGGCCGTGTCCTAACGGAAAGGAAACAAAATGGCGGTACAATGCTTTGTACGATCCGGCGGCTCAAGGTGATTCGTATGATTTTTACGGTAAACCCGACGGAAAGGCGTGGATTTGGATTCGGCCGTACGAACATCCGCCGGAGGAACCCGATGGCGAGTATCCTTTCTGGCTCAATACGGGACGCGTTCTTGAACATTGGCATAGCGGTTCAATGACACAGAGAATCCCCGTCCTGCATCAGGCAGTGCCCTCATCCTACGTGGAACTGAATCCGAACGACGCTGCGAAATTAGGTATCCGCAACGGTGAAAAGGTTCGCCTCACGTCGCGCCGGGGAATGATCGTAATGAAAGCATCAATCAATGAGCGGGGAGTGCCTGCGCAGGGAATGGTCTTCGTGCCATTCTTTGATGAAGCTTTTCTGATCAACGAGTTGACTTTAGATGCGTTTTGTCCGATCTCTAAACAACCCGATTATAAGAAGTGCGCGGTTAAAGTGGAAAAAGCATGAATTTCAGAAAGCTCCTGATTCCCGAAAACCGTGTCATCTTCATCACGTTGAGTGTGATCCTGATGGCCGCGACGATTTACGTGATTGGCCAAAGTGTGTTGCACGCGAAGAGAGAAGCAAGCGTGCGTCAGACCAGCGTTACCGGTGCTCCGGTTTTGCCTCAGGAATCCGGCGTGTTTCGGCGGGCAGCGCAGGCATTGTCTTATTTGGAATCGGTGAAGGAACAAGGCTCACGCACACTCGCAATCTTTTATCAACGCCGCGCGTTTGATGGGGCGCCGCCTGTGATTCCGCATGAGGTAGCGGATGAAAAAAGTTTTGGCGGTAAGACCTGCTTGCAATGCCATGAACACGGAGGGTTCGTTCCCAAGTTCAATGCGTACGCGCCCGTCACACCTCACCCGGAATTCCTGAGCTGCCGTCAGTGCCATGTGCCCATTCGCACTAAGGAACTATTTAAACAGACCAATTGGAAAACGCTGGATCCGCCGAGAATCAATCGTTCGGCCATGTCCGGAAGCCCGCCGCAGATACCGCATATAGTGCAGATGCGGGAGAATTGTCTTGCTTGTCACGGCGGGCCGGGATCGGTTAAGGAAATTCGAACACCTCATCCCGACCGGATCAATTGCCGTCAATGCCACGCCGTTGTTCAAGAAGAATCCGATTGGACAAGGCCTTCATCCAATTTGCAATGATTTGGATTTTTCGGCTGAAACATTCTAAAATAATATGCTGAACTTCGTCAAAACCAAAGGAATAGTCTGTGCGCTGGTTCTCGTCAGCCTGGCCGCATGCCGAAAAAAAATTGAGCACGAAAGCTTGCTGGACAGGCTTGAAATAATAACTAAAATGGACTCAACGGTCTATGCACATCTTCATGCTTCGGTTGACGGAGCCAGGCTGGTGCAGGTTTTGGGAATGTCGAGTGTGCTCTCCGTTATTTCTCGAACAGACCAATTGACTCAACTGATGAAATTTCCCTGCATCAATTGTCACAGCAAGCCGCTCAGAGAAATGAAGTCAACTGATCCAGCCGGACGTAAGGCCCACTGGGATATACACCTTCAGCACGCACCCGAAACTATATTGAGCTGCGTCGTCTGTCATGATGAATCAAACTTAAATACATTGCGATCCATAACAGGAAATGAAATTACTCTTGATCATAGTTACCAATTGTGTCAGCAATGTCATTTCAAGCAATTTTCGGACTGGAAGGGCGGGGCTCACGGTAAACGGGTCGGAGGCTGGGCTCCGCCGCGCGTCGTCAAGTTGTGCATTGAGTGCCACAACCCGCATCAACCCCTCTGGGATAAACGTTGGCCGGTGCAGCCGAGTCTTACAATGAAAAGACTAATTAGCAACAAATAAGGAAAATTGATCACACCTGTTCCAATAGGGTATCAAAAGAGATGAACAACGACAACGGTAACAACTGCAACAACTCCCGAGACGATTTGCGAAAGAAGGGCATTCAGGAATTGCTTGCCGAAAATGTCTTAGGCGATTGGCTCAAACGCGATGATGAGATGAATTATCTAAAGCAAATCCCGAGCCTTCATCATGTTTTGTTGTGGAGTCAGTATTCCGAATCACCCGCGCTACTGCCTATGAATACAGAAACGACCGCCGATCACGAATTCAGTAAAGACGTGAATCGCCGGGACGCCCTGAAAGGGCTGGCCGCCGGCTTATTGACCGGCATGGGTTTGCTGCAAACGGCTTGCAATCCTTTCGCTCCTGCTGAAGAAAGAGAGAAGGCTCAGCTCGATTGGGATGATTATTTTCAGGGTAATTTCCGTGTGATGAGTGAGAAAGAAAAAGAAGAAACGGTTCGCCGGCTCGAGAAAATGTATGAAATAAACACGGGGCAGCATGTAAACATCTCTGCGAAAGGTCCGATTCCGGGTGTGCTGTACGGGTATGCATTTAATATTTCCAAGTGCCGGGGTTACCTCGAGTGTATCCGCGGTTGTATCCGTGAAAATAATCAGGACCGCGAGTCAGGGATGCAATACATTACCGTCCATGAACATAAGAAGGGTCAGCTTAATTTTGAACACGCGCCCGATGATTTTTATCATGAAGTACCGCAGGACGGGCATTTTTATATTGGAACGCAATGTATGCACTGCGAAAATCCACCTTGTGTGGATGTGTGTCCCGTGCAGGCAACCTGGAAAGAACAGGACGGTATCGTCGTCGTGGATTACAATTGGTGCATCGGATGCCGCTATTGTGAGGCTGCTTGCCCGTACGATGCACGGCGATTCAATTGGGCGGATCCTGTTATTCCGGAAAATGAGATCAATCACAGCCAGCACTATCTTGGCAACCGGCTGCGCAAAAAGGGCGTAATGGAAAAATGCACATTCTGCATTCAGCGCACGCGCGAAGGAAAGAATCCTGCCTGCGTCGAAGCGTGTCCCACGGGAGCGCGTATTTTTGGTAATTTACTTGATCCCGATAGCGAAATTCGTTGGGTGCTGGCCAATAAGAAAGTATTCCGGCTCAAGGACGATCTCGGGACAGAGCCCAAATTTTGGTACTTTATGGATTAGTTTATGGAACACACCGAATCGCCGCACACGGCCGGAAAAATCACGGACGACATAAGGCCAACGATCGTCTTATCGTTTATTAAAGATGCTTTCAACAGCATTACGCGCGGAGGCCTAGCTTATCACGTTTGGATGGGCACGCTTACTTTTGTGATGCTGGTTGGCGTATACGCCTACTCCGTTCAGCTGCGTGAGGGTTTAGGCGTGACCGGTATGAACGATCGTGTGAGTTGGGGATTTTACATTTCCAATTTCACTTTTCTCGTAGGCGTTGCGGCGGCTGCCGTGATGCTCGTATTGCCAACCTATATTCTGAAGGACCTGGATTTTTCAAAAGCAGTATTGATCGGTGAAGGAGTCGCGGTGGGCGCGTTGTGCATGTGTCTGGCGTTCGTGACAGTTGACTTAGGCGGTCCGGCCCGCGCATGGCATTTGATTCCCGGCATCGGACTATTGAACTGGCCCAGCTCCATGCTCACCTGGGACGTCCTTGTTCTTAACGGATATTTGTTTCTCAATCTGACAATTCCGTTTTATATTCTGATGTGCCATTACCAGGGCAAGCATCCTAATCCTAAGGTGTACGTACCGGGCGTGATCATTTCCGTCTTTTGGGCTTTCTGTATTCACCTTGTTACGGCGTTTTTATACGCGGGTTTACCGGCGAGGCCTTTTTGGAACTCGTCGTTACTGGGTCCGCGATTTTTGGCGTCGGCATTTTCTGCGGGTCCTGCGCTGATTATCATTGTGCTCTCCGTAGTCAGGAGATTCACGGCCTATTGGGTTGAAAATGTAACCATCGGCAAGATTGCCCTGATCGTAACCGTCGCCGCGCAAATCAATCTGATTATGCTCGGTTCTGAGCTCTTTAAAGAATTTTACAAACCCACGCATCACAGTGAAAGTGCCGTGTATCTGTTTTTCGGACTGGAGGGGTTTGACCGATTGAAGCCCTGGATATGGACGGCGATTTCGATGAATCTCATCGCGACGGGAATTCTGACTCTTCACCCGCTTCGAAACAATCGTAAGTGGCTGCTCCCCGCGTGCGGGATACTCTTTGTCAGTATCTGGATTGAAAAGGGGATGGGTTTGATCGTTCCAGGATTCATTCCCGGACCGTGGGGAAAGATCGTCGAATATTCCCCGACGTGGGTCGAATTATGCGTCGGTCTCGGCATCTGGGCAATGGGTATGTTTGTCTTCACAGTACTCGTCAGCATCGCCATTCCGATCCTTACGGGAACCGTGAGATATAGAGATCCTCATAAGAATTGAATAGATGTTATCCGCTAACAACTAAATCCTCGATTTCCCACCCATATAAAACCTTGACAAAATAAGGCAGATTCATTACTTTGGCTGCAACAAAATGTACGCTGGAGTAAATTTTCTAGATGCCCGAGCCTTACGCAATTTGAGGCAGCTGAACCCCGCCAGGTCCGGAAGGAAGCAACGGTAGGCGTATCCTTGGATGTGCCGTAACAAGCTTGGGCTTTTTTTATAGGTCCGGCAAAAAACACGAAAGTCTCATTGCTTAAGTCATGTCTTACCTAGTTATTGCGCGCAAATATCGTCCGATGGTCTTCGATGATGTGATCGGCCAGGAACACATCACGACGACGCTAAAAAACGCGATCGAATCAAAGCGTATCGCGCATGCGTATATTTTTTCCGGTCCGCGCGGCGTCGGAAAAACGACGTCGGCGAGAATTTTCGCCAAAGCCATCAACTGCGAGAAAGGCGGGCCGACGATCACGCCCTGCAACGAATGTGTGAACTGTACGGAAATTACAGGCGGGCGCAGTTTGGATGTTCTGGAAATCGACGGCGCTTCGAATCGCGGTATCGATGAAATTCGCAGTCTCCGGGATAACGTGCGCTACATGCCCGTTCGCGGAGGATACAAAATCTACATCATCGACGAATTTCATATGATCACCAAGGATGCGTTCAATGCTCTTTTGAAAACGCTGGAAGAACCGCCCCCGCAGGTGATTTTTATTTTTGCCACGACCGAGCCGCACAAGATCCTACCGACCATCTTGTCGCGGTGTCAGCGTTTCGATTTTAAGCGCGTCCCGATTGAAAAAATCGTCGGACGCCTGAAGGTCATTTGTGACGTCGAAAAAATAGAAATGGACGAAGAATCGCTTTTTGCCATTGCCCAGATGTCGGATGGCGGATTGCGCGATGCGCTGACGCTGCTGGATCAGGTGGTTTCATTTTGCGGAATGAAAGTGAAGATTGCGGATGTGCGTCAATCGCTCGGTATTATTAATTTACATGTGCACTTCGAACTTACCGAGATCATCAAAAAAAAGAATATCGCCGACGGGTTTACGTTTTCGGAAAAAGTTTTGGACGCCGGCTGGGACATCACGGAATTTCTGAACGGATTTCTCGGGCATGTTCGGAATCTGCTGATGGCGAAAGCCTGCGGCGCGAAGGCGCTGACGGAGGTGTTCGAAAGTTATCAGGCGCAGTATGCGCAAACGTGCGTGAACTTCACCGAACCCGACTTACTGCGTATGATGAATCTGGTTTCTGAGACGATTCAACGGATCAAATGGAGCATCAAACAGAAATTTATTTTTGAACTGCTGCTGATGAAATTGATTCAGATGGAAAATACCGTAGCGATTTCCGACTTGATCGATACCATCGAGTCCATAGGCCAAACGGCCGGCACCGGCGCCCCGGCCGATGCCGTAAAAAAAAAACTTAATTCAGTAGAAGTACATTCGCCACCTCAAAATATTGCCGTTACCGATCCCGCGCCGGTCCCGTCTCTTCTTCAATCCGGCGGGAAATCAATTCCAACGACCAAAACTGAAGTTACACTGCAACAGGTCCAGGCGCAGTGGAATGTCATCGTGGAGCGCGTGAAAACGGATAAGCGCCGCGTCGGTTCGATCTTGGAGCATTCCGTTCCCGTGTCGGTCAAAACGGACGCGGTGCACGTCGGATTTATCAATTCGGAGATGAACGACTTTCATGCGGAGATTATTCACAAAGAAAAAGACTATCTTGCAGGCGTTTTGAAGGAGGCCGTTGGTCAACGGTTTCGCATCCAATGCGATTTGGATAGGCCTATTGCCGCCAACCAGCAGGTCAGTGCCGCGTCTGAAAAAACGGATGAAGATCTATTCGACCGGTATCCGACCGTGGATGCCGGAGTTCAGGAAAAAAACGGGAACGGAGACGCAGCGGAATTATTCAAATACGTCCGCCAGCTGCAGGAACAAAACCCTTTGAAAAAGGTGATTGAATTATTTGATGCGGAGTTGGTGGATGTGTCATTTAAGAATTGAAAATATTTACCGCTAAGACACGAAGACTCGAGAGTTTGTTAGTCTCTTAGGGACAGTGTGGCTGGAAATTATGCAATATACATCTGAATCGTTAGAACAGCTGATCAATGAACTGTCGAAGCTTCCGAGCATCGGCCGTAAAACCGCTCAGAGATTGGCATTCCACCTATTGAAGCAGCCAAAAGAAGACGTATTGACCCTTTCCAAAGCGCTGGTTAATTTGATGGAAAGAATCAGACGCTGCTCGATATGCTTTAATGTTACGGAGGGCGATCCTTGTATTATTTGCACTAATTCCAAGCGTGATCATCAGACGATTTGCGTTGTGGAAGAAGCTAACGATGTGCTTGCGCTCGAGCGTATTGACCAGTTTCGCGGTGTGTATCATGTGCTTGGCGGACTTTTGAATCCGCTCGAAGGAGTCGGCCCGGAAGATCTGAAAATCCGGGAGTTGATCGAGAGGATAAATAAGGACGTAAAAGAAGTCATTTTTGCAATCAATCCCAATGTTCCTGGCGACGCCACGGTCATGTATATCGCCGAAAAACTCCACGGCATGAAGATCTCCAGAATAGCGCGGGGCATCCCGATCGGAAGCGATCTGGAATTCGCCGATATGACCACACTGACCCGGGCGATGGAAGGAAGAGTAACTATCTAATTAAGAATTACGAATTAAGAATTACGAATTTTAGGGATCATTCTTAATTCCTAATTCGTAATTTGTAATTCGCCAATTTACTTGGTGACCATGATCAAAAAAGATTACTATGACATAATAATCGTAGGTGCAGGGCCGGCGGGTAGTACGGCGGCCAAATTCGCGGCTCAAAACGGTGCGAAAGTCCTGTTGCTGGAAAAGGACCGTGAAGTAGGCGTACCGGTGCGATGTGCGGAGGGCGTAGGAGCGAAGGGATTGCATCGCATTCTCGGTCAAAATATTCCTGCGTCATGGATCGCCGCGACGATCACGGGATTTCGATTGGTTGCTCCCGACGGATCGCCGGTCGATGCGCGCTGGGGTGATTGCGGTTATTGCCTCGACCGAAAAGTATTCGATTATGAACTTGCCAACCTTGCCGCAAAAGACGGTGCGGAAGTGGTCACCAAAGCTTACGTGACGGATTTGATCAAAGATGACAATGGAAAAGTTCTCGGCGTGAAGATGAAACACATGGGCGATAACGTTGAAGTGCGCTCGGGGATCGTGATCGGCGCCGACGGCGTCGAGACGCGCGTGGGCCGCTGGGCGGGGCAGAATACGTTTACGAAAATGCGGGATATGGAGGCGTGCGCACAATTTACCATTGCGGACCTGAACGTGGATCAGGATACGTGTGAATTTGTGTTTTCTAACAAGAAAGTTCCGGGAGGCTATCTTTGGATTTTTCCGAAAGGTAATCGTACGGCGAATGTCGGCATCGGCATCTCGGGCGAATATGCGGGCAAACGTTCGGCGCTGAGCTATCTCAAGGATTTTGTTGAGGAGCGTTTTTCCGGAAAACCCGTTCTATCTACCCTTTGCGGTGGGGTACCGTGCGCGCTTACGCGGAAGCAGATTTCGGGCGAAGGATATATGCTCGTCGGTGATGCGGCGCATCAGGTGAATCCGATCTCCGGCGGCGGCATCGTGTCGGGAATGTATGCCGGTATGGTCGCTGGAAAAGTTGCGGCGGGAGCCGTACAGGATAAGAATTTTTCTGCGGCGCGGCTGTCGGAATACGATAAAGAGTGGGGTAAATCGATCGGCAAAGATCACGAACGGTTTTACAGGATCAAAGAAGCGGTGTTCGACTTTACCGACGAGCAATTGAATAAATTGGCAAAAGAAGTTCTCAAGATCCCGATGCCCGAGCGCAGCCTGATGCGTATATTCAAAGCGGCTTTGAAAGCCAGGCCGAAACTGATTTTTGATGTGATCAAGTTGTTCACTTAATTGATTTGACGGATGTCCGCCTTAGAAGAAAACGCCAAAGAATCGCTTGAATGGATCCGGAAAAAAACGCCTGCAAAGCCTTCGATCGGAATTATTCTCGGATCCGGCTTGGGATCGTTTGCCGGAACGTTGGAAAGCCGTACGGAAATTCCGACATCCGAAATTCCTCATTACGCCAAGTCCACCGTGGAAGGACATGAAGGAACATTGGTTTTTGGAAAATTGCACGGTAAAGATGTTCTTGCCGTGAAAGGCCGTGTGCATTACTACGAAGGCTACTCCATGCAGGAGGTCACGTATGTGGTGAGACTGATGCATGTGCTCGGCGTCCGATCGCTGATCGTGACCAACGCAGCCGGCGGGGTCAATACGAATTTTGCTCCCGGCGACCTGATGATCATCACAAGCCATATCAACCATTTGTTTGCCAACCCGCTCCAGGGCGTTAACGATGAATCGTTCGGTCCGCGTTTTCCCGATATGGAAAGCGATTACGACCGCGAATATATCCGATTGGCGGAAAACACCGCGCTCGAATACGGGATCAGAACCCAGCGGGGCGTTTATTGCGCCGGTTCCGGTCCGACGTACGAAACCCGCGCCGAAGTGAAAATGTTTCAAAGAATGGGGGCCGATGCCGTAGGAATGTCTACGGTTCCGGAAGTCATTGTTGCAAAGCATCAGGGCATGCGCGTGCTGGGCATCAGCTGCATAACCAATTTAGGAACGGGGATCAGTTCAACGCCGCTGAGCCACGAAGAAGTGACCGTAACGGCAAATCGGGTTAAAGATGACTTTCAGAAATTGATCTCGGAAATTATCAGGCAAATTTAAACAATCTTCCTTTAACACGGAGTCACAGAGACACAGAGGTTTTCTGTCCTTAATTTGTCTCTGTGATCTCTGTGGCTAACACAGCTTAAAAATGGACAGTACCGGTCTTTTTCAAATATTAAAGGAAATTCGACCCACGCACGCCGTCATTGACCTGTCCGCCATCGCTTACAATATTCAGCAAATCCGTTCGAAGATCGCCCACAAGAAGATCATGGCGATCGTTAAGGCCAATGCTTACGGACACGGCATTTTGGAGGTGACACAGACGGTTGTTAAGAACGGCGTCGAATATATCGGTGTGGGGTTTTTGGAAGAAGGCATTTTCTTAAGGCAAAATGACATCGAGGCGCCGATACTCGTGATGGGCGGCATTCTCGGATATCAGTTGAAAAAATTTACTCAAAACGATCTCGAAATCACTATTTCCTCTTTGGAACTCGCCAGGCATATTAACGACGAATTAACCAATCAAAAAGCACGCGTTCATCTGAAAATAGATACCGGCATGGAGCGGATCGGGGTGACGCACAAGTTCGCCGTCGAATTCGTTAAACGCGTGGCACTAATGAAACATATCGAGATTGTGGGTCTATATTCACACTTTGCAACGGCCGACGAAGGCGACAAGGCATTCACGCATACGCAGCTGGAAAGATTTGACGCGATCGTTTCCGAACTGAAGAAAAGCGGCATTGAAATCCCATTGAAACATATTGCCAATAGCGGTGCGATCTCAGACATTCATCAGGCTACGTTTGACATGGTCAGGCCGGGGATCTCCTTATATGGAATTTATCCATCGGCTCATGTTTCAAAATCACTGCAATTGAAGCCGGCAATGTCCCTGAAATCGAAAGTTGTTTTCATCAAGCGCGTTCCTGCCAATACGGGCATCAGCTATGGTTTAAAATATTACACCGCGAGAGACTCCAACATCATTACAGTGCCTATCGGTTACGGCGACGGTTATTCACGGTTGCTCACCAATAAAGGAGAAGTTCTGATCCGGGGGAAACGCTATCCGGTTGTCGGCGCCGTGTGTATGGATCAATTGATGGTCAATACCGGCGACGATAAGGTCGAGATCGGCGATGAAGTAGTGTTGATCGGAAAAATGGGACAGGAAGAGATTACCGCGACGGAAGTAGCTGAAAAGATCGGAACGATTCCGTATGAAATCACCTGCATGATCAATGCCCGCGTGCCGAGACTTTACACACATTGAATTGTTGACATCCCATGTAAATTTGACTATTTTAGCCGCGGTAAAAATATGCCCTTTGACGAGCTTCATCACCATTACAGCAACATATGAAAAGGCTTTATCTAGATCACAGTGCAACCACGCCCGTTGATAAACGCGTCCTGGATGCGATGCTTCCTTTTTTAAGCGAGGACTTCGGAAATCCGTCCAGTATTCACGGATTCGGCAGGACGGCAAAGGTCGCTTTGGAAGAGGCGCGTGAAAAAATTGCCAGCGTCCTACATGCGAGTGCGGGAGAAATTGTTTTTACAGCCGGAGGGACGGAAGCGGACAATTTGGCCATTTTCGGCGCCGTCCATGCGCCGAATGGACGCGGAAAGCACGTCATCACAAGCGGGACAGAGCATCATGCTGTTCTTCATTCGTTTGACGTACTGCAAGAAAATGGATTCAGCGTAACCGCAGTCGAATGCGATCCCTACGGAATGATTCATCCTGAGACGATTGAAAAAGCGATCCGGCCGGATACCGCATTGATCTCGATCATTCATGCCAACAACGAGGTTGGAACGATTAATCCTATAAATGAAATTGGCGCCATAGCCCGGCAGCGGGGCATTCTATTTCATACGGATGCCGTGCAGAGTTTTGGAAAAATTCCTATGGATGTGAACGCCATGTCCGTTGATCTGGTTTCGACGTCTGCTCATAAGATTTACGGACCGAAGGGGGTTGGCGCTTTGTTCGTGCGCCGGGGCGTGAAATTACATCCGCAGATTTATGGCGGTTCGCAGGAAAGGGGACAGCGTGCCGGAACGGAGAACGTCGCCGGTATTGTTGGTTTCGGCAAAGCGGCGGAATTGTGCCGCGAGAGTCTGGAACCGGAGATGAAACGGCTCCGCACACTGCACGAAAAACTTTGGCAGGCGATCCGTCGGGAAATTTCCATTGCTGTATTAAACGGTCATCCGGAGAATCGTTTGCCGGGGCATTTGAATATTTCTTTTAAAGGGCTCATGGGCGATGAAATATTAATGCTGCTCGATCTCGGCGGCATTGCGGTTTCGACAGGTTCTGCCTGCACGTCCGGCGCGGTATCTTCTTCACATGTGCTGACGGCGATGAAGTTGGAAGACGGGGTCCGGGGAGGCGCCATTCGACTAACATTAGGAAGATCGTCGAAAGAAGAAGATATTCCTGTGATACTGGAAACGCTGAAAAACTGTATTGCGAAGATGAAGTAATGTTTCTTCCCGATTCCCTTCAAGGGGAAGCAGGGTTCACTTCACCAATAGAATTTTCTGTGTGATAGACTCTCCGGCCATCGTGATCTGATAGAAATAGACTCCTGAACTTACCTTCATACCCTGATCATTCCTTCCGCTCCAAACTTTACGTATGGTCTGATTTATTACTGCCGGTTCATTTTTTGCAAGGGTCGCAACTAATTGTCCGAGTGCGTTGTAGATTTGAATTGAAAATGCGGCTGTCAAAAGCGATCTGAATTGAATAGAGATTGTTTCGCTGCCCGGGTTTGGAAAATTGCTGATATCCTGGATTTGAATATTTGAATGGTTGTATGAAAGATAATTAATGGCCTTGACGGCGTCAGGAATGCCGTACCCGATGAGGTTATCCGGATGCGAACCCCGGCTGGAAGTTTTCCGGATTGCATTATACAGTTGTCTCGCAGACCATGCCGGATGAGCTTCCAGGACCAATGCCGCCAGTCCGGCAACCAGCGGCGCAGACAACGACGTGCCGGCTTCGAAAGAATACGCCGAGGTATCACCCGCATCCACGACGGCAACGCTGGAACCCAGGGCCGCAAGGTCCGGTTTTTTTCTGCCGTCGGCTGTGGGCCCGCGGGAGCTGAAGTCGGTGACCGTGCTGTCGCTGTAAACGGCGCCCACGGCGATCATTTTTTTTCCGTCCGAAGGGGTACCTAAATATTTAGGCCCGCGGTCACCCATATTGCCGGCGGAATTGAGAACGAGAACGCCCTTGTCAAACGCGATGGCAGTCGCAATGGTTGTGAGTGCGGTAGAACCGTCGAGATCGGAAAGATGATAATTGTCGGACGCATTTTGGAAATCGTCGAAAAAACTGATCGAGCTGCTGACGATATCCGCGCCTTGTTGTTCAAGCCATTCCAATCCCGCTATCCATTGATCTTCTTCCGCCTTTTGTCCTATGCCGTCGTCGTTTTCGGTGCGCGCTAACAGATACGACGCCCCGAAAGCCGTTCCGATAGAATTTCCATTATCATAGGCGGCTATCGCCGATAGTACCTGCGTGCCGTGACTGTGACGCTGTTTATCGCCCGGAATTCCTTCTGAAACAATGGTGTCCTGATCGACAAAATCGTACTGACCCGAGACGTGAATATAGCGAAGGGCTTTGTGATCCAGATTAAATCCGGTATCCATCATACCGATGACAACACCTACGCCGCTGTACCCCATTTGATGCGCGGCAACCGTATTGATCATCTTGTTTTGAACAAGAGAGAACCCGTAATCCGGAACGGCCACGGATGAACCACGATTTACGGCGCGGCTTATTTTTGCTGTTTTATTTTTCAACGCCCGCGCAACCGTCCTAACCGCTTTCACAAATGGCAATTGCATGACCGCTGATCTCTGCTCATCGTTCATGTTCACGCTCACCGCATTGAGCCATCGTGATTGATGGTGCACGGAAACATTCATCGCGCGGATCTTCTCGATGTAGGAACGAGAGACCGGAATGTCGTAATCGTCCGAGACCGGTGACGTTGCTTTCAAACGGCGCTGGAGGGTTCTTTTGGAAAGATTTAATTCGGAAGGTTTGTCAATTTCTTTATCGCGAAAAAAGATCCAGTACTTTTTGTCTTGAGAATGAGCCGATTCGTCTGTACTAAGGAATCCGACAACCAGCAGCGCCATAAGCAGTTTCATGCCGTTCCTTTATTTACACAAACTGAAGACTTGCTCGTCGGAGAGTACCGTCGTTGATTTTTTAGCGGCCTCGAAGATCTTTTTTACCAATTCATCGCGCGGTTCGATCTTGCGCTTTTTGAGCCAATAGATGACATTGGATTCGCCGCTGAGCGGACCGATCTCCACTACTTGTTCGAGCCCGAACATGCTTGCAGGCACGCTGGAATACACGCGGTCTACCAAATCCATGTCTCCTTTGTTCAAAGATTTCAAAATGGCGGAAGCGTGAACGCCCGTGCCGGTGCGAAAGGCATCGCGCCCGAAGATCGGATAATTCCACGGGATGGCAATGCCCGTGTAGTCAGAAATTTTCTTGCAGTAAACGGGCAGCATCGTCAGGTCATTGTCGATCCACCCTTTGAGTTTCAAATTGACCATCAATTGATCCATCTGCACATTTCCGATGCGCTCGCCGATGCCGATGCCGGTGCCATGAATACGGTGTGCACCCGCCTGTAAAGCCGCGATCGCGTTGGCAACGGCGAGACCGCGGTCGTTGTGCCCGTGCCAGTCTATCTTGACGGCTTCGCCGCTTTCCGTCACAACTTCTTTCATGTAATCAACAAGGCGGCGCACGCCTTCCGGCGTGGCGTTGCCCACGGTATCCGCAAGGCAGACCCGCTTTGCTCCAGCCCGGATCGCCGTAAGATACAGTCTGCGAATATCGTCGGGATGGGCGCGGGTAGTGTCTTCGGTCACGTACATCACGTCCAGGTTATTTTTTACCGCGTGCGACACGGCGCTTTCGGTAAATGCGAGCAGTTGATCTATCGTCCATCCTTCGGCGTATTGACGAATCGGGCTCGAGCCGATGAAAGTGCAGACCTGGATGGAAATGCCCGCTTTTTGAGACGCTTCGATGACCGGATCGATATCTGCTTTCAACGTGCGGGCGGCGCAGTTCGGCTGTATTTTGAATTTATTTTGAACAATTTCTTTGGCCAAAGCAACGACGTGTTCAAGTACGTGCGGGCCCGCTCCGGGCAATCCGATATCCGCGGCGTGAATACCCAATTGTTCCATGGCATGCAATATCTCAATTTTTTGAGGAAGCGTCGGCGTGTTGACGGAAGGCGATTGCAGTCCGTCTCGCAGGGTTTCGTCATTCAGCTCAAAAGCCTGCGGAGGCTTATGCGCGCGATTGGCTTCCTGATTCCAATCATAAATGAGATCATCCAGATTCATCGGATGGCTTTCAAAAAAGTGAGAAAGCAAAGAGTGAGTGTGTCCGGAAAATAGTGGATTTGGAAGCAAGAATCAATAGACGAAAAAAGAGGAATCCGGAAATGGGTAAGGTTATTTTGTGAGCATCGTGAATACGCCGT
This sequence comes from uncultured Bacteroidota bacterium, assembly GCA_964563165.1. Classification (GTDB taxonomy): domain Bacteria; phylum CLD3; class CLD3; order SB21; family SB21; genus CAZLWA01. The sequence goes on along the minus strand of CAZLWA010000097.1, from coordinate 112,640 downwards.
CCCACTTTCCCGCCGGCGGGTTCTTTTTGAATACTTCGGAGCGTTCGACATAGACTTTCGACGGCCCGTCATCCGGCTTGACTTCCAGGGCGGCATTGAAGTGGCCGATCGCCTCATCCCATTTCTGCTTTCGATAAGCGGCTAAACCCTGGCTGAATAACTCGGTGGTTTTCTTCATATCTGAGGATATGCCGTCCGAGGCAGATCCCAGGACTTCGAATACTTTAACAGGTTTTTCCTTGCCTTTGACGCGTATTAGATCCAATTCACGCGTAATCACAATGCGGCTGACCGCTTCGAGTGTCCATTCACTGATCATGATATTGGTACTGTATTCTTTATTGGCTCCCTCCAGGCGCGACGCCAAATTCACCGTATCACCGATGGCCGTATATTCCATACGCTGATCGGATCCGATATTGCCAACGACCACCGTACCCGTATTGATTCCGATGCCGATTTTTATTGCCGGTTTTTTCAACTTTCTCTGTTCTTCATTAAAAACGATGAGTTCCTTCTGCATCTCCAGCGCCGCCATGACGGCGTTCGGCGCGTCCTGTCCGGTTGAAGCGGGCGCCCCAAACATCGCCATGATGGCATCGCCGATGAATTTGTCCAAGGTCCCGCCGTACTTGAAAATGATCTTGATCATTTCCGTGAAGTACCGGTTCAGGATTTCAACCATATCTTCAGGACTCATTCCCTCGGCCAGGGTTGTAAACCCGCGAACGTCGGTGAAAACGAGCGTGACTTGTTTTTTTTCCGGCTGAAAGCGAACTTCGCCGGATCCGTCTTTGTCAATGATCGCTTCGGCAATTTGCTTGGATACGTAACGTTCCAGCGCGCTCTTCAGATGTTCCTTACGGCGCCGTTCTTCGTACAACTTGGCGTTCTCGATCGAGATGGCCGCGTGATTCGAAAAGGCTTCCAGCAATTCCACGTCGCTCTTGGAGAACACGTTGGACATCACATTGGATCCGACGTAAATCACGCCAATGATCTTCTGGTCCTTATTTTTCATGGGCGTGCAGATCACGGAGCGAATGTGATGGGAGATAATGCTTGCACCGCTTTGAAAGCGGTCGTCATTCTGAGCGTCCGACGTCAAGATACTCTCAGCCGTTTCAGCGACCCGCTTGGAAATCGTCGTGCTGAATGTCGCCGAAGACGTGCCGATTTCATCCGCCTCGATCTTGCGGGAAATCTTTGCTTCCAGTTCGTTCTTATCGTTGTAAAGCATGATAAAGCCGCAATCGGCCTTCATTACTTTCAGCGCCAGATCTAGAATGGTCTTTAATAATTCGTCCTGGTCGAGAATGTGGTTAATTATTTTACCGACTTCGTAAAGCACGTTGAGTTTCTGCTGAAACTTCTCCGATTCTTTCAATTGATTGTTGAGCAGCTGAAAGGAGTGCTCCAATTCCGTGAATTGATTTGTGAGCGCGTTTCGGTCCGCCGCGCCGCTCAGAACGATGGTCTTCAGCGATTGCACCATGGCTGCCAATTTTTCCGAATTCACTTGCGTCGCGTAGCTTGTGTCTTCGGGCTTCATCAACGGCGTTTCTTTCGGCGGTCCCTGAAGTTTATCGAATTCAATGGTGGCGCTGTCGTCTTCAAGAAAAATCAGGTTGACGGCGCCCAAGTTTATCCGGTCCTTATGCTTGATTTCCGTCTGTGCCACGATACGTGTGCCGTTAACAAACGTGCCATTGGTGCTGTTGAGATCGGTGATGAAAAATTGACTTTTATTTTTCGTTACTTTCGCGTGCTTGCCGGATATCATCACATTGGAAATAAGAAAATCGTTTTCGGGTTTGCGGCCGATCGTCATTTCGTTTTTTTCAACGATGAAACGCTGACCGGTATTGTCCTTGTCGACCAAAACTAAAGAAGCCACGGGTTCTCCAGGGAATTATTTTTTAAATTCTTTCTTAACTTCATCGTATAGCGGCGTCCAGGCAGGATTGCCGTATTCCGATTTATCTAATTCAAAAGAGTTATTCAATCTAAAAGCTTTTCGGAACGCGGCTTTGGCATAGGCCGGTTTTTTTTGAATGGAATAAATAAACGCGATGAATTTGTAAGCGGCCGCTTTTTTGTCCCGGCTTAAATCCTCTTTCTTGACGGCGGCTTCCAGCGAGGCAAGCGCGGCGTTGTAATTTCTCTTCTCAAACGCGTTCGTTCCTTCCGAATAAAGCTCAGAGCCGGCGGCGTGAGTCTGCGTGAACTGTTTCGCAGCCTCGATGAAGGAAGGCATCCATAGGGGATTGCCGGTTTCCGAATTATCGAGTTGGAAATCCTTGTCCAGATAAAAGGCCTTTAGAAATTCTTTCGTAGCGGCTCCGGTATTTTTCTGCAGAGCGTGAATGAAGGCCAAATGCTTGTGCGCGGAGATCAATTGATCGCCCGAGAGATTTTGTCCGGACGCTTTGAACAACAAATTCTTTGCATTTTCATAATTGCGTGCTTTGTAGGCTTCCAGTCCTAGATTGAGCAAGGCTTCGGAATCTTCTTTCCTTTCGGTTTTTGATACCGCCTGTTTGGATGCGGTGCCGCAACCCGCGGCTAAAGTCCATACAAGCACAAAAAGTATAATATACCCCTTATTCATACCGTTGCCTTTGAGTTATTTGAAATCATACTGCAGCGTTGCGCTCGCGCCGGCCGTAATGGTGACTGTCCTGGTCACCGCTTTGAACGCAGGATTTTCCATCTTGATCTTATACGTTCCGGGTTTCAATTCCAGGTTATCGAGCGGCGGCGAAGCGCCGTATTCACGGCCGTCGATATAAATCTTTGCCCACGGATTGATGAGAAATTTCAAGTACCCGACTAGCGCCTGCAATTTAAAATCCGCGGAGTTTTCTTTACCCTCGGCCACCGTAATTTTTTTAATGGACGTCATCGCCCCTTTTTGAACTTTAATGTCGCGCACACCGGCTGCAACGGATTCGAGAGTGAGCGGAGTCTTTCCTACGTTGCTGCCGTCAATGAATACATCGGCGCCGTCCGGATTGGATGTGATGGCAAGCTTGCCGTACAACTGTTCGAGGCTGGCGTCGATCTTTAGAACATCTTTTTCAGAAACCGTAATTTCCTTTTCGAGAGGCTTGAAACCGTCTTGTTTCAGTAGAATTTTCTGCTTTCCGATCTGCAGAGTGTACGTGACGCCGTCTTTTTCAGGTTTGAGCAAATTATTATCCACAAATACTTGAACTTTTTTCGGATTGACATCGGCCAATGAAATAAGTCCCTTCTTGGCATCGAGCGAAGGTGTAAGTTTCAATTCTCTTTTCTTTCTCAGGTCGATATCCAGCACCTTACTGACATAATTCTCTCTCGAAAAAACCAGTGTGCGCTTTCCAACAGGAAAAGGCAGCTTGTTCACCGGTGAGTAACAAATAAAAGCCCCGGCGTTGGTGAGAACCTTTACGACTGCGGGTTTCGCATTGACCGTGATGAAGCCGGTGTCCACACCCGCAGGGAACTGCACAGGGAGTAATTTCATTTCCACATTGAATGTTTTCTGTTCGTTTTCGGCGAACAGGAGTTTCGTCTTGAATTCTTCGTAGCCCTCGTGCTTGATATTGACGGAGTGTTCGGATGCTTCCAATTTGGGAATAAACAGCTTTCCATTATCAATATTGAAATCCGCTGAATCGACGCGCACCGTACCGTCAAAGATATTCAAACTCAATTCGAGCGACGCGGAATTCGAGGGCGCTTTATTTCCAAAAACGAGAAATAAGAGAACGATTAACGCCGCCACTGCTGTGCCTGAAAGTATCAGGAGCTTTTTGTTTTTCACCGCAGATTGCAGCATGCCGCCCGATGTTACTGCACCAACATCCGCAGCGCCGGTCATCATGACCGTTCCGGCCGAATCGGGGCGAAATACCTGTGTGGCCCCCGATTGCATCGCCGTGAAGGCCTTATAATTTTGAATATCTTTTGACATGGTCTCCGCATCGGGGTAACGGTCGGCAGGGTTTTTTGCCATGGCTTTGAGCAGTATGGGAGTGAATTGCGTCGGAACCGCCATATTGATGCTGGTGACCGGCGCGGGGTTTTCGTGCACGACACGGTACATGACGGTCGTGATATTGTCGCCTGGAAACGCTTTTTCGTGAGTCAGCAATTCATAAAATACCGCACCGATCGAAAAAATATCCGAGCGGTTGTCCACGCCTTTACCCGTAATTTGCTCCGGTGACATATAGCTGGGAGTGCCGACGACCACACCGCTTTGCGTGGCGCTCATGGAAGTAATCTTTGCAATGCCGAAATCGGTAATCTTGGCAACCTTATCGTCGGTGAGAACGATATTTGCCGGTTTAATATCGCGATGAATGACACCGTTCTTGTGCGCGTAGCCCAGTCCTTCGCAAATCTGCGTCATGATACTCACAATCTGGTCGATCGTGAACGCATGCTTCTCAGCGATGTATTCGTCGAGCGCCTTGCCTTTAATGAATTCCATGGCAATGTAGGCGAGACCTTCTTCTTCACCGACATCGTAGATCGTTACAATATTAGGATGCGCGAGACGTCCGGCGGATTGAGCTTCCTGTGAAAAGCGGCGTTTGAATTCGGAGAGCTGATCGGCAGGAATTTCTCCCGTGGTCTTGAGCGTTTTGAGCGCTACCGTGCGTCCGATCTTCGGGTCAATGCCTTTATACACGATGCCCATGGCGCCCTGGCCCAGAACTTCTGCCACTTCGTATCTTCCAAGTTTTTGTATCGGCACGCACGCTCCGGTGAGTTGGATTTTCTGAAAGTCTTATCGAAAATTTTGACGCCGAATTTGCACGGATTGGGGATTAGCGACCTGTTAAAGGGCGAAAATGAATATATACGAATCGTTTTTTATTATCAAGAAATAATTTGAGGGATTCCGGCCTTCAAGCGATTCATACAAGGCTTCCTTCGGCACGCCGGGGCTTTCAGCCCTCACACCGCCAATGACCATCCGGAATTCGCGGAAACGACCGCATCGGCACTATCTTTTATTGATTTTCAAAACATCTCTCAATATATTGGAATCCTTGAAACGTCAGGAGAATGCGTGAAATCATTTGATATTACGGTGATCGGTGCGGGCGTCATCGGACTGTCGGTAGCATGCGAATTGAAATTACGCCGCGAAAAGCTGCGCGTGGCGGTGATAGATAAAGGCGTAACGGGACAGGAGGCTTCCTCGGCTTCGGTCGGCATGCTCGAGCCGCAGCTTCTCATGAGTCCGACCGCGGACCGGAAAGCACAAGAACGGCAGAGGTTATTTTTTAATCTCTGTCTGGAAAGTCAGATCATGTTTGAAGAATACATTCGCCGCATAGAATGGGTGAGTAAAATTAACTGCGAATACCGTACGGAAGGAATTCTTACATTAATTCCTTCCAAAGAGTCTCCGGAAAAACTGACGGCGTGGTTTGCAAGCCTTGGACTGCGCGCACATTATTGGAATGAAGACGAGGCAAGCATCCACGAACCCGCTCTGGCTGAGGGCTTATCGGCCATACATTTGCCGGATAATCACCAAGTTGACAATCGAAAATTAACGCGCGCCCTGACGGAAGCGTGCAAAAAACTCGATGTCGTGATTCTGGAAAATCACGAAGTGGAGGATTTTGAAATTCGTAATGACGCCGTCGCCCATGTGAAGTGCCGTAATGAAGAGGTGTCTTCCGCCCATTATGTTTTGTGCACGGGTGCCTGGTCCTCGCAGTTTCCGAGTTTGAAAGAAGTGCTGCCTCCGGTGAAGCCGGTCCGCGGTCAAATCGTAGCGCTGCAAATGCCCAATAACACCTTCATTCGTCATCCGGGTTACATCAATGAATTTTATTATGTGCCGAAAAATGACGGACGGCTGCTCGTCGGTTCGACGACCGAAGAAGCCGGTTTTGATAAAAGTATTTCAGCCGAGGTGATCGACGGTTTTATTCAGCGTCTTCAGGAGATCATACCCAATTCCGTGTATTTTACAAAGTTAGACTCGTGGGTAGGTCTGCGTCCGGTGAGCCCCGATCACTATCCGCTGATGGGGGAAACGCCCTTCAGCAATCTGACCATCGCCACCGGTCATTATCGAAACGGAATTCTACTTACGCCTATTACGGCAAAACTCATGGCGGATTTTATTTTGGATAAGTCGATTTCACCGCTTATGCAGCCGTTCCAGGTCAGCCGGTTTTCGTGAAATCCTTCTAGCCGCAAAGGCCGCAAAGGGCGCGAAGAATCAACGGACGCTGAGAAATACCGATTACAAGATTTGCGTGAACAAAATATTTCAGCGCTTCTCATAAGCTATCATAATCATCAGCGTCGAAGAGAACGGGCATGAGCATCAATCGCATAACTATTTTTAGTTGGCTCGCACAATTGTCGTGCGGCGTGTGGCTGGGTATGTTACTGTTGTTCGGCTTCGGCGTGGCCGCACCGATTTTTCACGTTCTCGACTCAAAAACGCAGGCCGGATTACTTAACGGAATTATTCTTAAACGTATGAACCAACTCGAATGGGCCGCCGCAATCATGCTGTCCGGTTCATTGATGATGTTATATGTTTTTCAAAAAGATAAGGGAAGTCTGGCCCGCCTGGGCCTGGCTCTCGTCATGACGGCGGCGTTATTTTATTACATCGAGATGATCACACCGCGTATGGACTCGTTGCGCGCCGCCATACAAAATTTTGACATTCCGCGTGACGCAGACACGAGGCCCGAAAGAGAAGAATTCGATCGGCTGCATCGCCGCTATTCGGCGGCGGTATCCGTTAATCTAGTTATAGCTCTGAGTTTGACTTTTCTGATTGCAACAAAGAAATGATTGCGGAAAAACATCTTCCACGCACATTCCACACTTCCCTTCAGGTCAGTGAAGCGTATGCCTATTGCGAGCAACTCGCGAGATATCACTACGAAAATTTTCCCGTCGCTTCGTTTTTTATTCCTAAAAACAAGCGAAAGCATTTTCATGCGGCGTACGCCTTTATGCGCACCGCAGATGATTTTACGGATAACAAATCGGTTGAAATAAGCAGGCGGCTGGAATGGCTGGCTCAATGGCAATCGAAACTGGATGCGTGCTGCGAGGGACGCTCCGAGGATCCGATTTTCATTGCCTTGCAGCATTCGGTCGAGGAATTGATGCTCCCAAAGGAAATTTTTGACAATATTCTAAACGCTTTCAAAGTGGACCTTTTCAAGCAGCGGTATCGCACGTTTGAGGAATTGCTTGACTATTGCCGTTATTCCGCAAATCCTGTGGGCCGGCTGGTGTTGCACATTCTCGGATATGCGCATCACCCTGAGATGCGGCTCATGATGCCGGCTTCGGATCGCATATGCACCGCCCTGCAGTTAGCGAATCATTGGCAGGATGTTTTTGTGGACCAGAAAAGCGGCCGGTTGTATCTTCCGCTCGAGGATCTGGAAACTTGCGGCTATGCCATATCCGATTGGGGGACGCCGGTCGTCAATGAACAGTTCCGGCGGCTTATGAAATTTCAGATTAACCGTACACGGAATTTATTCAACGAGGGCAAAATCTTATTGCCGTTTCTCAGATTTCGCGAACGCCTTGAAATAACTTTGATTTGGCTCAGCGGAATGAGAATATTGGAGAAAATTGAAAACAATGATTACGACGTGTTGAATTTTCGTCCGACCCTCACGCGTTGGGACAAAATGATAGTGCTGGGAAAGTTGTTGTTCAAAAGATTCTAAAGAACTGATAGCCTCATGCAAATTTCCATCGCCAATTACGTCCGCCGCTCACGGAGCAGTTTTTACTATCCTATGCTCGTGCTGCCGAGAGAAAAACGAAAAGCGCTCATGACGGTCTATGCATTCTGCCGCTACACCGATGACATCGCGGATCAATTGGCCGAGGATCCGTCATTCAATTCTCTTCAGTTTTTGCAGCATTGGAGTGATGAATCCCGCCTGGCAGTGGAAGGTCATTCGGATTATCCGTTCTTGAATCAGGTCATGGCAGTCGCCAGAAAATTTACGATCCCATTTGAACTATTCTTCGAGTTGATCGGCGGGATCGAAATGGATCTTCGAAAGAAGCGCTACCAAACGTTTGAGGAATTATACACATATTGCTATAAAGTCGCTTCCACGGTAGGTTTAATGACGATCCGTATTTTGGGCAAAGGCGGTTCAGGTGCCGAAGCTTATGCCGTAGATGCAGGTATTGCCATGCAACTGACGAATATCATCCGGGATGTGTCATCGGATCTCAGAAGGAACCGGATCTATTTACCTTCGGATGAAATGAAGTTGTTTGCTTGCTCTGAGCTCGATTTATCCGCTCATTCGGGCGCCTATTTGAGTTTGATGAGGCTGCAGTGCCGGAGGGCTCATGACTACTACGACGCGGCCAATGAGCGGTACCAACAGGAACGGTCACAGGCGCTTTTTCCCGCGCGAGCGATGCAGAATATTTATTACGAGTTGCTCCTGAAGATCGAAAAAAATTTGGACCGGCTGCCGGAAAAAAAAATTTCTATCCCCATACCCCGGAAAGCCAACGTGGTGATCAAAACCTGGTTTGAAGGAAGACGCTATGGACGACCGTGATCGCAAAACCATAATTATTATCGGCGGAGGCGTTGCCGGCCTGGCTGCGGCCACGGTGCTTGCGGATAAAGGCCACACCGTTACTCTGCTGGAACAGAACAGCCGTCTCGGAGGGCGGACGTATTCTTTTGCGGACCGGAAAACGGATTTCGTCATTGATAACGGCCAGCACATTTTAATGGGCTGCTATACCTATACGTTGCGGTGGCTCCATTTTCTCGGACAGACGGCTAAGCTTAAAATTGAAGACCGGATCGAGATACCGTTCAGGGAGCCCGGTAAAAAATTGTATCCGCTGACGTTTCCAAAATTGGTTTCCCCGTTTCATCTGATATTCGGCGTTTTGCGGTTTAGAAGTTTAATTTTGTCAGACCGGCTCAGGCTGCTGTACGCCGGTCTGAGAATGAGAAATAGTGATGCCGGCGTATCCGGCGCGGTGGATGCCTGGTTAGACAGCCTGCATCAAAGCGCCGGTCTGAAGAAATATTTCTGGAATCCCGTTTGTTTAGCAGTTATGAACGAAAACATGAAAACGGCTTCGGCGAAAATGTTTCTTAAGGCTATCAGGCAAATGTTCTTACTGGGGAGAGACTTTTCAAAGATTATCATACCCCGCGTCAGCCTTTCTGAATTATTCGTCGAACCTGCCCGGTCATGGATCAAGAACAACGGCGGGAATATACGCTTACATGCGGAGGTAGAAGGCCTTCGCATCGAAAAAGATGTAGTCACGGGAGTCTATTTGAAAAATGGAGAATGCCTGGAAGCCGGCGTGTATATATCGGCCGTTACGCCGGGTGTGCTTAAGCATATGTTGACTGAAAATATGTTCAACGAATATTTCGGTTCCGCAGCCCGATTTACCGCGGGGCCTATCGTTTCGATCTATCTTTGGCTCAACCGGGATGTGGATGAACTTTTTAAAGAGGATTTTGTGGGATGCATCGGAACGACGATTCAGTGGATATTCAAAAAATCAAACCGCTGTATAGGATTAACCGTCAGCAATGCGGAGAACATGCTTGGCTTATCGAGAACAGAAATGGTGCGTCTGGCTGCGCAGGAATTAGGATCTTTATTTCAATCATTCGATAAAAATTCGATCTGCCATTTTCAGATTATCAAGGAACTGAGCGCGACCTTTTCCTCGGTTGCCTTACGGCAGGCTCAGCCGATCGCGAATTTTTTTGTAATCGGGGACTGGACCGACACAGGATTGCCTTCAACTATTGAAAGCGCCGTAAAAAGCGCTTATCTTGCCGTTGAGAAGATAGAATCAAATCAAGAATATGTTATCAAGGAGGAAATGTATGCTTAAAACAGGCGATATGATCTCGGATTTGGAGTTTGACGATTCCATAGGCAGGGAATATAATTTAAAAGATTTTTCGACTCACAAAGCCTTCGCCTTATATTTTTATCCGAAAGATTTTACGCGGATTTGCACGTCCCAGGCCTGCCACTTTCGAGACCGCCATAAAGAGATCCGCGCTTTGGGCGGATCGGTTTTTGGCATCAGTCTGGACCCGGACGAAAAGCACAATGCTTTTTCAGAAAAATATGACCTGCCTTTTTCTCTCATTCATGACGGCGATAAATCACTGAGCGGAAAATTCGGAGTTCAGAGATTAGGCGGACTTTTAAGTAACAAGCGGGTTACGTTTATCATTTCTCCGGAAGGGAAAATTCTGGAAGTAGTTCACAATGAATTTGATGCGGACGTTCATGCAGACAGGTTCATTGAAGTCCTGAAGACGCTTTAGAGAAACCCATTTCCACGTTCCAAGGCGAGTAAAAATGTTTTCTTGTCGATTCCGCCGCCATAGCCTGTCAGACTTCCGTTACCTCCGATCACGCGATGACATGGAATGATAATCGCAATATGGTTGCTGCCGTTGGCGCCGCCTACCGCGCGAACCGCTTTAGGATTGTCAATATCTTTGGCAATGCGGCTATAGCTTGTCAATTCACCGTACCGGATTTTCGACAATTGTTTCCAAACTTTAATTTCGAAATCCGTTCCGCGAACGTCCAGAGGAACGCTGAATTTCTTGCGTTTTCTGTCAAAATATTCATGCAGTTCCTTCTCCGCCCGCCCGATGAACGCGTCAGTTCCTTCGATAAGTTCAGCTTTATAAATTTCGGAAATCTTGTTTTTCATTTCGTTCCATCGCGCAGGACGGTGAAATTCCAATAAACAGAGACCCCGATCGGTTGCACCGGCAACCATTTCTCCGACAGGCGTATTCACTAATTTGTAAATGATTTGTTCCGACATAAATCCTAAATTACGAATGCCAAATTACGAATTACGACTTGCTTGTCGTAATTCTTAATTCGTAATTTGTAATTATTTCTTATACATTTTCAACGCGTATTCCGCCACCATACGGTCGGTGTTGAATTGCGGAATAAGCGTCTGCATCGCGCGCCGGATCTTTTGAATCCAGAGGCGGGGAATATCGTTTTCGTCACGGTTATAAAATACAGGGATCACTTCACTTTGCAAAGCGCGGTACAAATTTTCTTCGTCGATCCGGTCTTGTTCGGCTTCGTTGTCCGGATTCTCGTCTTTGCCAATGGCAAAGCCGTTCGTGCCGTCGTACCCTTCACGCCACCAGCCGTCGAGAATGCTCAAATTCAATCCGCCGTGAATGCCTATTTTCTGTCCGCTCGTTCCGCTGGCTTCGAGCGGGCGCCGCGGATTATTGAGCCACACATCGCAGCCGGAGATCAAATAACGGGCTACATTAATATCGTAATTTTCTATAAAGGCAACTTTTCCGAATAGCTGAGGGTGTTTGCTTAATTCGACGATGCGTTTGATCAGCGTTTTTCCGTAATCGTCTTTGGGATGCGCTTTTCCCGCAAAGATAATTTGAATCGGACGGTCGGGATCATTGAACATCGCCATGGATTTTTCCAGGTTCGAAAAAATAAGCGAGGCGCGTTTGTAGGTCGCAAACCGTCTTGAAAATCCGATCGTCAACACGTCGGGCGATAAAAACGAGTCAAACAAGTGCATGCCGTCGCTGCCGGCACGGCGCTGCTGCTCCCGCAGCCGCATGCGGGTAAACTCAATGAGCAGTCTCCGCAAATTATAACGCAGGGCCCAGATCTCTTCATCCGGTATGAAATTCGGATCGGAAACTTTACCCCAAAAATCGCCCTGCATGATGTGGTATTCCCAGTCGTCGCCGAGAAATTTTTGCCAGAATTTTCGCGTGGGATAGTTCATCCACCCTAAAATGTGAACGCCGTTGGTAATGTGGGTGATCGGAACCTGGTCTACGGGCTTGTCCGGATAAAGCGATTGCCACATTTTATGAGTGACGTCCTTATGCAACGCGCTGACCGCGTTGGCGGCTCTGGACATCTTGAGAGCCAGTACCGTCATGCAAAAGGTCTCTTTTTCATCCTGCGCATGGACGCGGCCGAGTTCCATGATCTTGTCAATGGAGATGCCGATGACGGCGCTGTAATTCGACAGGGTGAACAGCATCAGATCCTTGGAGAAGCGATCGTGCCCCGCCGGAACGGGTGTATGCGTGGAAAATACGCAATGATCTTTGACCCAGGCAAATGCTTCATCCAGCGATTTACCCTCGAGCAGTTTTTCACGCGCCAATTCCAGCGCCAGGAAAGCACTGTGGCCTTCATTCATATGATAGACTGCGGGTTCAATGCCGATCGTTTTGAGCAGACGTACGCCGCCGATGCCCATCACAATTTCCTGGCATATCCGGGTCGTGATATCGCCGCCGTAAGTGCGCGCAGTCAGTTCACGATAGTGTTCCTCATTATCCGGATGATTGCTGTCAAGCAAGTACAGTGTGATACGGCCGAGGTTAAGTTTCCAGGTATAGATTTTGACGATGCTGTGTCCGATTTCAACAAAAGTGACGATCGGTTTCCCGCTCTTGTCCGAAAGAAGTTGGAGCGGTAAATTGGAAGGTTCATTGTTGTCATAACCTTCATGCTGCATTCCGTCCATGGCCAGCGTTTGGTGGAAATATCCCTGGCGATAAAAAAGCCCTATGCCGACCATCGGAATACCCAGGTCGCTGGCGGATTTAATATGATCGCCGGCTAAAATGCCGAGGCCGCCGGAATAGATCGGCAGGCATTCGTGCAAAGCAAATTCAGGGCTGAAGTAGGCAATAGGATGATCTTTGAATTCCGTCATATTGACACTGCCCCAGGTCTTCTCACGGTGCATATAATCATGAAAACCCTGCAGCATTTCCTGAACTCTTTTTCCGAAAACAGATTCCCGCATGCGTGCCTGCAATTCGGATTGCGTCACCGCATTTAAAACAGCGACGGCATTGTGATTGGAATCTTCCCATGTTTGCGTGGCGAGTTCTTTAAAAATGAACTGGGCTTTTTGATTCCACGTCCACCATAAATTATGAGCTACCTCATGAAGGGCAGAAACCAACGTGTCATTTTTGATCGGCATTAGGAGTAGAGGTTAAAATGGGACATGGCGTCTGGTTATTACGGATCATTTACTCATATTTTAGGTAAAACGAGCGCAAAATTCAATATATTATCATGGCAGAATTGAACCCTGAAGGTTCTGAGAACCTTCAGGGTTCTAACGTCACGCAAGAAACGAGTAGAAATTCAGAACCCCACCCCGTCCCTCCCCTTACCAAGGGGAGGGAGAAAGGGAGGGGTCTGAGATTCGTTCACAGTCAGGGTTTAAGGCCTAAGGAAGAAACGGGTGGAAATTTATCCTCTTTGATAATATCTTGAGAAATTAAAATAAATGCGGAGCGGCATAGTGAAAGGTGACATAAAATGAAATCCGGTGAATCTATTATTGACAGGGCCCAACCAGAACGGACGCTTGATCCTGCGGATTGGGACGCTTTTCGAAAACTTGGACACACCATGTTGGATGACATGCTGAACCATCTTTCATCCATTCGAAATAAGCCGGCTTGGCAGCCGATGCCGGATAAAGTGAAAAAGAATTTCAATAAGCCGCTGCCCGCCGAAGGAGAAGGCGGGGAGTCCGTTTATCGGGAATTTTTAGAAAGTATTTTGCCATATCCCAACGGCAATATTCATCCGCGATTTTGGGGCTGGGTGCAGGGAACCGGTATTCCGTTGGCGATGATGGCCGATATGTTGGCCTCCGGATTGAATCCCCACTTGGCCGGATTCAATCAGGCTCCGGTGCTTGTCGAACATCAGGTGTTGGCATGGATGTCGGAACTGATGGGTATGCCCGAAGAAACAAGCGGCCTTCTTGTCAGCGGAGGAACCATGGCCAATATTACAGCGCTGGTTGTTGCGCGAAATGCAAAAGCCGGGTTCAATATACGTGACGAAGGATTGCAAAACGAAAAACACCGGAAACTCATTTTGTACGGTTCAACCGAAACGCATCGCTGGGCGGAATCGGCGGCAGAACTTTTGGGGCTTGGACGAAATTCTTTTCATCGCATTCCCGTGGACGGAGAATACCGGATAGATTTACAGGCTTTGCGTATTTCCATCAGCGAAGACCGGCGCAGTGGACTTCAGCCGTTTTGCGTGATCGGCAATGCCGGCACGGTCAATACGGGCGCGATAGATGATTTGGAATCTCTGGCGCGTTTGTGTTATGACGAAAAATTATGGTTTCACGTTGACGGAGCCTTTGGAGCGCTTGCGAGAATAGTTCCGGAGTTGAAGCCGCTGGTTGCCGGAATTGAAAAAGCCGATTCGATCGCATTTGACCTTCATAAATGGATGTATCTTCCTTATGAAATTGCCTGCGTGCTCATACGCGACGGGGAGCAGCATCGCAAAACATTTGCCAGCGGCGCCAGTTACATCGCTGAAACATCACGCGGTGTCATTGCCGGAGGACTGCCTTTTGCGGAGCGCGGCATCGAACTCACGCGTGGTTTCAAAGCGCTCAAGGCCTGGATGACGATCAAGGCCTACGGCATGAACGCGTTTACGGATCTCATTCGGCAAAATGTAGATCAGGCGAAATATCTCGCAGACCGGATCAAGCAGCATCCCAACTTAGAGCTGGCGGGGCCCGTCCCGCTCAATGTGGTTTGTTTCCGGTATCTCTCAGATGGATTGAATGAAGACGAACTAAATAAAATTAATGAGGAGATCCTGATTCGCGTGCAGGAGAGCGGGATCGCTGTTCCGTCCGGTACGACACTCAACGGCAAATTCGTATTACGCGTCGCGATCGTCAATCATCGCAGCCGGTATGAGGATTTCGATATGTTGATCAAAGCGGTTGTCAATTGCGGAGAAGAGATATTGAAAAAATAATTGCAGAAAAGAGATTAATTTCTTATCCTTGCGGGCTTATTAGGAGAGGTGTCCGAGTGGTTTTCAGCCGGACCCGTCAGCCTCTGGCTGAGGCTGATGCGCCTATGGCGCAAAGGAGCCAGCAAATTTTAAGTTGTGGGAGAGGTGTCCGAGTGGTTGAAGGAGCCGGTCTCGAAAACCGGTGTGGGTGCAAATCTACCGTGGGTTCGAATCCCACCCTCTCCGCTTCATAATGAATAATTAATAATGAGTAATGATTAATGGACGTTGATCGGGTAGATCTTTCTATTACTCATTATTCATTGCTCATTATTCATTACGCTGGAGTTCTGGCTGAGAATCTCACCCTTTCCGCAAGTAAGCCCCGTAGGGGCGAACTGTGTGTAGCTGAATGTAAAATAAAAAATTCAGAACCCCGTAGGGGTGACCTGTAATTTCACCCGCGAATTTAATCCCCCCGGAATTGCCACCCCCCTTTATTAAAGGGGGAAGGATTCTCATCCAACTTAGGACAAAAGTCGCGGGGGATTCCCATTCCCGCCTGTATTTTCAATTTTGCGTTGGATCGTAAAACCATAAAAACAGCGATTAATAGAGACAGATGGCCATCCCTTCCTCACCAAGTCAAAATATCTTAAGAGCCTTTTAGAGCATCTCAATATGGAAAAACAAAAAATAACATAGAGGTGAATTATGTTAAAAAAACTTGAAAACGCGGACATCAAAGCAATTTACAAACAGCTTAGTGAAAAACTGAAAATTACTGGGAAGTATGATGTCGCTCCGCCCAGTCCCTTCTGCATTTCTCCCGAGAGCGTTCGCGCTATTGTTCTCGGAGCCGATCCCTCGAATAAGGAAGGAAAAACATTCAGTTTTGTTTTTGATTTGGATCCGAATAAGCCGGGGGATGATCGGTATTTTAAAGGCATTGAAGATAATCTCAATCTCATCGGCCTTTCAATGAAAGATATTTACGTTCAAAACGTCTGTCAAAACTATTTCGAGAAAGAGACAGGCGAACATGAAAAAGACTGGACGAAGGCGGCAAAAGTATGGATACCCTATCTTAAAATGGAACTGGACGCAAATTTTGACAAAAACATTCCGGTTATAGCTACGGCTGAAATTATTGTGAAGGTTCTGCTAAAAGACGGCGTCAAACCAGGCTCAGCGAAAAATATTTACAGCGCAAAACACAAAGTCCCATTTCCAAAAAGTTCAAACAAACTCGGGCGTCCTTTGATTCCGATATACCGGCACTTCAAGTATACTTTGAAAGATGAAAAATGGCAAGCGTATAGGAAGTTGGTCACAGAATATTTGACGAAAAATACGAAATAGTAGCGTTGAACTGGAAATCGTGGCGGCCCGGTTAAATGGTAGGCCCCGGGTCTTCCAACTTCTTTATTTGTACAACAAATGGTTTGAAAAATGATTCAAGCATTGCAAAATATTTTTCAAATTCATGCCTTCCGAATCACTTATGACATTCATTGAGTTTCTTAAGAAATTTTGTTTGCCGTCAAGCTTTTGACCTCATTCATACCATCACCTCTTTTCTTTACCGGAAGTTATTCATAAGAAAATCAAATGTCAACCGCGCATCAGGAAGATTTCCAGCAATTTGATTTTTTCAAAACCTTGGTTTTTGTCTTGCCATCGTGGAATATAAATTTTATCTTTATATGATTTTCCTTTCATAATAATAAACTTATACAACGTAATGCCCAACGATTCTAAAATTGAGAGACTCGGCCGGTTTAAGATCGTCAGCGTGCTCGGCCAGGGCGCGATGGGGATCGTGTATAAAGCGCTGGATGAAAAGATCGACCGCGTCGTTGCGATCAAAACGCTGCAGCTGCAAGGGGAAGTACCCGAGGAAAGAATTAAAGAATTTCGTGAACGGTTTCTTCACGAGGCGCAATTTGCCGGCAAGCTGTCGCATCCCAATATTGTCACCATATTTGATGTGGAAGAGGACGGCGACACCACATACATCGCGATGGAATACGTCGAAGGAAAAACGCTGGAACAGATCATCGAAAACGAACCGGAGCTGCCGGTCAATCGTATGATCGAGATCATGCTCCACATTTGCGACGGCTTGAGCTACGCACACAAAAATGGCGTGATTCACCGCGATATCAAGCCTGCGAATGTCATTGTGACGAACGACGGCAGCGCCAAGATCATGGATTTCGGAATTGCGAAAGTGACCACCTCGACTAACACTGTGGTCGGAACGATTCTCGGTACGCCGGGATATATGTCGCCGGAGCAGATCACCGGAAGACCGGTCGATCATCGCGCGGATATCTTTTCACTTGGCGCCGTATTCTATGAATTACTGACTCAGCGCAAGGCCTTCACGGGCGCCAATTTAACGGAAGTTATGTACAAGGTCGTCAACGAAAACCCAACGCCGGTCAGCGTCGTGAATCCGCTGGTGCCACCCGTTTTTGACACTATCATTTCGCGCGCGCTGCGCCGTAATGCCGATGAACGCTACCGCACGGTGGATTTTTTGGCACAGGACATTCGCCGGGTTGAACTCACGCTGACCATGACCCAGCCTGCTCCCGCCGCGGACAAAGCCAAGAATGAGAATCTTACCGATACGGTTATCCGAAAAGCCCTTGAGGTCCTGGATTACAAACAGCTCCTGGTTGGCCTGTCTATTTATTCATTTATTGCCACCGCACTTCTCATTGTGATGGTCACATTTGGCCGCTCGACTTCAAGCAGTTTATCGAAATCGGGTAAAAAACCCGCGTCGCTGCTGGTGACCATCAATGTGCCGGATGCAACGGTCACGATTGACGGCACCGAAATAGCTGCCGCCGGAAATATCTTGAGGATCGACAGCATCGGCAGCGGTGAACATAGACTCGTCATTAAACGCGAATTTTATGATACGTATGAGACGGACTTGATTTTTGCGACGGGTGAAGGCAAAGAAGTGAACGCCAACCTCAAATTGTCTCCTGTGGAAATCCGGCCGGGCATCGATACGTCGTATTTCACGATTACGTCGGTACCCAAAATGGCGAAAGTGGAAACGAGTTCCGGAAGATTTATCGGTTATACGCCGATAGAGAATTTTCCTTTTCCGGGAGGAAATTACACGTTGTTATTTTCCAAAGAAGATCATGTGACCACCAAGAAGAACGTTTCGCTCCGGAAATACCGGTTGAACCAAATAGATGCATTTCTTGAGAAATTACGCGGAACGGTTTCCCTTGAAAAAGCCTTCCCGGAAACCGTGTCATTGATCGTCGGCGGAAAAAAGATGTATCGTAATTCCAAATCCAACAAGTACAGCGTCGAAGTCGGCGAGCAAAATGTCATCGTGCACCTGGACGGATATGAAGATGTGGAGAGAAAACTTTTCATCAAAGCGGATTCAACCATTGAGTTATCGGACTCCTTGAAGCCGATGTACGGAGTCCTGCTGGTCAAATCCAATCCGACGGGAGCCGAAGTTTATCTGGACGACAGCGAAACACTGGCAGGAACTGCGCCGGTGTATATTCCCAGGCTTCTGGCGAGCATACATAAAATCAAAGCAGTTAATAAGAAGGAGAAGAAAATAAAGTCGGTCAAGGTTGATAAAAACGATACGACGCAAACGACGGTTGTTTTCTTAAATCCGAACGGATTTCTGGAATGTACGACCAACCCGCCCGGTGCACAAATTTACATCAATACGGTTTTGCGCGACGATGGCCAAACGCCCGGCGTCATTGAAATTCAGCCGGGTTTTCACAAGATCCGGTTCACGCACCCCAATTTCTCAAAATTTTACGAGATCACCGTACGCGTACGCCCGGAAATCACGACCAAAGTCGAATACAAATTCGAGTAATTTAAAGCTTGTCCTGCCTTGCATTTCCATCCTAAGAATTCAAATCGCGTCAGTACAATTGATAGTTAATAACTGACAACTGACAACTGACAACTGATAACTGATAACTAAAAATGATTACTTGGATCATTTTCATACTATTTCTGTCCTATCTCATTTACCTCGGATTCAGCAGCCGCGGCGCCAAAACGGGTGAGGATTTCTGGACGGCGGGAAAATCTTTAACCGGCTGGTCGGCAGGGTTTTCTTTGTCGGCAGGATTCATGTCTATCTCCTGGTCGTGCGTGTACGCCATTCAGGTATTTTATTGGTATGGTTTTTCAGGATTCCTTCTAATGACCGTGCCGTGGATGGCCGGTTTGAGCGGGATTTATTTCTTATCGACGCGATACCACAAGATGCCGGCATTCAGTCAGCCGGAAATGGTGCGCCAGCGATTTGGAAATCGGGCCTCGCTCGTGATCAGTGTCGCGCAGATCGTCGTATTTCTTATTTGGGCGGGCGCGGAGGTTTATGTGGCGGGTAATCTATTGGAGGCGCCGCTTGGGATCGATAAAAAGACGATCATGTTCCTGATCACGCTTACCATCGGTATTTATTCGACGTGGGGCGGGTTTTCGGCGGTGGTTAAGACGGATAAATTTCAATTTGTTTTTGTCGCGGCGTATTTGCTGGCCGTTTCGCTGATGGCGGTGGATCGGGTAGGAAACATTGAATGGTTATCATTAAAGCCCGCCAAAGCTCATTCGATGGTGCCTGATACACAACTGATCGTTCTGATCGTGATCACGGCCTGCGCGTATTTTCCGGGCTGGCTCAGCGAAGCAGATTTGTGGCTGCGTATTCAGGCGGCAAGGGATGCGAAAGAGGCCCGCAAAGCCGCAGGCATCGGCTTAATCAATTCATTTTTGTTTGTCGGTATCGTGCCCGCAGCCATCGCCGTGAGTGCATTAAATCTTTTTCCGCCGCAGGTTGCCGGATCGGCGGAACTTATCGGCCACAACGCGGAAAAAATTATTTCCGCCATCATTGCTCCTTATCAGAATCCCGTGTTGGTCGGTTTTTTAGGTTTGGGCTTATTGACGGCAGCGATGAGCACGATCGATACCTGTACGAATATCGTCAGCTTGAATATCGGCCGCGATGTACTGAAGATCAAGAATCTTTTCCAATCTAAAGTCTCGAACGCGTGCGTTTTGGCCATTACGTTTTTTGTAGCGTTGAATGTTGATTCTCTCTGGGATATTTTCTATCTTTCGTCGGGAATATTAAGCACGACCGTGGCCATTCCCGTCCTGTCCACGATAGGCGGCGCCATTCCCGTTCGTGCGGTTTATTGGTCGAGTCTCTCGGGCTTTTTGGGCACTGTTTTTTTTTACTTCAATAGTTCTCATCATTGGATCACGGTTTCAATTTCCAAGTCAATTAAGGAAAACGGTTTGGAATATATTGTGTTCGGACTCATCTTTGCGGTCGCCGGATTTGTAACGGGATATCTCGCAGAGCGGATTTCAGCAAACAGACCATTGTACTAAGAGATAATCAACCATCTACGATCGGAGAACGAATTCATGTACATCATTATTTGGAAATTCACGGTAAAGGAGGGCAGTGAAAAGGATTTTGAAAAAGCGTACGGCCCGTCCGGTGAATGGGCGATGTTTTTTAAGAACGGCCAGGGTTATCTCGGCACCGAACTCTTGACTGATATTCAGGACAGCGGCCAGTATATCAGTGTGGACAGATGGGCCTCCAAAGAAGCTTACGATCAGTTTAGAAAACAACGGCTGGACGAATACAAGGCCATAGACGAACGGATGGAGCCGCTTATGGAATTCGAATCACATATAGGATCGTACACCAAAGTTGATTAAGCCAACGAAACCACAAAACTATACAGGAGTTGAAGTATGAAAATGAGATCAATTCTCAGCCTGCTGTTCTTTACATCTGTCGCTTTTTCCCAGGAGACCGGCCAGGAAGCCAAAAAAGACACCACGTGGAAAACCGGAGGCGCGATCGGTTTGAATCTCAGCCAGGTGAGCCTGAAAAATTGGGCAGCGGGCGGGGATAACTCGCTGGCGACTAACGGACTAGTGAGCTTGTTTGCAAATATGAAAAAAGATAACGTTGCGTGGGACAATACGTTGGACCTGGGTTACGGAATCGTTAAGCAGGGAAAAAATTCCGTACGGAAAAGCGATGATAAGTTGATTTTCACGTCAAAGTATGGCCGTTCGCTGGTTGGTGCCTGGGGATACAGCGGGCTTCTGGACTTCCGCACTCAATTTGCGAAGGGCTATGATTTCAACACTTCGCCAAAAACACTCATATCCAAATTCATGGCGCCGGGTTATTTGACGCTCTCCCTTGGCGCGGAATACAGGCCCAATGACCACTTCTTCGCACTCATCTCGCCAATAACCGGCAAAGCGACGATCGTCACCGATGATTCGTTATCGGCGCACGGAGCTTTCGGCGTGAAGGCCGGAAAGAAGACGCTGATGCAGTTCGGATGGCAGATCAACAGCGGCTACAAAACCAAACTTATGGAAGGCGTGGATTTTCAGACGAAATTGAATTTGTTTGATTCCTACGACGACCTCAAACACGTAGTCGTCAATTGGGAGAATCTGTTGCTTCTGAAAGTCAACAAGATCGTCAGTTCGAGCGTCAGCACGCAGCTGATCAAAGATCACAACGTGAAAAATTCGAATGGCAAGTCGAAGATCCAGTTCAAAGAAGTGATCGCCGTCGGGTTACTTTATAATTTCTAAGGTTTTCATCAACAATGAATTTAATTGAATGTGAACTTTCACATGATTCTTTCAAGAGTCCCGTTATTCAGCGGGGCTTTTTTATTGTACTGTAGAGCTGCAAACAAATTTGTCTTTCTTTGCCCAGGTCGATCATCGCCGTTGGATATTCAGATCTCACGGCATCCATCGGATCGTGAATCTCTTTCGATGAGAGGCCGCGCAATTCCGGGATCCATTTTTTTATGTAAATTCCATCCGGATCGAATTTTTTACTTTGGGTCAGCGGATTGAAGATCCTAAAATAGGGAGCGGCATCCACGCCGGTTCCCGCCGCCCATTGCCAATTACCATTGTTGCTGGACAACTCAAAATCGAGCAGGTTTTTGGCAAAATATTTTTCTCCCCATCGCCAGTCCACATGCAAATGTTTAACCAAAAATGAAGCGACGATCATTCGCACGCGGTTATGCATGTAACCGGTGGAATTGAGTTCGCGCATGCCCGCGTCCACGATTGGAAATCCCGTCCTGCCCGTGCACCATGCCCGAAACCAGCGCTTGTTATTTATCCATGGAATACCGTCATATTGAGAATTGAAGTTACCGGTCACAACATGCCGGAAGTGGAAAAGAATCATCATAAAAAATTCACGCCAGATCAGCTCGGACAAGAAAACCCTCGCACCGGCGGATTTTTGCGGCGCCAAATAACGGACCAGCCTGCGAATCGAAATATTGCCAAACCGCAAATAAGGGGATAGGTGCGAAGTTCGGTTCAATGCCGGCAGATCGCGAACTCTATAATAGCCGGCGAGAGAATTATTTTGGAACGCTTTCCACGTTCTTAAAGCCGACGTTTCTCCACCCGTAAGAATATTTGTTTGCGAATCAAATCCCAAATCGGTCAGGGAGTTAACTGATTTGTCATTAATTTTTAAACGTACTACTTTTTTCCAGACGAAAGCTTTTGTAGCAGCTGCATCCGGCGGGGATTTTTCTAATTCCAACAGCCATTTGTTCTTATACGCAGTGAAAACTCTATACGGGGTTCCATCGTCTTTGATGATCTCGGATGTGTCAAACATGACCTGATCTTTAAATGCGTGAAAGGAGATGTGATTCCGACGGCAGAACTTCTCAATTATCGAATCACGACCGATGGCATAGGGCTCATAGTCATGATTGAGATAGAGGGCCGTAAAGGAAGTCCTCAGTAGAATTTGAGGTATGATCTCTTCCGGCTTTCCAAATATTATGGCGATCGGATCCGCGCCTTTCTTAGCTAATTGAACATTCATATCTTCGAGCGATTCCCAGATGAACGAGATCCGCCGGTCATTTTTAGGAAGTCCGTTAACAATATGGACATCGAAAATAAAAATGAGTGACACTTTATTGCTTTCCTGCATAGCATTGTTCAGGGCGGTGTTATCCGCGAGCCGCAGGTCGCGGCGGAGCCAGACGAGAGAGTGATTTTCCATTTTTACACCGATCAAAGCGTTGTGAAGGAGAATACTCAACGCGGAAACCATAAACAACTAAAATGTCGTCGTGCGATTTGTCTATTTTATTTATCAATGAATTTTATTAACATGGCTGACGTTACAGGATATTTACCATGGCATATAAAAACTTGCGCGCGTGTTTGCTCGATCTTGAAAGAAACGGCCATCTCGTCCGCATCACGGAGGAAGTGGATCCGTTTCTGGAAATGGCAGAGATCCAACGCAGGGTATACCAAGCCAGAGGACCGGCGCTGTGGTATATGAACGTGAAGGGAACGCCCTTTCCGTGCGCGTCCAATATATTCGGAACGATGGAGCGGACGCGATTTATTTTTCGCGATACGCTCGAAGCCGTAAAGAAACTGGTCGAACTAAAAATTGATCCCTCGCTTTTACTTAAGAAACCGCTTCGTTATTCTTCGTTGTCGCTGAGTGTGCTGAATCTACTCCCGATGAGAAGGTTGTCGGGAGCTGTGTTTGCGCATCAATGCCGCGCCGACCAACTTCCGCAGATCCAATGCTGGCCTAAAGACGGCGGCGCTTTTATCACGCTGCCCCAGGTCTACACCGAACATCCGGATTTTCCAGGCAGGACCATGTCGAATCTCGGCATGTACCGGATCCAGATTTCCGGCGGCAAGTATGCACCTAATGAACAAGCCGGTTTACATTATCAAATTCATCGTGGGATCGGCGTTCATCATCACGCAGCCATTCGACGCGGCGAAAAATTGAAGGTCAGCGTCTTCGTGGGGGGTGCGCCCGCTCTGGCGGTGGCCGCCGTGATGCCTTTACCGGAAGGTCTTTCAGAACTTGCATTTGCCGGCGCGCTCGGCGGAAGAAGGTTTCGCTATGTGAAAAATTCGGAAGGCTACGTGCTCGCCTGCGATGCGGATTTTTGTATGATCGGAACGGTTGATCCGCACACCATGCTGCCGGAAGGCCCGTTCGGGGATCATCTGGGATATTACAGTTTAACGCATGAATTTCCCGTAATGAAAATAGAAAAGATTTTTCATCGCCGCGATGCGATTTGGCCGTTCACCGTGGTTGGGAGGCCGCCGCAGGAAGACACAACGTTCGGTGAACTCGTGCATGAAATTGCCGGACCGGTGATCCCGACTCTCATTCCCGGGCTCCATGCCGTTCATGCGGTGGACGCGGCGGGCGTGCACCCGCTGCTGCTGGCAATCGGAAGCGAGCGTTACGTACCTTACGGCGAGAGACGGCCGCAGGAAATATTGACGATCGCTCATGCACTCTTAGGGCAGGGTCAGATTTCCCTGGCGAAATACCTGTTCATCATTGCGAAGGAAGATGATCCGGATCTGAATATTCATAACATTCAGGAATTCTTAATTCATGCGCTTCAGCGCGTAAATTGGGAAACGGATCTGCATTTTGAGACCCGCACGACGATCGATACGCTTGACTATTCAGGCGCCGGTTTAAATGAGGGTTCGAAGGTCGTGATCGCGGCGGCGGGAGGCGTTCGCCGGGAGCTCGGTACGAGTCTGCCCCGGGAACTTTCCATGCCGGACGGATTTCATCATCCCAAAATCGTAATGCCCGGAGTGCTGACGGTCGGTGCGCCGGCGTACCGGGATAAGATCAAAGGCGAAAAAGGCCGGGAATTATTTTGTCAGTTTTTTTCGGATAAAAAATATTTTGAAGCGTTTCCGCTTATCGTATTAACGGATGACAGTGAATTTGCGGCAAAAACGCTGAATAACTTTTTATGGGTCGCATTCACGCGCTCTAATCCGGCGGCGGATATCAGCGGCGTCGACCCGTTCGTTTACGATAAGCACTGGGGCTGCCGGGGACCGCTCGTGATCGATGCGCGCATGAAACCGCATCACGCGCCGCCGTTGGAGGAAGATCCGGAAATCACGAAGCGTGTCGACGCTCTGGCTGCGCCCGGGAAAAGCCTGCATGGCATTATTTAGTCATTTGACCATTAAGTCATTTTGTCATTTTCGAATTTCAATCACAAAATGACCGAATGACTAAATGACCAAATGATGCAATGTCTTTCAATTCTTGTTTATGTGTTCGGTTTTTGTACATTATCTGAAAAACGGAGTTCAATGGAAATACGATGTTTACACATTGCCGATATTTTCGGCAAGCCGGGAATGGATCTCGTCAGAGCGCTGCTGCCGAATCTCATCAAGGACCGGCGGGCAGATTTTGTCGTGGCTAACGGGGAAAATGTGCTGGAAGGCAAAGGGATCACCGAGACCATGTGTGAGGAATTGTTCACGCTCGGGGTGCACGTCATCACCAGCGGTAATCACATTTGGGACCGGAAAAAAACTTTTTATGCCGAAAGTCCGAAAATTCAGAATTATTTACTGCGTCCGCATAATTACCCGGTCGGCAATCCCGGCAAAGGTTCCGCTATTTTCAAATTGCCCGGCGGTGTTAAAGTAGGGGTCCTGAATTTGCAGGGACGAACGTATATGTATGATCTTGAATGTCCGTTTCGTACGGGCGAGCGCGAGATCGAGGTCTTGAAACGTCAGACGAATGTGATCATCGTGGATTTTCATGCGGAAGCGACGGCGGAAAAGATCGCGTTCAAACATTACGTAGACGGTAAAGTCAGCGCGATCCTCGGCACGCATACCCACGTGCAGACGGCCGATGAGCACATTACGCGGGAAGGCACCGCATTTATTACGGACGTCGGCATGACGGGTCCGCACGACGGCGTGATCGGAATGCAAAAAGAAGCGGCAATCAGTAAATTCATTTTACAAACGTATTTTAAATTCGAGCCGTCGCAGGGTGAGCTGAAATTGCACGGGGCGTTTTTTACAGTCGATACGGAAACCGGGAAAGCGACGCATATCGAAAGAATCAGAATAGACCACACGTAACCAAGGAGCCATCGGTTTGAGCGCAGTGATCATTGACGGAAAAAAAATTGCCGAGGAAATCAAGTTGGAAATCAAACAGGAAGTAGAGGCGCTGAAAAAAAGGAATATCATTCCGAAGCTCACGGCCGTATTGGTCGGCGAGAATCCTGCATCCCAGGTCTATGTGCGAAATAAAGGCAAAGCGTGTGTGGAAGCGGGTATGGATCACGAAACCATTCATTTACCGGCCGAGACCGAGGAAACAAAATTGCTTGATCTCATTCGGCAATTGAACGACGATAAAAAGGTTTCCGGCATTTTGGTTCAGCTGCCCTTGCCGAAGCACATTCGCGAAAGCGCCGTTATCAACGCGATCGCGCCGCACAAAGATGTGGATTGTTTTCACCCGTACAACGTTGGTAAAATGGCCATGGGCGATCCGATCTTTCTTCCGTGCACGCCTGCCGGCATTCAGGAATTATTGACTCGCAGCGGGATCGATACGGATGGAAAACACACGGTGATCGTGGGGCGCAGCAATATTGTCGGCAAACCGCTTGCCAACATGCTGATACAAAAATCCAAGGGCGCTAATGCGACCGTAACGGTTTGTCACACCGGAACGCCGGATATGGCCTATTTTACAAAACAAGCCGACATCGTGATCGCTGCGGCGGGGAAACCGGAGATGCTCACGGGCGCTATGCTCAAAAAAGGCGCGGTCGTTATAGACGTAGGGATCAATCGTATCGACGATCCCACTACGAAGTCCGGAACGCGGCTGGTCGGCGATGTGCATTTTGATTCCGCGAAAGAGGTCGCCTCCGCGATCACCCCGGTACCGGGCGGTGTAGGTCCCATGACGATTGCGATGCTGCTAAAAAATACGTTGAAAGCGGCCGTACAATCTAATAATGAGAAGCATGAAGCTTAATAAAATTGATCACATTGGTATTGCCGTGACCAATTTGGAATCGGCAATTGAAATTTACCGGGCGATGGGGTTTACGTATCAGGGCCGTGAGATCATTGCAGATCAAAAAGTTGAAACGGCGTTTTTTCAGATCGGTGAATCGAAGATCGAATTACTCGCAGCGACGGACCCGGCGAGCCCGATCGCCAAGTTTATCGCCGGCCACGGCGGTAAAGGAGGCATCGCGCATATCGCGATTGAAGTGACGGATATCGAATCCAAATTGACCGACCTTAAGCAGAAAGGCTTTCAGTTGATCGACAGTTTTCCTAAGAACGGCGCGCACGGTTCTAAAATTGCGTTTGTTCATCCCAAATCTACCGGAGGTGTTCTTTTGGAATTATGCGAAAAAAAAAAAGAAAGTTGAAATTCCTTTGATTGATATCGTCACGGCCCTGCACTGCGAAGCCAAACCGTTGATCTCTTTATTTGATTTAAAAAAAGATCCATCCTCAACTCAATTTGATCTGTTTCGCAACGCCGAAATTACTTTGATCGTCAGCGGAATGGGGAAAATCAGGTCCGCGGTCGCGACGACATGCGTATTGAATAACAGGTCCGAGCACGCGGCGGTCATTAATTTCGGTATTTGCGGAAGTGCGAATGCACAAAGAAAGATCGGTGACGTGTGCGTTATAAACAAGGTTACCGACCACGCAAGCGGGCGGGAATTTTTTCCGGATCCGATCCGGAAAATCGAATTTCCCGAGTCCTCTTTAGTGACCTTTGACCGGCCGGTGGTTACGGAGAATATTTCAGGAATGAATTTGGATTTGGTGGACATGGAGGCTTCCGGTTTTTTTCAGGCGGCGGCGATGTTCCTTGGGCCGCATCGGATAGTGTGTTTGAAAATCATTTCCGATTTTCTCGAACTATCCCACATTTCAAAAGAATTCATCAGCGGGCTGGTGGAAAAGAATCTGCCGTACATTGAGAAATGTATTCGGCACCTTCAGGAGGTGAGTCCTTTGCCGGCTCTCATTTTTTCTGAAAGTGAAGTTGAATTACTCGCAAGCATTCGCACGCGGCTGCGATTAACGGAAACGCAATTCCGTCAACTGCAGGACTGGTCCAAAAGCTACAAAGTGAGAAATCAAAGCGAGCTGGCCGTGTTAAGGACTTTCTTAACGATCGACATTCAAACTAAAAGTGACAACAAGCATGCCTTCGACCGTATCCGGCAAATCCTTATTCAATAATCATTTTTCACATGTCTATTTTGAAGAGGCCGCGCTGCGCTATCCTGCCGCGCAACGCATACTGGCCAAATTTCCGCACGCCGAATGCATACCCGTCGGTCATTACAAAAATATTTTCAATCGTCCGAATCAGGATTTTCAATTGCAGAAGCATTCGATGAAATTAATTCTCGCCGTAAAGAAAGATCATTTCCTATACGAAGGATCGGATTTCAGTCAGCGGATGGGGCATAAGCATTTCTATTATAATTCATTGATATTAAATTGCGTTTATAATTGCTCATATTGTTATTTGCAGGGTATGTATCCGTCGGCAAATGTCGTCGTCTTCGTCAACGGGGATGACTTTTTTGACGCGGTTTCAAAAAAACTGCAGAGCCACCCGGTATATCTGGCTATTTCTTACGACACGGATCTATTGGCTTTCGAAAATATCGTGCCGTACAGCGCGGCGTGGATCGATTTTGCGCGGGATAAAGAGGAATTAACCGTTGAAATTCGTACCAAAAGCGGCAATTATAAAGCGATTCAGCGTATGAAACCGGCCGAAAATGTTGTACTGGCATGGACGCTGTCGCCTGGAGCAATCGCTTCAACTCAGGAAAACGGCGCGCCTTCATTTCTGAGGAGGTTGGAAGCGGTGCGGCAGGCGACGGAAGACGGGTGGAAAGTTCGCTTGTGCTTCGATCCGATTCTTTTGTCGCCCGGCTGGCAAGCCTCTTATGAGAAGTGCATTCGAGAAACGTTCAGCCGAATTCAGCCCGCGAAAATTTACGATGTCAGCGCGGGTGTGTTCCGCATGAATGCGGAGTATTTGCGGAAGATGAAGAAGCAGCGAAACGATTCGGACCTTCTGCACTATCCGTTTGAGGTTAACGGCCATTCGGTGTCTTACGGCGAGCAGGAGAGACGGGAAGCCCTGGCATTTGTGTCCGGGTTATTATCGGAGTATCTTCCGGAACAAAAAATCTTCATGTAAATCATTGAGTCTTTTCACAGTCAGAGGTTCCAATATGAAAACAGCCATTGTCACCGGCGCTTCCTCCGGTATCGGTTTGAGCGCAGCCCGGAAATTGATCGAGCTCAATTACAAAGTCTACGGTCTTGCGCGCGATTTCTCAAAATCAAAATTCAGCGCCAGGAATTTTCTACCGGTGGTATGCGACGTCACAGACCTCCGTCAATTGGAACGCGTCGTCAAAGATATTCTGGAAACTGAAAGCGCCGTTCACGTGTTGATCAATAATGCAGGCGTGGGGTATTTCGCTCCGCATGAGGAAATTCCGGTAGCGCAGATAGAACGCATGGTGCAGACGAATTTGCTGGCGCCGCTGGTTCTGACCAAATTATTACTACGCGAATTGAAAAGGAGCAAAGGTTTTGTAATCACGGTCTCTTCGGTCGCCGCGCTGAAGACGAGTGTATTCGGCTGCGCTTATGCCGCAACGAAAGCGGGTTTGAGGCATTTCGGTAATTCGCTGTTTGATGAAGTGCGCAAAAGCGGTGTCAAGGTCGTGACGATCAATCCGGATATCACAAAAACGAGTTTTTACGACCGGTCGAACTTCAAAGAGCATGAGGATCCGGAAAGCTATCTTACTGCGGACACGATTGCCCGGCTGATCGAAACTATTTTGCTGCAGCCGGAAGGAACGATTATTTCGGAGATCACCGTCAGGCCCCAGCGTCATCTCATCGAGAAAAAACAGATAAAAAAGAAGATGTAAGAGCCCGTTGCATAATCGCTGCCGTTTCCATTCATAAAAAAACCCTCATCCGTTCAGGCATGAGGGTCATAAATATAATCAAGAATAAACCGTACTTATCCGCGGGCGTATTGTCTCAGCATCTTAAAATGCGAGCGAATGGCTTCACTCAATGTCTCATGGTGGTTGTAACGCACGGAATGTTTTTCGGCAACTTCCTGAACGATACGGCTAATGGCGGGATAGTGTACGCTGCAGACCTTAGGGAACAGATGATGCTCGATCTGAAAATTGAGGCCGCCGATGTACCAGGACAGAAGTTTGTTATTGCGCGCGAAATCGGACGTCGTTTCCATTTCATGAATAATCCATCCTTTGTCGATCACGCCTGCGGAGTCCGGGGTCGGGTATTCCGTGCCTTCCACGACGTGCGCCAATTGAAATATAATTCCCAGGATCATTCCTGCCGTAAGGTGCATTGCTAAAAAGCCAATTGCAAATTGCCACCACGTGATGTTTAAAACAAGAAGAGGAATAATGATCGCATAGGTGTAATAAACGATTTTTGATATCATGAGTATGACCACTTCGGAGGTCGGGTGTTTTTTATCCTTATAAGGTCCGATATCGCGCTGCAAGAAATATTTGTAATCCTTAACAAACACCCAAAAAATAGTGGCAAAACTGTAAGCCAACAAGGCATAAAAGTGCTGGTACCGGTGAAACCATTTGTGTTCGGATTTCGGAGATAACCGCAGCAGCGGCGATACTTCCAGGTCCTCGTCAATGCCTTGAATATTGGTGTACGTGTGATGAATGACGTTGTGCGTGAGTTTCCACATATAGCCGCTCGCGCCGAGCAGTTCGAAAGAGAAACCGATGATACGATTGATCGTAGAATTCGATGAATAGGCGCCGTGCAAGGCGTCATGCGATATCGAAAACCCGATACCCGCCATGCCGATGCCGAAAAGAATAGCGAGGAGAAGCATGACCCACGGAGAAAAATAATTCGTAAGAATAAGACCGTACGAGCCGAACGTCAGAGTCAAAATGGCGAAGGTTTTGAAAATCATTCCGGCATTCGCGTTCTGAGACTTTCCGTTCGTCTGGAAATATTCGACAACTTTTAGTTTCATTTCGTCAATCAGAGATATGGGATCCCGATCAACGAATGTAATTCTTTCAGCAACCATAGTGACCTTCTCTTTGCAAAGTGATTGAGATAAATAGAACCGACCGCATAATAGCATATTTGTTCATCAAAAGCAACCCATTTTTCATTAACAAATCCTGTTTTTTCCGCCTATTTCGCTTTCAAAACCAACATGGTGATGTCATCCGACTGTTCTGCCTTGCCCACAAAATTTTTCACATCTTCGTAGACGACATCTTTCAATTCAGAGGCAGATCGATGGGCATTGGCCAATACGAGCTTCTCCAGGCGTGCGTCGTCATACAATTTATCTTTGAGATTGGTGGCTTCGGTAATTCCGTCCGTAAACATGACCAGAAGATCCTCCGGCTGCAGCTGATATTGTTCGCTTTGGTACCGGTCAAATTCGACGCATCCCAAGGGCACTCCTCCCTGGCTCAGCTTCATGAGCTGTCCGTTACGCACCAGGAGCGGAGCGTTGTGGCCGGCATTCACGGTTTTTAAAATACGGGATCGCGGATCGAGAATGGCGATAAAAAATGTAATAAATTTTTCTGCCGTCGAATCGTTCAGGATGATCCGGTTTAATTTACCAACCAGATTGGTCAGCTCAAAGCTGCCTTCCAGATATGCGCGCAGGGAAGCTTGCAGCGTGGAAACCAGCAAAGCGCCCGAAACGCTTTTGCCCGATACATCCGCGATCACCAGCGCGATCTCTCCAAACGGCAGATCGATCACATCGTAATAATCGCCGCCCACCTGTTTACTTGGAACGTTGAGCCCGGTAATTTCAAATCCTTCCGGCTGCGGGATCTCCTTCGGCAGAATCATTTTTTGGATGGTGGCCGCGACTTCCAGTTCTTTTTGCAGTCTTTCCATCTCTATGGTCTCTTGGTACAGCCGCGCGTTTTCGATGGCGATACTGGCGTGCACAGAAAGCAAATCGAGGAATTTAATATCGTCCTGATTAAAAAAGCCTTTTTTCTTATTGATGATTTGAAATACCCCGATTCTTTTTTGGTTACGATCGTTCATCGGAGTGCAGAGCATGGTCTTGGTGTGATAACCCGTTTCCCGGTCCACTTCCGGATTAAACCGGGCGTCCTGATACGCGTCTTTTAGAACAATTTTGTTTCCTGTTTTCGCAACAAACCCGGCGATTCCTTTTCCGATGGGAAGACGTATCTCCACTAACGTCCCTGCCTTGAGAACTTTTGACCAGAGTTCTTTCTTCTCGTAGTCAATTAAATAGACCGTGCCACGGTGGGCCTTCAATTGCTCTAATGCGGTGTCTAAGATGATCTCAAGAATTCTATCGAGATGCAGCGTCGAGTTGAGGATTTTACCGATTTCCACAATGGCTAAAAGCCGTTGGATTCTTTGCGCCATGATCATAACTCCAATGTGATTCAACGAGGGGAATATTACGCAAAACTAAAACCACGTGCAAGAGAAGAAATTGGTTAAGTTCTGCCATAGAATCCTCCGATGCGCGCGGACGCGCACAGTGAATCCGGTAACTGTAAAAAAAGATTTTGATAATCCGTATGTTTATGTTATATTCTTCAAATTTTTGGGAACGTGCGAAAAGGTCATGATGATCGTTTCACCTGGCGGAGGATGTCGAGCATGAATATTCATGAATATCAAGGCAAGGAAATTTTGAAAAAATTCGGTGTGCCCATTCAGGAAGGCATTGCGGCGTCCACGGTGACTGAAGCGGTTGAAGCGGCGAAAGCCCTGAAAGCCCAAGGCTTCAACGCGTGGGTTGTCAAGGCGCAAATTCATGCCGGAGGACGCGGGAAAGGCACTATTTATCATCATAAAGAGCGAAATGAAGTCATTCTGCACGGCGGTGTAAAATTCACGACGGACATTGAAAAAGTCCGGGAATACGCCGAAAAAATGCTGAAAAACGTCTTGGTGACGCATCAAACCGGACCTAACGGAAAAGTCATTAAGAAAATTTTGGTCGCGGAAGGATTGGAGATCGAACGCGAATTATATGTGGGGGTTGTCCTGGATCGGACGAGATCGCAGTACGTGATCATGGCTTCGACCGAAGGCGGCGTCGAGATTGAAAAAGTTGCCGCAGAGCACCCGGAAAAAATTATCAAGGAATATGTGGATCCGGCAGTAGGGTTTCGCGCGTTTCAAGCAGCGCGGTTGGCGTTCGCTTTGGGACTGGATGGCGATATTCAAAAGAACTTCGTAAAATTTACCGCCGCACTTTGGGACGCCTTTGTCGGCACGGACGCGTCGTTATTTGAAATCAATCCGCTGGCTATTACCAAGGACAAACGTGTAGTGGCACTGGATGCGAAAATTAATTTGGATGATAATTCGCTGTACCGTCATCCGGATTTAGCCGCCCTGCGCGACAAAGACGAAGAGGATCCCCTCGAAGTGGAAGCGGCAAAATATAATTTGAACTACGTGAAATTAGACGGCAACGTGGGCTGTATGGTCAACGGTGCGGGATTGGCCATGGCCACGATGGATATTATCAAGTTGGCCGGCGCGGAACCGGCCAATTTTTTGGACGTGGGCGGCGGAGCCAATCCTCAGACCGTGGAAAATGGATTCAAAATTATTTTGTCAGACCCGAATGTCAAAGCCATTTTGATCAATATATTCGGCGGGATCGTTCGCTGCGACCGCATTGCCACCGGCGTCGTACAGGCGGCGAAAAA
Organism: uncultured Bacteroidota bacterium; assembly: GCA_964563165.1. Taxonomy (GTDB): domain Bacteria; phylum CLD3; class CLD3; order SB21; family SB21; genus CAZLWA01. Next base: position 79,045 of record CAZLWA010000097.1, on the reverse strand, counting down.
CGTAAAAATACGCGTGCCGCTCATTGTGCGGTTAAAAGGAACCAACGCCGAAGAGGCGAAAGAGATCCTGCGTCATTCAGGGATTCCGATGAAAGTGGCGAACGAACTTTCCGATGCGGCGCGGCTCGTCGTGGAATCCATGCGGGCCCGCTAAAAAAGAATTTTCTCCCCTGCCGGAGAAGAAAAGGAAACAACCCCTATGGCAACAAAAAAAGATAATTCAAAAAATCAATTGAACACCATCGCCGTGACGGAAGAACTGATTCACAAACTTCCGAAAACGGAATTGCATTGTCATCTGGACGGAAGCTGCCGGGTCCAAACGCTGCTGGAACTGGCCAAAGAACAAAATGTGAAACTACCGTTCGATGATCACGACCGGCTGCGCGAACATTTGGAAGTCGGGGATAAAGCAAAAAATCTTGTGGATTATCTAAAAGGGTTTGCCGTGACGCTCTCGGTGATGCAGGAAACGCCGGCCATTGAGCGCATTGCGTACGAATTGGCGGAGGATGCCGCTAAAGAAAACGTGCGCTATTTGGAGGTGCGGTTTTCCCCGATCCTGCATATCAATAAAGGTATGCGTATCACGGAAATTTTGGATGCGGTTGTTCGCGGACTCACGCGCGCGGAAGCCAATTATAAGATCAAAACCGGCATTATCATTTGCGGCATGCGTAATATCAACCCGGAAACGTCCCTGCGCCTCGCGGAATTAACGGTAGCCTACAAAAACAAGAAAGTCATGGCATTCGACCTGGCCGGGCAGGAAGACAGTTATCCCGCGAAAGATCATCAGGAAGCTTTCGCGTTGATCTTGAAAAATAACGTCAACACCACGGCGCACGCCGGGGAAGCCTACGGCCCGGACAGCATCAAGCAGGCCATTCACGATTGCGGCGCGCACCGCATCGGGCACGGCACGCGTCTGATCGAAGACGGCGATCTGCTGAATTATGTCAACGACCACCGCATTCCGCTGGAGATTTGTCTATCGAGCAATGTCCAGACCAAAGCCGTGAAAGATTTTGCGTCGCATCCTTTGCGGATCTACTACGATTACGGTTTACGCGTAACGATCAATACCGACAACCGCCTGATGTCGGCTACCTCGGTCACGAAAGAAATTTATCTGGCAGCCAAGACGTTTGACCTGACGCTGGATGATGTCTGCAATATCATCATTAACGGTTTCAAAAGCGCTTTTCTTTCGTACCGCGAGCGCGTGGTACTCTTAAATGAAGCGTTGGCGGAATTGCAGGCGTACGGCTTTGAATCCTCCTATATTGACGACAAGGCCGCCGTCAGTTAATCATACACTGAATCACAAGGAGCAGTATTGGTTACGGAACATGTCTCGGTTTCCGACCGGGTCCTGGAGATGGAAAGAGAATTGCGGGGTGAAAACTTTGATCGTCCGCAATATCGCTATGCGTTGAAAATGCTGCGGGTTTTACGGCCCTCTCAAAAACGCGTTGCTGAATTCGGTTCGGGAAGAGGAGAGTTTTCAAGATTACTGCGTGAACTTGGCTATGACGTTACGTGCGTCGATATCAACAGCGACAACATCAAGTGGCTGGAGGAATCCGGTTTTAACGGATTTGTTGCGGACCTCAATGAACCATTGGCTCAGGTCGGGGACGGGAAGTATGACGGCGCATTCATGCTGGAAGTGATCGAGCATATTCCCAAAGCCGAATTATTTCTAAGAGAAACATACAGAATACTCAAGCCCAACGGGTATTTGGTCCTGAGTACTCCGAATCCCTATTCTATTTGGCATAGGTTACCAATGATGTTTGGCCGGCCGATTCGGGCGGAGGGGTATCATTATAGATTTTTTACATACCGGTCTTTGCTGCAGGCGCTGCGCCATGCTGGGTTTGAATGTAAGATCGAAATGCACAGTTCAGCCGGTTTTGGAATTAATTTCCTTCTAAGCGTTTTTGCGAAGAAGACCATTACGCTGAAGCTTCCGGGATTTCTTCGGGGGCTTTTGACCCGAAAATTCTATTTTGTGTTTCAAAAGATGTGAACTCATCGAATCGATCGGCCATTTGTGCAGCATCTCCTTGAAAATTTTTTAGACTACCTTTCGATCGAAGAAAATCTGTCTCCCAATACTATTGATTCCTACCGCAATGATCTCCGCCGTTATCTCACATTCCTGAAAACGGAAAAAAAATACACCGATCCCAAACAGATCACCCACAAAGATATTTCCGCGCTGATCCAACTATTGAGCGGTCTGGGTCTAACGGCCAAGAGTATTTCGAGGAATCTTTCGGCGATCCGTTCGTTCCATAAGTATCTGATGAACGAAGAGCTTCTCGAAGAAGATCCTGCGGAAAACGTGGATCTGCCGAAATTGGCGAAGACCTTGCCTTCGGTTTTGGAGATCGCCGAAGTGGAAAGGGTTTTGGAGCAGCCGGATACGCTGGAACATCTCGGCGTGCGCGATCGCGCGATGCTGGAATTGCTTTATGCATGCGGGCTGCGCATTTCGGAATTGCTTTCGATCAAGCAAATTGCATTTCATTCCGACGCCGGGTTCATCCGGGTTTTCGGAAAAGGATCCAAGGAACGGCTCGTGCCGGTCGGAGAGATCGCAATGAATTGGATCGTATTGTATCAGGAAAAAGTCCGTCCGCATCTCATTGGCAATCAAAAGTCAGACGACGTATTATTTCTCAATTCCCGCGGAAAGAAAATGAGCCGCATGGGTTTTTGGAAAATCTTGAAGAAATATACCGAGTCGGCCGGTATCAAAAAGGAAGTGACACCGCATACGTTTCGTCATTCATTTGCGACGCATTTGCTGGAAGGCGGCGCGGACCTGCGCGTGGTGCAGGAATTGCTGGGCCATTCGGATATTTCGACGACGCAAATATACACCCATATCGACCGTGAATATCTGAAAGAGGTTCACAGGACATTTCATCCGAGGAAATAAGGGGTTAGATTCCTTTTGTATAGTGACCAAATTGTTCGTAAATTAATTCTGGGCTACTAATATTAGCGAATCCATGAAGAGTGCCTTATGAAATTTCGCCGTATCCATTCGAAGATTCAAAATAAATTAATTCTGATATTCAGCGTATTTTGTCTGGCGATATTCAGCGTCAGCGGGTTTTTGCACTATTGGTACACCGAAAGCAGTTTGGATGAAGAGCTCGGAAAAAAACTGCTCGCGGTGGCGCAGGCCGCCAGTTTACAGGTGAATACGGAACTGGTATCCAAACTCACGCCCGGCGACGAGAACCGCCGCACGTACAGGCGTTTCAAGAAAAAACTGGTGGAATTGCGCGATGCGACGGACGTCGAGCGTATTTTTATCATGGACCTGCGCGGCAGCAGTTTACTGGACACCCAGGACGGAGTGAAAATCAATTATGAATATCCGTTCATGAAATTCAACCAATATGAATTTGAACGGACGCTCAAAGGGCTGCCTTCGCATTCGATGTTGTTTGAAACCTATGACGGCAAATTATACAAGACCGCTTTTGTTCCGCTCACCGTCAATAACGAAGTGCGCGGCATCATTGCCGTGGACGGCAGCGCGACCTTTTTGTATCTGATCAAACGCATCGAATGGCACTTGTTTACCGTAGGGCTGGTCGGGGTCATTATCTCGATCCTCATCGGATTTTACTTTTCGCGCTCGATAAGCAATCCCGTCAAGCAACTGATGGTAGAAGCGGAAAAGATCGGCGAGGGAAAGCTCGATACGGAAATTCAGATCCAAAGCCGCGATGAAGTCGGATTTCTCGGTGAGACCATGGAAAAAATGCGGAAGAATATTTTGAAACGCGATCAGTATTTGAAGACCATGCTGGCGGGCGTGGCGCACGAACTCAGGAATCCGCTGGGCGGAGTAGAGATCTTTTCACATTTATTGAAGAAGGAACTGAGCGAAACGGATAACAAAAAAAACTACGTTCAGAAAATTATCCGCGAAGTGGACGTCATGAAGAAAATTCTCACCGATTTCCTGGAATTTGCGCGGCCGCAGAATCCGCAGCCGGAAATGTGCAACATAGAAAAATTGATCGACGAAGTGCGCGTGATTTTTAGCCAGGATATCGAGCAGAAAGGCATTGAATTTAAAACGACGATTCTCGTGAAGCAGACCTATGTCGACCCCGGCCATTTGCGGCAGATCCTGGTCAATTTGATCGAAAACTCCATTCAGTCGCTGAACGGTAACGGAAAGATCGCCGTCGCGACGCAGGGGCGAAACGACCGGGTAGAACTGGTCATCGAGGACAACGGTCCCGGCATTGAAGAAAATATCAAAGAAAAAATTTTCGACCCGTTCTTCACGACGAAAGAACGCGGATCGGGCCTGGGCTTGGCGATCGTAAAAAAATTGGTTGAGGAAAATCACGGCGATATCCGTATTGTGTCGGATGAGCATCACGGCACACGATGCATGCTGCTGTTTCCGAGGAACGAAACCGAAGGGTGATCGTCTTTTTTCAGGATTTCGCGCATGCCGCGTTATAACTTAGAAGGAAGTCTTCATGTTGCGTAGGGCGTTGGTCGTTTTATTCCTGGTTTCCGCTATGGCTCAGGCGGCGGATCACCCGAAAAAATTTGAAAAGACGAAATTTCATTTTGATCAGACCTTGTCTCCAGGTGCCGGAGCCGGACTGACCGTATTTCAAATTTCAGATCCGGTGTCTGCCAAGTCCAAAAAAAAGGCGGTTTTGTTTTCACTGATCGTTCCCGGCCTGGGCGAATGGTATCTCAACGGCGGGAAATTCGACACCTGGGGGTCGGGAAAATATTTTTTTGGCGCCGAGTTCCTGATGTGGGCAGGACATTTTTATTTTCACAGTTACAGCCGGTGGGTAGAGAGCGACGCACGCTCTCTGGCGGCGCAGTATGCGGGCGTGGATGTCCGTGCACCCAAGCCGTCCCGGTACTACATCAACGTTGGAAAATTTTCCGACATTTACAGTTATAACGAAACGCAGCGGCGGCTGACGGGTACGGAAAACCTGTATGCCGAAACGCAGAACACGTATTGGAGGTGGGACGGAGCGTCGCATCAGAATCAATACGAACGCATGAGGATTTCCAGCCGCCAGCATGAACGCTACGCACAGTATCTGTATTACGGGATCTTTATCAATCACATTTTGAGCGCGATCAATACGGCCCGCGTGTACAAAGAGAACCAAAAAAATCATACTTACGGGTTTCACGTCGACGTCATTCCGAATCTATGGGCGGCAGGAGCCCGTGATTATGAAATCCGGGTCGGGCTGTCAAAGCATTTTTAACGTATCCGTTCTTGCATCGGAATATTTTAATTTCTATATTCAAAAGTCTGTTTACGGTTTTCTCAATTAAAATTCCACATGGCTGAAAATTATCTGTACGTTTTGGTTTTTATTGCCGGAGGCATCGGGATGGTGCTCAGCGGCATGGTCACTTCGTGGGCGCTGCGTCCGAGCAGGCCGTCGAAAGCGAAACTGACGCCGTACGAATGCGGGGAATCGCCGGCTCAGGCGGATTCCTATTTCCAATTCAATATTCGTTACTATCTTTTTGCGCTGTTGTTTGTCATCTTCGATGTGGAAGTGGTGTTTTTCATTCCGCTCGTTAAAGTTTTTGATCATTGGCCGGCCGTAGCGTTCGTGGAAATAACATTTTTTTCTGCCGTTCTGGGTATCGGCTTGTTTTATGCTTGGAAGAAAGGAGCTCTCGAATGGGAGTGATCAATGAAGACCTTTTCCCGAAAATAGAAAAATTTCCCGGAGGCGAGATTATTATCACTTCGATCGATAAATTCTTCAGCTGGGGCACTAAGAATTCGCTGTGGCCGCTGGGATTCGGATTAGCCTGCTGTGCGATAGAAATGATGGCGACGATGATGTCAAAATTCGACGTGTCGAGGTTTGGCGCGGAAGTGATGCGTGCTTCGCCGCGGCAGGCGGATTTGATGATCGTGGCGGGAACCGTTACGGAAAAAATGGCGCCGCGCGTGAAACTGCTTTACGATCAAATGCCGGAACCGAAATACGTGATTGCGATGGGTTCCTGTGCGATCGGCGGCGGCCCGTTCTATTACGACTCCTACACGGTGATGAAGGGCGTTGACCAGATCATTCCGGTGGACGTGTATTTGCCCGGCTGTCCGCCGCGCCCCGAAACGCTGATCGACGGCATTATGCAGCTGCAAAAGAAAATTGAGAAAGAAGGCGTTCTTAGGAAAAAACCTACGACCGTGGATGAGGCATAGGGAATTACACAATAGGACTGAAACAGGATATGACATTTCTGACGGTTGGTGAACTGGTTAAGGAAAAATTTCCTCGAACGGAAACGGAATTTGAAAAGAATTTGGTCGTTGCCAAGGAAGATTTCATTCCCTTTGTTGAATTTATCCGGACTGCCTCTGCATTAAAAATCGACGTTCTCGATCTTCTGACCGCTTCGGATCATCCCGGTGAGAATCAGATCCACATGATCTACGGTTTCTATTCCTATCGTCACAAACATTATCTGCTTGTTAAAGTGAAATTGGACCGCCAAAATCCATCCATTCCGTCGCTGACGCGCTATTGGGCGGCGGCCAACTGGACGGAGCGCGAAGTATTTGACTTGATGGGTGTGAATTTTGAAGGGCATCCCGATCAACGGCGTATCCTGACTCCGCCTGATTTTATCGGCCATGGATTGCGCAAAGATTACTCGCGTCCCGGATTCTTTGTAAAGAAACCGGATTTCTGAGACCACAACCATCATCATGACCAACGAAAAATCACATACTCCTTCCGCCCACCTGAAGTCCGAACAATTCCGGGCGGACATTCCGTTGATCGATCAGATGCCGCTGCGCAAAAAACAAATCTTGCGCGGCCGGCCGGATGACGAGAAGACGGAGGAATATCTTCTCAACGTCGGTCCGCAGCATCCCAGTACCCACGGAGTTTTGCGTCTGATAATGACGATGGAAGGCGAGGTGGTAAAAAAATGCGATCCGGATCTGGGTTTTTTGCATCGTACGTTCGAGAAGATTTCCGAGAACCGCACGTACCAGCAAATCGTACCATTCACGGACCGCATGGATTATTTGGGTTCGATGAATGCCAATTGGGGCGCCGCGTGCGCCATCGAAAAACTAGCGCATATCGAAGTACCGGAAAGGGCGGAATATCTGCGTGTGATCGTCGGCGAATTGAATCGCATAGCGTCCCATCTGATGTGGATGGGCGCCTACGGCGCCGACCTTGGCGCGGTGACGGCATTCTTGTTCGGGTTCCGGGAACGGGAGATCATTCTGGACATGTTCGAGGAAATTTGCGGAAGCCGGCTGACGTACGGATACATCCGCGTCGGCGGCGTGGCTGAAGATATGACGCCGCGGTTCGAAAAAATGGCGCGGGATTTTTTGAAAATACTTCCGGAAAAAGTTGCCGATTATAATAACCTGATCACCCAAAACCCCATTTTCATAGAACGCTCGCTCGGCGTCGGCGTGATCACACTCGAGGAAGCGATCGGTTACGGCGTTACAGGCCCGATGCTGAAGTCATGCGGCTTTCCGTGGGATTTACGAAAAGAAGAGCCGTATTCGGTTTACCCCAAATTTGATTTTGACATTCCGGTGTACCACAACGGCGATTGCTACGACCGCTTCCGGGTGCGGATGGATGAAATAAACGAGTCGGCAAAAATTGTGCGTCAGGCGCTGGACGGTCTTCCGGAGGGCGCGCACAAAGTGAAAAAGCTCCCGCGCAATGTGAAACCGCCGGCGGGTGATGTGTATGTGCGCCAGGAAGCGCCTCGCGGTGAATACGGCGTCTACATGGAATCGGACGGAAGCATCAAGCCGAATCGCGTGAAATACCGCACGCCGAGTTTTTCGAATTTGTCCATTTTACCGATCATGACCGTCGGCTGGAAGATCGCGGATCTCGTCGCTATTCTCGGCAGCGTGGATATTGTGCTGGGTGACGTGGATAGATAATCAGTAATCAGTTATCAGTGATCAGTAATGATCAACAAAGTTCTTAATTGTCAATGATCAATTATTAATTATAAGTTCTGGCTATGAATATTATTTTATTTGCGATCATCGGCGTCCTTGTTTTATTCGGCATCATCGCTTTGCAAGCCCTGATATTGGTTTTTATGGAGCGTAAAGTTTCCGCATGGATGCAATCGCGCATCGGACCGAATCGGGTGGGCCCATGGGGCCTTCTTCAAACCACGGCGGATATCGTGAAATTATTGACCAAAGAAAACATCCGCAATGCCGATTCCGATAAAATCATTTTCTTTCTCGCGCCCGTTCTTGCGTTCGTCGCGCCGTTTGCGGCGTTTGTCACCGTTCCCATAGCGGAGGACATCGGCTTCAGAGATTTGAACATGGGTGCGGTATATATTTTTGCGCTTGGAAGTTCCGTCATATTCAGCGTGATTTGGGCCGGCTACGGGTCCAACAACCGCTACGCGCTTATCGGCGCGATGCGTTCGGCTGCGCAAATGATCTCTTATGAAGTGCCGCTCGTGACATCCGTGCTCGGGATTTTTTTGATCGCGGGAACTTTATCCATGAGGGAAATTGTTGCGCTCCAGGCAAACGGCGTATGGTATATTTTTTATCAGCCGGTCGGTTTTGTTTTATTCCTGGTCGCCGCCACAGCGGAAGCCAATCGCGCGCCGTTTGATTTGCCGGAAGCGGAGTCAGAGTTGGTCGCCGGGTTTCATACCGAATATACCGGAATGAAATTCGCTTTTTTTTTCCTGGGAGAATACACGGCGATGCTGGTTTCATGCTCCATCGTGGCGCTGTTGTTCTTAGGCGGCTGGCTGGTACCTTTCGTGGATAACGCCGTGATCCCAACCTGGGTGCATGCAGCAGTCTTTGTCATGAAGGTCTATTTCATCGTATTTCTGATGATGTGGTTTCGATGGACGTTTCCGCGATTACGCGTGGATCAATTGATGTCCTTCGGGTGGAAAGTTCTACTGCCGATCGCTTTTGTCAATTTAGTTGTTACCGGCGCTGTGGCGCTGATTCTAAAAAATTGATTTTGCAAAAAATATAAAATGAATTACATACTGAGCTTACTTAAAAATTGTTGGGCGCTGCTGGCCGGCATGAGCGTGACGTTTCGTTACATGTTCAAGCGGAAGACGACGGTGCAGTATCCTGAAGAACGGAAGGTGCTCGCGGACCGTTACATGGGCTACGTCAAAATGGTCTATGAAACGGAAGGCGCGTTTGCGGATTATACAAAATGTGTCGCGTGCATGGCATGCGTGGTCGTCTGTCCGGTTTCATGCATCCAGGTGACGCACGAAAAACACCCGGACCCGACGAAAAAGCGCATTGCCAAAGAATTTATTTTGGATTACGTGAAGTGTGAATTTTGCAATCTGTGTATTGAAGCGTGTAATTTCGACGCGATCATCATGGGACACGATTACGACGTGGCCTTATATGACCGTTCGGCGATGGATATGGTGGTCGTAAAGGAAATGAAATACAACGACGATTTGTACGATGCCAGCCGGCGTCAAACGGGGGCCGTCCATAAACCTCTCATTTCGCCGCGGGAAACTGAAATTGTTGAAGTCATCAATAAGCGGGAAGAGGAAGAACGTATCAAGAAGCAGGCCGAGAAAACGGCAATCGTAACCGACGGAGTTCAGCCATAATGGGTCATGCAATCACTTTTTATTTTTTTGGTGCGTTAGCCGTGGCGCTGTCGCTGGCAGTCATTCTTCACAAGAATATTTTCAAATCTGCAACGCTGCTCGCCGGTATGCTGTTTTGCATTGCGGCGCTGTTCATTGCATTGGATGCGGAATTTCTTGCCGTCGTGCAGGTGCTCATTTATATCGGCGCGGTGACGGTCCTCATCGTTTTTGCCATCATGCTGACCTCCCGTATTAATGATGCATCCCGCGCGACTTTCAATAATCAAAGACTCATCGCGCCCGTCGCGGCTTTGGGGATATTAGGCCTTCTCGTCTCATTCATTTTGAAAGGGAGATGGATCAGTGGGGAGACGGAGAGCCTGTCGCAGGATATGCTCGGAGAGATCGGCAAAGCGCTGGTCTCCAATTTTATTTTACCCTTCGATATCGTTTCGATCTTACTGCTTGTTGCCCTTGTGGGTGCAATGACCATTGCCAAGCATGAAGACCGCCTGCCGTTGGTACAGGAAATTTACTTGGAAGAAGAAAAAAGCGTCGCGGACGACGAGAAGAAGGAAATGCATGTCTGATTTCAAAACCGTCATGCGAAGATCGCAGAAATCAACGCAGGGCCCTGGAAAGTAAAGATGGAAGTTGGAATTTATCATTATCTCATTTTGAGCGCGATCTTGTTTTCGATCGGATTGGTCGGCGTACTGATCCGGCGCTCGGTGATCGCCATGTTGATCGCGATCGAAATTCTATTTAATTCGATCAATCTTGCCGCTGTTGCCTTCAACCGCTTCCTGTATCCGGCGCAAGCGACGGGCCAGGTTTTTGTCGTTTTCATAATGACGATTTCTGCGGCGGAAGCAGCGGTAGCGTTGGCGATCGTGATGTCAGTGTATAGAAACTTCAATAGTGTGGAAGCGGATGAGTTGATGAATTTGAAAAATTGACATGGTGAATTAAGAATTAACATCTAACTACTAACTATTTACTGCTAACTAATAAGGGACTGATTAGTGTCACCGCATTACACATTAGCCTGGCTGATTCCGGCGTTGCCGTTATTTTCCTTTGTGGTCACCGTGTTATTTACTCGGAAACACAAGAGTCTCTCGGCGTTCATCGCCTGTTCTGCGGTCGCGGCCTCGTTTTATTTCTCCGTACGTGTACTGCTGGAAATGGTTGCGGGAAGCGGCTCGGCCCAGACTTTGAATATTGAATGGATTCCGCTCGGCAAAGCGTTGAACGTCACGCTGGGCGTCTACCTGGACCCGCTTTCGGTCATGATGCTGATCGTTGTGACCGCCGTTTCCCTGCTTGTGCATATCTATTCGCTCGGCTATATGCGGCACGACGAAGGTAAATCGCGTTTTTTTTCTTACTTGTCGCTGTTCACTTTTTCGATGCTGGGACTGGTGCTGTCAGACAACCTGCTGCAGATGTTTATTTTTTGGGAACTGGTCGGGTTGTGTTCGTATCTGCTCATCGGATATTACTACGATAAAAAATCGGCTGCCGATGCCGCCAAGAAAGCTTTTTCCGTGACCCGCGCCGGCGACCTGGGATTTTTCATGGCGGTCGTGATTTGCTGGGGATATTTCCACACGTTCAATTTTTTTGAAATTCAAAACCTGTACGGACAGACGACAGAACTGCTGGCGCGCGCATTTCCGTTCTTGATCTTCTTCGGCGCGATGGGCAAGAGCGGTCAGTTTCCGTTGCACATCTGGCTGCCCGACGCCATGGAAGGCCCGACGCCGGTGTCCGCCTTGATTCACGCGGCAACCATGGTCGTTGCCGGAATTTTTCTGGTGGCCCGCGCGATTTTGATTTTCGCGCAAACGCCCGACACGATGCTGTTCGTGGCTTATATCGGCGGGTTTACCGCGCTCTTTGCGGCGACTATCGCCGTCGCTCAGCACGACATCAAAAGAATTTTAGCGTTTTCAACGTTGAGCCAACTGGGCTACATGATGATGGCTTTGGGAATCGGCGGGAGCGTCCAAAGTTCCGGAAATGATTTTGCCTTGATGGGGCAGACCGCCGGAACGTTCCATCTGTTCACGCACGCGTTCTTCAAAGCGCTGCTGTTCCTGGGTTCGGGCAGTGTTATTCACGCCATGCATACCAATAATATTTGGCAGATGGGCGGGCTGAGATCGAAAATGAAAATCACCGTGGGAACGTTCTTGATCGGAACGCTTGCGTTGGCGGGAATTCCGCCGCTGGCGGGATTTTGGAGCAAAGACGAGATTTTGGCGCTGTGCATGGAAGCAGGAACTGTTCACGGATACGTTTTATTCGGATTCGGATTGACCGCGGCTTTTCTCACGGCGTTTTATATGTTTCGTTTATGTTTTGTCGCGTTTTGGGGTAACGTGGCAGAAGGCGCTCATCCGCACGAGCCGGAGCGCAGCATGACGGCACCTTTGGTGATCCTGGCGCTGTTCTCGGTGATTGCCGGTTTTGTGGGTAACTCAAGCGTGGCATCGGCGCTGCACATCCCGGATTACACTAAGTTTTTAAACCCTCAATGGGATCACGAACCGGAATTTCATGCTTGGGTGGCGGTGATTTCCGTCCTGGTTGCGGGGCTCGGGATCTTGACGGCGTATGCACTATATGCCAAGCGCCCGCAAGAATGGATTTCGGAAGCGCAGGACCCGCTGCGGAGCAAGCTGGGCGGGCTGTATACTCATTTGGAGAATAAATGGTATATCGACGAAGTGTGGAGTTGGATCGTACATGAAATTTTGTTCCGGATGGCGGCAGGGTGCGCGTGGTTCGACCGCCATATCGTGGATGGTACCGTAAATCTGGTCGGATTTCTGACGCGGAGCACCGGCACCCTGATGCAGCCGATTCAAACCGGACGCATGCAAAATTACATATTGATCGTTTTTTGCGGACTGGTGTGTATCCTCGGATATTTATACTTAGAGATCCCTGAAATTCTAGCGCACGTATTACAATAAGCAAGAAATGGCAGTCGCCGTCAAAAAACAAAGATCTCAGGCTGTAAACGTAATTCCGAGTTTCCGTCAAAGTGATTCCGAGGTATCTCAAAAAACCATTTGGATCGCCTTGGGCGCTGTGGCGGTTATCCTCGCTTACTGGCTCATCCGTTCGCCGCGGCCATATGATGACGACAATATCGGGCGCTATTTCATGGCTCAGGCGGCGTTAACGAAACCGGAATTTTTTTTAAGCATGTGGGGACGGCCGCTGGCGATCATTTTCTTTTTAATTCCTTCGCAGTTCGGTTATTGGTTTTGCGCCGTGTGCACCGCGGTTTTGACGATAGGAACGTGTTACCTTACTTACCGGGCGGCGAAAGAAAGCCGCCGGCCCTTCGCATGGGTCGCCGTCGCTTTTCTTGCGTTTCAACCGGTTTTTTTCAGTACGAGCTGGAGCCTGTGCACGGAGCCGCTGGCTGCATTTTTTCTTGCGGCCGGGCTTCTATACTTTTACAAGAAGAAATACATCCCGTCGGCGTTGGCGCTTTCATTGGTTCCGCTTGCGCGAACGGAAATGGTTCTGATCCTTCCTTTTTTTGCGTTCGTTTTTGTGAAGGAAAAAAAATACCTGCCTGTGGCTTTGCTGGGTACCGGGCTGGCGCTGTTTCAAGTTGCCGGGATGGTCGGAACGGGTGATATGATGTATTTGCTGACGGCGTCTAAATCATTCGGCGAGGGCCTTTATCAAAACGGCCCGTTTGAACATTATTTTATCCGATTCATATTTATTGTCGGACCGGTTCTCTTTTTGTTCATGATTTTACAATTGACCCGTGATGTCAGGAAAATGAACATCAACGTGATTAACGTGTCCATCGTCGCCATGTTCTGTTTTCATGTCTATCTGTATTGGCAGGGCAGCGGTATCGTGGTCGGATTTCTCCGCCACTTTGTCGCCATCGCACCAATGATGACTCTGCTGGCTCTGGATGGTTTTAATGCGTGGCTCAATGAGGAAAATGAAAAAGAAAAAAAGGTCTCGCTCTTGATTCTTTCGGCAACTGCATTCCTCATCTTGATCGATTTATCTTTCAATCTCATTGGCGATTATTATTACGCAGATAACGCCGGCAATATCCTGGAAAAGGAATACTCAAAATTCGTTATTGCATTGGCCATAACTTTGTTCTTTCTGTTTAGAAATTTTCTGAACATCAGGAACACTTTTATGAAACGCCTAATGCTCGGAATGGCTTTAGCCGCAACGGTCGTTTATTGTTTGACCAAGGAAAAACCTCTGCAGCTCGCACCGGAACATCAAACGGTGAAAAATTTCCATGTCTATTTCCAAGAGCACTTGAAGGATAAGGTTCCGATGACGATGATCTGTCATCCGTGGTTTTTCTTTTTTGATGACTTTAATTACTACAGCCGGCCTTATGCGGCAGGAAATTATCTGGAAATGAGGAAAGAAAAATTAGATCAATTGCCGGTCGGCGGTATCGTGGTTTGGGATTCGCACTACAGCTGGCGTTTGTCGAGCAATGTGCAGGAACAAGATTTGACAAAGAATCCGAATTTTAAACTGATGCAGCAATTCATTTCGACCGATCGAAAATTCGGGATCTATTTATTCGAAAAAGTAAAAGGACAGACGTAGCGGATGCTTAAGCCCTCTCAGTTCGGCGATTGGCAGGAATATTACTGGACGTATCAGCATACGCTGGCGAAGAAATATTTGATTCCGATGATCGAAAAACACGCGTTCAAGATCGACCGGAAAAAAGTATTTGAGATCGGCTGCGGCAGCGGCGGCGTGATCGAGGCGTTCGCGGAACGAAGCGGCAAAGCGGTGGGCGTGGAAATTGACCCGTTCGATTATACTAAGTTAAATACGCCGCGTGTGAAGTACATTACGGCGGATATTTACGATGCAAATCAACGCGCCCGGTACGCGGACCGGTACGATATCATTATTTTCCGCGACGTGATCGAACACTTGCCGAAGAAAAAAGAGATCTTTGAAATTTGCAATGAGCTGCTTTCGGCGGACGGGATCATTTTCATTACGTACCCTCCGTTTTATTCCCCGTACGGAGCGCATCAGCAGGTGTTTTCAAAAACGATCCTCGGGAAATTGCCCTATACGCAATGGCTGCCGAAATCAATTTATCTGAAATATGTGCGTGCGGCGGAAAAGGGAAATGCCGACGCGATTCGCGTCTCGGAGGAGATCACGGGGACGAAAACAACGATCGCGTCATTGAACAGAGCGATCGGGCAATCGGCCTTCAAGATTTCTTATCAGGATTATTATCTGACGCGTCCGTCGTTTGATATTCGCTACGGCGTGAAGCCGATCAAATTACCATTTCTAAAGCGGGTTCCTCTAATACGTGAGGTTCTGGTCATGGGCGTATATATGATCTTGAACAGAAAAAATTAATTATGAGAGCGTGTGTTTTGGGAATCGGAATGAAAAGGATCTAATTTGGAAAACTATTTACTCACTGCCATCATCGCTACACCGGTTATTACCGCCGTCCTGATCATGATGATGCCTGAAGATGAGGTCACAGGACCGCGCATGCTGTCGACCTTCGCTGCCTTCATTACGGTGGTGCTCTCGGTTCTGGCGTATGTCAATTTTGATGCCGGAAACCCGCGTAATTTCGAAGTCAATATTCCATGGGTGGAAACTCTGGGCATCCGTTATCATGTGGCCGCGGACGGAATCAGTATAGCCATGCTCCTGCTGACTTCGATCACCATTTTTACGGGCTGCCTGATCTCATGGGAGATCAAAGAACGTCAAAAAGAATTTTTTGCGCTGCTTCTCATATTGGTCTCAGGCGTGTTCGGTGTTTTTGTCGCTTTCGATCTGTTCTTATTTCTGGTATTCTTCGAATTGGCCGTGCTGCCCATGTATTTGCTCATCGGCATTTGGGGAACGGGCGATAAGGAATATGCCGCGATGAAACTGACGTTATATCTTTTGCTGGGAAGCGCGCTGCTGATCATTCCGCTGTTCGGCGTCTACGTTCAGGCACATACGGCAACGGGCGTGTGGAGCTTTGATTACGATTTTCTCAGAACTCATTTTACGGTGTCTGAACACTGGCAATTTATTTTTTACCCGATGGTGTTCATCGGGTTCGGGACCATCGGCGGCTTGTGGCCGATACACACGTGGTCACCGGACGGGCATGCCTCCGCGCCTTCGGCGGTAAGTATGCTGCATGCGGGCGTGCTGATGAAGCTGGGCGGATACGGAATTATCCGGATCGGGCTTCAATTCATGCCGCACGGCGCACAGGAGTGGTCGCTGTTCTTTGCATGCCTGACGGTCATTAACATTGTATACGGCTCCCTGGCCGCGATGAAACAAACGGATATGAAATATATCATCGCCTATTCATCCGTCTCGCATCTGGGACTGGTCACGCTGGGTATTTGCACGCTCACTTCGGCAGGCATCAACGGCGCCGTGTATCAAATGTTCGCGCACGGGATCATGACGGCTCTGTTGTTCGCTTTGGTCGGCGTGATCTACGGAAAGTTGCACACCCGGATGATTACGGAAATGGGCGGACTCGCGAAGATCATGCCGTTTACGGCAGTGGCGTTTGCATTTGCCGGCATGACGGGTTTGGGCTTACCGGGGCTGTCCGGATTTGTTTCGGAGTTCATGGTCATCACCGGGGCATTCTCTGCAGGGGTTGCAGGCACTTCGAATCCGGCGATGAAGATCATAGCCTTGATTTGCCTGACCGGCGTCGTGTTTACGGCTATTTATATTCTTCGCGCCATGCAAAAGATATTCTTCGGCGTGCCGACCGAGGCGCTTTTACATAACGAGCATTTTCACCATCTTGGGGATACCGATAAGAGGGAAGTATTTGCTCTTTCCATTCTCATGCTGACGATCCTGGCCGCGGGCGTCTATCCTGCATGGATCATCAATTTAATCAATTCGGGCCTGGCATCCGGTGTATTTCAGACCTTAGGTATTGCAGGAAATTAAGCATTGAATTTCTTCCATGCTTTGTCTATTATTGCGACCATGGATGTGAAACATATTCGCAGTGTTTCACAAAGTCAGTTCGACTTATTGGAGTTTTAATGGGAAGAGTTATCTCAATTGCCAACCAAAAAGGAGGAGTCGGGAAAACTACGACCGCTATTAATCTCGCTTCCTGTTTGGCGCATGCCGGCAGAAAGACGCTGATCATTGATATGGACCCTCAGGCGAATTCAACGACCGGATTGGGATTTGACGTGGAAGCCATTGAAAAGAGCTCGTATGAAGTGCTGATCCACAACATGCACGTCGAAGAAGCCATTCTCAAAACGATGATGCCGCAGATGGAAATCCTGCCTGCGCATATTCGCCTGGTCGGAGCGGAAGTGGAACTGGTGAACCTGGAAGACCGGGAGCGCATGTTTCTTAATGCGATCGCACCGGTCAAAGATAAGTACGAATTCATTCTGATCGATTGCCCGCCGTCCCTCGGACTTTTAACGCTGAACGCCCTGACGGGTTCGGATACGGTGCTGATCCCGATCCAGTGCGAATACTACGCCCTTGAAGGTTTGAGGCAATTGCTTAATACGATCCGCCTGGTGCAAAGACATTTGAATACGGCGCTGACGATCGAAGGCGTATTGCTTACGATGTTTGACAGCCGGCTGAATTTATCAAATCAGGTCGTCAGTGAAGTGAAAGAATATTTCAAGGAAAAAGTTTTCAAGAACGTTATCCATCGTAATATAAAATTGGGTGAGGCGCCGAGTTACGGTAAACCTATCATCCTGTACGATCCGGCGTCCGTCGGCTCTCAGGATTATATGGGGCTTGCGAAAGAAGTGATCGCGAATATTCTCGAACCGCACGAAGTCAGTTAACAGCGACCATTTATCATTGAACATTTATCATTGTTCACAACACTGTCATAGTATTTATTATTCATTACTCATTATTCATTACTCATTATAGAGATGTCGCAGAAATTCATACCTAAAAAACACACCGGTCTTGGCAAAGGATTGAGTGCCTTGATACCGGGGGCTAATCTGAGAGCGGACGGTACGCTCAAAGACACGGACAAAGTTTCCATCAATGAAATTCCTGTCCAGCAGATACGGCCGAATCCGTTTCAGCCGCGTAAGGAATTTGAGCCGCAGGCGCTGGAAGAACTGAAAAATTCCATTATTCAAAACGGGATCATTCAGCCGATCACGGTTCGAAAAGCGTCGTACGGGTATGAGATCATTGCCGGCGAGCGGAGATTCCGCGCCGCGAAGATGGCCAAGCTGGATTCCATGCCGGCGTATGTGCGCGAGGACGTGACCGACGAAGAAATGCTGGAACTCGCGATCATCGAGAACGTTCAGCGCGAGACGTTGAATCCGATCGAACTCGCAACGGGTTATCAGCAATTGATCGACGTCTGCAAACTTACGCAGGACGAGGTCGCCAAGCGGATCGGAAAAGACCGCACAACGATCACCAATATTATTCGTTTACTAAAATTGCCTCCGGAAATTCAAAACAGCTTGCGCAAAGAGGAGATCACGATAGGGCACGGGCGGGCGCTGCTGTCGCTGCCGACGGTAACTTCACAGATCAAGATCTGGCGGGAAGTCGTGAACGGCTATTTCTCCGTGCGTAAAACCGAACAAGTCGTCAAGAAAAATTTAGACGGAGCGCCCGGTAAAAAGGCAGCCAGATTCAAAATTGAGACGGCGGGAGAGTCGAGTTCGTATATTCTGGATATTGAAAACCGACTGCGATTGAAGTTCGGCACGAAGGTGAAGGTCAAACACCGCGAAGACGGCAAAGGCACGATGGAGATCGAATATTATTCGTTGGATGATCTGGAGCGGCTGTTAGAAATGATCGAGAGTATGAAGGTGATTTAATTATGGATCAAAAAGGTGTCAAGAGAGTAGTAGGCAAGCGAACCGTTTCACCCGTCCAGGCCGTAATTCAGCTCAATGAGTTTCTGAAAAAGAATAATCTTGTTAATAGCGAACCGAAAAATGAACGAATACGAAGAGTTGTTGGTCCTTCTCGCAAGAAATGACGTCAGGTTCATCACCGTTGGGGGCTTTGCCTGCGCGTTCAACGGATACATTCGCCCTACCGAAGACGTCGATATACTCGTTGACAATTCTCCTAAAAACCTTTCAACCCTATTACATGTTCTATCCAACTACAATGAAGGCTGCGCCAAAGAGTTAAAAGTTAAAGACTTCACGGACGAAGAGGGATCTCTCCGGATCATTGAAAAATTTCCGATTGATATTTTCGTTAAAATGTCCGGCAATTATTATAAAGACTTTGAAAAGCACATTAAATATCATTCGATAGAAAATCATTCCATTCCTTTTTTAGACAAATCTCAACTGATTCGTCTGAAAGAAAATTCATTGCGTGAACAGGATCAAATGGATGTGCTGAAACTGAAGAGCTTTAGATGATTCACTTGCTGATGAGAAATGAACTACCTATCCCAAACTTCTTCGACCAATTCTTTACTGCGTAGTAATTCAACGGCTTTTTGAATGTCGCTGCTCGTGACACGGTCTTTTTCCAGTGTAGGTATGTATTCGCGCAGAAGCTGATAAGCGCGCTGGGTGCGAGGGGCGAATCCAAGCGGTTTACGGAAATCGCCGGCCTGTGCGGCGCAGAGCCACTCGATCGCCAGGATATTCTCCACGTTCTCGATGACTTTCAAACATTTACGCGCGCCGATCGTGCCCATGCTGACATGATCTTCCTTGTTGGCTGAAGTAGGAATGGAATCCACACTCGCAGGATGACACAGAGACTTGTTCTCAGAAGCTAGCGCTGCGGCGGCGTATTGCGCGATCATGTAGCCGGAATTGAGCCCGCCGTCCTTTGCAAGAAATGCCGGCAATCCGTCGCTGAGATTCGCGTCCATCATCCATGCCGTCCGACGCTCTGAAATACTCCCGATCTCGCTGATCGCGATAGCAAGAAAGTCCATCACGAGCGCCACCGGCTGTCCGTGAAAATTCCCACCCGATACGACATCGCCGCCTTCAACAAAGATCAGAGGATTGTCTGTGGCGGCGTTGATCTCACGCTCGACGATCTGCTGTACATAATGAACCGTATCGCGGCTGGCGCCGTGAACTTGCGGCATGCAGCGAACGCTGTAGGCGTCCTGAACTTTCTGACAATCCGCATGCGACCGGATCATCGGACTGTCCTGTAAAAGCGTGCGCAGATTTTCTGCGGAAACTTTTTGTCCTTCCTGATTCCGCACGGATTGGATCCGCGCATCAAATGCCGAATCCGTACACAGCAAGACTTCCGTGGACATCGCGCCGACTATATCCGCGCACTCAAGAATATTATAGGCGCGAATTAAATTGATGCACGCGATCGCGGTCATGGTTTGCGTGCCGTTTAGTATCGCAAGGCCTTCTTTGGACCGTAATTTCAAAATAGGAATTTCCGCTTTGCGAAACGCTTCGCCTGCGGGCATTCGTTCGTGTTGATAAAACGCCTCGCCTTCTCCGATCATCGTCAGGGCTAAGTGGGCGAGGGGAGCGAGATCGCCGCTCGCGCCTACCGAGCCTTTTTCCGGGATCACGGGTATGACGCCGCGATTGAACATTTGAATCAACGTTTCAACCACTTCCAAACGTACGCCGGAAAAGCCCTTAGCCAGGCCGTTGGCTTTAAGCAGCAGCATCGTTTTCACGATCTCTTCCGCGAAAGGATCGCCGATCCCGGCGGCATGGCTTTTGACCAGATTTTCCTGAAGCAGATCGATGTTCGCATCGGAAATTTTCACATCGCTAAATTTTCCGAATCCGGTATTGACGCCATACACGATTTTTCCGGAACGAATGATCGTTTCAATGATGGCGCGCGATTCTTCGATCTGATGGATCGCTGCTGCGCTTAATTTGATCGGACGATACTCGCGCAGGATCTGTTCGATCAGATCCGGCGACAAATTACTTCCGTTTATTTCGATGGGAGTCATAACTCAAATGTGAATGTTAAGTTCATGAATTAAGAATTAACAATTAAGAATTAAGAGTAATAAACAGTGAATTCATAATTCTTAACTCTTAATTCTTAATTCTGCTTACATGTTTTCGCCAGTTCAGCATAGAATAGTGCCGTGCTCAGGATGCCGCGGTGAAAATTAGCCAATTTGAAATGTTCGTTGGGCGAGTGGATCGCATCGCTGTCCAGTCCGAATCCCATGAGAATAGACTTCAATCCGAGTAATCTTTCAAATGTCGCGATGATCGGAATGGAACCCCCTTCGCGTGCGAAGAGCGGTTTCTTCTTGAAAACCAATTCCAGCGCGCGGCTTGCCGCCGTGATCTCTTTACTCGTGATATCGGTGATCGCCGGATAGCCCCCGTGCAATTCCGTTACTTTGATCTGCATGGTTTTCGGGCAGAGTTTCTTCAAATATTTTGCGAATAACTTCGCGATGACTTCCGGCGTTTGATCCGGAACCAGGCGCATGGAAATTTTCGCTCCGGCTTTGGAAGGGAGCACGGTTTTTGCGCCTTCGCCTTGAAAACCGCCCCAGATACCGTTGCAGTCCAGGCACGGCCGGCCGCTGACTTGTTCCAGGATCGAATAACCTTTTTCCCCAAATGTGTCTTTGATGCCGAGGTCTTTCAAATACGGTGGGCGATGGAACGGCAACTTCTTATACGCATCCCGTTCTTTTTTCGTCAACGCTCTCACTTTGTTGTAGAATCCCGGGATCGTGATCTTGCCGTTCTTATCTTTTAGCTTGGCGATGATACCGGCTAATTCATTAACCGGATTGCCCACCGCGCCGCCGTAAACGCCGGAATGGAGGTCGCGGTTCGGACCGGTGAGTTCCACCTGCATATAGCATAACCCGCGCAGTCCGTACGCGATAGAAGGAACTTCATCGTCGAAAAACGAAGTGTCCGAAACCAATACGACGTCTCCCTTGAGCAGATCTCTATGAGACGCGATGAAAGTTTCCAAATTTTCACTGCCGATCTCTTCCTCACCCTCAATGAGAAATTTTACGTTCACGGGAAGCTTGCCGTTGATCTTCAGGTGAGCCTCGACGCTTTTGAGATTGAGAAACACCTGGCCCTTATCGTCCGCCGACCCGCGTGCATAAATGTAGCCGTCGCGGACGGTCGGATCGAACGGGCCGTTCGTCCAAAGATCAATGGGATCCACGGGCTGCACATCGTAATGGCCGTAATACAAAACAGTCGGCATTCCCGGAGCGCGGAGCCATTCTCCGTAGACGATCGGGTGACCGGCAGTAGGAAAAATCTGCACATTCTGCAATCCGACCTTGTTCATCTGATCGGAGACGTAACGGGCGCAGCGCTCCACATCCGGCTTGTTCTCCGGATTCGTGCTAATGCTCGGTATGCGTAAAAATTCTTTCAGATCTTCAACGTAATGATCTTTGTTGGATTCAATGTACGCAAGTATTTTTTCCATAGTACCGCCTCAACGATTAAATTGTTACCTGTCGCAACCAAGCTTATTTAATATTATTTTTTCACATATTCAATAATTGAAATTTTCCGGGCACTTTCCGTAAACGAAAACGCGGGACTTTTTTTTTGCATTTGGACGATAAAAAATTTATATTACCCAGTCAATTATAATGAGGATTAATTATGCTAAAAAAATTCTTAATTGTTTTTTTAATGCCGTTCATTCTTTATGCGCAGGATAAGGATTGGGCAAAAAACGGAAGAAGCAGCCGATTTCCGGAAAAGGACTTCATGCAGGCGGTCGGCATGGGAGCCAGCGAAGACGACGCGAGGAACCAGGCGTTTATCAATCTTGCGAAAATAATTGAAGTGAATATTTCGAGTGAAATGACCAGCACGAATTCAGAGGTCATGGTGGGGAATAAGGGGGAATCCTCGTCGCGTACCTCGGAAAAATCACAGGAGAAAGTCAATCTGGATCTGCAGGGGCTGCGGATTGAAGATACCGATTTCAGCAAAAAGAAAAAAATGTATTATGCGCTGGCGGTTTTGGACCGCAGCATTGCCGGCAACTCGATGCAAGCGGATATTTCCGATCGGGATAAACGCTTTCGCAGTTACCTGGAACAAGGCAGGGTCTTATTCGAAAACAAAAGTTATGTGGAAGCCATCGATAAAATGCAGGTGTGCATCAACGATCTGAACGCGATCGACAAGCTTGTAAAAAAGCTGCGCATCGTGCGCCCGGATGCCGCTTTCGAGCAAAAAATTGTAAATAAAAGCGAGGAAGTGCAGATTTCGAAAATTATTGACGCCATTGCAAAAGACGAGAGCAGCGGGAACCTGGATATCGTCACGGCCCTGGTCGTTTATAAATTATATCGAATCTTCAGCGAGAATGTTCCAAGCGCGATTATGGTCTTCGGCAATTTCAACTACGGGAACACAAAGATGACGAGTTCGTTCACGGCTTATTTCAAGAATATATTGGAAATTGAGTTTGGCAAGATCAATAACATTAAGGTCATTGGCAGCAGAGACGTTTCGCTGTCATTAAAATCCAAGGGGATCGAATATGACGGGACCTCCCAAGGCCTTGCGGCGATCTCCGGAGCGGATGCAACGTTGATCGGGAGCTACCTGGACCTCGATGACGACCGGATGGAATTGAGTGCGCAGATCATCTCCAGGGCAACCGGTGCGTCTATGGCGAGCACAAAAATAATTTTTCCATCGAGATTGATCCCGAAGTCCATCAGTTTCAAGCCGGATAATTTTTCCCAGATTCAGGCCGATCTGGCCCTGCTGAAAGACGATAAGGCGAATTCCGATCTCAAAGTGGTCGTATGGACGGACCGGGGCGACGGGGGCGTTTACAAAGAAAAAGAAAAACTGTTGATCTACGTAAAGGCTAATAAAGAATGTTACGTGAAGGTCATTTATCACGACGCGCTGGGAAATAATATTCAGGTTTTCCCGAATCAACTTTCCGGAAAGCCCGATAAAATCGCGGCCAATACCGTTTACACGATCGGCGGCAAAGATTCTAAATTTGAATTTGTGGTTTCAGAGCCGTTCGGGACGGAATTGATCAAGGCGTTTGCGAGCACCGAGCCGTTTTCAGAATTTGAACAGGGCGATATAGAGCCGAGCGGCAACGGATTATTTGTGCTGAAGCGAAACACCAAGGATATGCTCGCCCAGGTCAAGGGTGTGCCGATGAACCATAAAGACGCTCAGTTTTCCGAATCGAGCGTGTCACTGACCACTGTAAAAGATTTAAAATAATTGAGTAAGAGCCATTTATTTCTGCGGTGATTCCTGCCGAAGCAGACTGGAATGTCTTTCTGCTGTGATCTACAAAAATCCGATCAAAGATGAAACGTTTCGCACTGTTCATAGTTTCCCTGGCCGTCTTTGCTGTTTCGGATCCTTCCCGCGTCATCAGCCAACAACTCTATTTCAAATACTATACGTCGAATGACGGATTTCCCCATCCGCAAGTCTGGGACATTTATCAGGATAAAAACGGATTTCTTTGGTTTGCGACGGCGGGCGGGCTCGTTCGGTATAACGGCATTGAATTTTTCATGTATTCGAAGAACGACGGGCTCGTGAGTACGATCGTCCGCAGTATTTTCCAGGACGAAGATAACCGATTATGGCTCGGAACGGATGACGGTGTTTCGATATTTGACGGAAGAAAGTTCAGCAATTTGACCGCCGCCGACGGATTGCCGGCCGGCGCCGTTTGGGGGACGGTCAAGGACAGAAAAGGGCGTTATTGGTTTCCGGCGAATCAAGGCGGCATTTCGATGTATGACGGGAAAAAATTCATTTTGTTCGGAGAAAAAGACGGGCTGCTCGGCGAGTCGTACCGCAGTGTTTTTTTGGACCGGCTAGGCAATTTGTGGTTTGGAGGAAATAACGGCGCGTCGGTATTGGAATATTCCAATGGAGGTTACGACCAACCTTTTAAAAATTTTTCGGTTCAGGAAGGTTTCTTTGAAGCCGGTGTTTTCAATATCCGTGAAGATTGGGATGGCAGACTTTTGTTTTGTACGGACAAAGGCCTGGTGATCTTTGATGCGCCGCACGCACAGAAAACGCCCGATTATAAAAAATATTTCTCGGTACTCAACACGCGTTCGGGACTGATCCATGACAAAGTGAATGCGGTCTTAGCGGCCTCCGACTCATCGCTGTGGATCGCTACCGACCGGGGGTTGAGCCGGTATCACAATTATAAGTTTTACAATTATCTTGTGGATGAAAATTATTCTGCGAATGGTTTGCATGCCTTGTGGGAGGATCGTGAGGGAACGATCTGGGTAGGCACGAACGGCGGCGGTTGTTTTAAGATTCCTTATCAGAATATTCTGAATTATACCATTAAAGACGGCCTGATGTCGAATACGGTCAATGCCGTCACGTCCGGCGCCCAAGGCCCCATGTATATTGCGACGGACAACGGGGTGAATGTATATGATGGGAATAAAATGACCTCACTTTCTAAAAACTGGATTACTCCCGGCAATACGGTCTGGGCGCTGAAAATCGACCACAAGGATCATTTGTGGATCGGAGCGGAAAGAAATCTATTTGAATATTATCAGGGGCAGGTGGTCGATCATGAAGAATTTTTATCCACCGTGCACTCACAGGCGGTCGACATCGAAGAGGATGATCGCGGATGGATGTGGTTTGGAACGCTGAATGGATTGGTGATCTTTGACGGCCGCCGGTGGCACACTTACAATAAAGAAAACGGTCTGCCGGGCACTCAAGTTTGGTGCGTCTATAAAGACCGTCAGGGCGGTATGTGGCTAGGGATTAACGGCGGACTGGTGCAGGCTTTGCCGGCTGACGATCCGGCCAATCTAAAATTCAAATCATGGACGAGCAGAGACGGGCTGATGGACAACACGGTGAATGTCGTTCGCCAGGATGGGGACGGCAATTTTTGGATCGGCACGGATTTAGGCGTGTCGAAATTTGACGGAACGCGATTTACGAATTTCAAAGCGAAGAGCCTCGGTTTATACGATAACGTAGTAACGGTCATTGAGTACGATGGCCGTTTGAATCAATTGTGGATCGGCAGTAAGGGATTCGGACGTTACGATCATCATGAGACGGAACCCGTATTATTAAAACTGCTTACCAAGGGCCGCGGTATATTGGCTGAAGAACCAACGACGAACAACTCTCTCTTTATAGATTCCGAGGACCGCGTATGGATCGGGACGTTCGGCGGATTAAGCCGGTATTCCGACGATCTGCAAAAGAAAAAACTGACGCCGCCGCCGATCTTCATCGAAAAGATTCAAACTCCGGATTCGACGGTCAAAATTAATTTTTTATCGAGCGAACGGCAGGACAGCGATCTGCAATTCGACGGCAGCGCCATTGTCTTTCAATTTGCAGGGTTGTCATTTTTGAATGAAAAAGAAAACTCTTATCAGTATAAATTAGACGGATTTGATAAAGCGTGGTCGGGCTTGACACCCAAGAATGAAGTGCGCTATACGAATCTAGGCTACGGCACGTACGTTTTTGAGGTCCGGGCCAGGAGCAGTGAAAATATTTACAGCGCTGAAGCGGCCAAAATTACTTTTACAGTTCCTATTCCATTCTGGCTGAATCCTTTTTTTCTTCTGCTCATCGCCGGCGCAACCGGTTTCGGTGCGTTCAAATTTTACCGTTTTCGCGTTGAAAAGAAAGTGGATCTCATTTACCGCCGCAATAAATATCTGGAAGAGAGCGTCGAGCATCGAACGGGAAAAATTATGAAGCAAAAAGAAGAGCTGGAGAGTATTTTGGAGAAGCTCAAAGAAACACAGACGCAATTGGTCCAGTCGGAAAAAATGGCGGCGTTAGGACAATTGGTAGCCGGCGTGGCGCATGAGATCAATAATCCGACGTCGGTGCTCGCCGGCAACGTGAATTATATTGAAGATTATCTTTCCACGCTGCGTAAGCTCATCGCGAAGTACGAATCCCATTTTTCTTCAGATTCCGAATTCGGCATCGAAGTGAAGCAGTTCAAAACGGAAGTAGATTACGAATTTATCATTTCCGACCTGGAAAAGCTTATTGGCAGTGTCAAAAACGCCAGCGAACGCATCCGGAACATCGTTTTAGATCTGAGAAACTTTTCGCGCCTCGATGAAGCCGAGTTCAATGAAGTGAATATCAATGACTGCATTGACACGACCGTGAAGCTTTTTATGAACCAATTCAAGCACGTGCTCACGATCCAAAAGAACTTTCGGGCGTCGAATATCGTTTACTGTTATGTGAATCAGATCAACCAGGTATTGTTGAATCTGATGATCAACGCCGCCCAGGCGATCGAATCGAAGCATGCCATGGACGGATCCGGTACGCCCACAGGAAGAATTGACGTTGAGACACAAGATGAAGGCACCGGCATTGTCATCAAGATCAAGGATAACGGACTCGGCATTCCCGAAGCCATTCGTTCCAAGATATTCGATCCTTTTTACACGACCAAACCGGTAGGGAAGGGCACAGGACTCGGGCTTTCGATCAGCTACAGCATTATTGAAAAACATCACGGGAGTATTTCGTTCGAAAGTAAAGAAAATGAATGGACGGAATTTACAATGCGATTGCCGTTCAAGCCGCACGAGAGACCGTCCTGAACCTTCTGCCGGATCCTGCACAGGCCCGGACGGAATGAATGCCGGTACGGACAACTTAGAATTGAACAGGGTTTCATTTAACATTAAATCAAAAGGGAGTGTGTTATGGTTCAGAATTCGATGATCGATAAACTGGATGAGGATCTGAAAAATGCGATGAAAAGCGGAGATAAAATTCGGTTGGAAACGATTCGAATGATGAAAGCAAGCCTTCAGAAAGTTGTCATTGACAAAGGCAGTGCATTTACGGATGACGACCGCATGTCTTTTTTGCTTGCCGAGTCCAAACGGCGCAAAGAGGCGATTGAATTGTATGAAAAAGGGGGTCGCCAGGATCTTGCAGACAAGGAAAAACAAGAGCTTGCAATTATATCAGAATATCTGCCGAAACCCATGGACGACACAATCTTAGCGAAAATCATCGAAGCTGCTATCGCCGAAGTCGGTGCGCAAACGGCAAAGGACATGGGCAAAGTGATGTCGGCCGTAATGGCGAAAGTGAAAGGCCAGGCGGATGGAAAGAAAGTTCAGGAGATCGTGAAATCGAAGTTAGGGCAAGTTTCTTCGTAAAAGGGACTCTCCAAGGCATGTGAGAACCGGAGTCCTATCGTTGCGAATCCAAATAGTGTCTTAATATTACAACAGCCGCCAGTTCATCAATTTTCTCTTTGTTTCTTCTTTTCTTTTTTGCTTCGACCTCAAGCAGCATTTTTTTTGCGGAGACCGAAGAACCGCGTTCATCCCAATGAATGACATTGATGCCAAGCCGTCGCTGAAGTTTTTCTGAAAACGCTTTCACTTTGAGGGCCTTGGCTCCCACTGCGCCGGATGGATCCAAGGGCATCCCGAGAATTATTTGCACGACCTCGTTTTCCTGAACGACGGCCTGCAACTGATGCATAGCGTCGTTGTCGTTCTTTACCGCGAGCGTGGTGAGTCCCGATGCAATGATCTGCATAGGATCGCTCAACGCCAGCCCCATGCGCCGTTCACCGTAATCAATGGCAAGAATACGTCCCTGGATCATAAAAGAAAAGCCATGACGTTACGCGTCATGGCTTCCTTAATTTTTTATTGAATGAAATTTATTTTGTCGTATCGATCGGTTTCAAAGGCTGTTTGAGAACTTCTTTGAGTAATTTTCCGGGTTTGAAATGCGTTTTGCGGCGTGGGGGAACGTAAATAATTTCACCCGTCTTTGGGTTGCGGGCTTTAGGTTTCGCTTTTGTCGTTTTGACTTCAAATACGCCGAAATCGCGGATTTCAATGCGCACATCGGGATCGGCCTCGGACAGAATCTCGCGAATGGACTCAAACACAACATCTACAATGTTCTCAACGTTGTGAACTTTTTCGTTCAGCTTGTCGGCAACACGCTTGCAAACATCTTTCTTGGTCATTGTTTTCATTCGGAAACCTCCTCCTCAGGCGCAGAAAGTTAGCATTTATAGGGACTTAATCGGGAGTCATATTATGGAATTAATTTCATTTTGTCAAGCAAATTCAGGTGTTTTCATGCTCAGCAATTGCGCACGTGTCATTTTAGAGGAATCGGTCACATCGAATATTTCTCCGCTGGTTGAAAATTCCGTTTTGACGTATCCCAAGCCTATGAAACCATTATGTTTAATAGACCGGACGCAGCTCGTGACGGTTCCGATCTCTTTGCCTTGAAATAGGATCTTATTCTCCTCCATGGGCTGCCCGGAGAGTCTGAGCTGAACCAAATGCCTTTGGACTTTTTGATAACTGTCGAGCCGTGCGATGACTTCCTGTCCGATGTAACATCCCTTGGTAAAACTCACGGCATCCGTCAATCCGGCTTCCAGCGGGTTATATTTGTCCGATAATTCGCGGCGAAACACCGGTTTACCGTCTTCGACTCGCGCGATCTCGCACGCTTCCATTCCGCAAAATTGTAGTCCGGAATTTTTAGAGGCACTGAACAAAGTCTCCGCCGCCGCAATGTCCGCAATCACATCAAAACCTGTTTCATTCAGGTAATCGGACCGTGCAATTAAAATTTCATGATGCCCGATCCGGGTTTCACTCAGTTGATTCGGCTGAAGCTGTGCCGAATCTATTTTGAACATGAGGTTAACCGCTTCCGGGCTTTTAGGCCCCAAGATGCGCACCTGAAGGGTCGTATCCGTCACGTCTTTTGTCACGACGATGTCCGTAATAGTGTATTTGTCCAGCCATTTCGCTATCGGTACCTGATTTTGCGCAGACGTGATCATCAGAACGTGATCTGAACAATGGTCTATAGTTACGAGGTCCATTATCCTTCCTTTTTCAGAAGTCAGCACGGAGACGGCACGCTGCAGCGGGAGTAGATTCCTGAGATCGTTAGTGGACAGGCGGTGAAGCAGGCCCAACGCATCTTTTCCTGCCAATCGAAGGCGCCCCAGAAAGGAAAAATCAACAAACGCGGCGGAATTTCTAAGTGCGTCATATTCCGATTCAATAGCATCAAAATAGGAAGGTAATTCGTATGGGGCGTATTCATAATTCAGGAAATGCGCGCCGGCCGATTCTTGGAAACGATAAAACGGTGTGTGAAGCATGGGGCAATATAGAACATTGCCGCGAATTCTTCAAGCTTGATACAAAAATAAGTTTTGATATTCTTCCAATTTTTAATTAGTTTTTTTGAGCGCATTAAAACTTCCGGAAGGGAATATGTCTAAACCGACCTTAAAAACCCGAAACGACAAACTCCGCCAGCCTGCAGCGGCTGCCGCTCTCAAAAATTGGCAAAAAGATTTATTATCCGTCTTATTCTTATACGTTCTCGTTTTATTTTTATTCAGTGATTTTGTTTTTCGCAACAAAGTTTTTACGGCCGGCGGAGACATTTCGGCCGTGACTAGCATCACGAAAGCGGCAAAGGACCTGACCGGGAAAGAAGGAGCGGTACCCTTGTGGTTTCCGTACATGTTCGGCGGCATGCCAACGGTTGCGAGCGGCATGTACAGCGATCCGGGCAACACGCCCGTGGTCAAGTACCATGCCTATTTCAATCCGATGACTCTCGTCAATGGGACGGTCAACCTCGTTTTTTTTAATCGCGACAATGCGTGGGAGGTCGCTATTTTCTTTTTTGCGGGCGTTTTCATGTTTCTGCTTGCGCGGAACCTGGGGTTCAATCATTTGATCGCATTGAGTGCGGCGATCGCCTATATGTTTTGTAATTTTTTTGTCGCGTCGGTTGCCGCGGGGCACGGAGGCAAAGTCAAAACCATCGCCTACATTCCGCTCGTGGTCCTGGCCGTCATGCGGTTCTTTAAGCAGCGCAGCCTGTTTAATTGGTCGGTCATGGCTTTCGTGATGGGAGCTTTTTTCCTTGACCCGGGTCATACACAGATCCTGTACTACGGATTCTTGGTGCTCGGAATTTATTTCGTTTTTTACGCGCTCGATCACTTCAAGGATGATAAAAGCGGCATTGTGAAATCCGGCCTGGGACTGTCCTCGGCAATGCTTATCGGACTGGGGTTCGGATCTCTGAGTTATTTTTCAAATTACATTTATTCGGATGTTACGATGCGGGCCGTGCCTCCTGCTTTTGCGGAGGCCGGCGTTTTGGCGGGCGGCAGCAGCGGAATGACGTTCGATTATATTACTATGTGGTCGTTCCATCCGCTGGAATCCATTACGTTCTTCATTCCGACTTTCTTTGGCCTCGAAAGTCCATATTACTGGGGATGGATGACGTTCACATCGTCGGCATTTTATTTCGGTTTGCTTCCTATGATCGCAGCGATCATCGCTGTTATTTATCGCCGCAATACCGTAACGAAGTTTCTACTCGTCACGGCCGCCGT
Organism: uncultured Bacteroidota bacterium; assembly: GCA_964563165.1. GTDB lineage: Bacteria > CLD3 > CLD3 > SB21 > SB21 > CAZLWA01. The sequence continues at coordinate 47,923 of CAZLWA010000097.1, read as the reverse complement.
GGCCCTGCTGATCTCGTTCGGCAGATTTTTCGAGCCATTCTTTCAACTCGTTCTCGCTGTGCTTCCGTTCTTTGACAAATTCCGCGTGCCTTCGATGATCCTGTGTATTTTCACGTTCGCTGTTTGCGTGCTGGCGTGTTACGGACTGGATTTCATTTTTAACCCAACAGAAGAGGAAAAGAAGAATCGAAAGAATTTGAATAGAATATTTCTGAATATTGCGGTCACGCTGAGCGTATTGCTGGTGATTGCGATTCTTTTTAAAGATGGGTTTTTTTCAATGTTTTCATTTCTTGCGGAAGACGATGTGAAGAGGTATAACGCACAACAATTGGCTCAGCTCAAACAAATACGATTGGATGTCCTCAGCGGCGGTTTCATTAAATTTGTAGTGATTGCGGACGTTATTTTAATGGCATTTTACGTTTATATTCGGGAAATGATATCGTCGACCGCGGCATTGTGCATTCTCCTACTCACGCTTTCCATAGACACCATCAGCCTCGATAAGAAGGTATTGAGACCGCAAACGCGCGTTCCCGCGAGCTATGAATTTCAGGAAACGGAAACGATTAAATTCTTAAAATCGGACCCGTCCCCATTCAGAGTCTTTTCGCTTCTGGAGCATGCCCAATCGGGTTCGCCCGTCTGGAGTTATTTCGGTGTGCAGAGCATCGGCGGCTACAGCCCGACGAAAATGCGCATCTATCAGGACCTGATCGAGTTCGCACTCTATAAGGGACCGGATCCTCAATTTCCAGTCAATATGAATGTCGTCAACATGCTCAATGTCAAATACCTCATCGCGAACGGGCAACTGCCTCAGGATAAAGGGCTCCAATTGATCAAAATGGACGGCGCGAGCAAAAATCTGATCTATGAGAACAGAAATATGCTGCCGCGCGCTTTTTTTGTAAAGAGGGTTGAGGTCGAACCGGACAAGCAAAAAATAATAGGGCGTTTAAATGCGGCAACGTTCGACCCATCCGCCACAGCGATTCTGGAAAAAAATCCTGCAGCACCGGTTCTGCCCTGGGATTCCAGCGCCGCGAAAATTTCCGAACTCAAAACCAACCGCGTCGTCATCGATGCATATACCGACCGGCCGTCATTGCTCGTGTTGAGTGAGATCTATTATCCTCATGGCTGGAAGGCCTATGTGGACGGACAAGAGACGGAGATCTATAAGACGGATTATGTTCTGCGCTCGGTGGTCGTGCCGGCAGGAAATCATAAAGTGGAGTTCATCTTTGAACCGAAAGAATTTTCCCTTGGCATCTGGGTGAGTTCTATCTCTTTATTTGGAACGACGGGTTTGATGTTATTTTGTGCAGTGAACGCTTTTCTAAAAAGAAAACAGGACCGGCGATTGGTGACATAGGTTATGAACCGCTGTTCATGCGTTCATAACGTTGCCCGGTCACATGTATCGGGGTTGAAATGGCATTAACGCGAAGAAAGAAAATTGTTTTCGGCATTTCGTTGTTCGTGCTTATTTTGATTTTCGGAATCAGCATGGTTACGTATTTGCTGATCAGAAAATCATTGCCGAAAACGGAAGGCGAATTATTCGTTGAAGGCATCGGTGCGCCCGTGACGGTGTATCGGGACACTTACGGGGTGCCTCATATTTTTGCGGATAACGAAAAAGACCTGATGTTCGCAACGGGCTATGTTCAGGCCCAGGATCGGCTGTGGCAAATGGATTTAATGAGGCGCGTGAGCGGAGGACGGTTGTCGGAGATTTTTGGAGCAAGAACGATTCCGATGGATAAAGCGCTGCGCACGATCGGTTTGATGCGGATCGCGAAAATGATTGCCGACAGTTTGGAAGGCCCTACGCGCACGTTAGCGGAATCTTACACGGACGGGGTAAATTATTTTATTCAGACGCACACGAATAATTTCCCGGTGGAATTCGTCCTGCTGGGTTTTGATCCGGAACTGTGGAAAATCGAGCACAGCATTGCGTTGTCGCGGCTGTTGGCGTGGCAATTGAGTTTCGGATGGTACACGGACGTCTGTTACAGTAAGATCCTCGACAGCGTCGGGTATGCGAAAATGCAGGAAATTTTACCCCGCTGGCCGGAAGATTTGCCGGTTATCGTGAAAAAATCGTCGTTTGATTTTCCGAAGTCGGATTCGAAAAAGAGAATCGTTTCCGAAGGCCTCTATGACCAAAATGACTTTCAGAAAAACAAGCATGACAACCGGGGGCTGGACGAATTTGTCGAAGCCAATTTGCACATCAAAGGACTGCTCGGGATGGAGGGGTTTTCGATCGGCAGTAATAACTGGGTCGTGTCAGGCAGGAAATCAACCAGCGGAAAACCCATCCTCGCCAACGATCCTCACCTGGCTCACAGCGCGCCGCCAACGTGGTATGAAATGCATCTGGCCGGGGGAGCATTTGACGTGTCGGGGTTCATGCTGCCGGGAATGGGCGCCGTCGTTTTGGGGAACAATCGCAAGATCGCATGGGCCTTTACGAATGTGATGTGCGACGATGTGGATCTGTATCGTGAAAAAATAAGGGGCGATGAATATTTTATTGACGGTAAATGGGAGAAGCTGACGTATCGAAAAGAAGAGATCGTGGTTAAAGATTCGGCAAGCGTTGTGCTGCAAATTCCGTTCACGCACCGCGGCCCGATTGTTAACGCCGTTTTTGATTTGACGAAAGATCAAAGCGAAGCCGTTTCCGTTCGCTGGCTCGGACACGACCGGAGCCATGAACTCGAAGGAATACTGAAATTGAATCGGGCAAGAAACTGGGCGGAATTTCGTGAGGCAGCAAAACTTTTCAAAGTACCGGGGCAGAATGTTGTTTATGCGGACGTCGAGGGCAACATCGGTTATCAGTGCATGTCCGGAATCCCGGTGCGAAAGAACGGAAACGGTATTGCCATTCTTGACGGAACGACGCGCCAGAACGACTGGACAGGCACTGTTCCGTTCGACCAGCTGCCCTACGCATTCAATCCGGAGGAAGGGTACCTTGCCTCGGCAAATAATAAGACGGCAGGGGACTGGTTTCCGTACATGGTTTCCAACTATTGGGAAAATCCTTCGAGGATCTTGCGTATCCGGGATTTTTTGAGCGCGAAGCAAAAATTCAGCACTGAGGATTTCAAGAGTTTGCAGAATGATTTTTTTTCTTTTCATGCCGCTGAAGTGACGCCTTATATTCTCGACGCGTGCGTGGATGAGCCGATCTTTAAAAACGAAAATAAAAGTGCGGACTATCCTTATCACGAAGCTTATTTATTTTTGAAGCACTGGGACCGAAAGATGGATCTCCGGAGCCAGGGTGCGGCGATTTTTAATGTTTTTTTTCAGCACCTTCTGCAGAATACGTACCGGGATGAGATGGGGGGCCGGCTTTATGAATCATTCGTGAAACTCATTGGCGTGCCGGCCCGTGTAACTTCACAGATACTAGCAAGCAAAAAATCTCCATGGTGGGATGATATTCACACAAAGAACAGTACAGAAGGCCGCGACGAGATCATCCGGTTGTCGTTGAAGCAAACGGTTAAGTGGCTGGCGATGCGGTTGGGAAAAGAGAGCGGCGGCTGGATGTGGGAAAAATTGCATACGGTCACTTTCGAACATGTGATCGGCAAACAAAAACCGATGGATCATTTATTTAACATCGGCCCTTTCCCGATCGGCGGTAACGCCACGACCGTCAACAATACCGAATACGATCATTCAGACACGACGTTCAAGTGCGTGGGCGGCGCGTCGATGCGGCGTATCGTGGATCTCAGTGACTGGGCTCATCCGCAAACCATATTGACCTTGGGTCAGAGCGGACAGCCTTTCAGTGCTCATTATTCGGATCAGGTTCAGGATTGGCAGGATGGAAATTACAAAACACTTTCTATGAAATTGGATGAAATTGAAAGGGACTCGAAGATACTCATCCTGAGACCGAAGTAGTCCCGGTGCACGGATGTGAATATCTGACCCCATACTCTAACTAAAGAAGGCCGGATGGTTTTATGAATTTTCGAATCGGATATGGTTACGATGTGCACCGCTTGGCGGAAGGGCGGAAAATGATCCTTGGCGGCGTGGAAATTCCGTTCAAGAAAGGCATTCTCGGCCATTCCGATGCGGATGTGCTTCTACATGCGATCTGTGACGCTATGCTCGGCGCATTGGCCCTGGGCGACATCGGGAAGCATTTTCCGGATACCGATCCGAAATTCAAAAATATCTCCAGCCTGACGTTGCTGTCCCATGTAAACGTTCTCATTCAATCGAAGCAATACCGGGTGGTGAATATAGATTCCACGCTGGTTCTGCAGGAACCTAAAATTGCGTCGTACGTAGATGCGATGAAACAAAATATTTCGGCCGCGCTCGGGGTCTCCGCGGGAGCCGTATCCGTTAAAGCGACAACGTCGGAAGGGCTGGGATTTGTCGGGACCGGCGAGGGCGTGGCTGCACACGCAGTAGTCTTGTTGGCCGGACCCTGATGCCGTGGAGGTCTTGAAAAGCTACTAAGTTTCTTACAGCAGTCTTGTATTTTTCGCGACGACGACGATGCCAGAAGGCGTTACAAAGAATTTCTTCTTGTCTTCCTCCGCGTTATATCCGATCTCGTAATTTTCCGGTATGATCACATTTTTGTCAATCAGAGCTTTCTTAATTTTCGCATGACGGCCGACGCTGACGTTGTTGAAGAGAATGGATTCCTCAACATGGGAATAACTGTGAACGCGTACATTGGGCGACAGTAACGACCGAACGACTTTCCCGCCGCTGATAATGCATCCGCCGGAAACAATGGAATCCACCGCGACCCCCATTCGGCCGTTTTCAATCGTTTCCGCAAAAACATTTTTTGCCGGCGGATGTTGTCCCTGATACGTTCGAATCGGCCAATCAATGTCATACAAATTAAAAACCGGCGACACGGAAACCAAATCCATACTGGCATCATAATAACTGTCCAGCGTCCCGATGTCGCGCCAGTAAGGCTGCGCCGTTTTATTTTCATCCTCGAAGTTGTAAGCAAAAACCTTGAACTCCTTGAGCATGCTCGGAATTACGTTTTTTCCGAAATCGTGGTGCGATTCCTTTTTCTTTGCGTCATCCACCAGCACGCGCGCCAGCGATTCGGCGCTGAAGATATAGATGCCCATATTGACATAACAATGGTCTTCTTTATGGGGGAGCGGCGTGGGTTCCTTGGGTTTCTCCTGAAATTCGACCACGCGATTATCCTTATCCACGACCATGACCCCGAATTGATGCGCCAGGGATTTTTCGATTTCAATTCCGGAGACCGTCAAATCCGCATTCTGCGCGATGTGGTATTGAAGCATTTTCAAATAGTCCATTTTGTAGATATGGTCGCCGGAGAGTATGATAATGTAGTCCGGTTTCTCATCCTGCAGGAGATGGAGATTTTGAAACACGGCGTCGGCCGTACCTTGATACCAGTGATTAGCCGTGCGAAACTGCGGCGGAACGGAATAGATAAACTCACCGAGTTCACCGTTCAGAAAACTCCAGCCTTCACGAATATGCGTATCCAAAGACTGCGATTTATATTGCGTGATCAAATAGAGCTTACGAAAACCCGAATTGATTACGTTCGACAGGGTAAAATCAATGATACGGTATTTTCCGCCAAACGGAACGGCCGGCTTCGAACGGTCCTTCGTAAGCGGATACAGGCGTTCGCCTTGCCCACCGGCAAGAATGATCGAGATCGTCTTCCGAAACAGGGTTGAAGAAATCGGCGTCATAGCAATCTCCGGAATGGGGAATTCTCAAAATTCCACGTGCGGTTTGATTAATGAATGTAAGGAAAGAGAATTAGACAGGCAATAAATTTCATTCCGGCCGATCGGAGTTGAGGTCCAATATGTCCCATCGGATGCGGCAGCTGTTTTAGCAGGAACTCACCGCAGGCACGGTAAAACAGCCGGCTGGCCGTTGAGAACGGGATAGGATTTTCATTGACTACTCATTGTGAAATGATTACCTTAGCAAATAATTTGTTAAAATTGCGTGAATGATCCCGGAGTGAGAAAAGCGGATGGGAAAAATATTTGATCAGGTAAATTTCCCTAAAGATATCAAGAATCTTTCAACGGAAGACCTGGTTCAGCTGACAGAAGAGTTACGCCGGCACGTCATCGATGAGATCTCCCGGGTGGGCGGCCATCTGGCGCCCAGTCTCGGGGTAGTGGAAATTACCGTAGCATTGCATCACGTGTTTGACGCACCCAAGGATAAAATTATCTGGGATGTAGGGCATCAGGCCTACGTCCACAAACTCCTGACCGGGCGGAAGGATCGTTTTCACACGATTCGACAAACCGACGGCATCAGCGGTTTTTGCAAGCTGGCTGAAAGTGAATACGATGCGTTCGGCGCCGGGCACGCGAGTACTTCGATTTCTGCGGGAGTGGGCATGGCCGTTGCACGGGATCGGTTGAAGAAAAATTATAAGGTCGTTTCGGTGATCGGCGACGGCGCCTTAACCGGCGGCATGGCATTTGAAGCGATGAATAATGCGGGATCTCTGAAAACGGATATCATCGTTGTCCTCAACGACAACATGATGTCTATTTCGAGCAATGTCGGCGCGCTTTCGAATTATCTCACCGATCTGATCTCGATGCCCTTATACAATAAAGTCAAAGATGAAATTTGGAAAACACTCGGCAAATTCAGCGAAATCGGTGATAAAGTCCGTCACGGCCTGGCTAAGCTGGATGAGGGCGTGAAATCTATTTTGGTTCCGGGCCACTTTTTCGAAAGCCTGGGGTTCCGCTATTTTGGGCCGGTGGACGGACATGATCTGCCGCGCCTGATCAAGTTGCTCCATGATGTAAAAAATCTCAGAGGACCGATTCTCATTCATACGCTTACCAAAAAAGGCAAAGGAATGCCTTTGGAAGAGCAGGACGTTGAAAAATACAAAGTCAATGCGAATAAATTTCATGCGGTATCGCCTCCGAAAAAGACCGACGGTGGGGTGATGGAAGCGAAGACGGCGCCGAATTATACGGATGTATTCGGAAAAACCGTCGTGAAAATATGCCGGTTATTCCCCAATGTGGTCGGCATTACAGCAGCGATGGCTGATGGGACGGGGTTGAAATATCTGGCGAAAGAAATGCCGGAACGTTTTTTCGATGTAGGTATTGCGGAACAGCACGCGGTAACGATGGCAGCGGGTTTGGCTCTCAGCGGGTGCAAGCCGATTGTCGCGATTTATTCCACTTTTTTGCAGCGCGCGTACGACCAGATCGTTCATGACGTCGCGATTCAGAAAATTCCCGTATTTTTTTGTATGGATCGTGCGGGATTGGTCGGGGCCGACGGACCGACGCATCACGGCGCGCTGGATCTGTCCTATCTGCGATGCATTCAAGGTATGGTGATCATGGCGCCGAAAGATGAAAACGAATTGAAGGATATGATCTATACCGGCGTGAATTACGACAAAGGGCCGATTGCCGTGCGTTTCCCGCGGGGCACAGGATTAGGCGTGGTCATTAAAGACGAATTTGAAAAATTGAAGATCGGAAAATCGGAGATCGTTCAGGAGGGGAATGATGCGGCCATCATTGCCGTCGGCGCCATGGTGGATCACGCGGTGAAGGCATCCAAATTATTATTGAAGGATGGATATACGGTGCGGATTGTCAATGCGCGCTTCGTTAAGCCGATGGATGAAACCATGCTGTTTGAAGCCTGCAGGGATTTTGAGGATATCGTAACGGCTGAGGACAATGTACTGACGGGCGGATTCGGCAGCGGCGTACTGGAATCAATCTATTCAGAGAGTTTCATTGATCAATCTCAGAAGAAAGACAAGAATTTTTCAGAGAAACTTTCCAAACTGCGTATCGAACGTTTAGGCCTGCCGGATGATTTTGTAGAGCATGGCGACAATGCCGTTTTGTATCAACGTGTGGGATTGGATCCGCAAGGCATCGCCGATAAAGTCAAACGCATGATCGAAAAGAGGCGTTCCGGCGAAATGCAGATTTTGAACAAGAATGCCGTGGTTTAGCTTTTAAAAAATATACTTCCTCTGCAAGGAATTCCTTATTCTGTACCGTAACTTTTTAAGCCTCACCACTCTGAGCGTATGAACATTTCGTTTTTCCTGCCAATTTTTGTTGAACAAAATAGCACTTTCACTTATTGCCATTTCAAGTTCTTTGACAAATCGGATTTTCTGAATTTTCCAGCTTACAGTGGGATGAGGTTTTCGTAGAATCAGGCCTTACTTTTTTAGGATCGAGTATGACAGCCATTCTGGAATTCAAGACGCGGCTAATTCTTGCCGTGGTTAGCTCATTCCTGATTGGTTTCAATCATGTCCATGCCCAAGATGACCTTTTTCGATGGATCCTGTCACGCGGTTATGCGAATGATGAAAAGGCACGATCGGAGACTTTCCTTAATCGCTATTATCCTCCTTTCCCGGGGTTGCGTAACCGCGGTGAAACGTACGTCGAGACGAATTTTCAATACGACCATTTAGTAACGGGGAAATACAACGACACTAAGATAAGGGTAGCCAATCAAAATTATTCCGCCGAATACCGGCGTCCGCTTCGATTTGGAAATACGGACAGCGGCCAAATTGTTATCCGGGGGTTGCTCGCCGAATCTACGTCAAAGCTCGAAGGCGGAATCGACGATCAAATGGAGTATTTTAACGACCGAGGCAAACTGACTCTGACTTATGCCAATAAACTCTGGGAAGTCCTTGAAATTGGAATTTCAGGCGGATGGGCAAGCGCCATGAATAAGAACTTCGCCGATTACGGCGCTCAGGTGAGTCTGCATTATTTCAATTCGCGATTGGGCTTTGCATTTAGCAGAAACCATTTCAACGACTATTCCAAGTTTATTTATTATGATGATACTATTTTCATGCCTATGAGTTATGCACAAAAGAATTATGTATACTTCCTGGAGTCAGATTATATCCGGAGGCTGAACATAAGATTTTACGCGGATCTTGATCGTATTCAGCCCGTTGCTTCTTACAAAGAAATGTATTCCTCCATTCCCGTCGCACGAAACAATGCTTATATTAGTACGGTTTCGTTGACTACCGACCAATTTACTCTGTCCACCTACGCCTGCTGGCGGACCGCGGAAGATGTCTCCCGACTTGAGAAAAGCGATCTGCAATATGGAAAAATCAATATACCCAATCTTCATTATCATCAGTATGACATGGTCGTCTCACGCCGGATCACGAATCGGCTAAGTATGTTCACCGGCTACGAGCGTCAGTTTATGAAATCCCATGTGGGTTTGAACGTTGATAGCTGGCCGTTTACAGCTACTGTGGGAAGTCTTTTTGGTGCGACTTATTATGGGGATATCGATGGAAAGGCCGGAGTGCAGTCCATTCAAATAGGGGGTTCGATGCAGATGAACTCCAGGCAGAGCTTCGGCGCCAGAGTTAAATTCATGAATTTAAAAATTGACGGAACCTATCGCGATCGTCGTCTGGACAGTTTTTTTCAGGTCATCGACTTTACGAATGACAGCAATCGTATCGCTTTCAATTTTTTGTCAGCCGGGATAGTTTACCAATATCATTATTCCAGGATCAATGTAGTCGTTCTGTTTAATAAGTTAATTCCAGTGTCACGTTCGAGTGACAGAGGCCGCCGCAGTTTAGAAAAATTCAAGATAACCGATGGCGGTAATTTCTTTCAAATTCAAATGAAATATTTCTTGTAAGATAATTCAACATGTTGAGACGCAAGTATCAAGCCGGAATAGGCCAGGCATACATGAGTCGCAATATCGAACAAATTAAACCGCAAGGAGAGTGCGATGAGATCATCTAAAGAATTTTCATCCGCAGCATTACGTTTTGCCGCTGCAATGTTCGCCGTCACGATGGTTACGTGTACCGGTGACACGGCGAAAGATCAGATTGACAATGCGACAGCCGCCCTGGAAAATGCCATGTTTACGACGATCAATTCAGATAACCCGCTGGAGCCTGACGGGGCGGACTTCGGACTGGCGAACGACTATTACAAAGAGACGATTCAGGCCGTACCGAACAATCGATCGGCTCACCTGGGTGCGGCGTTGACGGAGATTTTGAAACTTAATTCCGATACCGAGGTCAGAAGTGCGCGCGATAAATTCAAAGATTATGTGGACACTTCGGATGTTTTCGGCAAAAGCAAGTTACGAAAAACACACAGATCGGCCATTAAAACGCCCCTCGATATTCAAACCAATCCGCTGATCAATCCTCGATTACACAGCAATAAGAACGAATTGTTTCAGCGTTTTACAAACGTCGGGAAAGTGGCCATAGGCAATCCACCGTTGATAAGCGAAATTCAGGACATCATTAAAAGGAAATTAATTCCGGCTTTAGATTATGCGATCACGAGATTGTCGTTTGTCGAGCAGGATCCGACTTTCGTGTTTATCGTAACACCCAGAATGCAGGGAGATGTGGATGCGGATCCCAGGGAACTTGATATGACAGAGATCAAGGCGTTTCATGCGGCGTTGTTATCACTGAGGGCTTCGTTGAAAATTTTTGATGCCTATAATCTTGACGTAACGAGCTACACGGTCGAAGGAGTAGCTCAGGCACTAACGCTGGGCAGTTCTTTTCTTACTTTGAACCCAGGTCAGGAGCTCGCATCGGCTAAGACGGACCTCAGCGCGTCGATGGACACGATGATCGGAGCGATCAATTTCCTGCAAAGTGAAACCGACAACCAGGACGACGATATCATAAAAATAGATCCGGACGGCGTGTCGAATGATCTGTTAGAAGACGTCAAAAGCACCCTTGACAAAGTGAAAAATGGATTAAGCAACAATGTGGTATTCCAGGACATTAATGACTATGGCGACAGCGTAACAGTAAGCTTTCAGGCGTTCTTCAATGCACCCATTCAGGACCTGAAGACTAAGTTTCCGAGTTATCAAGTAAGTGTGATTACGAACGACTGCGGTAAAGATCTTTTTCTGAAGTGGAATTCCACGGATTTTCCCGATCCCACTTTCAACGGGATCCTGCCGCTCGTATCCAGCTCGAACCAGTTCAAACAATTATTTGACGTTCGCATTGATACGACCGGTCGTTCGAGCGTGAGCGCGTCGATCGACGGCCAGAATTGGCAGGCGTGTGACGCAGACGGCTATACGTACTCCACCGTCTTAAGTTTCAGTGGTCATCGTGACACGGGATCGGACACTTCGGCACAGTACGATGATGTTAATGTGTATTTGAATAATTTTACTGGAACAGGCACATACATACTAAACGCATCGCCCAACTATGCATCATTTTATTCATATATCTCGCCGGCGGGAGGACAGTTGTTTCAAAGCGATGCCTCGAATACGGGCACAGTTGTTGTCGATCGGTATGACGTTGTAAATTCCGTGGTCTCCGGTACGTTCTCATTCAGCGCCAAAGACGTATCGAGTATCACGGTCAAGAATTTTACGAACGGGAAATTTTATGTCAGATTGGACAACTAATGGGCAGTAAACTTCTTTCGTGCCTGCTCAGAATGTGTTGATTAAGAGGGGATTTTTTATTTTGGAATTCGAACAAAGAGGCTCCGACACATAAGGTCACGCTTTCACGCAGCAAATGGCCGTTACATTTGCAATATCTTCCGGGCTGCACCCGCGCGACAGGTCGTTGACCGGTTTTGCAAGACCTTGAAGGATCGGGCCGATCGCCCGGGCCCTGCCGATACGCTCGGTAATCTTATAACCGATATTGCCCGCGTCGAGATTTGGAAATATAAATACATTGGCTTTTCCCGCCGCGGCACTGCCCGGCGCCTTACTCCGGCCGACCGATTCCACAAAGGCAGCATCAAATTGTAATTCCCCGTCAATCTTCAGATCCGGTTTATTCGATTTCGCAATTTCGAGCGCCCGGAGCACTTTGTCGACGGCTTCGTGTTTCGCACTGCCTTTCGTAGAAAAAGAAAGCATCGCGACAATAGGTTCTTCGCCGGTCAATTGCTGATGGCTGTTAGCCGAGGCGATCGCAATGTCGGCGAGCTGATTTTCGTCCGGGTAGGGCATGACGGCGCAATCGCCGTAGGTAACCGCGCGCCCGTCCTCGAGTATCATCAGGAAAATACTTGAAACGGTTTTTATGCCTTCCGTCATGCCGACGCAATGAATGGCCGCACGCAGAACATCCGCCGTCGTATGAACGGCACCGCCCACACAGCCTTCGCATTCCCCTCGGCGCACCATCATGGCTCCAAAGTATAAGACTGTCTGCATTGCGGTTTTCGCCTGTTCGTATGTCATGCCTTTACTTCTTCGTAACGTGAAAAGTTCGCTCGCCATATCGGTCGCTTTTTCAGATTTCTTTGGATCGATAATTATGACCGAGGAAGGCAAGTCCACGCTCAATTCATGCGCGCGGCTCCGGATCTTGTCGGCGTCGCCGAGCAGAATCGGTTTGGCGATCTGCTCGCTCAGAATAATTTTAACGGCCTGCAGCGTGCGGTCCTCTTCGCCTTCCGGTAATACGATGCGGCACTTTTTTTGGCGTGCGCGCTCGCGAATGGAATCGAGTATATTCATGGCATTAAATATGATTTTCCGTATTCAGGATGGGATTGCTACGTAGAAATTACCCTTTAAGAAATTAATAATCAAATTGATTCTCAAGACGCTGCCTGCTTCCGTTTCAATCTCTGGTAACGGTAAACAGCGTCCACGCCGATTTGGATTTGTAATTTTGTCCTTTATCGCAATCCACTCTCCAATAGTAGCTGCCCTTATTCAATCGGCTGCCATTCATATAGCTTGAGTCGAAATCTCTGAAAACCCTGACGTCGCCCGATGCATCAAGCGTGTCGGGAAGAGTGTAAGAAAAATTATGAAACGTGAGATGATCGGTTGTAGGGGGCGATTGACAGCCGTCATAATTATCTGGTGCCTTTTGAGCCATCCAAATGGTTTGATAAACATTGCCAAAGCGGACGCCGACCCGCACGATGTAACGTATCGGTAGTCCGCCGATACTGACACACCAGGAAAATACAGGCTTTCCGGTTATGCCCGTGTCGGACGAAGCCGGGTGGATTGGATTACTTTTCTCGCTCAATTGAAATGACTGGATGAAATCCGATCTGTTGAGCGGCTTAAAATATTCCGACGTGTCGCTTTCATTGTCACGCGAATCTACTGCGATCACGTAATACAAATACGCGCTGTCCTGTCCTACCGTGCCGCCCTGGGAGGGATCCACAAATGAACTGTCATCAAGATTGGCCAATACCGCAATATTGCCGATTTGTTTAAAAGCCGAGTCGAAGCTGACGGAACGGAAAATCCTGTATTCCGTGATAATATTCTCGCTTTCGTAGATCGGGGACCATTCAATCCGTATCCCGTTCGTGTTCGCATCGGCTTGAATGCCGGTTTCGCTGCGCAGCGTGTCATTCCCGTGGGGCTTGATCTTAACGCCCGCGGGAAGCACGTCCGGCGGCCCCGTCTCACTCGGGCAGGAGATGATCCAAATCATCAGCGATATGAACAGGAGTAAAATATTAGAATTATTTCTTAACATGCGATTCCTTTTATTAAAACTTATACGATACGCCGATACGATGCGTGGTGCCCAGGGCGTGGCCGGTCAGTGCATAATCCAGATGAAATTGCCACATGGAGAGCCCCGCTCCGTAGGTCAGGTTCTTGCGGTCAACGCCCATTCGCAGCGCGACCATGCGTTTATAACTGTATTCAAATCCGAAGTGATGGTCTCCGCCATAACGTGTATTGCTTTCGTACGAGAGCAGAATATTGCTCTGCAGCTGATCCAGCGGTTGAATGTAAGACATGCCGAATTTCAAATTGGCCTTGGCAATATCCTGCACGCGCGTGCTTGACGAGATCGCGTTGTAGCGGGCGTTGGTGCTGGTAGCGTCCTGAATGTGAAACGCCATCGTGAAATCGCCCAGGCTCGGTGTTTCGAAGAGATCGTTTACGCCGAACATGATCATCGTTCCGATGTCCACGCCGATACCCGACTGGCTTATGTCTTTAGCGACTCTGCCGTTCGCTCCGGAAATACCGCTCGATCCGCCTTCGATGATCTTGAAATTGATGCCCACGGGGATCTGTACGGCAAAATCACTGTACAGCCAGCCGAGATTCAATTTCAAATTATTCATTTTGGCAAATGAGAAAAATACCGCGTTGTCGGAGTAATTGAACTGCCCGTGAAAATATTTACTGAAATCGTACGCCGGATTGCCGCGGTCGTTCTTGCTGTCTTCGAGCGCGCTCGTTTCCGGAATATTACCGACGCTGTAGCGGATCCAGGCAACGGAGAAGCCGTAATCCCTGGACAGTTGATGCGTGTAGCCGATAAAATGATATTGCGCCATTCCGTCGAATTGGCTGGCATACATCAGCGAAACTTCCCGCCGATTCACCAGTGCCACACCGGCGGGATTCCAGAAAAATGCCGTAGCGTCGTTCGCGACCGCGGCGTAAGCGTTGCCCATGCCGGCCGGGCGTGCGCCAAGCGGGATTTCGAGAAATGCATTGGCATAGCGGCTGTTCTGTCCAAAGACGGAACTGCTGAGCAATAACAAAAGAAAGAATATTTGATCATATTTATATTTCATAAGAAGATTATTGCGTGGTTTATTCTCTGATATTCCTACCTGAAATACGCGATCTTTCCTTTTTTCTCAACGACTTTGCCTTTGAGTTTGCCTTTGAGAAGATAAAAATAAATTCCATTTGCAATGTTGTGGCCGTCGTCGTCTTTGGCGTCCCATTGTACTTCGTGATAGCCGATCGAATTCAGTATCTGGTCGCTCGTATTTGCCGGAGTCATTTTCCGAATTCGCCGTCCGGAAACCGTGTAGATACTGATCTGAAGGTCATCGAGCTGTTCAGACGCGTCCACACGAAAAACGAAGGTGGTCGTGTTGACGAACGGGTTGGGAAAATTTCCCATCATCTGAATATCGAAATTAGTCACGACTTTGAATCTTAGCGTGTCGGCATCGCTCACGTTGCCGTTGACATCGGCCACCTGGAAAGTGACGAGATTATCGCCGTCTTGAAAATTTTGCGAAAGATTCAGTGTGAGTGCAACGGTGTTGGAATTGGCGAGCGAATCCGGTAAAATAATTTTGGAAACGTCCAGCGGTTGATCGTTCACCCGGACAAGATAGTTCTTTCGCTCAAGGCTTACGCCGTTGCGGTCGAAAATGATCGCGGAAATTTTCGGATTTTTAGGAGCGATCGAGCCCTGGGAGAAAAACTGTCCTTCGATCGTAGGCTTAATGATCGGCGCCGAACGGTCACGGTTGATCATCAGCGTGAAGAGTCCGATATCATGATAATCAGAAATTTGAACGGCTATTTTTCCGCTTTGCTTTTGGATATTGGTCGTGACCATATTCCATTTGCGATTGCCGGAATCCCAGCGATAAATGGCGAGCGAATCCTGATAATTCAGTTGATATATCGTGGTGTCATATGCAAACTGAACACTGGCGGTTTTGTTATTAAGCAAAGGGGCCCGGAAATCAACCTGGTACGCTTGCGGCGAACTGAAGCCCATCGGATACGCGAATTGCAGGTCCGGCTGATTGACAAGCAAAATGCCGGTCGTTCTGGAAATACTGATGACGGCGTTTTGGGCGATCGCATTCGGAGGAACATTCACAAAAAAGCCAGAGTCAATTGAGACCGTATCATTCTTCGTTCCGTTAAACGTCGTTCCAAATGCCGGTGTGACATTGAAACGATTCACCTGAATAATTTCCGAGCCCAGATTATTGGCACGGTTGGCGTCGTTGACGGAGGAATCGGGATCAACCCACACATAGAGGCTGTGCGTGCCGTTGGTCAAGGTCGAGGCAATGGAAACCGTATCGGCAGCGATTTTTCCTGCATTCGCAATGGATCCGCCGATGTTGAAATGCGTTTGGCCGAGTAAAATCCCCCCGCTGCCGGGATCTCCGTCGTAAAAACGAATGAGGATATTCTCAACCGGAGCGAATCCTAAATTTTGTACGACGGCATCGATGCGGATCGAATCGCTGCCGCTAAGAGAGATGGAGGTGACGGGATCACCCGGATTGATAATATTTCCGAGGGACAAGTCGATACCGGCGAGAATTTGAATTTTCTGCTGGGACGAGACCGTCGAATCACCGGTATTATTATACACTTTGATCCGATAAGCGATGAAGTCACCTTCCGAGAAGGGGCCAACGCCGCCGCTCTGATAAAAATTATTTCCTATGGAAAATAGCGTATCCAGGCCGCTTTGGGTGACTGAACCCGTGCGGTCATAAGCGGCGATCACATAATTGATCCCCTGCGGGTCGCTGGTCAGTGCTTTGAATTTTACCGAGTCTGTGCTGGTGGGGAATTGCGGTACGGTCTGTATCTGTGCGAGGTAAGCGCCGTTGACGGTAAAATTATTCTGCGCGTTGAAACTGGTTCCGCCGCCGGCCGACTCGCCGAAAATCCGGATGCCGGATGCTCCGTTGTTCAAAATATTCTGGGGTATGGAAGCCAGATCGACCGCGAACGAATAAGCGCCCCCGGTGATCGTGAAATTCACGGTGTCCAGGGTAACGAAGCTGGGCTTGTTACCGCCATTCGGAACGGAATCGGTAACAGGTTTCAGCTGATAAATTTCCGCGATACCGCTGCCGCTCGCAAAATCAGCCGTCCCGCTGACGATGATCGTCGAAGTTTTTTGAGGGCTGTAATTCGACAGCGTAAGTGTTTTCTCCACAGGCGCCTGGATCCGCGTCGCGGGATCGCCGAGATAATTGAATTGGAACACCATACTTTGTTCGATGGCGGCGGAAACGCTGTTTCCACCACCGCTGACTTCCAGGTCCGACAGCCCTTTGAGAATGAGATAATTTATTTTACCCTGCGTAACGGCCTGTCCTGCAGTCATACCGTTTTGCAAAAATGAATTGATCGATTGGTCCAATAATTCAAAATCGCCGATAATCCATCCGGTGCCGCTTGACGCAAGAACACCCACCGCGCCTTTGTTGGGCGTTTTGAGGAGCACTTCACCCAGCGTCGATTGATCGTTGTCAAAAGAACCGACAAAGCAAGTCATGCTAAGAACGATAGGGAATTTTCCGGGATTAAAATTGGCTTGCAGCACCTGATCGTTGTTTAATAGGGGTCTTCCGGCAGAATCCAAATCACCCCAAATCCCGCCGCCGCCGTGCCCGATGTAGGTCGTAATAAGAGTGCCCTCGCTGAAAGCATTGATGACCTTTGACGCGCCGCCTACGAACTGATCGTGATTCGGATAGGCAACAATACGATCCGGCGAAAAGCGCTGTGCCATACGGTCATTGATAATATTCGTGTATTGATATCGAAATACATCGCGCGGAATTTCCGGGTTGCCCTGTGCCACGCCGCGGTCTTCACTTTGTCCGCCGATAAAGAGCACCTTGTTTTTCCATAGTCCCGGATTCGAAGACTGTTCATAAGAAATGATCTTATTAATGATCGCATTCAATTGATCGGACGTGGTTACGGGAAGGCGTCCAACAAAGAAATCAGGCAAAATATCCCGGTCATCAGCCAGGCTGTACCAGAAATCGGACGCCGCGGGACCGAACTTTTCCGTTTGAATCTCCTGCACGGGCAATATATCAAACCCGCTGGTTTTGGGATTAAAGGACGCATCTCCAACCAAAAGAACGTATAATGGCGATCCCTGCGCGCCTTGCCAATTGGGACTGGAATACGTATACCGCAAAAAATCTCGGATCGCATAAGGGCTTTTGATCCCAAAGTTGAATTCATCATAAATGTCTTCCAGATCCACCGTTTCGGCCGACCATCCTTTTGAACGGCGATAATCTTCCAATCGGAACACCGCGTCGTGCAGAAATTTTGGCGTAATGATCAGGTACCGCGCATTGTGATACCCGTTCCTTAAAGCAGACGGTTTGTCCGGGACAATATCCTTGGGCAGCCGTTTAGCGGATTCACTTACGGCAATGTATTCTACGTCATCCGTCGGCGGCGTGTCCTGAAATTTCACGAAATAGGTTAGATTCGATAATCCGGGGTCCGGATTAATATCCCAATTAACCAATCGGCTCACGCCTTTCTTGTAGATGCTAATGTTGGGATCCTTAAAATTAAGGATTACAAAATCTCGTATTTGTTTGTGACTGTCACCATCGATGAGAAATTCTATGTATTCCTTATCAGCTGAATAGTCTTTTTTATACGTCACTTCAAACCAGTTCAAAGCAAGTTGATCGAGAGTCGAATTTTGGGGTGTTTGCGTAACAATTCGTAATTTATTTTCGCCGTTGTTTAAAGTTGCATTTGGCTGGGCAATGTCCACTTGAAGTTTGGTCGCCCCGCTCCAGGTCAGGGTACTGGAAGTAACTCGGGTATTGTTAATGAACACGTCTACCAAATGGGCGTTAGTACTAATGCCTTGAAAATTAATTCTCAAATTGACAAAAGTTCCGGCCGGTTTTTCGATAGCAAACGAATACTCTTTAGTTGTTTCTCCGGATGTAATATTAGAAATGCCTTTATCAAAACCCCAGATGTCTTCAACTACCGAGGGTTGTATCAAATTAATATTCTTAATATCGAGTCGCTCGGCATCTTTTTCAAAGTGTTTTGTAGTTGTATAACTTGTTTGGAGCAATGTATCTATCGGGTTCGTCTTTGATTTGAATACAATTCCCGCGTTCTCTTCGATCAATCTTAAGCCTAAGGGGCCGTCCCACGTGAGGAAATAGACGTTATCATCCGACCATGGATCGAGATAATGACCCTTGCTGGAAGGAATATCGCGTAAATTACGGTTAAATTTCGCCCTGTACCCCTCGCCGTAAAATTCCAGGAAATCATCGCCCGAAAAAATACCGTCCGCCTCACCGCGAACATAGATGGGAACCTGCAATCCCTGATTGAACAAACGGAACGTTCTCGGATCGATATTTGCGAAGTTGTATCCCGACTTTTGTTTCAGATAATTGTAATCCATTTTGTAAATGCCGTTGGTATCCACGATGATCTTCAGAAAAGGATTCGTCGTGACGGCGGAAATACCGGTAACCGCATTTTCCGAAGACTTGTTCATGACAACGGAAGAATTCAGCAAGCTCTTCAGCTGCCTGGATCGTTTGGCGGAGGTATGATTAAGGGTCTGCTTCTCAAAAACTGCATCCAGATCCGATAAATTGTTTTCCTGTATCTGAACTTTAGCGGCAGTGCTGTAGGAGATCTTAACAGTCAACTTTTTGTGGAATTCAACTTGTTTGGTTGCCGGGTTGTAGCGATACGGGCAGAGTGTTAATCTGAACAGCGGAATGCCCCGCATCTTGCCGAGATAGCGGATCTGCAGAAGTTCGGCGGGAAACCAGCGGTCCGCGGAAACAGACACTTTCTTTTCATCGGCACGTTGATTCTTATCGGTCGTAACATCTTCCAGTACGGAAAACGGGAGAGCCGTCACGGCAATATTTTCTTTCTGATCGCCGACTATAAGTGCCTGCGGGTTGCCTTCAGGAAGTTCAAGGAGGTAGTCTATTTTCGGTAATCGCGGCGTACCGGCCGTCTGCGTGTAGTCAAAAAACGGAACGGTCAGGGATTGAACGCCGTTCACGGCGGAATTGGCTAACGATGGTCTGGGGAAGTTAAATTCATAGATAATTTCCCCGTCTTTTTCGGACAGGGTCTTAATATAATCGTTTTTGGAGTTAATTTTTTCCTGGGCCGGAAGCAATGAGAAACCGAACAGGCAGGCGGCTGCAATAACGGATAGTAATCTTTTCATCTATGCTCTATAATAATTCAAAAATTTCAAAGTCTAAAAGATCAAACAGGAAAAAGCTGTAAGTTTCCAGCGCCCGCGGGACTAGGCCGCACCGTATGTCCGGTATCGGCATATTATACGAAAATAATCCGTTTTAGTCTAATTATTTTCCGCCATCTTTGCGCCCCGCGCCTGTCGGCTGATCTTTCTCCACAGGCCCTTGGTTTTACCTGACGAAATGACTTCCTCAACAAATCCGCGCAGTTCGGTCGGTGTGAGATTGCGGTTTAACATGCCTTTGTAGGCGACGGAGATTTTTCCGGTCTCCTCGGAAACGACGATGACGATGGCGTCGGACTGCTCCGATAGTCCCACGGCCGCGCGGTGGCGCGTTCCGAGCGACGATTCAATATACGGATTCTGACTCAGCGGTAAGAGGCATTTCGCGGCGCTGATTTGATCGTTTTCGATAATGACCGCGCCGTCGTGCAATGGAGAACGCGGATTGAAAATAGAAAGCAGAAGCTGCTGTGAAATATTCGCCTCCAGCGGCAGACCCGTTTCAATAATATTCTTCATCCCCGTCGAGCGTTCCAAAACGATGATTGCGCCGTATCGGCGTTTGGATAATTGCTCGCAGGCTTTGAAAATTTCCTGCATGAATTCGGGGATACCCAACTTAATAAGGTTTCTGAGAAAACCGCTTTGTCCGAAGTATAACAGCATGCGGCGCAATTCCGGCTGAAAAATAATAACGAACGCGATGACCCACACGGTGCGGATCTGATCGGTGAGCCAGATCATGCCGCTCAAATTCAGCGCGTGTACCGCCACGGAAACGATCAGAATAAAAATCAATCCGGTCAGCATGCGCGACGCCGTCGTTCCCTGAATGACCAAATACGCGCGATAAAAAATAAACGTCACGGCGGCAATATCCAGCAGATCAATGAAGGAGACGGGGATCAGCCCGATTTTAAAAAGTTCGGTTTGCATATTATTAAACGCCCATGGTTTCGAGTGCAATGCTTATGGCCCGGCGAACGGCTTTGACATCATGGACGCGCAGAATGGTCGCGCCTTTCTGTGCCGCGATGATATTACTGGCGATCGTACCTTCCAAACGGTCTTCCGGAGGTGCATCGAACGGTCTTCCCAGGAACATCTTACGCGACGTGCCGACCAGGATCGGATAGCCGAGGGCCCGGAACCGGTCCAGGTTTTTGAGAAGCATGAAGTTATCTTCCGCTCTTTTTCCGAAGCCAAATCCCGGATCAACGATCAATCTTGTTACGCCGCAATTCCGGGCTTTCGCGCATGCCGCTTCGAGAAAGTTCATGACTTCGGCAACGACATCGTTGTAAGACGGAGCGATCTGCATATTTTGCGGCGTGCCTTTCATATGCATAACAACCAATGCGGCGTCATATTTCGCCGCGACAGCTGCGACGTTCGGATCGGACGTCAGGCCGCTGACGTCATTGACGATGGAGGCGCCTGCTTTCAGCGCAGCTTCGGCAACCGCGGACTTGGACGTATCGACCGATAGTATCGTATCCATCTCGCTTGAAATTTTTTCGATCACCGGAATGACGCGATGCAATTCTTCTTCAAGCGATACCGGCTTCGCACCGGGACGCGTAGATTCACCGCCGACGTCTATCACATCGGCGCCGTCGCGGTGCATCTGCCTTGCGTGTTCCAGGGCTTTTTCCGTCGAATCGTATTTGCCGCCGTCCGAAAACGAATCGGGCGTCACATTCAAAATTCCCATGATGTGAATTTTATTATGAAATTCAGCGTAAAAATTTCCGGCGTCAGTCAACATTGGGGAAGAACCCCCTTAGTTTTTTACGCGCTTCTTCGCGATAAGGGTCTTCTTTGTCGAACAGCCTCATGCACGCGCGGAACGCCTCAATGGCTTCGTTCTTTCTATCTGTAACATCGTAAATGCGTCCGAGATAGATATAGGAATAGTGGTGATTATTGATCGCAATCGCTTTTTTGAAATGGGGTTCGGCAAGTTTGTATTCTTCGAATTCTTCTTTTTTCTTCCTTTTCGCCCTGTGGAGGCCGGCCAAATGGAAATGTACGACGCCGGCGTTGTAATGGAGTTCGGCGTTTTCCGGATACAGGCGCTCCGCTTTTTTCAATAAGTCGATCGCCTGGTCGTAATAGCTGATGTAATCCAGCGCGACGACCATTCCAAGCATCGCATCGAGATCATTGGGCCGCAGTTTCAATGCCGTGGAAAAATTATTCAGCGCCCACTGGGCCGTTGCGTCGTGAGGGCGGCTTCGCTGAAGATAACTTTGCGCCAGAGCGAGGTAGGACATGAATCCGGCCGGATTAACTTCGATCGCTTTTCTAAGAATGTCTTCCTTGGATTTGAAATTAAAAGTTTCCCAGCGCATCTTTTGCATGTAGCTCAAAATATGATAGATCAGATAATCACGGTCGTACAGGTCATAGGCGGCCATCAGGGCGTATTCGGCCTGAAGATAATGGGGTTCCGGTTTGGCAAACATGTAATATATCGCCAGTGCGCTATACACAGGCTCGTACAACGAATCCAGCTGGCCGGCTTTCTTCAAATAAATTTCAGCGCGCTTTTGATGATTCTCACGTAAGGTTTGATCATGAGTCCGAATCATGATCTCGCCGTGCGCCAATCCCACCCCGTACCATGCCAGCACGGAACCGCTGTCGCTTCGCAGCGCGTTACGAAATACGGTGAGCGAGGAATCAAGGAATCCGTCTGAAAGAAGAGAACGTCCGCGCGCGTATTCGAACAGCGCCGGCGTGCGATAGGTTTCGCCGCCGGTTGGGAAGTCAGGGTATGCTTCGTCGGCCAGTGCATAAAGTTTTTTTGTCAATTCGGAGGAAAAGACAGCGAGATGCTCGATCAGAGATTTATTCGGAGATTTGGTAAACGATTCATGCAGGTGTTGAACCGCTTGATTGGATTCCGTCTCATAGATGTCCACATTGATTTCAATGTCCTTATCGCGGACCTCGAACCATCCCGCCGCAAGATAATTTAACCTGATCACATGCGCCCAGGACAATAGTTTGGACGGATCGGTATAGGAGACTTTACCTGCGGAGTCCCCGTCGAATGAATCGGTGAGCCATTCCGGTCGCAGGAAATTAATGTGGGAGCGCGATGCGAGTTGGCCGTTACGCGAGGCCATTTCGGCAATGATCCAGCCTGTTCCTGAATATTTTCCGGCTTCCTTACTTCCAGAGGTATCGGAACCGGGTGTTTTCTTCATTTCCAGGGGCAGAATGCCGAAATAGATATTTTCCAGTTTCGGCGGGCGCGCAAGCCGCACCATCGTATAGGACAGAATAATGAGGCCGATTAACGCAAAGGCCGCTCTCGATAATTTCTTCTTATTGATGACTTCCGAATAACGTAACAGGAACCCGTAAAAAAAAAGAAGGACGGCTATAATAGTAAAATAAAGAAAAAACCCTCCGGGTACTTCACCGGATAAGAATCGAATTAATTTATCCATAAGTCTTATTATTCATTGATGATTTCTTAAGGTTCCCATGATGCGGCCATATAACCTATAATCTCCGGCCGTCTTTCAGAATCCCGTCAGTTCCAATTTCAGGGAACGGCGCTTTCCTTGGTCACCTTGGGTAGTTTGGCGGGGGCCGGCGGTTTGAGATCTTGGCCGCTCATGATCAGATCCAAATCGTCGGTGTCAAGCGTTTCCCGTTCAATGAGCGCATTTGCAATGACATGCAGGTACTTAATATTTTTTGTGATCAAAGCGACGGCTTGCTGCTCCGCATCCCAGACGATTTGTTTAAGTTCTTTGTCTATGAGCACGGCCGTCTCTTCGCTGTAGTTCTTGGCGGTGCCGATCTCCCGTCCGAGAAAAACTTCTTCCTCTTTTTTGCCGAAAGATACCGGACCTAATTTATCGCTCATGCCCCATTCACAGACCATTTTACGTGCAATGGACGTCGCGCGTTCGATGTCGTTACCGGCGCCCGTCGTGAGGTGATCGAAAACTATTTTTTCCGCCGCGCGTCCGCCCATCAAATGAATGAGCGTCGTCTGAATATACGTTTTCGAGTACATGTGGCGATCGTCGGTAGGCAGGTAGTGTGTCAAGCCTAACGCCCGGCCGCGGGGAATGATCGTAACTTTATGAACCGGATCGGAGTCGGGAAGTAGGCGCGCCACCAGGGCATGGCCCGCTTCGTGATACGCAACCATTTTTTTCTCTTTGTCCGTAATGACGAGGCTTTTGCGCTCCACGCCCATCATCACTTTATCTTTGGCGTTTTCAAAATCGATATTCTCTACCGTGTCGGAGTCTCTGCGCGCCGCGAGCAGCGCAGCTTCGTTCACGAGATTTTCCAGATCCGCGCCGGACAATCCGGGTGTTCCTTTACCGATTTTTTCTAAATTGACATTTTCATGCAGATGAATTTTCCTGGTATGAATTCTCAGAATTTCTTCGCGTCCCTTAACGTCCGGTTGATCCACAACGATCTGTCGGTCAAATCGCCCGGGCCGCATCAAAGCCGAATCGAGAATATCCGGACGGTTGGTCGCCGCGATAAGGATAATACCTTCATTCGAATCAAATCCGTCCATCTCCACGAGCAATTGATTCAACGTCTGCTCGCGCTCATCGTGCCCGCCGCCGAGTCCGGCGCCGCGTGAACGTCCCACGGCGTCAATTTCGTCGATAAAAATGATACAAGGATGATTCTTTTTCGCTTGATCAAACAGATCGCGTACCCGCGCGGCCCCGACGCCCACGAACATCTCCACAAAATCCGCACCGCTGATGGAGAAGAACGGCACATCGGCTTCGCCCGCGACCGCCCGCGCCAGCAGGGTTTTTCCCGTTCCCGGAGGGCCCAATAACAAGGCGCCTTTGGGAATGCGGCCGCCCAATTTCGTAAATTTTCCCGGATCTTTTAAGAAGTCCACAATTTCCTGCAGCTCCTGCTTGGCTTCATCCGCGCCGGCGACGTCATCAAAAGTGACTTTGGCATCCTTATCGCTGGAGAGCCGCGCACGGCTTTTTCCGAAGTTAAAAATATTTTTCGCGCCACCGCCGCCTTGCATTCGGCGTAAAATGAAGACAAAAATACCGATGGCGACAAGCCACGGAAGCATTTGTATCAAGATGCTTGAAAAATCCGTGCCTCGTTTTGAAAACTCCACGTCGATATTTTTAGCTTTCCATTCCTCCAGCATCTTACTGTCGAGGAAAGGCAGATTGATCTTAAATTGCGTATATTTTACCGGTGTACCTTCCACCATGGCCGTCTTTTCCTCTTTCAGCGTGCCTTTCAGTTCATTATCGGTCACGTGAATTGCGCTGATTTTTTCCTGTTCTAATAACGTCTGGTATTGCGAGAAGGTGAGCTCGATCCGCTTGTCATTGTTAGCCGTGATAATCTGATACATGAAAAAGAAAGCCGCAAAAATGGCGATCCACAGAAAAAATGTTCCGACCGAACCTTTCCAATTCGAATCGCCGTCCTGCGTCGGGCGGGGTTTCTTGGCCGGTTTGGGCATTTTCGGCTTGGATTTCTTGTTATTATCGGAAGCATCCGCCGCGGGATTTTTCAATTCTTCGGACAAAGCATTTTCCTCAGTCTTTGGTGACGTAAATATCCTTTAAGTGACGAAATTTTTGTGCGTAATCCAACCCGTAGCCGACCACAAATTCATTACCGATCTTAAATCCGACATAGTTAATCGGGAAGTCCACTTTGGCTTTTTCTTTTTTCAGCAGCAGGGTAGCCACGCGGACCGATGCCGGCGCTTTGGCGTCCACATGGTCTTTAATGAACGTGATCGACAAGCCCGAATCTACGATGTCTTCAACTATGATGACGTGCCGGCCGGCTAATTTTGCACTCACGTCCTTATCCAATCGAATACTTCCGCTCGAATGCATGCCGTCGCCGTAACTGCCGATCTTCAAAAAATCAATTTCACAATCGATGTTGATCTCCCGTATCAGATCTGCGATAAATAAAAAGGAACCGTTCAACACACCGACAAGGATCGGATTTTTGCCCCGGTAGTCCTTCGTGAGTTGCGCCCCGAGTTTTTTTACCGCCGTCCGAATTTTCTTTTCGGGGATCATGACCGTGAAACGGTGAGCGTCCGCCTTAATTTCTCTCATTCCAATGACATTCTATTTTGAGTACCAGTTTTGTTGCGGGAGTAATCTTATAGCGCTCATCTAAACGATGGCCGCCAATCCAAATAACTTTCTCTTTCTTGGGGGATCGCTTCTCGTCCGACCGCTCACAAAAAACAGGGACCGTTGATTTTTCGCCGAGGGGAACTTTTTCATCGACAAAAAAATCGCTCAATTTCTTTGACCGGTTCATTCCTAAAGGGTAAAAACTGTCCCCGGGTCTCCAATTTCTTAACACCAGCCGGCCTGAAATTTTTTCCGCATCAATATATTCAACAAACGGGGATTCCCCGAACTTAACCGATTCCGGGTTTATCATTTCTGAATTAAAACGCAAGCTCCGTTCCGGCCATTGATACGATCGATTGACGTCGATCTCATAACTGAATGCCGGGTTTTTTTTAGGCGCTTTTTTTTGAAAGAAGACGCTTCCGGAAACTTTAGTGCAATCCATCCCGGGGAATAATAATCTCTTCCCGGCCTGAGTGAACTCAATGAAATCAAGAATTCGCGTAAAGTCGTTGTAAGTTAATTGCCGCTGTTCTGCGATATCCAATCTTTCGAAAATCAATTCAATCACGGCTTGGCGTAAAATTAAAAGATACTCGTTAAACGTTTTAATTTCAAGGACAATTTTACCGTTGTCTTCATGGCACACGCTCTTAAATACGCGTCCGGCTTCGGCCCGCACAAACCCGTAAGTATCCTCGGCAATGGCGCTCAGCCGGCTCAGATGCTTTTCAACCTGCGGGTCGAATCGCTTTTTAAGAAGGGGGAGCACTTCATGGCGTATGCGGTTACGCAGAAATGTCGTGTGCGCATTCGAAGCATCGATAACGAACTTTAATTTGATCTTCTGCGCATAGCCTTCTATTTCCGGTTTTGAAAAATCAAGCATAGGTCGGACATATTTTCCGCGCTGTTCGCGAATACCGCAAAGGCCCTGCCAGCCGGTACCTTTGATAAGTCTCATCAAAACCGTCTCCGCCTGATCGCTTTGGTGATGCGCCGTACATACATGATCGTAACGTTCCTTACGTGCGACCTCATCCAGAAACCGATATCGTAAATTTCTAGCGGCTTCTTCCTTCGACCGGCGGTGCGATCGGGCCTCCCGAATGACATTGACGCGTTTGGCGTAAAACGGAATCCCCAAGTCTTCGGAGAACTTTTTTACAAACCGTTCATCACGGTCGGCGGATCTGCCGCGCAATCCGTGATTAACATGGGCAATGCCGAGGTCCAGGTCCAGGCGGCTTCTCATCCTGATAAACAATTGCGCCATAACCATCGAATCCGCGCCCCCGGACACCGCCAGAAGGATGCGTTCGCCTTTTTTGAAAAATTTTCTGCAGTGCTTTAGAAATTGTGTTTCTAAAGGAATGTTCTTCGCATGGGTCATGGGAGGGCGAAGAAATAGGTTCGGCGCAATACGATTTGCAGGATAAGGAGAAGCAGGGC
This sequence comes from uncultured Bacteroidota bacterium, assembly GCA_964563165.1. Taxonomy (GTDB): domain Bacteria; phylum CLD3; class CLD3; order SB21; family SB21; genus CAZLWA01. Next base: position 20,452 of record CAZLWA010000097.1, on the reverse strand, counting down.
AGGGATGACGCAGTAGGGATACAGTTCTTCATAGTGCAAATACGTTTTCAATTCGATTTTTGTTTTTTCAAGCTGCCCGATTTGATCGTAAATTTCTTCCAGCGCCCGTTCATCCGAAGCGCGAAAGAATTTTCCGCCCGTTGCTTCCGCGATATCTTTGAGTGCCGCTTCGTCAATCTTGACTTCCGCACTCACGTATTGCCGGCCGAAAAAAGGATCATCTACAGGTATACGCGCCAGGCCGCTTTTGCCAGCGCCGATCGTATAAATACGAATGCCCAGAGCCTGAGCAATTTGCGCCGCGGTCAGGGGGTCAATTTCACCGCGGTTATTTTCTCCGTCGGTGAGCAAAATGATCACTTTGCTTTTGGCTTTACTGTCGCGCAAGCGGTTGATCGAGTTGACCAATCCCATACCGATGGCGGTACCGTCTTCCACCATACCCGTGGTAACTTGACGGATCAGCGTAACCAGGACGCCGTAGTCGACGGTAAGCGGGCATTGCGTAAAACTTTTTCCGGCGAAGACCACCAGCCCGACCCGATCCGATTGCCGCCCGTGCACGAAGCGTTCGGCGACGTATTTAGCCGCATCAATTCGATTCATGCGGCCCATGTCTTCGATTCGCATACTGCCTGAAATATCCAGCGTCAGCATGATATCGATGCCTTCCGCCGTGATACTCGATTGTGTATCGCGCGCCTGCGGCCGGGCCATTCCGATGATCAACAGCGCCAGTGCCAGCATCTTTATCCATACCACAACGAATTTGAATCTCTGACGCCACGAGGGCTGAAGGTTCCTTAACATATCCACGGTGGAATAGTTCAGAGCCGTCCACCGTTTGAATTTTCTATTAAATAAGAAAAAGAGCGGGATCAGCAACATCAAATAAAGAAAATCCGGATCCGCAAATTGAATGGAAGTAAACATAGTGTTATACCGTTTATTGCGAGTTGACGTATTCTGATTTCTCAGGAAGCGGCCGTGCCGGCCGCCATCTAAAGCCTGCGCCTGCCGCGTTCATGGATAATATGTTCAGCCGACAGGGCGATCACCGCCAGAAGCAAAAACCATTGAAAACGATTCTCGAATTCCGTGAATTGATATTGCGACGTTTCGGATTTTTGCAGTTTCGAAATTTCGTTGTATATTTTTTTGATTTCCGATTCACCTGCGGTTGCCGGGTAATAACTGCCGCCGGTTTCATTGGCCAGTTGATTCAGAAACGCATCTTCCAATTTGGTCGTGACAACGGAGCCGCCGCTTTTCTTGAAACTCACGTTTCCATTAGCGTCGCGCACGGGAATCGGAACGGCATTGGGCGTCCCGATGCCGATCGCGTATACGTCTATGTTCATGTCAATTAAATTTTTAATCAGTTTTTTTGAATCCGGATTATGGTCCTCTCCGTCGGAAAAAATCACGAGCGCTCTTCCGGTGGAAGCGTCATTTTCTTTCTGATCGCCCCTCACAAACGTTCGGGAAGCCACTTCCAGCGCGTCTTCGAAATTGGTGCCTGCCGCAGTAGTCGCATCGGATGTGATGGCGTCCAGGAACATTCTTATGGCGCTGTAATCGTCCGTCATGGGGCATTCGACAAACGCCTGGCCGGCAAATATGACCAGGGCCACGCGATCGCCGCCGAGCTGATCCAGCAGCGCGGCGATTTCATGTTTGGCTTTTTCAAGGCGGCTGGGCTTGACATCCTCGGCGTTCATAGAAGCGGAAATATCCAATGCAATCACAATATCCACGCCGCTGATCTTGACTTGCTCGTATTTGGTCCCGACCTCAAATCCCACCAAGGCCAGAAGGGATAAAGTAATCCCTGCAACCGTAAGGTAGATTTTCATCCGCTCTGCAGTGCGGCTGTGCGAGCCGGTGAGCTGCCCGATCAGTTTCTCATCTCCGATCTTTTCCAGTTGTTGTTTCTTATAACGCAGGAAATGAACGTAAAATAAAATAACCAGCGGAACGAGTATGAAGAGGAAAAAAAATTGGGGATTGGAAAATTTAACCATTTCGCATCTCGATCATTTATTCTTCCAAACGGGTTTTCTTTTTTCCATAAAGGCAGCGATGCCTTCAGCGATATCTTCGGTTTGGACCAGCTGTTCTAAATAAATGTTTTCAGCCTCATCCAGAGCCTGAATGAAATTCTTGTTCATGCCAGCGACCAGAGCTTGTTTTGTTTTTTTCAGGACAACCGAACTCAGTGCCGATAATTTCTTAATGAGATCTTCTGTTTCTGCCGTTAAGCGGTCAACCGGAACGACCTTGTTGACGAGTCCCATATTAAGCGCTTCGAGCGCAGAAATATTTTCGCCGAGCATCGTGATTTCGAAGGCCTTCCTGGATCCGATCAGTTTCGGCAGCCAGGCGGCGGCGACCGGCGGATAACATCCGACTTTGATTTCAGGCTGGCCAAAAACGGAATTGTCTGCGGCAATTAAAAAATCGCAAAATGTAGCGAGTTCCATAGCGCCTCCGAGGCAATAGCCTTGTACCGAGGCAATCGTGATCTTATCCGACGCGGCCAGGGTGCGAAAAATCCGGTGGAACGATTGCAGCATGGCCTTCACGTTATCACGGGTATGATCTTTGATGTCCACGCCGGTGGAAAACAACTTGTCGCCGGATCCTGAAAAAACCACGCAGGCAATTTGACGGTCTTTTTCAATGAGAGCCAGAGCCGCGTTGATTTCGTCGATCGTCGGAATGTTCATTACATTGGCCGGCGGACGATGGATCCGGATGTGAGCGGAGCTTCCTTTAGTTTCGAATTGGATATTTTTGAATTCCATGGTCCCTTCCTTTTTTTGCCGCTAAGACACGAAGCAAATTCACCGATCAGCGATCAGCAATCAGCAATCAGCAATCAGCGTTCAACACTCCAACACTCCAGCTCGTTTCCGACTTAGCGGAAAAGTTATTCGTTGTACAAAACTTCTACCAGCACGTCTCCAACCTGTTTGAGGCTTTCCGCGCTGCACTTGTCCGGTGTATCTTCCAACGTATGATGATAGCGATTGCTGTTATCCGGATATGTGAAATCGATAATGTCAATGCAGGGAATTCCGATCTTAATGAACGCAATATGGTCGTCAAACACAGTTTCCTCAATCGTGGTGTGAAAGGCAGGTTTTCCGAGTCTTTTTGCGGCATCCCAAACCTTATTCACTACGTCTTTGGCGTGCGTGTACGAATTCCGTTCGATGGGGAGGTCTAAGTTCTTATCGCCGACCATATCCAGAAGAATGCCGTACGCCGGAAAATAATTTTTGTTATTCTTCGTAAAATATTCCGAGCCGATGCAATAGGGGTTTAGGCTGTCAGGATGCATTTCAAAATTATGGTCGCCGTAGTCTTCGATATCAAAAAGAATAATATCAACTCCGATATCCAAGGGCTGCTGCTTTATGATCCTGGCCATTTCCAGGAGCACGGCAACGCCTGAAGCGCCGTCATTGGCGCCCAGTATAGGTTTGCGGCGATTGGCCTCGTCGCGGTCTTTGTCCGCCCAGGGACGCGTATCCCAATGCGCACAGAGCATCACGCGTTTTTTCTTTTTAGGTTCCTTATTGATCGACGCAACAATATTGGTGGAGTTGAGTCGTATGGCCGAGTCCTTCTTATCCACATAAGTAAATGTTTGCAGATTGACCTGGTCGCAGTATTTTTTCAATTCCTGCGTGAGATAGTCGAGGCATTTTTGATGCCCGTCCGAGCCCGGATTGCGCGGCCCGAACGCGCATTGCTTTTCCAGATAGGCAAAAGCTCCTTTTCCGTCGAATACCGGCTTTTTGACGCAGGACAGCATGGAGATATTGATTAATGTAATCAGAATCCAAATTTGTTTATACATGAATCCTTTCACCTTTTTGGCATTTTAATTTTCCACCTTTGCAGGAAGGGTCAGGGGAGATAAAATTACTGTAATTCAAAACCACCTACCTTCCGAATTTAATTCCCCTCCTTTTCAAGGAGGAGTAAGGGGAGGTTGACCACCCCGCCCTTCTCAGCCTGAGGCTGATGCGCCTCAGCCAGAGGCTGACAGGTCTGGCGCAGGGCATCCCTCCTTAAGCAGGAGGGGAGTCTTAGGCATACTACGCAAAACTCTCCGCAGGGATTCCCGCTTTCCATACTCTGTCGGCTATTTTTTCCAGATCCATTTTAGAAACTTTTTGCAAACCTTCCGCAGGCGTTTCACGGTCAATGGTGTACACCATCACCGACTTCGGGTGAATGTCCCGAAGAAGGCTGATCCATGCGGAAACCTCTTCGTCGACCGTATTGTCGACGGATTGGTCCTTATAGTACCCGCGTAAAAACATCGTCTGAATTATTACATCGCCTTCAAATTGTTTTAAATCCTTCACCGTTTTCTCAAGGGTAATTCCTTTATCGGGCAGGTCGATCAACTGAAACATTTTTTCGGTTCCTGCGTCGAGTTTAAGAACACAATCGTCAATTTTCTTTAACGCTCTGAAAACTTTTTCATTTTGAATGCGGGTCGCATTAGATAGCACGGCGACGCGGGCTTTGGGGAAATAACGGTTGCGTCCGGCGACAGTGGAATCAATAATTTCATCGAACTGCGGATGCAGCGTCGGCTCTCCGTTGCCTGCAAAAGTTATATGATCCAATGCAGATCCTTCATCCGTTAATGCTTTTAACTTGACTTCAAATTCGCGATTAAATTCCTCAAGCGTCGGCAGCTTGTCCTTTGCGTTGGTATCCGTCCAGCCGCACTCGCAATAGATACATTCAAAGTTGCACACCTTACGCTGCGTCGGCAGGAGATTGATTCCCAAAGAATTCCCCAATCGCCGCGAATGCAAAGGACCGTAAACTGTACTTTGATGAAGAAACATAAAATATTTTCGAATTACGAATTACGAATGACCATTGTCAATCGTCCATTACTTACGCCGCATACGTATCCGTAATATCTTCGCCGCTGCGCAGGATCACGCGGAATTCGTCCAGCCGCATTTGCTCTTCGCCCAGTAGATCGGCAAAGATAAGATATTTCCATTTCATTTTCTTCATTTTGGGCTCGATCTGATCGATAATATCGGGATGAACGACAAACTGCAAACGGGAGGGAAAGCGGTGATCTTTTTTAAAGCGCCGCGTCCAACGGTCAATCTTATTGTACAGCGTCGTCCTGTTTCCGACGCGACCCGTGCCGGTGCAGGCGGGGCAGGGTTCGCTCAGCGAAAACATGATGCTCGGCCGAATGCGCTCACGGGTCAGTTCGATCAATCCGTATTCATCCATCGGCAGGATACTGAATTTAGCGCGGTCCTTTCGGAGCCCGTGTTTCATCTCTTCAAGAAGTTTTCTCTTGTTGCGGTCGTCGCGCAGATCGATAAAGTCAATGACGATCAAGCCTCCGATATCGCGCAAACGCAGCTGCTGGGTAATTTCACGCGCCGCGGTCATATTGACGGCGAGCGCGTTGTCTTCGTACGATCCGCGCCCGACAAATTTTCCGCTGTTGACATCCACGGAGATCAGCGCTTCGGTGTGCTCGATAATGATGTAGCCGCCGTTCTTGAGCGGAACTCTTTTCTCGATACTTTGCTGAATATCCTGCTCGACATTGTACAGGTCAAAGATCGGTTTGCTTTCTTTATAAAGCTCAATGCGGTTCAGTAACGCCGGGGAAGTCACCGAAATGTAACTGGCGATGGATTTGTGCAGCTTTTTGTCGTCAATGAGTACGCGCGAGACGTCGTTTGAGAAAAGGTCCCTGATAATGCTCGAGACCATTTCCATATCTTTATAGACCATCGTCGGGGCTTTAACCGATTGCGCTTTTTTGTCAATCTCTTTCCACGTGGCGATGGAAGTTTCAATGTCGTTTCGCAAAACGGCTTCGTCTTTGTTTTCCGCATTCGTGCGCACGATAAGCCCGAATCCCGACGGCTTGACTTCACGGGCTACTTTTTTTAGACGCTTGCGTTCCTGAATGCTCATGATCTTCCTTGAAATGCCGATCATTTCGGATGGATCGTTGGGAATGAGGACGGTAAAACGGCCGGGAATGGAGATCTCTGACGTGACGCGTGCGCCTTTGTTGTAGATCGGCTCTTTGATGATCTGAACCAGGATCTCCTGATCGCGGCGCAGAAATCTTCCGCGGCTGTCATGGTTGTGAATAACTTTGGTCTTCTTTTGGGGAGCCACTTCCGTTTCGTCGGAATCGTCCGCCGTGTCTGCCATGGCGGCATACTCGTGTGTATTGTCGCCGATATCGGAGAAATGGAGGAAGGCATCTTGTTTCATGCCGACGTTGATGAAGGAAGCTTTCATCCCGGGCAGGACTTTGGCTACGCGGCCTTTGTAGATATCGCCGACCATCCGCTCTTTTTCGGGACGTTCGACGAAAATTTCTACTAGACGTTCGTCTTCAACGATGGCGATGCGCGTTTCCGCCACGGTTGAGTTAATAATAATCTCTTTTTTCATGGAAATCCTATTCGATACGAATAGGGCAGAAACGGATGGTCAATCCGTAATATTCAAGCAAGCAGTCCGAAAACCCCGATAGAAAGGGTCATTGAACAATTTTATAAAATCGTCCCGATAAATCGGAACTGAATAAAATGGTAAGATAAAACTAATCTTACCCCACAAAACGAATAAAATTTCTGCCTATTCAGGTTAAAAAAATTCTGTGATCTATAATAAAACTTTAAGATAAATCATTGTTTGAGTCAAAAGGTAGGGGAATAGGGGATGAAATGCAAGGGATTTTTGTTAAGCGACGCCATTTAGGTTAGTTCTTGAATACTCTCAGGCTCCAGAAATATATGATACTTCGCACATTTAATTATCTTTCCAGAGATTTCAGACAATTTACCTGCTTTAGATGTCTTGAATATCGGATAATCTGCGGTGTGTCTGGAAATAGCTGATCCGTTAAGTGCAACAAACCTCTATTTTATTATCATTTTTTGAACTAATGTGAAACAGTTTTAAAGTCCATTTCACGTTTAAGCCAACATATTGTGATGCCGCAAAATCCTGCTGCAATAGGGGTGATCTTTAATCTCTTTCATTATTGCCGATGGATCAATGCTTGATGCCGTCCGCTGGGCTGTTTCCTCTTTTTCTACTAATAAGACCGTTTTGAGTTTGATTTGCACTATCTTGACGCTGCTATTATCACTATTCATTAGAGTTACGCTACTATCCTTCATGATAATTCTATCACCATCTTTACTGCTATTTTCTTTACTAAAAGCCACTTAATTTGGATGAGAACTAAACTGATTATGAAAACTCCAATTCCTGAAAAAATCCATTGAGAATTCTTGTCAAAAAAATCTGCCATTTCATGGTTGTCTCCGCTTCAGTATTTAAGCCTTCACTACATTCCACTTCCTCAATGCTTCCACCATCAGGCGGATCCCGAAGCCGGTAGCGGAGGCCTTTCCCGTGTAAGGCATTTCTTCTTCGGTATTGGCCGTGCCGGCTATATCCAAATGAACCCACGGATAATCGCCGACAAAGTGTTTGAGAAACACGGCGGCTGTGCTCGCTCCGCCGTGGCGCCCGCCGGTATTCTTGATATCTGCGATATGGCTCTTGATCTGCTTGTCAAATTCTTTCCATATCGGTAATTCCCAAATTTTTTCCGCACAAACTTTGGAAGCATCCGTCAAACGCGCTTTCATTTTGTCATCCGTTCCCAGCATTCCCGCGCCGTGCGTGCCGAGAGCAACCACGACATGGCCTGTCAGCGTGGCGAAATCAACGAGGGTTTCCGGTTTGTATTTTTGAGCGTAGGCTAATGCGTCCGCCAGGACCAATCGTCCTTCCGCATCCGTATTGATAATTTCAACCGTTTTCCCGGAATACATGGTCAGCACGTCGCCCGGTCTGTATGCGCGGCTCCCGAGTAAATTCTCGCAAGAGGGGACAATGCCCACCACGTAGAGAGGAAGTTTCAGATTGGCAACGGCCTGCATGATCCCGATCACGGCGGCTGCGCCGGACATATCAAACTTCATCCGGTCCATATCTTGTGCGGGTTTGATGGAAATTCCGCCCGCATCAAATGTTAGTCCCTTACCGACGAGCACGATCGGTTTTGAATTGACCGACTTCGCCGCCTTGTATTCCATGATAATGAAACGCGGCGGCTCCGCACTGCCTTGCGATACACCCAGAATTCCGCCCATTTTCAGTGATTTTATCTTTTGCTCGTTGAAAATCGAACATTTGATCTTGTTCTTCCTGCACATGTGCGCCGCGCGGTCGGCGAGTTCCCGCGGAGGTAATTCATTTCCCGGCGCATTGGCCAGGTCGCGCGCGAAATTCACCGCCTCGCAAATGGTCTGGGCCGCATGCACGCCGCGCTGGATGGCTTCGTTCGGCGAGCCTTCGGTGATGATCGCCACCTCTTGCAGCCCCGTATATTTCTTTTTGTCTTTGTTCGTTTGATATTTGTCAAAACGGTAATTGGCGAGCAGCGCGCCTTCGACGATCGCTTGCGCGAGCAGTTCGTCGCTCAGGCCGAACTTCGTCAGGCTCTTCGGGAACGCAAAAGTGATTTTTTCCAAATTCATGCGAATCGCTGCCTTCGCCGCTTTGGCGGAGGTTTTTCGGATCGTCTCGATGTCGATCTCTTTGGGATTACCCAAGCCGATCAGGTCGATGCGCTTGCTGTTGGTCTTGGAATTGCCGTGCAGGAGCTGATACGCGTCTTCTTCCGCGCCGAATTCTTTTCCTTTTGCGATCTTGTCGATCAGATTTCCGAAAATTTCCTGAAGCTGATTGACCCATGAATCCGGTTCTTCCGATTCGTTTATAAAAACCACGGTAAGTTCGGATTTCCAATGCGTGAGATTCGAATGTTTTGCATGAACGAGCATAAACGATTTCCTTAAAAAATAGGAACGTGAATTAAATTTTAAAAAGATTATTTTCCGTAATTCTTGTTGTAATACACCTTCAATTTTTTCATGATCTCGTTCATGGTTTTTTTGAAGGGCGTCTTGAGTGTAATACCCGAGGCGTGCATGTGCCCTCCTCCGCCGAACTGCCGCGCAAATTTCTGAATATCGACGTCGCCTTTGGAGCGCAGGCTGACTTTGGTGTATCCTTCGGACGTTTCATAGAAGAAGACCCCCGCCATGGATTTTTCCAATTTTAATGTGTAATCCACAAAACCTTCCGTATCGCTTCGCTCGGTGCGGGTTTCTTCGAAATCTTCATCGGTGAGATACGCCCAATTCACCGCGCCGTTGCATTCTTCTTTCAAACGATCCAGCATATGCCCGAGCAATTTCAAGATGTTTGAATTTCCCTGTTCGAAGACATTGGAGTATATTTCATTGGGCTTGACGCCGAGTTCTAAAAACTCCGCCGCAATACGGTGGGTGGCGGGCCGCGTGGCGTTGAAGCGGAATCCGCCGGTATCCGTCACCAGCGCCGTGTACAGCGCACGCGCAATTTTAAAATTAATCTTACCTTTGAAATATTTAATGAAATTGTAAATCAATTCCGCGGTCGCCGGAGATCTATCGTCCACGCAATTGTAATGGCCCAGTCCGTCATTGTCCAAATGGTGGTCAATGCAGATGCGTCTGGCGGGCGCGTCCATCACCACCGCCTGCATGCGGTCGAGGCGCTTGGAAACGCTGATGTCCAAAACAAAGATCACATCCGCCTGATCGATGATCTTGTCATGTTTGTACGGATCGTACGTTTCAATTTCATGATTGGCGTTGAGGAATTGATACTGCTTGGGGACGTCGCTGGTGTTGATGATGCGCGGCTTTTTTTTCATCATCTTCAAAAAAGTGTACATTCCGATTTCGCTTCCCAGACCGTCGCCGTCGGGATGAACGTGCGTCGTCAGAACGAAATTCCTGGACTTTTTCACCAGCCGTTCAATAGATTGGAACATGCGCGTCAAATCCTTGTATTAGTCAACGTTTATAAATGATACCCGCGTGGAGAATCTCGTCCGGCCGACGGAATCTCACCTAGATCACATTTCCTTCCACCGTAAGGTCGCCCTGCTCAAACCGCTCAAAACGCAAAGGGTGCAGATCAAAAGTTTCGCATTTTCCTTTGGCAACCAATTCTGCGATCGCTTGTCCCGCCGCGGGGGCGTGCATCAAGCCGTGCCCGCTGAATCCGCCGGCCACGATGAAATTCCTGATCCGAGGAACAAAGCTCAGAATACTGTGATGATCCGGCGTCGTTTCATACAAGCCCGCCCACGTACCGGGATATTTGGTTTTAATTTCCGCATTCTCCAGATACGGCATGACATCCAGCGCGGTCATCAGCATCTTATCCAGGAAATCATTGTCAATCGTTTCATCGTAGCCGGGTTTTTCATCCGTGTTGGCGAGCCCGATCAACAGGCCTTTGCCTTCTTTGTGCATGTACATACCGGTAGTCACGTCCACGATCATGGGGAATTGATCCGTCACAAAATCCAGTTCGCCGGTCGTAGTGATCATGCGCCGTACCGGCTCGATCGGAATTGTTATATCCAGCATTTTTCCGATTTCTTTTGCATAAGGACCCGCGGCATTGACGGCCATGCCGCAGCCGATCTCGCCTTTAGGCGTCACGACGTGGGTGATCTTTCCGTTTGAAGTTCTGAACCCGGTGCACGGCGTATCCGTTTCAAATTCGATATTAAATTTTCTGGACTTTTTGAAATCCGCGTCCACCATCATGTACGGATCGATCAGGCCGTCTTTCTTCCCAAACGTTCCTCCGACCACGCCGTCGAGCCCGTAATGAGGCGCAAGTTGTGCAATTTCGTCTTTGGTGATGAACGTTACTGCAACGCCGTGTTTTTGCTGAATTTCCATGTTCTTCAGATAACGCGCCTTTTGCTCGTCCGTTTTCAGAACGAATAGATATCCGCATTGGACGAACTGGATGCCGTATTCTTTATCAAGTTTTTCAAATTCAAGTATGCTGTAATGGCTCATGTAGATATTGACCGGCGTGGAGAACTGCGCCCGTACGCCGCCGGCGCATTTGGCAGTGGAGCCCAAGCCGACCATTTTTTCTTTTTCCAAGACCAGCACGTCCGTGCAGCCCATCGCACCCAAATGGCTGGCAATGCTGGTTCCGATGCATCCCGCGCCAATGATGACGACGTCGTATTTTTGCTTCATGCAGAATACCGTAAAGCGAGTTTTGGAAGAGAAAAGCGCGTATAATATAGCTTAAAATAGAAATAAATGCAAATATTTTTCTGATGGTTTAAAAACAGGGGTTGTAATTTTGTGTAAATTATCGTAATCTGCTGAATAGGATCTAACCGCAAAGAACGCAAAGGAACTGAAGTAAGAGGGAATTGCATTGAGTTTCTTTGCGGCCTTTGCGGTTAAATGTATTCGAATTTGTTCTTTGAAAAGCAGACGAGATAATCGCGTTTTCGTTTTCGAGAAATCGGGTCGAAGATGAGGAAAGTCCGAACTCCGCAAGGCACGGCGCCGTCAGAGTTCCGGGGAACCGGGGCAATGGCGGGTATGGAATTTGTGAGGATTTCATAACGGAAAGTGGAACAGAAAACAAACCTCCCCCGATTTATCGGGGGAAAGGGTGAAAACGTGCGGTAAGAGCGCACGGGGTGCGATCGTAATTTCGCATCATGCCAAACCCCGTCCGGAGCAAGATCAAATATGAAGGTGTGTTCCGATTCATCGGGACAAAGAGCCGCCTGCTCCATTCGCAAGAGCATCTTCGGGTAGATCGCATTTCGCCCGGAATGGCACCTTTAGGATGCCATTTTAGAGCGGAAGGTTCCGATGTATCGGGACAAGATAAATGATTATCCTCGACAAAATTCGGCTTACCGTCTGCTTTTCTTATTTTTTTTCTTGATAACCGCCGGGTTGCCGGGAGTAAATTTTCTCTAATATTGACAGGATTTTCTGAAGTAGCAGCTTTAAATTAATTTGAATGGAAGTCCAAACGGCCCGACAATTAAACTTTGCTTTTCAGACGATTATATTTTATATTATCAGGCCATGAAGTTTTCAAACTCAAAATTTCTCACCACCTATATGATTTTTAAAGAACTAAATATAATAATAAAGTCAAACCCCTCGTATGTTAGAACAACAATGGGTACTCAATAACCATCATGACAAGGAGCGCGTAAAAAAATTAGCCGAAGAAATCAATGTTCCCGTACTTATCGCCGGTATTCTATTCAACCGCGGCATCAGCACGTTTGAAGAGGCGAAGAATTTTTTCCGCGCTGAAAATGCTCCCCTGCACGACCCTTTTTTGATGTTTAACATGGACGTCGCCGTCCAACGCGTGATCGAAGCGATGAAAAATCGCGACTCCATCATGATTTACGGGGATTACGACGTGGACGGTACCACCAGTACTTCCATGCTGTATCTTTTCCTCAGTGAAATTCACAAAGGCCTCCTCACGTATTATATTCCCGATCGCGTCAAAGAAGGTTACGGTTTGTCGCTGTACGGCATTAAGGCCGCGTTTGAACAAGGCGTTAAACTTCTTATTGCCGTGGATTGCGGGATTACCGCCGTTGATCAAATCGAACAGGCCAACAAATACGGGATGGATGTGATCATATGCGACCACCATCATCCCGGCGACATTCTGCCAAACGCGCTTGCCATATTGAATCCTAAGCAGGACAAATGTTCCTATCCGTTCAAGGAATTATGCGGCGTGGGCGTTGCGTTTAAATTAGCGCAGGCGCTGACGGAAACCCTGAAGATCGACCGTGAGATCCTGATGCAGCACCTGGACCTGGTTGCGATCGGAAGCGCTGCGGATATCGTTCCGCTCACCGGTGAGAACCGCACCCTGGTCAAGAATGGATTGAAACTGGTCAGCGAAGCCAATAAAGTCGGTATTCGCCAACTCGTGAAAAATGCAAACGTGTACGGCAAATCCGTTTCCACGGCTCAAATTGTCTTTTCTCTGGCTCCGCGAATCAATGCCGTCGGGCGTTTGGGCGATGCCAACCGGGCGGTGAAGCTCTTGATCTGCAAGAACGAGGCGGAGGCCGTGGAATACGCCAGCGTATTGGAATCTGAAAATCGCAATCGCCGGGACATCAATGAAGTGATGTTTTTGGAAGCGTGCGAAGTGGTGGAGGAAGAATTCGATTTCGAAAAAGACAAAGTCATCGTGGTCTTTAAAAAAGGATGGCATCAGGGTGTGATCGGGATCGTGGCCAGCAAATTAGTCGAACGTTATTACCGCCCGGCCATTGTCATTGCCGAAGCGGATGACAAGGGCAAAGGCTCCGCGCGCAGCGTGGAGAATTTCGATGTATTCCACGCGCTCAAATCGTGCGAGGATCTAATGGTCGGTTACGGCGGCCACAAATATGCGGCCGGTATGACGATCGAACTGCATCATATTCCGGAATTCCGCCGCCGCCTCAACGCGTATGCGGAAATTCATTTACCTCCGGCGGATCTCATTCCGAAAATTCAAATTGACGCAGAGATTACGCTCGATCAGATTAACGATCGCCTGATGACGCTGCTCAATCTATTCAAGCCGCACGGTCCTTCCAATTTGCGTCCGATATTTTTGACTAGCGGCCTGCAGATTGTCGGGTATCCGCAATTGATGAATGAACGGCATATCCGAATGAAAGTCCGCCAAAACGACACGGTGTATGATGCGGTGGGGTTCAATCTTGCGCATCATTATAATAAGATCGGTATCGGCGATCATTTGCTCGATATGGTGTATCAAATTGACGAGAATACCTGGCAGGGACGAACGACCATTCAACTCAAGATCAAAGACTTGAAAATTCAGACCAACGGAAAAATGAATTGACGGTTTCCGGTGAATGCGCATTCCAAACATACAGCGGTTTTTCTCGATCGGGACGGCACGATCAATTTGGAAAAGAATTATCTTTACAAGATTGAAGATTTTCGGTTTATTGAGGGCGCCGTGGAGGCGATCCGATTGCTCAATGAAAATAATTTCAAAACGGCGGTGGTATCCAATCAGGCAGGTATTGCGCGAGGGTTTTATACACCAAACGACGTGCACGTTCTGCACGATTATATTCAGCGCGAATTACGCAAACACAAGGCAGCCATCGATGCCTTTTTTTATTGCCCGCATCACCAGGAGGCGGTCACCGAAGAATTCAGGAAAAACTGCGATTGCCGCAAGCCTAATACCGGCATGATAAAACAAGCACAAGCGAAATGGGAACTGGATTTGGAGAGCTCTTATATCATCGGCGACGCCATGTCGGACATAGGCCTGGGGAAAAACGCCGGGCTCAGGACGATCCTGGTCGAGACCGGATACGGAAAAGAAACCCTCCGGAAGATTACCTCGGAGAAAATAGCAATTGAACATGTTGCAGAAAATATTTTGGAAGCTGTTAAGTACATCTTAAAGAGAATTCCAAATGACAAATCACAAATAAATCCCAAGCACCAAATGACAAATCCCAAATAAATTCTAAAATCCAATTTTGGATGTTGGTGGTTGGAACTTATTTGGAATTTGGTTTTTGTAATTTGGAACTTAATTGAATTTATGAATTATCCATTTGCCGAAAAATTAAAAAACGTTCAGGCGTCGGCGACCGTGAGTCTTGCAGAAAAGGCAAAGGCCTTGATTGACGGAGGCAAGGATGTGTTAGATCTTACGATCGGGGAGCCCGATTTTCCCACGCCGAAGCCGGTCGTCGAAGCGGCACACCGTGCGGCACTCCTGGGGCATACGAAATATACCAACAGCCGGGGCATTCCGGAATTACGGAAAGCGATTTCAAAGAAACTGGAAAAGGACTATGGAATCGGCTATTCACCGGAAAATGAAATTATCGTTACCCCGGGCGGCAAACAAGGTATCCTGTATTGCATTGCAGCCTTCATCAATGAAGGCGATGAAGTGATTTGCCTCGAACCGTGTTGGTTGGGCTATGAAAGCAGTATCCGGGTGGTCGGCGGCGTGTACGTCGGCGTGGAGACCCGTGAAGAAGACGGATTTGAGCTTTCGGAAAAACGGATCTTGGAAAGAATTTCGGCGCGGACAAGAATGCTGATCGTTAATAGCCCCAGCAATCCTACCGGAAAAGTTCTGACGAAGGACGAATTGGAAATCGTTGCCCGCGTGTGCATTGAAAAAAATCTGATCTTGATTTCCGATGATATTTACGAAAAAATTATTTTTGATAAAAACAGGTTTTATTCGGCCGCGGCATTGCCCCGGATGCGCGAGCGAACGATCATCGTGAACGGTTTTTCCAAAGCCTACGCGATGACCGGCTGGCGGCTGGCGTATCTGGCCGGAGACAAGAAAATCATCTCGGAAGTAAATAAACTCCAGCAGCTATCGGCGACGTGCCCTTCGTCGGTCAGTCAGTGGGCGGGTGTTGCGGCGCTGACCGGTTCTCAGAATCACATTAAGAAAATGGCGGCCGCGTATCAACGGCGGCGCGACCTGGTCCATGAGGGATTCAACACGCACGGACTTTCCTGCTTCAAGGCGCAGGGCGCTTTTTACGGATTTGTGAACATGAAAAAGCTGGGGATGAATTCGGCGCAGGCGTGCGAATATCTTTTGGAAAAGTGCAACATGGTGACCGTCCCCGGAAGTGCGTTCGGCAATGCGGGGGAAGGATACGTGAGAATTTCATTCGGAACGTCGGAACGGAATATAAAGAAAGCCATTAAAAATCTTGAGAATTTGTAATCGCTGACTTATATTCAGCGTATGAATCGGAATGTGGCGCAGCCCGGATAGCGCACTCCCTTGGGGTGGGAGGGGTCGGAGGTTCAAATCCTCTCATTCCGACAAAGTCATAGCCACAGAGCCCACAGAATTTCTTAGAAAGATCTAGCCTGTGTCTCTCTGTGGCTTATCATTATGTAGCCATGAAAAAAATTATTGCTCACCGGCGCAGGCCGAAGATAGCCGCAGAGCACCCAGAGATTATTGGAATAAATTCATATTCTCATCGGATTCGGCCTCCTGTCATGGTGAGTCCCGATTTATCGGGTATCGGTATTTAGATTGCGAAATCAGATTCCTCGCTTCACTATGAGCAACATCGGTATCGGTTTTTGATTTATGTTGCAAGTAAACACGGTAAACAGATTAATTTAGCATTCCTCTGTGCCCTCTGTGGCAAGCCCTTTTGAAGCCATGAAAAAGATCGTTACACCGCAGCAGATGCAGGAAATTGACCGCAAGACGATACAGGATTTTCGCATCTCGGGTGAGATCCTGATGGAGAATGCCGGACGGGCAGTTTTTGATTTTGTAAAATCCTCTTTCACCGGTTTTGTTAATAAAAAGATTTTTGTTTTTTGCGGTAAAGGGCACAACGGCGGAGACGGCCTGGTGATCGCGCGCCTGCTGAAGGAAAGCGGGGCATCTCCGACAGTGTTTCTGCTCGGTTCCTTGAATGAACTGAAAACGGACATACGGATCCCGTATAATAAATTAGTTGCGGTCGGAATCCATCCCAATTTCTTTTCGGAAATTTTGGAAGGATCATTCGGAGCAGTTCCCGACCTGGTCATTGATGCTTTGTTGGGCACGGGAGCGCAGGGTGCTTTGCAAAATCCGATTTTGAAAATGGTCGGGCAAATTAATACCTGGAAAAAGCTCGGCGTCAAAGTGGTTGCTGTGGATATTCCTTCGGGATTGAACGGCGAAAGCGGAAAAGCTGAAACCACAGCGGTACTGGCGGATGATACGATCACCATAGGGCTGCCGAAAACAGGATTGTTGTTTGGCGACGGCAAGAAATACTGCGGGCGCCTCCATGTGGCGGATATCGGATTTCCGGAAGCCCTCGCCGGCGGCGGCGATCTGATGTTGGTCGAAAAAAACGACGTAAAAAAATTATTGAAACCAAGAAAGCAGGACGCTTATAAACATGATTTCGGGAGAGTACTGATTGTAGCGGGCTCGAAAGGCATGAGCGGGGCCGCGTATCTCGCGGCAAAAGCCTGTTTGCGCATCGGAGCAGGGCTTGTTAAAGTGGCGATGCCTGCGAGCGCCGTGCATGCAGTTGAGAATCTGCTGCCGGAGGCCATGACGGCCGGCCTGGATGAAACCGAAGAAAGAACTTTATCGCTGAGCGCCAAAGAAAAGATAGGTGAACTTATTGAATGGTGCGACGTCCTGGCCATCGGCCCGGGGTTATCCCAAAACAAGGAAACCGCATCCCTCATCAGAAAAATTTGCAAGAAATTAGATAAACCCGCCGTGATCGACGCCGATGCCATTTTCGCTTTGGCGGGTGAGATCGAGTTGATTCAGAATATGGAATCGGAAATCATATTCACGCCCCATGCTGGAGAATTCGCAGGCTTCACGGGCATTTCGAAAGAACGTATCGCGCACGATCGAATTATCTCAGCAGGCAATTTTTCCAGACAGACCGGCAAAACGCTTTTGCTAAAGGGTTCGCCGACGATGATCGCCGAAAAGAGCGGAAAAATATTTGTAACGCATACGGGTAATCCCGGCATGGCTACGGCCGGCAGCGGCGATGTATTGACCGGCGTCATTGCCGGCTTAATGGCACAAGGGCTGACGACCGGGGAAGCGGGCTATGGCGGAGCCTTTATCCATGGGCTTGCGGGAGATAAGGCTAAAACGGAAAACACGGAAATGGGCCTGATCGCTTCGGACATCATAGACTATTTACCAAGGGCGATCGCATCGGTGCTGGCGTAAATGCGGGATTAAACGGATTACGAGTCATGAAAAAAAAATTATTTTTTATCACGGCGCTGCTGGTCCTGATCGGCATTCTCTGCGGATTCCTGTTTTATCCGAGAATTGCATTGTATTTCAATCGCCAGAAAATGGAGGACGAAAACGCCCGAACGCTCCAGCAAATTACTCCCGGCGACGTTCTCGGCAATAATATTCTCGCGTCCGTCGAAGCCGCGACGGCGCAATCGCTTATTCCCGAAAAAGCGTATTTGACCGTTCCATTTTTCTGTCAGGCGCCGCTTCAAAATGACGAGAGCTGGAAAATTCATCATGCAAGCTGCGAAGAGGCCGCCGTCTTGCAGGCCGTGTATTATGACAAAAATATCAAGGAAGTCCGTGTGAACTTCGTGGACTCGACGCTGCGCGATATGATCGCCTGGCAGGAAAGAGTTTTCGGCCTCCATAAGGATATTCACGCCGATTCCGTAAAAATACTGATGATGGGATTTTTCGGTTACGGTTCCGACGAAATCCTCATTATCAGGAAGGCCAGCCTGCTCGATGTTAAAGAGCAAATCGCGCGCGGGCATCCCGTGATCGCGCCGTCATACGGCAGGCTTTTGAACAACCCGTTTTATAAACAGCCCGGGCCGGAATATCACATGGTTACGATCATCGGCTACACGAGAGACCGGATCATAACCAACGACGTCGGAACAAAACGGGGAAAGGATTTTTCATACGATAATGACGTTTTCAAAGCGGCGATGGAGCGGGAAGGCGGGGACGTGCTGGTGATCGTTGCCAAGCATCACAATTAGAATTTTTAACTTGCATTAGTAATTGGAATTCAATACCTTTCGCTCACTTTAAAATGTGTTGTTTGATAAAATTTTGCGAGTAAGCGAGTCAATGAATTGTGTTTCATTTGAAAATGTAGAATTTAATTTAAGCATTCCAAGGAAATATTTCAAAAATCTTGATTTTGGCCGCGATTAATTTTTAACCCTGAGTTCAACGGAATTCAGGGTTTCTTTTTTGTACCAAACATAAAGCGAAGCTGATGGAAACACAGGAACTGATAAAGAATCTACTGAAGAATTACGGGGAAGATCCGAATCGGGAAGGGCTTTTGGAAACGCCGAGACGCGTTGAAAAGAGTTACGAATTTCTCATGGGCGGATACAAACTCGATGCCACCGAAACGATCCGGGGAGCCGTGTTCGAAGAAAAAGAGATCAATGAAATGGTGTTGGTGAAAGACATTGAACTCTACAGCCTGTGTGAGCATCATATGCTTCCATTCTTCGGTAAATGCCACATTGCTTACATTCCCAACGGGAAAATTATCGGGTTAAGTAAACTGCCGCGGGTCGTGGATATCTTCAGCCGGCGTCTGCAGGTCCAGGAGCGCCTCACCCAGCAAATTGCCAACGCCATAAAAGACGCCCTTCATCCGCAGGGCGTGGGCGTTATCATCGAAGCGCAGCATTTGTGCATGATGATGCGCGGAGTGGAAAAACAAAGAAGCCTGACGACAACGAGCTGCATGCTTGGCGTGTTTAAAGAAGATCCGCGCACACGCAACGAATTTTTGACGCTGTTGAGATCCGGTATGGAAATGTTTTAAATAATTATAGCTTAACAAAAAGAAAAAAGGAGTCAGGAATATGTCGGACAAAGTTCTGGTTCAATACGAAGTGAAAGATAAAGTCGCGGTTCTGACCCTAAACGACCCGCCGGCTAACACGTACACGCACGAGATGATGGTGCAATTGGATGCGGCCGTTCTGAAAGCGCGCTTCGACGAGAACGTAAATGTGATCCTGATTACAGGCTTAGGCGAAAAATTTTTCTGCGCCGGAGCCAACATTGATATGCTCAGCAAAGCGGATCCTGTGTGGAAGTATTATTTCTGCCTGCATGCCAATGAAACCCTTCTTCGTTTGGAACACACGCCTAAGCTGGTCATCGCAGCGTTGAACGGTCACTGCGTCGGCGGCGGAATGGAAATAGCCATGGCGGCAGACATCCGAATCGCCCGAAAAGACGGCGGTCAAATCGGAATGCCGGAAGTGGCATTGGGAGTACTGCCTGGTACCGGCGGCACGCAGCGCTTTGCGCGTCTGGTCGGGCGCACAAGAGCCATTGAATTGATGGCTACCGGAAGAAAATTTTCCTACGAGGAAGCACTGGATATGGGCGCTGTCAACTATGTGTACGAAGGCAAGGGCCCCGAATTCATGGAACAGGTCATGGCGTATGCGAAGCAGTTTACGACTCCCAATAAGGCCGCGATGGCGGTGGGCCATATCAAACGCTCCGTGCAAACCGGTTTGGAAGTGGGTTTGGAGCAGGGTCTTGCGCTCGAGCGCGAATTACAGTCGCTGCTTTTCAAAAGCGCCGACGCCAAGGAAGGGCTGATGGCTTATGTTGAAAAAAGAACGCCGAAATTTTCCGGCAGATAATTAGAATGTAAAATAACTATGCTGACGGTGAATCTTTATTCACAGATCAATAAGAGGCAAAAATTCGGGGATCCGCTGAGACGACGTCGTCATCGCTTTCCGGGTTTTAAATTTAAGTGCACTAAGTGAAATCATTTAGTGCATTTTTCTTAATAAGGAGGATACCTTGCAAGAAATGATAAGAAATCTGATTGCGCTGCAAAGCATTGACACGAAAATGGCTGAGATCGAAATGCTTCGGGGCGATCTGCCCAGGCTGGTTGAAAATCTGAAATCAGAACTCGACG
>CAZLWA010000096.1:0-20005 GCA_964563165.1 uncultured Bacteroidota bacterium | reverse complement strand
GTGTACAGACTGGGGACATGGGTTACACTTGTTCGGGGACATAGGTAACACTTAAATTGGTATGATTATACTAGAGAAGGAGAATAATCATGCCATGGAAAGAAGTTTTACTTATGTCCGTTCGTAAAGAATTTGTTCAGTTAGCCTCACATGAGAATGTTTGTATGCGTTCATTGTGTCATCGTTTTGAGATCAGCCCAAAAACTGGTTACAAATGGTTTCGTCGATATCAAACAGGCGGCGTTGATGCTTTGAAGGATGTTTCCCGCCGTCCTTTACACAGTCCGAATCGTACAACGGCAGAGATCGAAGAAGCCATTCTCAATATACGCCGGGCTCATCCTGCCTGGGGTGCTCGTAAACTGCGCGCCGTGTTAGAACACCGTTCCGTACCGTTGCCCAGTGTGAGTACGATTACGGCCATTTTGCATCGTCATGGCTGTATCGATTCTACAGAATCTGTTAAACACCAGGCATGGCAGCGTTTCGAAGCCGCAGCTCCAAACGAATTATGGCAAATGGATTTCAAAGGACATTTTCCAATTAAGAGCGACCACTGTCATCCGCTAACTGTTTTGGATGACCATTCACGTTACAATCTCGGTCTATATGCGTGCAAAGATCAAACGCGCCCTACGGTTCAAAACCACTTAACTACCATCTTTCGTCGTTACGGTTTACCTGTGTGTATCATCACGGATAACGGTTCACCGTGGGGAACTTCAGACTGCGAAAGTTATACCGGCTTATCTGTCTGGCTTTTGCGTTTAGGCATTGGTGTATCTCACTCTCGTCCACGTCATCCACAGACCATGGGCAAGGACGAACGCTTTCATCGTACTTTGAAACTCGAGGCGATCACCGGAAAATGCTTTGACAGTATGGCTCAATGGCAATCCCATTTCGATCAATGGCGTATGGTCTATAATCTGGACCGACCTCATGAAGCGCTCCAAATGAAGGCTCCTGCCAGCCGTTATCAAGCCAGTCAAAGAACATTTCCAGAAGTATTACCCCTCATTGAGTATGCGCCCGGTGATCAGATCCGTAAAGTCCAGGAAAAAGGCGAAATCTCTTTTCACAATCGAGTTTTCAAAATCGGTAAAGCCTTTAGAGGATTCCCAGTAGCTTTAAAACCAACTCTCAACGATGGCCTATTCGACGTATATTTTGCTCAAACAAAAATCTCTGAAATTAATTTGAATAACAATACTAAATAACTAATATTCATTCACAAAATGTGTTACCCATGTCCCCGAACACCCGTTACCTATCTCTCCGGTCTGTACAAGGGGGTTAGGGGGATTGTCTGAAGCGAGTCGATAATTTTATTTAGGCGACCAAAATGAAATCCGGCAAGGGCTGGAACCAATCCCCCCGCGCAGAGGGTCCTTACTGCGCAAAGGAGGTGCCCCCTTTTCAAGGCTTGGACTGAGCGCAGCCGAAGTGGGGATAGGAGATTTTCTAAAGGTGTTAAGCCCCGTAGGGGCGAACTGTGTGTAGCTAAATGAAAATCAAAAATTCAGAACCCCGTAGGGGTGACCTGTAATTTCATCCGCGAAATCCCCCGGCTTCGCCGCCATGAGAGAAATCGATAATCTAAAAGAACCAGTGTAATCGTTAAGATGACGTTCAGAATCCCCCCGCCTTCGGCGCCCCCCTTTAATAAAGGGGGGAAGTTCCGCGTCCAGCTCCGTATAAACTCCACGGGGGGATTTTTTAAACCGCTCTCTGAAAAACTAATTGATTAATCGCACAATGTTGTCTAAAATAGACCAGCCAAATCCTATCTAAAAACTATCGGTAGTTATTATGACCGAACTCGTTTGGGATGGAAAATATAAGGACGGGAGAAAGACCGCTCCTTAGGCGATCTGTGAATTGTCGGAAACGGAAGCCTGATAATTTGTCTCCAAAAAAGAATTTGAAAAGCTCAGCCGTAAAGCTGGGCTTTTTTATTTTATTGCAGAAATGGCTAAAAGAAACTAAACTCGCTTTCTAAGACCAATTCAAGAATGACTATGCCAAATAATGAACCCATACGGTCGTATGCGAAGATCAATATCGGGTTGAAAATCGTCCGCAAGCGTGCCGACGGTTATCATGATATTGAAACGATCTTCAAGATCGTCAATCTGCATGACGCGGTCACATTAAAGAAAAATGACTCGAAGGATGTCCGGATTTCTTGTGACCACTCTCAAGTTCCGACCGACCGATCCAATATCTGCTTCAAAGCCGTTAAATTGATTGAAGAAAAAAGGAATACGCATTGCGGCGTCGATGTTGAAATTAAAAAAAATATCCCGGTCGGCGCCGGTCTCGGCGGCGGCAGCAGCAACGGGGCCAGTGTTTTAGTGGGCCTCAATAAACTTTATCAACTGGGACTTTCAAATGAAGAATTGATGCGATTGGGATCTCAGCTCGGTTCCGATGTTCCCTTTTTTGTCGGTTTTTTGCTTGGTATGGGAAATACGGCCGTCGGAACAGGCCGGGGGGAAATTCTCGATTTTTTTGAATGGAATTTGACGGAAAAGGTCATTTTGATCTATCCCAATATTCACATTACCACATCCTGGGCGTATGAAAATTATAAAGATTATAAGCCGTGGGAAGGCCCGAAAAAGTCAAGTTTAAACTTGACAAACACGGCAAAATCTGTTAAGTTTAGCGCACTTTTGACAAAACAGGTGTTTTTTGACAATAATTTTGAACCTTTGGTCTTCGCAGAACACCCGAAAATAAAGGGTTTGCGGGAAATGCTCGAAAAAGAAAATGCGGTATTTTCGCGCATGTCCGGAAGCGGATCGACGGTGTTCGGTTTGTTCGAAAAAGACCGTGATTTGGCTGATCTGATCCAAAAATTTCCGGAATGTTTTATTGCCGTTTGTGAGTTTGTTTGACTGTTGCAGAACAAAAAGTTTTGGGGTGTCGCCAAGTGGTAAGGCAGCGGGTTTTGGTCTCGCCATCCGAGGTTCGAATCCTTGCACCCCAGCTTAAAACGTTATTTGAAATCACGTAAAAGCAAAACCGAGATAAAGGAGATACGGGGTGTCGTCCCGACGCAACCTAAAGGTTGCGGCTACCAACTGTTTGAATAGAAAGTGGTAGGCGCAGGCTTTAGCCTGCGAAACTATTGGGGTGTCGTCCCGACATGTCGGGATAAGGCAGCGGGTTTTGGTCTCGTTCCGATGTATCGGAATTCGAATCCTTGCACCCCAGCTTAGAACGTTATTTAAAATCACTGAAGAGTAAAATCGTGATAAAGGAGATATGGGTGTCGTCCCGACGCAACCTAACCCTTCGACAAGCTCAGGGCAGGCGGTTGCGGCTACCAACTGTTTGAATAGAAAATGGTAGGCGCAGGCTTTAGCCTGCGAAACACAACTTTGTTTTTTTGAGAAATTTTGATTCTTTCAAATTATTGTAAGAAGTGAGTTATGGTAGAAAAACTATATGACATGGTTTTAGTTACCGGCCGTGCGAGCAGCGATTTTGCGCATGGCGTGGCGAGTAAGCTGAAAATTCCGCTGGGAAAAGTCGAGATCATGAATTTCAGCGACGGCGAAATATTTGCCAAGTATGACGAAAACATACGCGGCAAGGACTTGTTCATTGTTCAATCCACTATTCCTCCGGCGGATCATTTGATGGAATTACTCATACTGATCGACGCCGCGAAACGCTCATCCGCTCATCGCATTACGGCGGTTATTCCGTATTTCGGTTATGCCAGGCAAGACCGTAAGGACCAGCCCCGCGTACCGATAACCGCAAAACTCACGGCTAATTTATTGACAACGGCCGGAGTGGATCGCATCCTTACGATGGATCTGCACTCGGCGCAGATCCAGGGATTTTTTGATATTCCCCTCGATCACCTTTATTCATCCGCGGTATTGACGGAATATTGGAGCAAGATCCTGAAACCGGACTCGGTGATCGTATCACCGGACATGGGCGGAGTGAAACTTGCCCGTGCGTATGCGAAACGATTGAACGCGGACTTTGCGATCATTGACAAACGGCGCCCCCGTGCGAATGACGTAGAAATAATGAATATCATCGGCGATGTCCAAGGCCGTGATATCCTGATGGTCGACGATATGATCGACACCGCGGGTACTCTCACGCAGGCGGCGGCGGCGTTGAAGGAAGCGGGTGCCAATGAAATTTATGCCGCGTGCACGCATCCGATTCTGTCAGGAACAGCCATCGCGAAGGTTATGGATTCACCCATTAAAAGAATTACGGTAACGGATACCATTCCGGTCCGTGTGAAGTGCGAAAAGCTTGAAATTGTTTCTGTGTCACATATATTCGCGGAAGCGATTGCGCGCATCCATAATGCGGAATCCATCAGCGTACTATTCAATTAAATTTAGTCAATAATTAATTAACCAAACGAAATAAAAAAGGGAATGATACCATGGATGTTCTATTAAAAGCGGAGCGCCGGGAATCGGGCAAACACAGCGCGAGGGCGTGCCGCAAACAAGGGAAAGTACCCGGCGTATTTTATGGTTTTGGACACGAAAATATCAATATCCAATTTGATTCGTTGGAATTGGTCAAATTTCTGCAGTCTGAACACACGCTGGTGTCTTTTAGTTTAGACGGAAAAGAATTGAAGGCGCTGGTGCGTGATTTTGACAAAGATCCGCTTACCGGCAAACTCATTCACGTGGACGTGATGAGCGTACACATGGATCGTCCGATCGACGTTTACGTACCGATCGCATTTGTGGGAACGCCGATCGGCGTTAAGACCAGAGGCGGAATCATGCAGCATGATATGACGGAATTTCATATTAAATGTCTGCCGAAAGATATTCCGCTGCATTTGGAAGTCAACATCGACAATATCGACATCGGCCACGGGGTCCACGTACGGGATTTGAAATTCGATAACATCGTCATTCTCAACCCGCCGAGCGAATCGGTATGCACCGTGGTTATTCCGAAAGCACTCGAGTCTATTCTTGCGGAAGCGGAAACGGCTCCGACGGAACCGGAAGTTATCGGTGAGAAACCGAAAGAAGGCGAAGAAGCCGAAACGGTTGAAGGCGCGGATAAAGCATCTAAAGCGGAGAAGGCCCCGAAAGCAGAAAAGACCCCGAAAGCTGAAAAGACCGCAGAGAAGAAGTAACCGCTGTTCCTCGGCTCTTCGTTGGAAAGTCATTTCCTGTTTCTCAGGATTTTTTCGCGAGAACAAGCACAGGCGCTGCGCTCACAAATTTTAGTATGAAACTCATTGTGGGATTGGGCAATCCGGGTCCGCGCTATGCCATGACACGGCACAACGCCGGATTCATGGTCATTGACAATTTAGCCGCGCGATGGAACGCCGATCTGCGCGAAGGGAAAGGCGAATATCACAGCGCGGATATCCGTTTGGACGATGAGCGGATTTTGCTCCTGAAGCCGACATCGTTCATGAACAACAGCGGCGTGGGCGTACGCGAAGCAAAGCAATTTCACAGAATTTCTTTGAGAGAGATCCTGATCGTTTGCGACGACGCGGCACTGCCTCTCGGAAAGATTCGCATGCGGCGGAGCGGCAGCGACGGCGGCCAAAACGGGCTGAAGTCTGTTATTTATCATTTAAATGATAATGAATTTCCGAGGCTCCGCATCGGCGTCGGCAGCGAGATGATGACGCAAATGGATTTAGCGGATTTTGTATTATCGCGGTTTTCAGAAGCAGAGAAAACGGTATTGAAAAAAGTGATCGACGTTACGGCGGAGGCCGTTCAGGAATGGATCCGGCACGGAACGGATAAGGCGATGAATAAATTTAATCGCATCTTAATTGAATCATAAAATTTAGAAATAGAAGTTAATTAAAAAAAGGAGCACGCAAGTAAATGGAGTTAGCAATGGGAATAAGCGGATGGTTGAATCGGATCGGTCAGGCAAGTGGATGGATGAAATTACTGGCCGTGAATTTTTTTCTAGCGGCGAGCGGCGTCATGGCGCAAGCCCCTCAGCCGGAAGGCGGCGAAGCGAGTTTAGTATTGCCCGATCTGTCAACGGTATCGTTTTTAGGAATGGACGGCCATTCGATATTGCTGATAGGGCTCGTGATTTGCTTTTTGGGACTGATGTTCGGCCTTATGATGTACATGAATCTGAAAAATCTGCCCGTGCACAAAGCCATGCTGGAAGTTTCAGAACTGATCTACGAAACGTGTAAAACGTATCTGATCACTCAGGGTAAATTTATCCTGATCCTGGAAGCTTTCATTGCAGTCATCATCGTTCTGTATTTTGGCATCTTGCAGCATTTCGACGTCATGCGCGTCATTATCATATTGTTATTCAGTTTGGTAGGCATCGGCGGAAGTTACGGCGTCGCATGGTTTGGCATACGTGTGAATACATTTGCCAATTCCCGGACGGCCTTTGCGAGCTTACGCGGTAAGCCGCACGCGATCTTTGCCATTCCTCTGCGCGCCGGAATGAGCATCGGGATGCTTCTCATCAGTGTGGAACTTCTGATCATGCTTTGTATTTTATTATTTATTCCCGGCGATTATGCCGGGCCGTGTTTCATCGGATTTGCGATCGGCGAATCGCTTGGCGCCGCGGCGCTGCGTATCGCCGGCGGTATCTTTACTAAGATCGCGGATATCGGCGCGGACCTCATGAAAATTGTGTTTAAGATCAAAGAAGACGACGCGCGCAATCCCGGCGTGATCGCCGATTGCACCGGCGATAATGCCGGCGACTCCGTCGGCCCGAGCGCGGACGGTTTTGAAACCTACGGCGTAACCGGCGTCGCGTTGATCACATTCATCCTGCTTGCGGTTTCCAACCCGGTAGTGCAGGTGCAATTGCTGGTTTGGATATTCATCATGCGTATCATGATGGTCATCGCCAGCGCCGCCGCCTATTTTGTCAATGAAGCCATCGCCAAGGCGCGATACGGTAATTCGGACGACATGAATTTTGAAGCTCCGCTTACCTCATTGGTATGGATCACTTCGCTCACGTCCGTTTTGATGACCTACTTAGCTTCATACCTGATCATTCCGAATCTCGGCGGTGACCCGACTCTCTGGTGGAAATTGTCCACGATCATTACGTGCGGAACTTTAGCCGGCGCGATCATTCCGGAATTGGTCAAAGTGTTTACTTCGACGGAATCCACCCACGTGAAGGAAGTCGTCGCATCTTCCAAAGAAGGCGGCGCCTCTCTCACCATTCTGTCCGGTTTTGTTGCAGGTAATTTCTCCGCCTATTGGCTCGGAATAAGCATCATGCTTCTCATGTCGGTTTCATTTTATTTCAGCACCATGGGGGTTGAGGCGATCATGCTTGCGCCTGCCGTTTTCGCATTCGGTCTCGTTGCGTTCGGGTTTTTAGGTATGGGCCCGGTCACCATTGCCGTTGACTCCTATGGTCCGGTGACGGACAATGCGCAGTCGGTGTACGAATTGTCTCTGATCGAACAAGTACCCAACGTAGCGGCCGACCTGAAAAAAGAACATAGCATTAACGTAAATTTTGAACGCGCAAAACATTTGTTAGAAGCCAATGACGGCGCGGGAAACACTTTTAAAGCGACGGCGAAACCCGTGCTGATCGGCACGGCGGTCGTAGGCGCCACTACCATGATCTTCTCTATTATCATGGGGCTCACGGGCGGCCTG
Source organism: uncultured Bacteroidota bacterium (assembly GCA_964563165.1). GTDB lineage: Bacteria > CLD3 > CLD3 > SB21 > SB21 > CAZLWA01. The sequence continues at coordinate 12,350 of CAZLWA010000096.1, read as the reverse complement.
ACCCATGATGTCAGTAAGCTCTCGCTGCTGCATGCGCCTTTCTTCCTCGGGCTTGTCACCGGCGGCGCCATGATCTATTGGTTCACCGGCGCATCGACCCAAGCGGTTACGACAGGCGCCTATCGCGCGGTGGAATTCATCAAAGCAAATATCAAATTAGAAGGGGTCATTAAAGCGTCGGTCGAAGACAGCAAAAAAGTCGTCGAAATCTGTACGAAATATGCCCAGAAAGGCATGTTCAATATCTTTTTGGCCGTGTTCTTCGGAACTTTGGCATTTGCTTTCACAGAGCCTTTCTTCTTCATCGGATATCTTATTTCCATAGCGATCTTCGGATTGTATCAGGCCATCTTTATGGCGAATGCCGGCGGCGCGATGGATAATGCGAAAAAAATCGTGGAAGTGGAACTCAATCAAAAAGGAACGCCATTGCATGACGCAACCGTGATCGGCGACACGGTCGGCGACCCGTTCAAAGATACGTCCTCCGTGGCAATGAACCCGGTCATCAAATTTACGACCTTGTTCGGATTGCTCGCGGTCGAATTGGCCGTTAAATTGGAAATGGATGCCGGTGCAGGGTTGACACACGGACTGGCGGTTGCCTTTTTCCTGGTATCCGTATTTTTTGTCCACCGTTCGTTCTACGGTATGCGTATCGGCGGCGCAAGCCATTAATGGTGTGAATAGATATAGATCTCTTAAACGCTCTTTCAAATTTGTATTTCTAAGCTGTCAGCTGATAGCGGTCAGCTCATTTTAATTCACCCTGCATCAGAATTGAGAAATTGAAAAATTTCCAAACGCTGACGCCATTAACAAAGTCCAAAGGGAAAAGGAGACTCTCATGTCCAAGAAAACGCGCAGGGGCGCAGTCGGTCAAACGCGATACTACGAAACGGTTATCGTGATTGATCCGCAGATCGGCGATGAGCCCGTCAAAGCCATCGTCGAAAAAGCAAAAGAAGTCATCACGCACAGCGGGGCGGTGATTTCGAAAGTGGATGAATGGGGCAAACGGAAATTAACGTATGCCATCAAGAAAAAAACGTACGGCCATTACGTTTGCATTGAGTTTGAAGGCGGAGGCGACGTGGTCAGGCATTTGCAGGAATATTACCATATCACGGAGGATATTCTCCGTTACCTGACGGTGCTGGTGGACAGCCGCTTACGCGAAGAACGCAAACGCGAGAAAGCGCCGCCCGTAGTTCAGGACGAAATATTAGTGTAATATTTCCGGGATATGAAGGTGCGCGAAAAGTTCAAAATAAATTTGCGCGCCAATGAAATCAGAAATCAAGAAATTAGAATTAACAATTTGAAGGATATCTATGAAACCGAAATTTGATAAAGAAAAACGGAAAGAGCAAAAAGAAAAAAAATCCATGATGATGAAGCATAAGAATTGCCCTTTCTGCGAAGACAAATCTTTATATATTGATTATAAAGATACCAAACGGCTCCAGAAATTCACTTCCGAGCAGGGCCGCATACTGACGCGCCGCACGTCCGGCGTGTGTACTTATCATCAGCGCCAATTGGTTAATTCCATAAAATTTGCGCGCCATTTGGCCATGCTGCCGTTCGTCAGCGATATGACGCGTTAACTTATTAACTATGAACCGTTGGCAGTTGACAAATCATAAAACTTGGAGAATGAAATGAAAGTGATATTAAGAAATCAGGTCGAGAATGTAGGCGATGCCGGTGAAATGGTGGATGTGAAGCCGGGATTTGCGCGAAATTTCCTGCTTCCGAAAGGATTGGCGCTCGTGGCGAATAAGGCCAATCAGGCCGTTTATGAAAACGAGAAAAAACAATCTGTGCTCCGTGTAACCAAAGAAAAACAAGTGGCGGAAGAAGTCGTGCTGAAACTGGAAGCAGCATCGGTAACGATCGCCGTTTCCGTTGGCGAAGAGGATAAGCTTTTCGGATCGGTCACCTCGCAGGATATCGCCGATCAACTCGCGGCGCAGGGGCTTGAACTGGATAAGCGCAAGATTATTCTGGACGAGCCGATCAAGGCGTTGGGGCTCTATACCGTGGATGTCAAGCTGCATCCGGAAGTCACCGGAAAAGTGAAGGTGTGGGTCGTTAAAAAATAGTCCGGACGTGACCTTTATCAGAGGTAATCCCAATCGGTGGGATTACCTTTTTTTTTTGCGGTTATCATTTTCATGTTTGATTTAAAATACGTAAGTGGTATATTAACAGCCATGGATCGGTGATCCCTTCCATGCCTTTCAAAACGTTCCATGTTTTGAACCGATCCCGTCTAACGAGGAGTTCCGATGGATTTTTTGCAACTGGAAATTGCCGAAAAAATTGCGCTGGTTTCGCTGAATAACCCTCCGGGCAACAGTTTGAAAATGGGATTGCTGCAGGCACTGGAAGCCATGCTGGATACATTATATTCACATAAAGAAGTGAAAGTTATCATCCTTACCGGAGCAGGAAAGACGTTTGCGAGCGGTGCAGATATCGATGAAATTTCAAAGCTCACATCGCCGCAGCAGGCTAAGGAAATGTCTGCGTACGGTCAGAAAGTATTCTTGAAATTGGAAAACGGCCCGAAACCCGCCATTGCCGCGATCAACGGATTTTGCCTCGGCGGCGGACTGGAATTGGCGATGAGTTGTCATATTCGAATTGCCTCCGATCGCGCGCTGATGGGTTTGCCGGAAATCTTATTGGGGATTATTCCCGGATTCGGCGGCACGCAGCGATTGCCGCGTATCGTCGGGATGAGCAAGGCGGCGGAAATGATCCTGAGCGGAGACCCGATCCGAGCGGAAGAAGCGCTGGCGATCGGACTGGTGAGTAAAGTAGTTCCCAAGGATACGCTGATCGAAGAAACGAAAAAATTCGCGGGAAAGATCATTTCCAGGAGTTCCTTTGCCATGGCGACGGCGCTGCGATCGATAGGGCAAGGGGCGCAAGTTGATTTAGCCCGGGCGATGGATATCGAATCGGCTTGCTTTGGCGAGCTTTACGGTACGCACGACATGAAAGAAGGCGTCGCTGCGTTTTTGGAAAAACGTAAACCGAATTTCCGGGATTAGGGATCGCCGCAAAGCGCACAGAGTTTTATCTGAATTAATAATTCTAAGATCCAACATTGCTTCAACCTTTACATATTGTCAACTGGCGTAATTCGGAAATCACAGAAAGAATCATTTCAAATGTTTCCCTCGATTGGACTGAAATTTTCGGCAATGCTCATCCCGTCGATCTGGAAATCGGTATCGGCAACGGCAGTTTTCTCGTGCCCTTCGCTCACGATCATCCGGACCGCAATATCGTAGGCGTTGAGATGGAAGGGCAGTATCTTCGTAAAGCAGATAAGAAATTATCTCGGCAAGATCTGACGAACGCCAGACTCCTGATCGGGGACGCCCGGCTGCTGGTATGGAAATTATTCGCGGACGGCAGTATCGAAGATGTGTATATCAACTATCCGGATCCGTGGTTTAAGAAACGCCACAAAAAACGCCGTCTGGTCAATCCGATGTCGCTGCGTATGCTGGCGCGGAAAATGAAATCGGTTCTGACCATCGCTACCGATGACGAGGAGTACCGCGATTGGGTGATCGCCAGCATTCAGGAAATCAATTGCTTTGAGAAAGTATTTGCGAATTTTTATGAATGCACATTGGAAAATTATTATTCCACGAAATACGAAAAAAAGTGGAAAGAACAGGGCAAACCGGTTTTTTATATGAAATTCCGGAAAACAGCGGATCCCGACCTGGATATCGAGAACTATATCGATTCGCAGAATGTGCGATTCGCTCTTCACCGATTGTCCGAAAAAGTTAAGCCGTTTACCGGCAGTCATTAACGGGAGACTCGATGCGATTATTGCTGCTGGGCGCGCCGGGCGTAGGCAAAGGGACCCAGGCCAAACTGCTGATGGCGAAATTTCATATTCCGCAAATATCTACGGGAGACATGCTGCGGGAGGTCATTAAGAATAATTCTCTTCTCGGTCAAAAGGCCAAACAATTTATGGATAAAGGGAAACTCGTTCCGGATGACGTGATCATCGATCTGGTGGAGGAGCGGTTGAAATCGGCAGACGCTCAGAAAGGCTTTATCCTTGACGGCTTTCCCCGGACCATCCCTCAGGCGGAAGCGCTGGACCGGTTGCTGCATAATATGCGGATCGCGATGGATGTCGTCATGGATATCAGAGTTCCGGAAAAAAATTTGATCGAACGGCTGTCCAACCGTTTGATATGCCGCAATTGCGGTACGGTCTACAACAAAATAACCCATCCGCCAAAAAAGGCCGGCGTGTGCGATGTATGCGGCGGAGAGATCTATCAGCGTTCCGATGATACGCGCGAAGCGATCGAACATCGGCTGAAGGTCTATGAGACCGAAACGGCGCCGCTGCGGGATTATTATGAATCGAACGGCAAGCTTTCGGATATCGACGGTGAACAGCCGGAGGAAACCGTCCACAGCAACATTTTGGCGGTCTTGGGAAATACAAAGGGTGTCGGTCGTTGATTCATCCAGTTGGCTTTTTTGTCAACGTAAGAATGGATGTGAAATTTCAGTGTCCTCGCAACCTTTTGCTTGCGGTTTTTTTTCTAACCACGGAGAATATTAATGCCGGAAAATCCTCAAGCGCTGATCCTGACCCTCCGGGACGAGAACGAGCGCCTGAAACGCGCGATCGAAGAGTTATCGGTTCTCAATGACCTCTCGCGCATGATCGGCGGATCTCTGAATTCCCAGGAAATCATGCAGACCATTATTCACCGGTCTTTGCGTGCGGTCCATGCCGAGCAGGGTGTCATCACGTTGGTGGATTCCAAATCCGGCCAGACGATGAAGACGCTGGTGCGGAGTATGGTGAGTTCGAGCGAGAGTCCGCGGTTTCATTTCCATCAGAATTTACTCGGATGGATGCAGCTGAATAAAAAGCCTCTCCTGATCAATCAACCGCGGGAGGACGACCGGTTTCGCGGCATTCAATGGGACGAGAGCATTCAGCGTGTTCTCAGCGTACCGCTGATGGCCAAATCAGAACTGATCGGCGTACTCACCATTTACAATAAGAAAGAAGGTAAAATTTTTACGGACAACGATCAGCGGCTGCTGGCTATTATTGCGGCGCAATCGGCGCAGGTCGTGGAGAATGCCCGTCTGTATGAACAGGAAAAAGCACTGACGAGCGTTCAGGAAGAAATAAGGCTCGCCTCCCAGATCCAACAAAATTTATTGCCCAAGAATCCTCCGTCCATTCCGGGATATGACATTGCGGCGACATCGATTCCCGCACAAATGGTGGGCGGCGATTATTTTGATTTCATCACGATGGACGAGAACCGCCTGGCGATTTGTTTAGGAGACGTGTCCGGAAAGGGCTTGCCCGCGGCCATGTTGATGGCCAATTTGCAGGCGACGCTGCGCGGCCAAACGCTGGTGAATCCGACGGCGAAAGACTGCCTGACACGATCCAATAAGCTGCTCAATCTCAGTATCGCCGATGAAAAATTTGCGACGGTTTTTTACGGAATTCTCGATGCCCGCCAGCATCAACTGGTTTTTTCCAACGCCGGCCACGACCCGCCATTCTTCATATCTCAAGACAAAAAAGTATCCCGGTTAAAAACGGGCGGCATCCCGCTGGGCGTGCTCGAGAGCTTTCCCTTTACCGAGGAATCGCTCACTTTTTCAGCAGGGGATCTGCTCGTTATTTATTCTGACGGAATTCCGGAGGCGTGGAATCAAGAGGACGTCTTTTTCGGCGAACAAAAACTCAACGAAATCATTTGCGCACATCTCGATGCTTCCGCACAGGAATTACTTGAATGTATCCTGTCCGAGGTCAAATCCCATATGGGCAGCATTCCTCAATCCGACGATATCACATTGATGGTGGTCAAGAGAAATAAGACATAACATTCATTCCATAAAAGGTAATCAGTAGATGATCTTGGAATACAGCAATTCCGGATCTTGGATTTCTTAATCCCGGGAGTTTCCTTGATGATCGGCAAAACCATATCCCATTATAAAATTCTTGAAGAGCTGGGCGGGGGAGGGATGGGTGTCGTGTATAAAGCCGAGGATATCCTTCTTAAACGCAACGTTGCGCTCAAATTTTTGCCGCATACCTTTTCAAGGGATACTGACGCCAAGGAAAGATTTATTCATGAGGCGAGAGCCGCATCTTCTTTGGAACATAATAATATCTGCACACTCCATGAAATTGAGAAAACGGAAGACGATCAGATTTTTATTTGTATGGCCTACTGCGACGGCGAGACGCTCAAGAAAAGAATTGAGCGCGGACCTCTGGCCATCGACCAGGCCGTCGGCATTGCACTTCAAATATCCCGGGGATTAGCGCGGGCGCATGAGTCGAACATCATTCACAGGGATATCAAGCCCGCCAATATCATGATCACCAGCCGCGGAGAAGTCAAGATCGTTGATTTTGGTTTAGCCAAGCTGGCGGGACAAACGACGATCACTAAATCCGGATCCACGGTCGGGACGGTAGCGTATATGTCGCCGGAACAGGCGCGCGGCGAGAAAGTCGATCACCGCACCGACATTTGGTCGTTCGGAGCCGTACTTTATGAAATGGTAACGGGACAGCGGCCGTTTCAGAGCGAATATGACCAGGCGCTCGTCTATTTAATTTTGAATGAAAAATTTGAAAAGATAAGTTCTTACCGAAAGGACGCGCCTGCGGAATTAGAAAATATTATCGACCGGTGCCTGCAAAAAGATCCGGCCGCCCGGTATCAGGCCGTCACGGATCTGCAAAAAGACCTGGACAAGCTGACCGGCCGCACATTTTTGAAGCCGGCATCTTCAGGTACCTTTCGCAGAATTTCAATTCCGGTTACGTTGATCGTTTTGCTGATCGCGTTCCTCAGTCTTCCGGCCGTTCGGCAGAGAATATCTGATTGGTTCAGTTATGAGGTGCTGCCCGGTGAGAAACATCTGGTGGTACTCCCATTTACCAATATCGGGAGTGATCCTGCGAATCAGGCTTTTTGCGACGGCCTCGCGGAAACCCTGACGAGCGAACTTACGCGGCTGGCGCAGTTTCACCGTTCCGTATGGGTCGTGCCCATGAGCGAAGTGCGCGGGGAAAAGATTGCCAGCGCCAGCCAGGCGCAGAAGCAGTTCGGCGCCACGCTTGCCGTGACGGGGAGCGTGCAGCGCGGAGGCAATCAGATCCGCCTGACGATGAATCTGGTCGATGCAAAAACGCTCCGGCAGCTGGAATCGTCCGTGATCGATGACCGTATCGAGAGCCTTTCGACTTTTCAAAACGGAGTACTGATTAAACTGGCGGACATGCTGCGTATTGAATTGGAGCCGCAGAATCTTAAAAAGATCACTGCCGGAAGTACGAGCGTCTCCCGGGCTTACGATCTGTATCTTCAGGGCCGTGGCCATCTTCAGCGTTATGAAAAAACGGAAAGTATCGATAAGGCCATTAACTTGTTTAGCAAAGCGATCGAAGAAGATTCAACATACGCCCTCGCCTATGCGGGACTAGGAGAAGCGTTTTGGCGTAAATTCGAAAATTCCAAGGACGTTGTCTGGGTTGATCTTGCCATCAAAAATTGTAAACAAGGCGTCAATCTGAACGACCAATTAGAACCCGTGCATGCAACGTTGGGTTTAATCTATACGGGAACCGGCCGCTATGATGAGGCAGTCAGAGAATATCAGCGCGCAATCTCGATCGATTCCGGCAGCGCGGGCGCGTACGGAGGGCTGGCAAAATCCTACAATGCCCAGGGAAAACTGGAGGACGCAGAAAAGGCGTATAAGAAAGCTATTGAATTGAAACCTGACTATTGGGGGTATTATAACGATTTAGGCAGGTTTTATTATGTTCATGGCCGTTACGAAGATGCGGCCGTTCAATTTCGTTTGGTCGTCAAGTTGACGCCGGACAATACGCGAGGGTTAAACAATGTCGGCGGGATCTACGCCATGCTTCAGCGATGGGACGAAGCCAAAGAAATGTTCGAAAAATCACTGAAGGTGGAACCGACGTCCGAAGCATATTCAAATTTAGCTTATGTATACTACTATAATACGGCGGATTATACCAAAGCCGCGCGAATGTACGAGCGCACACTCGATTACAACGACAAGGACTATACAAGCTGGGGTAATCTGGGCTCCGCCTATTATTGGTCTTCCGGCGAGCGTGATAAAGCGGCCAACGCATATACCCGCGCCATTCGATTGGCAGAAGAACAATTGAAAGTTAATCCAAAGGATCCGGAAGTGCTTTCCGCTTTGGGAGCATATTATTCGGATTTGGAAGACAAAGAAAAGGCGTTTAAGTTTATCGGCGAGGCATTATTGGCGGATGCAAAAAACGTACAGGTGATGTTTCGTGCCGGATACATCTACGAGCACATGGGCGATCGTGATAAGGCTTTGCAGTGGATTGAGAAGGCCCTGATCAACGGCTACTCTTTATCTGAAATGGAGCATGAGCCGGGATTGCGCGAATTATGTTCGGATGTCCGTTTTCAGAAATTACGCGAAAAGTATCAATCCAAAAAATGACACTACAAGAAATGAGTTCTCTCTTTATTTGACAGAATGGTCCCAATTCAAAACGAAGGGAACCGGCTTATGAAAATCAAAATTAAAAAAACCAAGGACAGGTGGACGGCAGAAAACATAGAAGTCAGCCGCGGGACGGTGTGTGTTTGGACAGCTCCTAATGATTCGGATCTGTATTTTCAATTTCCGGAGGGCCTTTTTAGCGGAAGTTGGGCGTCCACAAAAAAACTGAAAAAAGGCAACTCGTTAGAAAAGAAAGCTACGGGCCGGCGGGGATGTTATCAGTACGCCGTTTTCCTAGAGAAATACAAAGCATTTGCGATGGGAGGATCACCTCCGACTATTATTATTAAATGATAAGGATGATTTTATTGCGGATTCCCTAACAGGAGTAATTATTAAGTGAAATTGATTTCGCCTCAGAAATGTGATTTATCACAAAAAAGGAGTTCCACATGAAAGCAGTTAAGCTAAGCGCCCTTGTCGGGCTTTTCATTTTCTCTCTTGCATCCGGTTTGTATGCGCAAAAGAAACACGAACCAAAACTGAACAAGCAGCATAACAAGTGGAAAATTGACAAAGTTGACCAGGCTGAAAAAGGCGAAGAGGTTGTATTTGAAAGCGACAAGAACAATGACCAGTATTTTCAATTTCCTGACGGGCTCTTTGAAGGATCGGCCACGGAGATGCTACCGAAAGGCACAGGGGGTCATCTGACGAAAACCGTGTTGACCGAAGTGGCCGGAACCTATACCTACGCTATTTTCATGCTGGGCGATAATATGTTCGCGGAAACCAATTCTCCGCCGATAATAATAATTAAGTGATCCGATAGAAAATCCTGAAAAGATCTTCCGGTAAGAACATCGGTGAGTTCATCGACGCCGGCCATGAAACGAGTGCGCCTGCAGCCGTCTCTTGTTATGTGCTGCTGCAAGCTCTTGTTGCTAAAATAATATCGGCTTCCGCGCAAACGGCGGAAGCAGACGACAGTCAGATATGAATCCGCAGACCTATTTCCCGGCGTCGCTGGGGACAGGTGCCTGCGTATACTATTAAGATGGGATTATGATCGGACAAACGATCTCACATTACGAAATTCTTGAGAAGCTCGGCGAAGGCGGAATGGGCGTCGTCTATAAAGCCCATGATACCAAGCTCGACCGCATCGTCGCGTTGAAATTCCTGCCGCACTATCTCACGTCGAACGACGTCGAGCGCGCGAGGTTTTTGCAGGAAGCGAAAGCCGCGTCCGCGCTCAATCACCCGAATGTCTGCGTGATCCACGATATCGTCGAACTGGACGATCAGCAATTCATCGTGATGGAACATGTGGACGGCGAAACCTTGAGGCAAAAATTCCTGTACGCTTCTTTGAAAGTGAATGACGCCGTTGCGTATGCCATTCAGATCGGCGAGGCGCTGCGGGAAGCGCATTCCAAAGGGATCGTTCACCGCGATGTGAAATCCGAGAATATCATGGTGAATTCCAAGAATCAGGTCAAAGTCATGGATTTCGGGTTAGCCAAACTCAGAGGTTCGCTCAAGCTGACGAAATCCGCCAGTACGACCGGCACGCTGGCGTATATGGCGCCGGAACAAATTCAAGGTGCAGAAGTTGACGGCCGGGCGGATATTTTTTCATTCGGCGTAGTGCTGTACGAAATGCTTACCGGCCGCACCCCGTTTCGCGGCGAACATGAAGCCGCGATGATGTATTCGATACTTAATGAAGAACCGCAGCCGATACAAAAATACCGGGAAGATATTCCGGGCGAATTGCTCCACATACTGCAGCGCGCCTTGGAAAAAAATCCCGGCGACCGGTACCAGTCCGTTGCGGATATGATAAGCGAATTGGGCCGGCTTCAGAGACAATCCTCCAGAATTTCTCTACTTTCAGAAATACCCGTTCCTCAGGGCACATTGAACCCATCGCCTCTGTTTTCTTCAAAGGGATTATTGAAAAACAAATTTTTCATCGCGGCCGTTTCAGTGACCGCTCTCGCCGCTATCGGCTTTATAATTTTCAATTCCATAAAAAAAACCTCCGGCGACAGAAAATCCATCGCCGTACTCCCGTTCAAGAATCTCAGTGAAGATAAAGAAAATGAATTTTTCTCCGACGGTATTACGGAAGATATCATCACGCAGCTTTCGAAAATAGGTGAACTGAAGGTCATTTCCCGCACGTCGGTCATTCGGTACAAGAACAGCGAAAAGAGCCTTCGGGAGATCGCCAAAGAACTGGGAGTTGCTTCCGTGCTCGAAGGAAGCGTGCGTCGCGCAGGCAGCCGCATTCGTATCGTGGGCCAGCTCATCGATGCTAAATCGGATGAACACATCTGGGCTGAGACTTATGACCGCGAGTTCAAAGATATTTTTGACATTCAAAGCGACGTGGCAAAACAAATCGCGGCCGCGTTGAAAGCCCGGCTCTCTCCCGCCGAGAAAGAACGCATCGATAAAAAGTCAACTGAAAACCTCGACGCCTACACGCTCTACCTCAAAGGGCGCGAATATTATTACCGCTATAATAAGCACGACAATGGAAATGCGATCGAGCTCTTCAAGAAGGCCCTCACACTGGATCCGAATTATGCCCTGGCCTATGCCGGTTTGGGTGATGCCTATGGGCAGCTCGTGAATAAGTTCGGAGCAGGCCGACATTGGAATGATTCGGGAATGGCCGCCGGCCAGCAGGCGATCACGCTGGATCCCAATCTAGCTGAAGGCTATAAAGCGCTCGCTCTTTGCCATACCAATGAAATGCACCTTCGCGCGGCACTCGAGCTCAACAAGAAAGCGTTCGAAAGAAATCCAAATTATTTCGCGGCTGCGGGCAACATCGGTTATTCGTTATGGTACATGGGAAAATTTGACGAGGCCCTGCCGTGGATGAAAAAATCCGTTGCGCTGAATCCGGGGTTTGCTTTCGGCTTCGGCGGCGTAGGTGTGGTGTTCCGAAGCCTTAACGATGACGAAAAGGCGCTCCAGTGGTTCAACAAAGCTCTGGAACTCCAACCCGATCTTATCGAGGTGCGATTGGGACTGGGTCAGATGTACATGGCCGAAGAAAACTATGCCGCTGCTCAGGACCAGGCTCATAAGATCCTGGACCAGTTTCCGAATGAGACAAGAACTTTGGTTCTCATGGGAGACATTCAATTATTGATGGGCGATCTCGGCAAGTCAAAACAATACTACGAACAGGCGATAGGCGATTCGTCTGTTGAAAGCGCACCCAAAACAAAACTTGATTTTATTCTTTGGAAAACCGGACGTCCGGAGGATGCTCTGAAGATGTTTTCCATGCGCAGCCAAGAGCTTCAAAAAGAATTGGAAGACGGAAATGAATCCGGCGACGTACCCTATCAACTGGCATCCATTTTCGCGATACAGCACAATCACGAGGAAGCTTACAAGTGGCTTCGGCGCGCCGTGGATACAGGCTGGCGCGACTACCGCCTCGGCCGGATCGATCCGATGTTTGAGAGTATGCGGAACGAAGATGATTTCAAGAAGATCATGGCGAGCGTCAAGGCGCAAGTTGATGAGATGCGGAAGAGGGCGGAGCAATGAGTAATGAATAATGAGTAATGAATAATGAGTAATGAGTAATGAATAATGAGTAATGAATAATGAGTAATGAATAATGAGTAATGAGTAATGAATAATGAGTAATGAATAATGAGTAATGAATAATGAGTAATGAATAATGAGTAATGAATAATGAGTAATGAATAATGAGTAATGAATAATGAGTAATGAATAATGAGTAA
>CAZLWA010000095.1:0-32455 GCA_964563165.1 uncultured Bacteroidota bacterium | reverse complement strand
ACTTGCATGAAAACTCCGGATATGCTATGTTACGAGAAAGTGACACCTACACAACTTCACATCGGTTCTGTGAACGATTTTCTTTCAACCGAAAGTCATTCCGGCAGGAAGAATTTGTTCGGACTCGATCCGGGCGAACTGGAAGAGTTTTTTCTTTCCCTTGGAGAGAAAAAATTTCGTGCCGCACAGGTGTTTCAGTGGATGTACAAACACGGCGCGGAATCGTTCGAAGAGATGACCGACCTTTCGAAATCACTGCGCGACACGCTCCATACCGTCGCGGCCCTGGAAAAGAATAAAGCCGTAAAAATTCAGTCTTCAGACGAAAAAGAAATCCATTCTACAAAAAAAATATTATTTGAATTAGCCGACGGGGAAAAGATCGAATCGGTTTACATCCCGGAGGAGGAGCGCCGCACGGTGTGCCTTTCCACCCAAGCAGGATGCGCCGTCGATTGCCAATTCTGTGCGACCGGCTGGATGGGGTTTCGACGCAACCTTTCCACCGGCGAAATCGTGGACCAACTGGTTTATATGATACGCCATGTCGATAAGAGTATCTCCAACGTCGTATTTATGGGCATGGGGGAGCCGTTCCTGAATTATGAAAATGTGATCCGGGCGGCGAAAATTATTTCCAGCACCAACGGGCCGATGATCGGCACGAAACGCATTACCATCTCGACGTCCGGAATTATTCCGCGCATTTATGAATACGCCGATGAAGGCCATCCTTATAATCTGGCGATCAGCCTGAATGCGACCACGGATAACGTTCGCGTGCAGGTGATGCCGATCACAAAAAAATATCCGCTTGCGGAACTGCTGGAGGCGGCGAAGTATTTCAACGCGACGCGGCGAAATCCCGTCACGCTCGAATACGTTTTGCTCGCGGATGTGAATGACACCGACGCGGACGCATCTCGGTTGAAAAAGATCGCCGCGGAACTGGGCCGCTGCAAAGTAAATATTATTCCGTATAACCCGATCAAAGGGCCGAACCTGAAACGTCCGCCCCGGGAGCGGATCGATTATTTTATGAAACAACTTTCGGTGATTCAAAGCCCGCTCACGCTGCGCCGCTCGCGCGGAAGCGATATCTCCGCCGCGTGCGGGCAATTGGCAGTGGCCGCTGATTAGCCTTGCAATTTTTGGTAAATTGATTTCTAAATTACTTTAAGGAGGTATTTATGAAGATTCGCAGGAATAACTCCAGAAACCAAAAACCGATGGCCGCCATGAGCGATGTGGAGTGGATGAAGAGAAATTCTTCCGTCATCACCAAAAAATATGCGAAGCAGTGGATCGCCGTCTACCGGCAATCCATCATCGCCAGCGGAATGAATCCGGAACTCGTGCACCAGAATGCCAAAATGATCGCCGGTAAAGATCCTTTTACCATGAAGCATGTTGAAAAGGGCATTGTGATTTTGTGAGGAATATTTCTGCTTCAGCGGGGTTTAACCATTCGTCATGCCCGGAGTTATTCAACTAAACGACAAGGTCTTCATGCGCCTCACTCTGAAGTTCCTGATCTTTCCGCTTCTTTTTACGCTTCCTCTGGTTTCCCAGCAAGCACCCATCGTTAAGATCTCAGCGAGTGAAGTGTCCGGTGATAACCAAAGTTTTTTTTTGGTTGTTACCGCAGATATTGACCCGCTCTACCATATTTACGGAACGGAACAGCTCAACGGGCCGGTGCCTACCGCCCTCACTTTTCAATGGCCAAAAAATATTATTTCCGATGGAAAATTGATCGAGCCCCCGGGACAGAAGCATTTCGATGAGGGATTCGGATTAACGGTTACGTGGCATTCGGGCCGCCTCGTATTTAAACAGCCGCTGCGCGCCGCCGGAGCATTAAGCGGGGCCGACAGCATCACCGTTCAATTCCGCTATCAGGCGTGTACGGAATCGTATTGCCTTCCTCCCAAAACCGTAAGTCTCACGTATAGACCGTCCGCGGCGCTCATTCAGTTTTCTAAAAATTCATTCAGACAGGCGCCCGTTACTCTGAAAGAGGATGAAGAAATAAAGTCTGCCGATGTAAAATCCGACACCGCCGTCTCGGCGATGACGGATCATAAGAAATCCATCAACGATCGCGTACGGTCGTATGATGCGCTGCGCAGCGAATCTTTGTGGTCGTTCATCGGTCTCGCTTTTCTGACGGGTTTTATTGCGCTGCTGACGCCGTGCGTTTTTCCGATGATTCCTATCACGGTTTCTTATTTTACGAAACATTCCGCATCCACGCGCGCACAGGCGCTCAAGCAATCGTTGGTTTATATTTCGGGGATCATCGTTTCGTTCACCTTGTTCGGCTGGCTCATGTCGATCGTCATCGGCGCGGCAGGCGCGCAGAATTTTGCCGCCAATATTTGGGTGAATCTGGCGATCGGGACCTTGTTTGTTGTTTTTTCGCTGAGCCTGTTCGGCGTATTTGAGATCCGGCTTCCTTCATTTCTCGTGAACTTCTCCCAATCGCACAGCGAAACCGGACGCACGGCCGGAACGCTTTTCGCCGGTATTACATTCACGTTGGTTTCATTTACGTGCACGGTTCAGTTCTTGGGTCTTCTGATGGTCGCCTCGGCGAACGGAGAATGGTTTCTGCCGGTGATCGGCATGCTGTGTTTTGCCGCGGCGTTTTCCTTGCCGTTTTTTTTCCTCTCGCTGTTTCCGCAATATATTGCAAATCTGCCGAAGAGCGGAAGCTGGCTCCATGCAACGAAAATCGTCATGGCGCTGGTGGAAGTTGCGGCAGCTTTGAAATTTTTCAGCAACGTAGACCTTGTTTGGGATTTGGAGCTGCTCACGCGCCCGGTGCTGTTGTCGATTTGGATCGTATTGTTCGGCGTTTGCGGGTTTTACTTGCTCGGAAAAATAAAGTTTTCAGAGGACGATACGGTTCAAAAAATTGGGGCGTGGCGAACGGGACTGGCATTTTTCTTCTTAAGCCTGACCGTCTATTTAGTATCCGGGCTGTTCGGCCATCCGCTGCAGGCGGACATGGACGCGTATTTGCCGCCGTCGGATTACGGAATGATCACTCGCGCGGATTCAAAAAGTAATTCCGATGTGTGGATCGAGGACTATTCCGCTGCGCTGGCAAAGTCGCGTGAAACCGGAAAACCTATGTTTATCGATTTCACGGGCAAGACCTGTACGAATTGCCGTCTGATGGAAAAGACAATGTTTGTCCGCGGCGACGTCGCGGACTATTTTGATCGCATGGTTCTAACGCGGCTTTGGACGGACTACGGGGATCACCAGGAAGCGAATCAGGCGTTGGAACAAAGGCTCGTCGGCAGTGTGGCGCTGCCGTTCTATGCGATTGTGGATGGGCATGAGAACGTATTGGCCAAATTCGGCGGGCTCGAGCGCGACGCAGAGATTTTCAAGTTGTTTTTGAAAAACGGTCTCGATCAGGTTCAAGACACTGCGGCAAAATGAGCGGCAGGAGATTATTCAGCATCTGTCCTGCCCCGGACATTGCTACCTGGCAGAAACAGGACACTTCTATTTTGCCTTGACAATTCACTATTATTATTCTTGACTTTTTAGTGAAAAGTTTTTAACCTCTATTATTAAGATAGCCCTTCTTTACGTTTCTGTAACAAGTCAATTCAAGTCTTTTCTGAGTTTCATTTCCGGCATTTTCCTGCTGCAACCAAAAGTCTGTCTGATCAGTTAGTATATTACGGATTTTTTTCCACAATCTTTAACGATTCATCGCTTAAGGATACCGTTAATATGCCTGTAATACTTTCAACGCGATTGATTGAATATTCTATCCGAGCGCCCTAGGAATTGCCGCTGTTGAAGCATTTCTATAGCTATCCCGATTTCAATTTTGAACAAATCTAAAAACCTTTGAAATTATTTGAATTTAATTGGGAAGAGGTGAATGTATGAAGAAGATTAACCGTTTGTGGTTCATATTCGCTCTGATAATTCCCGCGTCCATGGCAGTGAGCCAGGAACTCAATATCTCCGGAACCGTCGTTTCTAAATCAACAGGAGAAGTGCTTCCGGGAGCCAACGTGGTAGTGGTTGGAACCCGTATCGGCGCGGTGACGGACGGCAATGGAAAATTTACACTGAAATTGGAGAACATGAGTGAAGCGAGACTGACCGTAAGCTATATCGGATATCGGTCTGCGGATGTGACGGTAAAGCAAAGCACGGAAACTTTGGAAATTGGTCTGAAAGACGATGCGCTCAAAGGCGAAGAAATTATTGTTACCGGCTTAGCGACTTCGGTCAAAAGAGAAAATCTTGCTAATACGGTTGCGTCCGTTTCCGCGAAAGAATTGGTTGGGGCTGTCCCGGCTCAGACCATTGATGCAGCCTTAGCCGGTAAGGCCGCCGGAATCAGCATAAGCCAAAACACCGGAGCGCCCGGCGGAGGCATCAATATTAACTTGCGCGGTGTTGCGACGATCGAAGGATCCTCCCGCCCGCTGTTTGTTGTGGATGGCGTCATTGTCAGTAACGAGGCCCTTCAATCCGGAATAGATATAGTTACCAAAGCAGCCGCGGCCGGCAGCGCTACGCCTCAAGGCCAACCGACTAATCGTATCGCCGATATCAATCCCAACGATATCGAAAATATCGAAGTGCTGAAAGGCGCAAGCGCGGCGGCGATTTACGGGGGTAAAGCAAGCAACGGCGTCATTATCATTACCACTAAGAAAGGCGGCCAGGGCAGGACCCAATTCAACGTCAATCAGCAAGTTGGCTGGTCCAGCCTGCTCCATAAGATCGGTACGAGAAGGTTCGGTGATTCTACCGCGGTCCGGCTTCAATATGGCCAGTCGACCGCCAATCTTTTTGCACAAGGTCAAAATAAATATATAGACTACGAAGATGTCATGTACGGCAATACCGGACTAACCCGGCATACGGACATCAGTGCCAGCGGCGGTACGGAGAAAACGCAATATTATATTTCCGGACTTGCGGAGAACGACAACGGTATTATCAAAGGTACCGACTATAATAAGTATTCTGCGCGAATCAACTTGAATCAAAAATTCAGCGATCGTATTAACGCTACTTTTTCAGCCAACTATGTCCGCTCGCTTTCCGATCGCGGTATAACCGGCAATGATAACACAAACACGACGTTTGGATTCTCTCTGGCCTTTATTCCGAGTTTCATTGATATCCGGCCGGCCAACGGGGTCTATCCTTCCACGTCGTTCAATCCTTCAAATCCAATTCAAACGCGGGATCTTCTGAAGAACCGCGAAGTAGTGAATCGTTTCATGTCTTCGGTGGGCGTTACATGGAATGTGATTCAATCCGACAAGCAGAATTTGGATTTCATTTTCCAGGGAGGCCTTGACAATTTTACCCAGGAGAATAATATCTTCTCTCCGTCAGCCTTGATTTACGAAAGGTCCGCAAGTTTACCGGGCTCGGCTATCAATGTAAAGAGTACCAGTACTTTATCTAATTTCTATTACAATTTTGTCCACAGATATCAGCCGGGGCCTGACTTGAATTTCAAAACGGCCGTCGGTTTGCAGTTTGAAAATAGCAAACAGGATAACGTCTCGGTTGAGTCACACGGAATACCCGGCAATAATGTGGGCTTCGCGGCTTCTCAGAGCAGTCTGGAGAACGTCGGTACCAACAGAACGCGAGGGTTTTTTGGACAAGAAGAAGTGGGTATTCAGGAGCGGATTTTCCTGACGGCGGGCGTTCGCGCGGATGCCAGCAGCGCTAACGGCGATCCTAACAAGTATACCCTGTATCCCAAAGCGTCAACCGCGGTACGTTTAAATAAATTTAATTTTTGGCAGAACAGTTCGTTTCTCTCTTCGAACATCAGCGAGTTTAAAGTGCGTGCCGCTTTTGGAGAGACCGGTAACACTCCAATTCCTGCTGCAAAGTTTTCTTCCGTGATAGCGAGTAATATCGGCGGACTTTTAGGGTCTCTGATAGGAACGCGGCAGGGCAATCCGGATATCAAGCCGGAAAAAACAATTGAATTTGAAGCCGGATTTGACGCTACTTTTTGGAATGAGCGCGGAACGTTGGAATTTACGCGTTATATTCAGCACATCTCCAACCTGATCCTGGAAAGATCTCTGGCCCCTTCTACCGGATATCAAACTCAATTCATCAATGCCGGAAAGATGTCAACAAAGGGCTGGGAAATTTCCCTCGGGTTGACGCCGGTTAAGGGACAGGACGTGAACTGGCTTACCCGCGTCAATTATTATAAGACGACGTCCCTCATTACCGAGATGACGGTACCGGCTTTTAACAAGGGCGGATTTGCTACGTTCTTAGGAACGTATCGCATTGAACCGGGTGTATCGCCAACTACGATCATAGGAGCCGAGTCTGTAGTCAATAGCGGGCATTTGGATAAGAGTACCGCTATTGGAAACGAGACGCCTGATTTCCAAATTTCATTTAACAATACCGTCACGCTTTATAAGAACTGGGAATTCCGTATGTTGTGGGATTGGAAGCAAGGCGGCGACGTAATAAACCTTGGTAAATTGATAACGGATTTGGGCGGCACTACAAAAGACAGTAAGGCCAATATTGACACCCGCCTTGCTGAATTGGGATCGAAAACTTCGCGTTATGTCGAAGATGGAAGCTACAAGAAACTGCGCGAATTAAGTGTGAGTTATACGTTTCCCAGATCAGTTGTGAGTAAATGGTTTGGAGACAAAATTTCATACATGAAGGTTGGATTTGCCGCCCGAAATCTGATCATGATCACCAATTACACCGGCTATGATCCCGAAGTCAGTCAATTCGGCAGCGTAGCCATTGGAAGATCGGTTGATACGCTTCCATATCCTTCATCACGAAGTTTTTATTTTAACGTATCATTTGGCTTATAAACTAAGGAGCTTACTATGTTGAATATAAAGAAAAATCCGACGGGTAAGTCAAACCTCGTGATGAGCTTTACTTACCTTTTCATCATCATGCTGATCGGCGCGTTTTTCGCATGCGGCCGGTTGGATTTCAGCAATCCCAATCCGGACGCTTCTACGGCTGACGTCCAGTCGCTCGTAGTGGCTGCCGAAAGCGCGATGCGTTTGGAATGGGACATCTACATCAGAGACGTTTCCATTTTTGGCCGTGAAGCGTATTACTTCGAGCCGGCCGATCCGCGATATACAGGAGAACTTGTCAGAGGAGCCATAGATCCGGGTGGATTCTTGTTGAATCGTCCCTGGGGAGCTCGGTATCGCGTTGTCAAAACGTGTAATCTTCTCATCGATGCCGCGTCATCTCTGCCGGCGCCGGATCAGTCAGCGACGATTGGATTTGCCAAGACCCTTCAGGCCTATCAGCTTTTGCTGAACCTGGGCCTTGAGGACGATAATGGCATTAAAATCGATTTTTCCGGAGCCACGGATGTTCCATTTGTCACTAAGGCGCAGTCGTTTGCTTTCATCAATACATTACTTGATGACGCTAATACGGCTCTGGCCGCGGCCGGAAGTACATTTCCCTTTAAGCTGACCAGCGGATTTGCAGGATTTGATACGCCTGTAAATTTCGTGAAATTCAACCGGGCTTTGAAAGCCAGAGCTTTGGTCTATAATGATGATTTCACGGGGGCCCTAACGGCTCTAGGCTCATCTTTTGTGAGTACCTCGGCCGCGATGGATCTGGGAGTTTATTTTATCTACAGTACAGCCTCGAACGATCAATTAAATACCATCTATGAGAGCCCGACGTCTTCGTTCGTAAAATTCAGAGCTCATTTGAGTTTCAAGACCGGCGCAGAAATCGGCGATACAAGATATACCAATAAAGTCGCTGCGATCTCCGACTCGGCGTTATTTGACGGCCTGCAGAGTTACTTGGCTGTGAGCGTTTTCAAGACCGCAACCGATCCTTTCCCGATCATCCGAAACGAGGAATTGATCCTCCTGCGGGCCGAAGCTAACATCGGCCTCAATAATCTCGGCGCGGCGCAAGCCGATATTGATGTCGTTCGCGCAGCCGCGGGGCTCGCATCGGTCGGAGTTCTTCCGGATCAGGCCACGGCATTGACCAAATTGCTTTATGAAAAGCAATATTCCCTGTTCTGTGAAGGCTACCGCTGGATCGATCTGCGTCATTACGGCAAACTGGGAACCTTGCCGCTGGATCGGAGCGGAGATGCGATCCCTGCGAAAATGCCTAAACCGGAGACCGAGCCGAATCCGTAAAAGCTAATCTCCAAGATCGGTTTTTTAAAAAATCCACCAGTATGAAAATGCTGGTGGATTATTTTTTTTCAGTTTGCTATATTGTCTCTATTATTTTGATAACTAAAATCGAGAAATTAAATTGCCCACCGAATTAAGTGCGACCGCCCAGCGTGTTCAATCGGCGTTGAGAGAATTAGGTCTGTCCTGCGAAGTGATGGAATTGGCCGAAACCACGCGCTCCGCCAAAGAGGCCGCCCAGGCCATCGGCTGCCAGGTTGCACAGATCGCCAAATCTTTAGTTTTTAAAGGAGGGAATACCAACCGCCCTTTCTTGGTTATAACATCCGGATCGAATCGCGTGGATGAAAAAAAATTAAGCACGCTGGTCGGAGAACCGATCGAAAAGGCCGATGCGGATTTTGTAAGAGAAAAAACAGGATATGTTATCGGCGGTGTGCCGCCGTGCGGTCATGTTGAAAAAATGGAAATATTCATTGATGAGGACCTGATGAAGTATACCGAGCTGTGGGCGGCCGCCGGAACGCCGCATGCCGTTTTTAAGCTAGCGCCTGGCGATCTGGAAAAAATTTCAAACGGAAAAGTAATTCAGGTAAAATAAGTTTCTCATTAACAAATTAATAGAAAGCAGGTTATGAAAAAGGCCATTCTGACGAGTGTATTTATGGTATTTGTTTTGATCGCTTGCGGGAAAAAACAAACTCCCGCAGACGACGGGATCAATTTTACGATCAAAGATCTCGACGGCAAGACGGTCCAATTATCGGACTACCGCGGAAAAACGGTTTTGCTCAATATTTGGGCGACGTGGTGCGGGCCATGCAAAAAAGAAATTCCGGATCTGAAAGAGATCTATTCCGAGCAAAAAGGCAATGACATTGTCGTGCTCGGGGTGTTGCTGGATTCGGATTCCCCGGAACAATCCAAGCCGGTCGTCGAGAAATTTCAGATCAATTATCCGGTGTGGTACGGTGACGACCAATTCGCGCGGCAATTCAATGTCATGGCATTTCCTACCACGGTCATCATTGATAAACATGGAAAGAAGATAAAAACCATGATCGGTATGCAGACCAAAGAAAAGTTTTTAAGTGCATTGAAAGAAGCGGCGGGGAGTTGATTAGGCATAAGTTTACCGCAAAGGCGCCGAGGCGCAGGGAATTAATTTACGTGCCTATCGAGTTGGTTCACATTGGCAGGTTTTGAAGTATTGAACCTTGAAGGTTCTATTTATTGATGTGATAATTGAAGTCGTTCGTTCATTGACAGGAACCTTCAAGGTTCTCCCAACTTGGCAATTAATTCTCTCAACTGTGTGAGCGAACCGGATAAGCGCATTAATTTATCATGATGCTCATCTTTACTTTGCGTCTTCGCGTCTCTGCGGTGAATAGAAATTATCTCAAGTTCTCCTCCAAGGCGGTGGATGCGTCGGTCTTGTCGTCGCGGTACTTAATGATGATCGGCGTATAGAGCGAGAGATTATTTTCCCGGGCAAAACTGTTGGACGCGATGCCGCGCGAGCCCGGAACGACGACCGCTCCTTCGGGAATGATCAGCGGCTGTTCTGCAGTTTTTCGGTAGACAGAAACGTTGACCAGATCGTAGACGGGAGTGCTGCCTGTGAGAATGACACCTGCGCCGATGACCGCGCGCCGCCTCACGATCGTACCTTCATAGATACCGCAGTTACCGCCGATCAAAACGTCGTCTTCAATGATCACGGGCATCGCGCCGACGGGCTCCAGTACGCCGCCGATCTGCGCCGCCGCGCTCAGATGAATATTTTTTCCCAGCTGCGCGCAAGAACCGACCAGCGCATGCGAATCGATCAGCGTTCCGGAATCAACATACGCGCCGACGTTGATGTACGCCGGGGGCATGATAACGGTATGCGGCGACACGAAACAGCCGTCCCGGATCGAAGTTCCGCCCGGCACGATCCGGACTTCGTCTTTCGTAATAAGATTCTTCAAAGGGTACGTGTCTTTGTCATAATAACGGAACCGCCCGTCGATGGACATGTCCGACAGTTTTCCGATCTTGAATCCGATGAGAATTCCCTTTTTGACCCACGTGTTGACTCTCCAATCCACGCCGGTTTTTTCGGCCGCACGGATCTCACCCGAATTCAATAATTTCTTGAACGCATAGAATATTTCCAACCCGTCGTTTTCTTGAATTTCTTGGGCTGACAGATCGAATAACGTTTCGACGGCTGTGGCGATTTCTTCTATCTTCATAGGTGTGCGATGGCTTTGAGTGTTGACATTAAAATAGGTTGTTTTTAAATTCGAGTAAAGCAAAATATCTGCGCGCCGTTGAGTTGAAGCGTGCGTGGCCCGAATGAAACTAACAGGGGAATTCTTTGAGCTTTCATCGTTCCGCGATTGTAATTGGATTTTCTGCTTTCGTTCTCATATTCCTGCCGAATCACAATTTCTCACAACAAAAATCGGTCGTTGCGGAGCACGGCGTCGTCGTGTCCGTAGATGAATACGCTTCAAAGATCGGCGTGGATATTCTGAAAAAAGGAGGCCATGCGGTGGATGCGGCGGTCGCGACGGCATTTGCGTTGGCCGTGACATTTCCGCCCGCCGGAAATATCGGCGGCGGCGGATTCATGCTGATCCGCAATGCGGATGGAGAGGCCGTGGTCGTGGACTATCGTGAAACGGCGCCGGCGAAAGCCTCAGCCGGCATGTTCCTGAAAGCCGACGGAACGGTGGACTCCGTTTTGAGTAATTACGGCTATGTTGTTGCCGGAGTACCCGGAACCGTGCGCGGGCTGGAAACGGCGTGGAAAAAATACGGAAAGCTGCCCTGGAAAGACCTGGTTGAGCCGGCGATAAAGCTTGCCGATCAGGGTTTTGTGGTCAATCGTCTTCTGGCGAAACTATTCAAAGAATTTCAAGAAGAACTGAAGATGTTTGCATCGACGAAAAATATTTTTTTCAAAGAATCGGGCGAGCCGTATACAGAAGGGGACACCCTTATCCAAAAAGATCTGGCGTCCACCCTGAGGATCATAGCCGGGCAAGGCTCCAATGGTTTTTACGAGGGGGAGGTGGCGGAACGCATCGAAACAGATTTTGAAGGCCACGGCGGCCTCATAACCCGGCATGACTTGAAAAAATACGCGTCGGTGATCCGGCGGCCTCTGCTGGGTACTTATCGCGGGTACGAAATTATCGTACCGCCGCCGCCGTCATCCGGCGGAACGTGTCTGATCGAGATGCTGAATATTCTGGAAAACCATATTTTCAAAACAAATCCCGGCGTTGATGATTTTCACGCGATGATCGAGGCTATGCGCCTTGCCTACTTTGACCGCATGCGTTACCTGGGTGATGCGGATTTTACGGAGGTGCCGGTACAGAAATTAATTTCTAAAGACTACGCCAGAAAACTTTTCGGCGGAATCAACATGAACAGCGCCACGCCCAGCGAAGAGCTGTCCAAAAAGGCCTCGCCGCGGAAAGATCATGCCGAGACCACCCACTTTTCGGTGGTGGATAAAGAAGGCAACATCGTTTCCAATACGTATACGCTGCAAGATCTGTTCGGATCGAAAGCGGTAGTTTCCGGCCTCGGATTTTTCATCAATGATGAAATGAACGATTTTGATTTGATTCCAAGGGCGGCGGGCATACCCGGCGGCGCCCACGCGGATCCGAACGGGATACGGCCGAATAAGAGGATGCTGAGCTCGATGACGCCCACGATCGTTTTGAGAAACGGAAAACCCTTGTTGATCACCGGCTCTCCGGGAGGGCGCACGATCATCAATATCGTTTTACAGATCGTGGTCAACATCGTGGATCACGGGATGACGCTGCGCGATGCGGTGGACGCGCCGAGGCTTAATCACAACTGGATGCCGGATCGGGTGACGTATGAAAGAAATCGTTGGGATGAAAAAACGATCCGTGAACTTAAACGCAAAGGGCATCAATTTGGCGAACGGGAGCTGATCGGGGATGCGCATTCGATCTGGATTGATCCGCAGACGGGGAAATACCTGGGTGAAGCGGATTTACGGCGATACGGCTGGGCAGAAGGCTATTAGGAATTAGATACTATTTAGTTTGAAAAAGCCAAGTTTATATCTTAAATTGACCGGCAGTGTTTGAAACGGATCCGGAGATTATGCCTTTCGACAGCATTCAAAAAAAAGTAGCCCAAGTCCGATCCCAGAAGAGATTTACCGAGAGAATTCTCATCGCCGACGATGAAGTGCGGATCACGCAAGAGGTCAAGTCTTTGCTTGAGTCAGAGGGTTATGAAGTGGAGCTGTGCCTCAACGGGCGTGACGCTCTGGCAAGCGTCAAGGAGAATCGGCCGGATTTGGTCATGACGGATCTGACGATCCGGTACGTGAACGGATTTGAATTATGCCGGCAGATCAAGGAAGACCCGGCGACGAAAAATATTCCCGTGATCATGATCACCGGTTTGACAAGGCCCAACGATAAGATCCGCGGCATCGAGGCGGGGGTCAACGATTTCATCGCCAAACCTTTTGACCCGATGGAATTAAAGACGCGCGTGCGATCGGTTCTTCAAATAAAAAGACTGTACGCGCAATTGGAAAATATCGATGAAATCATCATCGCTTTCTCGCGCGCAGTGGAAGCGCGGGACGCGTATACGCGCGGTCATTCGGAGCGGGTCGGAAAATACTCGATCAAGCTTGCGTCCGCGCTCGGTTTCGACGGAGATTATCAGACCATGCTTTTCAAAGGGGCGATACTTCACGATATCGGAAAGATCGGCGTAAGGGATTCCGTACTTTTGAAAAAAGGAAAACTCACGGAAGAAGAATACGAAGAGATCAAGAAACATCCCGACATCGGAGTGAAAATTTGTTCCCATCTCAAATCCAGCCAGCATTTGCTCAATATTATCGCCTATCATCATGAACGTATGGACGGCAGGGGTTATCCGTACCGATTGTTCGGCGAAGAGATCCCGCTCGAAGCGCGTATCACGGCGATCGCCGATACGTTTGACGCATTGACCAGCGCGCGCCCCTACCGTGAAGCGTTAACAACGATCGCGGCATGTCATATTCTCGAAGAAGGGATCGGTTCGCATTTCGACGATGATTTTGTTCCCGTGTTCATCGAAACGGCGCTGAGGGGGGAATTGCGTGAAGTGGTGGAAGACGCGCAAAATGTCATATCTTCTTTTACCAACAGGCAGGTGATCCCCCAGGACTTGATCAACGGACTCGATTTTCTTGATGGGGACCTGATTCAATAACCCTGCGAAGACCGTTATCAATATTTGCTCACCGGTTTTTTTCTAGAGCGTGAAGAACGGTGATTTTTTTGAAGCACCGGAGGGCGGCGGAAATCATAAGGTCAGTAGCAGGCCTGCTCGGGTATAAAATAAAATGTGGAATTCTCTTCTCGGATACAGATATCGCCCCGGTAATCAAACCCTTCCTGAACTTTTGAAAATCGAAGAACCTTCATTTACAATCTTTCCACAACTTTCCGCATGATCACGGTCATTTTGGGTTCCGCTTCATTCGCCGTTTTGATGATCTTATCGAGATGGGCAGGCTGAAGTACGTCGGGAAAACACTCATCCGTCACGATAGAAAATCCCAGGCAGGGAATGCCCATGTGATTGGCCACGATGACTTCCGGCACGGTAGACATTCCTACGACGTCCGCACCGATCGCGCGGAGCCAGCGGTATTCCGCGCGCGTTTCCAAATTAGGTCCCATGACCGCGGCGTAGACGCCTTTTTGAACCTTTATTTTTTCTTCGAGCGCTATGCTTTCAGCCAGCGCGATCAGCTTTTTGGAGTACGGCTCGCTCATGTCGGGAAAACGCGGGCCCAGGGAATCTTCATTGGTACCGCGAAGAGGATTGTCGCCGAGTAAATTGATATGATCGTCCATGATCATGATATCGCCGGCACGGTATTGGGGATTCATCCCGCCGCAGGCATTGGAAACAAGAAGCGCCTCAATGCCGAGAAATTTCATGACCCGTACCGGAAAGGTTATTTGCTGCATCGTATAGCCTTCGTAGAAATGAAAGCGGCCCTGCATGGCGGCCACCGGCTTACCGCCCAGCGTTCCAAAGATGAGCTTGCCGGCGTGGCTCTCTACGGTGGAAAGCGGAAAATGAGGAATATCCGCATACGAAATTTCCGTTTCCTTCTTAATTTCTTTTGCGAGCGCGCCCAGGCCCGTTCCAAGGATAATACCTACCTGCGCCTCTGTTTGGGTCTTGGTGCGAATAAAACGGACCGCCTCCTGAATTTTCGTCAACTCCGCGGTCATTTTTTCTCCGGGTTTTTATCGTCGTTCTTTTTCTTTTTTTCTAATTCCTTGTAGATGTCGTCAATCATATCTTCCGGCTTCTTGTTGACGTCGGTACCGAGCATTTTATCAAAATCCGATTTCTTGAAAATGCTCGTCGGAAAGCGCGTGAGATTATCTAAATCTTCCTTGACTTTTTTCTTTTTGTCGTCGTCAGTATTCTTGGGGTCGGCCATAAGACCTCCTAGGTATTAGGTTTGGTTTTCTTCTTTTCCAGCTCGTCGTAGATTTGATTGATCATTTCTTCCGCTTTTTTCGAGGCATCTTCCCCGAGCATCTTGTTAAAATCCGATTTCTTAAACATGCCGGTCGCATTCTTCATCAGCCGGTCCAGATCCTCCAGGACCTTTTTCTTTTTTTCGCCGGGTGAATCCGAGGTACTGAGGGCATGCAGCGCAATATCTTTTTTGATCTCTTCGGCAAGTTCCGGCGGGATATCGTCCAGGCTGATATCTTTCAAAAAACTTTGGATACCGTCGGCGGGAACTTCTTCTTCGGAAGTGCGGGACGCCCGGAGTTCGGCTTCAAGGGAGCCGGTCTGTTCGGCTGTATCTCCGCCAAGCGGCTGGGAGAATGTTGTCCCGGAAGACACCGGCAGCGTTTCCCCGTCTTCCACGATTTCCAACAGCGTCAGTTGCGATCTCAAGTAATCGCGCACGTACGCCGCGATTTTTGATTTTTGTTCCTCCAGGAACTTGATTTCCGAAAGTATTTGATCCGCTTTTTTGCGGGCTTCGGCAATGATCTTTTCCGCTTCGGCGTCTGCCCGCTGCGTCATAAAATCCGCGTCAATTTTCGTATCCATCAGACGCTCGATCTTCAACAATTCATTTTTCTGCTCTTTGGCCGTCTTTTCGTTTTCCTGTAACTTCGCGCGAAGCTGCTCGTTCTCCTGTTCGGCGAGTTTGAGTTTTTGAATGAGCGCTCGGGTTTCGTCCGCCAGTTCGGTATAGTTTTCGGAAACGACTTCGAGAAAAGCCGAAACTTCATCCGTGTTAAAGCCGCGCAGCGCGCGATTAAATTCCTGATGGGTGATATCGGCGGGATTGAGTTTCAATTCTTTTTCTCCGGGTTAAGCGCCGGGGCGGCCGCCGGTGTTTTGACCGCGCGTTTGCGCTTGCCGAAAATCGCAGTTCCGATGCGAACGTGCGTTGCTCCTTCTTCGATCGCCGTTTCAAAATCGGCGCTCATACCCATGGACAGGTACTCCATGTCCACATTGGGAATCTGTTGTTTCAGGATAAATTCTTTCAGATCCCGCAATCTCTTGAAATACCCGCGCACCGCGTCGGTATCGTCGGCGGAGGTCAGCGCGCCGATCGTCATCAGTCCTTTGATCTTCACATTTTTCAGTTCCGCGATCTGTTTTACCGCAGTCAATACTTCATCCGGATCCAGGCCGTATTTGGATTTTTCGCGCGAGGTATTTACCTGAACCAAAATAGGCATGATTCTGTCTTTGGTGTAGGAACGCCGGTCCACTTCCGCAGCGAGACGGTAGGAATCGATCGAATGGATCATATCAAAAATTTCAACGGCCTGCCGCGCCTTATTGGTTTGCAGATGCCCGATGAAATGCCATTGGGCGCCCGACGATTTGGTTTCCCGCTGTAAGAGGACCATTTTTTCCTTCGCCTCCTGAACCTTATTTTCACCGAGGTGCGTGATGCCGGCGGCCAGCGCTTCCCGGATTGCCGCTGCGTCATGGGTCTTGCCGACCGCGATCAGATGGACGTCGTTTGGATTGCGCGCGCAGCGTTTTGCCGCCGCGCTTATGCATTGACGAATTTCCTCAATGCGTTGGCTCATTGTATGGGAAGGGGCGTCCATGAGGTATATCCCGGTTACTGGAACCGCGCGTTCCGACAGGATTACGCGCTTTGTTTGCCGAATTCAGACCGCAGGCGCGCGTCGGGATCCGTTTCGATCTTAATGCGTTCGATGCCGTCGATGGTCTTTTTTAAAAATTCGTGCAGCTGGTTATCGCCGATGTGAATAACGGATAGAATCATCTTCTCGTGCGCAATTTCGAATCCGACGCTGCTGAACGTGATTTCCTTGATATATTTTGTTAAATCGGGATTACGTTCGGCCACGTGCAATTTACGCGTCACCGCATCATCCAGTAAGAACTTTTGGTTAAAAACCAAATACGGTTTGGGCGGATTGGAAAAACGAAATTCCTGCTCCGTGACCGCATCGGCCAGGCGCCGCGTGCCTTGCGTGATGATCGGGGAAATTCCGCTGCCGTCGGTGGTGAACACTCTGGGCGCGCCGGATTTGTCCGATAGGATGAGGCCGATGCAATTGTAATTGTCGATGATTTTTTTGAAGAACAATTCTATAGCCACGTGCGGAATGCTGCTACGATGTTTGCGCAGTTCGAATACTTTCGCAAGCACCAAAACGTCTTCTTTGATCTTCAGCAGGGCGCAGTCCGGGCGCAGAAGGTGGCACCCGTCATGCAGGCACGCTTCGATCGGCTCCGAACATCCCGTACGTTCTTTGTAATCCAACAGATTTTCAAATTGGCCGCGCAAGGCTTTTTCGTTCGTGGGTATTTCCAGCGTGTCGCGGTAATAAATCAGCGACGTCTCGATCAACGCATCGTGGAGATTCATCAATTGAGCATAACTGAAGGTGCCGAGCAACTGAACAAAATCTTCCGCCGTGCGGATACATTCGTGTACGGCCTGGATTTCCTCCAGGCTGAAGAGATTCGAATCCAGGTTAAATCGGTGCGGCACGGAAACGCGCGGTCCTTCGGTTCGCTTTCGGTTCATTTTAGAAACGGGTTCCATTGGGTCCTTTGGTAACGATCCGCCTAAATCACAGATATACTTGCTGAGTACATAATATATTTTTATATCGCTTCAAAATCAATAAAAATGTCCCGTTCTACACATGTTTGAGATTAATATTGATACTATCGCTGCAATTTCATATACTAACCATTATATCTGCAGTTTTTCTGAATTGTAAATCAACATTGAGGAATGCGTTATGATTAAGCCTATGGTTTTGGGAGTTTTCTGCGCAATAATGAGTTCTTCTTTCGATGGCCTTTCGGCGCAATATACCGTTACATGCGAACAAGACACAATTTTAGCGGGAGAGGGAGAAGCCAAAATTAACGTTTCGCCGGGGAAAGCGAATTCAGGATTCAGCTGTATCGCGCGCAAAGGCGGCGGCAATTTCAGCGAATTCAAACAGGTGGAAACCGCGAACGGAACGGTCAGCCAGACGACCTTTTCAAGCCCGTTCCCGGGCGAGATCGATGTGGAGATCGTGGATAACAAATATAACAAGATCGGCAAAACCACACTCGTCGTCGTCGCACCGACCGTGCTGATTTTAGAACAACAATCGCTGGATCTGTTTAACGGGCCTTCGAAAACGATGCCTCTGTTCGTTAAAGTCCTGGACAACCGCGGCGTCTTGATCAAAACCGCCAAACTGGTCTGCAGATTATCGGAAATTGTCAATAAGAAAGCCGTGCCGACGTCATCTAAGGCTTCCGGATTTGTTTTACGCGATAATTACTATGAAGCAGAACTGAGCGGGCTGAAAGACGCCGCGTACAGAGTCGAGGTCATGGATCTCAGCCATCTGGAATCGTTTGACAAGGCGGAAAATGGGGATGACGCGCATCCGTCCTCCGTCATCGACGGATTGAATATTTCCGCGCGTTAGCCGGAAACTCCTTGCTTTACATTTATAACCCCGTGAAATTCAGACTCTTTTTTTTCACGGGGTTAAATTTTTTATCCAACGGTGAGCCGTCCTGCCTTCCGGCAAACTTCCCGGCCATGTTTTTGCAGGAGGCGCATAAAGATTCTGAAATCCGCAGCGGCGTGAGAACGCAACCGGGCCATTTTGACAGTGAGACATGCATGAAATTTCTTACGGGTTGGTTATTCGCGGCGCAGATCTTCTTCGGATGTGCCAATCAAGCGCCCCCGGGCGGCGGCCCGGAAGATAAGACCCCGCCGAAGATTCTGTGGACCGTGCCGGCATCCGATTCCGTGCGGGTTGCGCGTAAAACGCAAATTCAAATTGCATTCAGCGAAGCGATGAACCAATCGGGAACGGAGAAAGCGGTTTATATATCTCCGTATTCACCCTCCAAATTCTCCTGGGAAAAAAATGTGCTGACGGTCGTGCCGGGTGATTCGCTTGAAGAGGACCGCACGTGCGTGGTAACCATCGGCACCGACGCCAAGGATATTCACAATAATCCGTTGGCGCAGTCCTACAGTTTTGCCTTTTCGACCGGCAGTAAAATTGACCGGGGAACGATCGCCGGCCGCGTCATTTCTGAAAAAATCAAGCGAATTTCAATCTGGTCGTACCGGTTAGGCCCGCAGGGTAAAACAGCCATCGACAGCCTGGTCTACCTCAAGCGTGCTGATTATATCACCCAGGTTGGCGACGGCGGAAAATATCAGTTGTCTTATTTGGCCGGAGGATCCTATCGCGTGTTTGCGGTTGCGGATCAGGACGAAAATTTTTCATACACGCCCTCGATAGACTTCATCGGTATTGCCTCGAAAGATATGGAGCTTTCATCCCAAAATGTATCCGTCACGAATATTGATTTCATGATGTTTCAGGAGGAAGCAAGCCGTTTCACGCTTCAATTCATCACTTCAGTCGGTGAACAAACTCTGTCTCTGCGATTAACGCGGCCGCTCCATTCCAGATTGTATTTCGAAAACCATGCGGTCCGCGAATCCCTGAAGGATCGTTTGAAAATATCGGACAGCGCGAGCGGCGCTGCGGTTGCCCTTCGCGACGTCTACGCGAATACGAATGATCTGTCGGAAATCCGAATACTCGCGGATGGAATAATCGCTTATCGCACCTACGTTTTGGAGGCATTCGGTTTGGTTGATCACACCGGCGACACGCTGCGATCGGAGAAATTGTCATTCAATTTCACCCCCGGCGACGTGCTGCCCACGCACGGGAAACTCGTGGTGCCGCAAGCCATATCCGACCCGGTGTTGCCGGATGAGTTTTTCGCATTTTACTTTGATAACGGTATTCAACGCGCTTTATTTGAGAAATCTTTTTCGATGACCGACAGTTCGTCAAAACGGGTCAACGGGAAATTCACATGGCGGAATTCGGGTTATGTGGAATTTCACCCGGCAGGTCTTTTGGCGAACGTGATGTCCTATCGCATCTCGCTTAACACCGATTCGATCCTGGATTGGTCCGGCAGGGCGGTGAGCGACACCGTGACGGGATGGAACTTCAAGTCGTTCAAGATCGACAGCCTTGGCACGGTGTCGGGCCAGATTACCGATGAAGACAGTGCGAGGTCCGGCGCGTTCATCCTGACCTGTCTCCATTCGGCCCGCACGTCGCGGGATTATTCAGCGGAAATTCCTAAGGCCGGCAATTTCCGGATAAGTCACCTGATTCCCGGGAAATACAATTTGATTGCCTTTCGCGATGAAGACGGAAACGGGATCTTTAGCTACGGACGTGTGAGCCCGATCACATTTTCGGAGCGGTTTACCGGCTATGCCGATACCGTCATCGTCCGCCCGAATTGGGAAACTTCAGGCGTGACGCTTCGTTTCAGAAAATAAACTGTGAATATCGGCAAGGTGTCTCCTATCCGTGCTTTTTGAATACATGTTCACGTTTTTAATCAGGGATAATGAAAATGAAAAACCATGCGGTCTTGAAGAGTTGGCTGGCAGTGACGGTCATCACATGTCTTACGGCATGTGCGCCAAAACAAACGGTCATCGGGGACAAAACGAAGGAAATTCCAACCCTTGTAAAAGAGGAAAAGATCAAAGAATCGAAGAAAGAAACCACGGCGACGGCGGATTCGGCCCGGAAGGAAGAGACCGGGAATGAAGTTATTGCCAAGGCCAATGCGGATCTGGCCGCGCTCAAAGCGGAAGGCGACACGCTATTTCGGGCGGAAAAATTCGATGCCGCACTGCCTGTGTGGCTGAAAATTCTGGAACGATCCGGCGGCGATAAAAAACTCGTTTGTGAATCCCATTACGTTATAGGCAATATTTTCTTTCATAAAGGAGAATACGGCAAAGCGGAGATTGAGCTGAAACTGGCCCTGCAGGAAGACTCGCTGCTGATAGACGCCTATTTGGATTTGGGGCTGGTTCATTTTGTCAAAGGGGACTATGAAAAAGCCTTGCTCCGTTTTAGCAAGGTGCTGGAACTCGCGCCCGCCGATTCGGAAGGAACGTACTGGTATAATTATACGCTGGGCTCGAGAGCGTATGAGGACGGGCTGAACAGTTTTAATTTGGAATCGTACGACAAGGCGATCGAGCAATTCAAAATCGCAGCCCGATATCTGGCGAATGACACCGCTGCGAATTATAAGATCTATTATTTTCTTGGAAAATCAAGTAATGAGAAGCTAGACTACGATAATGCGCTGGCGTATTTGAATACGTGCGTGCGCTTGAATCCGAATTTAGCCGAAGGATATACGGAATTGGCGACGCTGTATTTCGCACGCCGCGATTTTGACAAAGCGGTTTCTTATAATCAAAAAGCGATTACGCTGAGTCCGAATTTTGCCAAAGGGCAGAATAATCTGGGTTACATTTATTTCACCATCGGTAATACCATGGCCGTCAATAATGAAAAAGACCGGGCCTCGGAATATTATAACAAAGCGATCGCGCTGTTTGAGAAAGCGCTGAGTATTGACCCGGATATGCAGGGCGCCAGGAACAATTTGGCGCACGTCAGGAAAATTACCAGCGGCCAGCGTAAAGTGACCGCATTTACGATGATGCAATCCGCGGCCAAAACAGAGAACAGCGCCGACAAAATTTGGCAATACAAGCAGGTCGTCGGTGATGATCCAACGTACGACGACGCTTATAATAATCTGGCTGTAGCGTATTATTCCAGCGGCTATATCGACAGTGCGATCGGCGCGATTGAAAAAGCCCTTGAAATCAACCCGTACAATGCGCAGGCGCACAATAATTTTGGTTATATGCTGGGAACGGGCCACCGCTACGGTGAAGCGCTCAAACATCTTTTTATTGCGATTCAAATAAAACGTGATTATTTTGACGCGTACTTTAATTTGGGTTATGTGTACATGTGGCAGCAGGATTTTGAAAGCTCTCGGAAAATATGGGTAGAGCTGCTCAAGCTGAATCCGGATAATAAACCGTCACGCAAAGGACTCGCGGAATTGGAGCGGCGAGAGAAAATGGTGAAATCCGGGGAGACGACGACGCAAATTGAAATCACCGAAGAGCCGATGCATCCGCTTAAAGAAGAAGTGAAAAAAAAGAAAGAATAGTCCATTTTTCCCCAAGGAAGTGTAATGATCTATGCGGTGATTATGGCCGGAGGTGTGGGTACCCGGTTTTGGCCGCGGAGCCGAGCCGTCCATCCGAAACAACTTCTGACCATCATCGGCGCGCGCACGATGATTCAGCAGACGGCGGATCGGATTCACTCGCTGGTGCCTCCGGAAAATATTTTGATCGTAACCAACGAACAGCAGGCGGAAGGCGTCCGCGCACAATTGCCGCATATCAAGAATATTATCATCGAACCGATCGGCCGAAACACCGCACCGTGTATCGGATTAGCGGCCCTCCATATTGCCAGAAAAGATCCGGAAGGCGTGATGGCGGTTTTGGCCGCAGATCATTTGATTCAACCGGTGGAAACGTTTTGCGAGACCCTCCGTTTCGCCGCGGACGTCGCCAGTGAAACCCATGCGTGCGTCACGCTCGGCATTCCGGCGGTGCGGCCGGAAACGGGTTACGGCTACATTCAATACCTGGAAAACGAATCGATCACGATCGGTGCGCGCCGCGCGCATCGTGTGAAGACGTTCGCGGAAAAACCGAACCTGCAGACCGCGCGGCAATTTATCGCCAGCGGAGACTTTCTGTGGAACAGCGGCATGTTTATCTGGAACGCTTCAACCATTTTGAATCTGATAGAAGAATTTTTGCCCGATTTACACGACGGGCTGATGGAAGTTAAATCCGTCCTGGGAACGGACCGGTATGATGAGGCGGTCAACCGGATGTACCGCCGTATCAAGGGCATCTCTATTGATTATGGCGTGATGGAGCGTACCAAGCAAGTGTATGTGGTCAAAGGGGACTTTGATTGGAACGATGTAGGAAGCTGGGAGGAGGTCTATCAGTTGTCTCAGAAAGATGGCGCAGGGAACACGCTGACGGGCAATCACATCGTCGTGGATACGAAGCATTCGATGATTTACTCGCCAAACAAGACCGTGGCAGTGATCGGCGTGGAAAATCTGATCGTGGTGGAAACGGAGGATGCGCTGCTGATCTGTTCTCGGGACCGGGCCCAAGACGTTAAAAAAATTGTTGAAGAACTACAGCGTCAAAAAAGGAATGAATTATTATGATCGGCCACAAAGAAACAGAATTAAAAATTGAGAATTAAGAATTAAGAGCTAAGAGCTAAAAGCTAAAAGCTAAGATCTGAGAGAACTTATGAAAAAAGAAAAGATACTTGAGACCTTAGAAGATATTGCCCGGGCCTTGAATCTCAAGGTGCGGCAGGAAAAAGGTGATTTTGCCGGAGGCTCCTGCGTTAAGGACGACGAGTCTATGGTCCTGCTCAATAAGCGTCACATGATTGATAAGCGTATCAACGTGCTGGCGCGCGAACTGGCTCCGTATGATCTAAGCGGGATCGAGATTCCAAAGGCTATACTGGAAATAATTGACAGCGAACGAAAGCGCGCTTCGGAAATTGAAGCGGAACTCGAAGATACGGAGGAGTAGGTCTGTCATCAGACTTTCCGGATGTTGGAAATCCGGAGAGTTTTTGAAAGTGCGTCCCCTCTTTGATCAAAGAGGGGAATTTTTTTATGGTTAAGTGTTTGCCGCAAAAACACTAAGGCACTAAGGATTTTGAATGCTGAATGCTGAATGCTGAATGCTGAATGCTGAATGCTCAAAACTGAAAACTGAAAACTGAAAACTTTTTGTGTCTTAGTGCCCTAGTGGTAAGAAAAAAAGAAAGACTCACGCTTGCCGACTTCACTCGACCAAAAATTAGACAATCTTCCGAAGACGCCCGGTTGTTATCTCTTCAGGAATCACGATGGGAACGTGGTGTACATCGGCAAGGCGAAGTCTCTGAGGAGCCGGGTCCGTCAATATTTTCACGAATCCAAGCGAGACGATCCGAGAATGCAGGCGATGATCTCCAAGATCCACGATCTCGAAATTATCGAAACGGATTCGGAAGTGGAGGCTTTGATCCTGGAAGATAATCTGGTCAAGCAATTCCGTCCACGCTACAATATCGAACTCAAAGACGACAAGAGCTTTCCGTATATCAAAGTCACGCAAGAACTTTTTCCGCGCGTATATGTGACACGCGAGAAAGAAAAATCCGGCGGAAGATTTTTTGGCCCGTATACCGACGTGAAAAACCTGCGCCAGGTCCTGAAAACACTGCATCGTATTTTCCCGATTCGCAGTTGCACGCATGCGTTCACCGAAGAAGCGATTGCATCGAAAAAAATCAAATTGTGCCTGGATTACCATATCCATAAATGTGAAGGCCCCTGTCAGGGCCTGGTAACGGCCGATTCCTATCAAAAGACCGTTGAACAGATGACGCGTTTCCTGACCGGCAAGACGCACGAGCTGCTGACACAACTTCATCGTGAGATGGACCGTATGGCGGCGGAAACTAATTTTGAAGAGGCGGCAAAAATCCGTGACCGTATCCGGGCCATTGAAAATTATACCGCCAGCCAAAAAATCGTTTTTCAGGATCTCTCGGACAAAGACATTACGGCGATGGCAACCGAGGCAGATCAGGCCTGCGGCGTGGTATTCAAGATCCGGGACGGCAAAATGATAGGGCGCCAGCATTTTTACTTCCACCACGTGGGCGATAAAACGCGGGAAGAGGTCCTAGAGCATTTCTTAAGGACCTATTACCTGCAGGCCGAGTTTATTCCGAAGGAGATATATCTCCCCTTCGAACCGATCGGCACGGAAGCTTTGCTGGCATGGATTCGTAAGGAATCGGAAAAGGACGCCCGGTTCGTCATTCCGAAGATCGGCGAGAAACACAAACTGGTTGAAATGGGCGAGCGCAATGCGCGGCTGCTGTTGGACGAATTGAAATTGCAAAAACTGAAAGCGCTGGAAGCGTTCGTTCCAAGAATTCTTTTGAGCCTGCAGCGCGATTTGAATTTGAATAGAGTCCCCGGGCGCATTGAATGTTTCGATAATTCCAATATCCAGGGCAGCGATCCCGTCGCCTCTATGGTCGTGTTTGTTGACGGAAAGCCCAAAAAGAGCGAATATCGAAAGTTCAAGATCAAGACCGTCATCGGTCCCGATGATTTTGCCAGTATGCACGAAGTCGTATCACGCCGGTATTTGCGGGTCCTCGACGAGAGTTTGGATTTTCCGGATCTCATCGTGGTGGACGGCGGCAAAGGCCAATTGTCGGCGGCCGTCAGCGCGCTGGAAGGCCTGGGCATCCGGGTTTCGAAAGCCGGTTCGGAAGGCCAGCCGGTGATAGGGCTCGCCAAAAGGATGGAAGAAATTTTTATCCCGGAAATTGCCGACGCAATCATGATCCCGAAAACTTCCTCTTCCATCAAGCTGTTGCAGCACGTGCGCAATGAAGCGCACCGGTTTGCAGTCACGTTTCACCGCGACCGGCGGAACAAACGAACGATCGTATCGGAAGTGGACGCGTTGAAAGGAATCGGGGAGAAACGCCGGAATCTACTTTTAACGCATTTCGGCTCCGTGAGAAAATTGTCCGAAGCAACTGCGGAAGAGATCGAGTCGGTCGCCGGTATCTCCAAAGAACTCGCAAAAAAAATCTATGATCATTTTGTTGAACAGGATATTGAAAATGAGGAAGAAAAAGAGTAGGTTGACAGGATATTATTATTGTCATGATTACCCGGAAGGATGACCCGTTTTCATGGATTCTTTTTTAGAAACGCTCGAAAAAAAAATTCTGATTTGTGACGGCGCGATGGGGACGCTGCTGTACGAGAAGGGCATTTCGTTCGATCATTGCTTTGATGAGATCAATTTATCCCAGCCGGACATGGTAAAAAGTATTCATGAAGTCTATATCGGCGCGGGTGCCGATATTATCGAAACCAATACGTTCGGCGGCAACCGCTTCCGGCTTATGCATCACGGGCTGGAAGGAAAATTGAGAGAGATCAACGAAGCCGGCGTTCGGATCGCAAAAGAAGCCGCTTCCGGGAAGCAAGCGGGGTCGGGGAGGCGAATATTTGTCGCGGGTTCGGTAGGCCCGCTCGGCAAGCCGCTCGAACCGATCGGAAAAATCAAACACGAGGAAGCAAGAAATTATTTTGCCGAGCAGATACGCGTTCTGGCCGACAGCGGCGTTGATGCGATCATGATCGAAACGATATCGGACCTGGAGGAGGCCAAACAAGCGGTGATGGCCGCAAGGTCCGTTACGAAGATCCCCGTGATCGCTCAAATGAGTTTTAATGACGAAGGAAAGACCCTGATGGGCAATAAGCCCGTCGAAGTGGCCAGCGTGCTGAAATCCCTGGGTGCCGATGCCGTCGGAGCCAATTGCTCTGTGGGCCCGCAGGTTTTGTTCGAAGTGCTTGAAAAAATGACGGCCGTCGACGGCGTGCATTTCTGCATACAACCCAATGCCGGGCTGCCGCGGTATGTCGGCGGGAGATATTTGTATTTGGCGTCGCCGGATTATTTCGCTGAATACGCCAAAATGTTCGCCGCTGCCGGCGTAGGTATTGTCGGCGGATGCTGCGGAACGACCCCCGAACATATCAAAATGATCCGAAAAGCTATCGGCGATCAGGCGCCGAAACATATTCACAGAAAGACCGTCATGGTGGAAACGGATGAAGTTTTTCAGAAGACGGAATCGCGCGAGAATATTTCCGGATCTACGCTCATTGAGAAGTTCAAGTCCAAGAAATTTGTCATCAGTGTGGAACTGGATCCGCCGCGGGGCGTACAGTACGAAAAAGTCATCGAAGGCGCTATTCTGTGTAAACGCCACGAAGTGGATGCGATCAATATTGCGGACAATCCGCTGGCCAAGGCCGGCATGACCCCGCTTGCAATGGCCTCCCTGATCAAACAGAACGTGCATATCGAAACGATTTTACATTTTTCATGCCGCGACCGGAATTTGCTCGCCATGCAGTCGGAACTGATGAGCGCGCATGTGATGCAGATCCGCACGATATTAAGCGTCACGGGCGATCCTCCCGTAGTTGGGGACTATCCGAATGCGACCGGCGTGTTTGATGTGGATTCCATCGGACTGATCAAATTAATTTCCAATTTGAACCAGGGAATAGACCTTGCCAATAAATCCATCGGTTCGAAGACTAATTTTTACCGCGCGTGCGCCATCAATCCTACGGCAGTGGACACCGCGCGTGAATACGACCGGTACGATCAGAAAATTGCCGCCGGGGCCGACTTCGCGATGTCGCAAGTACTTTATGATCTCAAACCGTTGGAAGAATTCTCGAAAAAATATAAGGGGAAGATCCCGGTGCTGGTGGGAATTCTGCCATTGAAAAATGCCAAGCACGCCAACTTCATGCATTATGAAATTCCCGATATCACGATTCCTGAAAGCATCCGCGATCGCATGACGCGTGCAGGCGAGCGGGGACAGGAAGAAGGCGTGCGTATTGCGAAGGAATTCCTGAAAGAGGCAAGACATCTGGTGGACGGGGTCTACGTCATGCCGCCGTTTAATAAATTTGAAATGGCGTTCGATTTACTGGAAGTTTTGTAAAATACACTATGCCCATCACCGTCGAAAAGAGTGTTCCCTCAGTGCAAGAAAACCAACGGCCGTTGACGTTCCTGCAGCAGACCGGCTATTTGCTTGCGGCGATGCGCCCGCTGCATTGGGTGAAGAATGTCTTTGTGCTCACGGCGCTGATCTTCTCCCGTCAGCTTTTTCAAGCGGATTCCGTGCTCACCGTGTGTTTTGCCTTCGGCATTTTTTGTTTGATCTCCAGCGCAATCTATTTAGCCAACGATATTTGCGATCGCGAAGAAGACGCCAAGCATCCGTCCAAATACATGCGCCCCATCACCTGCGGATTGGTTTCCGTGAAACAGGCGCTGGCGTTTTCGATTTTTCTCGGCGCCGTGGCCCTTATCATGGCTTTTGAGATGGATACGAAATTCGGCGGCATCGCATCGGCCTATGTTGCCGTGAATATTTTATATTCGATCCATTTGAAAAAAATAGTGATCCTGGATGTTCTGATTATCGGCGTGGGTTTTGTTTTTAGGGTGCTGGCGGGTTTTTATTGTCTGAGTTTTGATATCTCCAACTGGGTGCTTATATGCACATTTTTCCTGGCCACGCTCATTGCGTTCAGCAAACGGCGGTATGAAATTATGTTCGACGGTTCTTCGATTCAATTCACGCGCGGGTATTCGCCGTATCTGCTGGATCTCCTCATTCTGCTGTCGGCCGGGTCGGTGCTCAGTTCGTACACTTTTTACGTGCTGTCGCGGGGCAATTGGCAGATCGGCATCGCGCTCCTCGTGAGCATTCTGCCGGTATTTTACGGCGTTATCCGGTACCTGTTGTTGATTCATCGGAGCGAAGAACGATTGGATCACACGCAGCTGATTCTTTCCGATAAGCCGATCTTGTTGTCGGTAGCGATCTGGGTCGGATTATGCATCATTGAAATTTATTATATTCACGCGACGTGACGGGTAAGCATTGAAAAACGAATTACGAAAAGCTCTTCTCATCAATCCTCCCGGACCGCTGTACCAGCGGGGCGAGGATCGCTGCCAGGCAAATATCGAAGCGTCATCCGCGGTGTCCCTGCGAGCGCCGAACGATTTAGCTTATGCTGCGGCGATGCTTCGGAGGATCGGTATCGATCCGCTTATTAAAGATTATCCGGCCGAACATCTATCCTGGCAAAATTTTGAAAGCGATCTGAAGCAGATTCGCCCGGACGTGCTGCTGATGAGCATAACGAACGCAACCGTTCTGGAAGATCTGCGGGCGTTTCGAATTGCTAAACGCATCGATCCGGAAATGATAACCGTCGCCAAAGGGGCGCTGTTTTTCGCTTCAGACGTATCTTTGTTCCAAAAACCGGAATTTAACGTGATGGATTATGCGATAACGGGGGAGGCGGAAACAATCATCAATGATCTGATGGAGGGATTATCGAGTGCGGCGCCATTACCGGAAATTTCCGGAATACTTTACAGAAGCACTGCGGGGAAATGGATCCGCAATGAAGCCAAAGCGTTTGAAACCGATCTGGATGCGATCCCGTTTCCGGCGAGGGACCTCTTAAAAAATAATCTCTACGTGCGGCCCGATACCGGCGAGCCGCAGGCGACGATCCAAACCGCGCGCGGCTGCCCGTCGAACTGCGTGTTTTGCCTGACGCCGGCAATCTCGGGATCTCTGGTGCGTTCCCGCTCGGCAGCCAATATCGCGGACGAACTCGAAGAATGTGTGAGCCGTTACGGCATTCGTAATTTCTTTTTTAAAGCGGATACGTTCACGATCAACAGGAAGTTTGTGATCGAGTTGTGCCAGGAAATTCTCACGCGGAAACTGGACATCGCGTGGGTGGCAAACAGCCGCGTGGACACGGTGGATGAAGAGCGGCTGAGGTGGATGAAAAAAGCCGGATGCTGGCTGGTGGCGTTTGGATTCGAAAGCGGCGATGATGCGATCTTGAGCAAAATGAAAAAGGACGCCGCGGTGGCCGATGCGTACCGGGCTGTATCACTCGTCAAGAAAGCCGGGCTGCAGCTCTACGGTTTTTTCATGATCGGCTTGCC
Source organism: uncultured Bacteroidota bacterium (assembly GCA_964563165.1). Taxonomy (GTDB): domain Bacteria; phylum CLD3; class CLD3; order SB21; family SB21; genus CAZLWA01. The sequence continues at coordinate 3,055 of CAZLWA010000095.1, read as the reverse complement.
GTGGGATACGAAAGAAACGGTTGAAAAAACGCTGCGATTTGCAAAAAAATTAGACTGTGACTTTTCGGAAATCCACCTGGCGACGCCGTATGAAGGAACGGAACTGCACGCGACGGCGCGCGGACTGGGCCTGCTTACACGGGACGTGCTCGGACGGAATTATTTCAGCGATCCGACGATGGGCACGCTGACGCTTTCGCGGGAAGAGATTTTGGCGTATCGTAACCAAGGCCTTCGGTCCCTTTATTTTTCTCCCAAATACGTATTGAAAACTCTGTCCAAAGTGCGTTCCCCGCAAGAACTGGCGCAGTATGCCCGGTATGGTATGCGCATGATGAAAAACATGTTCGCTCCATAATGATATCCTGGTATGTCTGAAAACAAAAACTCCGTGATCCGGCAATTGGAATCGCTTCGTAAACAGATCGTTCAGCACGATTATGATTATTATGTACTGAATCAACCGGTGATTTCGGATGAACAGTATGATAAGCGCATGAAAGAACTCATCGAGCTGGAGCGCGCGCATCCGGAGCTCGTGACGCCGGATTCGCCGACCCGGCGCGTCGGCTCGGATCTGACAAAAACTTTTCCAACCGTCCGGCACGTGCAGCCGATGATGAGTTTGTCGAATACGTACAGCGAGGAAGAATTGACCGATTTCGACCGCCGTGTCCGGGAAATATTGGAAGGCGCGAAATACGAATACGCATGCGAATTGAAATTTGACGGTGTGGCGGTGAGTTTGATCTACGAAAAGGGTTATCTGGTGCGCGGCGTCACGCGCGGCGACGGCGAAAAAGGCGAAGAGGTTACGCCCAACTTAAAAACGATCCGCTCCATTCCTTTGCGCATTGAGAATCAGAATGCGCTCGAAGTGCGGGGAGAAGTCCTGATGTATCGAGACGATTTTATTAAGATGAATGCCAAGCGGGCGGAATCCGGTGAAGCGGTATTTGCCAATCCCCGCAATTCTTCGGCGGGAACGCTGAAGATCATGGACCCGAAAGAAGTGGCTTTGCGTCCGTTGAAGTTTTTTTCGTATTATCTTCGTGAACTCAGCGGAAAGAAGGCCGTTCAGTCGCATGAGCAAAGTTTAAAGACACTGGAACAATTGAAGTTTCCGGTGATGAAGGCGGTTCGTGTATGCAGGGATATTTCCGAGGTATTTGAATTCTGCAATGACTGGGACACGAAGCGCGAGTCGCTTCCGTTCGACATCGACGGCGTCGTGATCAAAGTCAACCTCTTCCGACAGCAGGAAATTTTAGGATCTACCGCGAAATCTCCCCGCTGGGCCATAGCGTATAAATTCAAGGCGCGGCAGGCTACCACGCGGGTCAAAGATATCGTTCTTCAGGTCGGACGCACGGGTATCGTGAGCCCGGTTGCGGAATTGGAGCCGGTGTTTCTAGCGGGTTCGACCATTAGCCGCGTGACACTGCACAACGAAGATTTTATTTCCGAAAAAGGCGTACGGATCGGGGATACGGTCATTATCGAAAAGGGCGGCGACGTGATTCCAAAGATCTCTGAAGTGGTTTTGGAAAAGCGGCCGGCATCGGCAAGGAAATTTAATTATCCCAAGCAGTGCCCGGTATGTAAAGAGGCCATCGTTAAGCCCGAGGGCGAATCGGCGTGGCGGTGCGAGAATATTGCCTGCGATGCGCAGGTGAAGAAACGCATCGAACATTATTGTTCGCGCGACGCGATGGATATCGAGAATCTGGGCGAAGCGGTCGTGGCGCAATTGGTGGACAGCCATTTGATCAGAGATTGTGGAGATTTGTATTCCTTACAGGCCGAGCGGCTCGTTGCGTTGGAGCGCATGGGCGCCAAGAGCGTCTCCAACTTGCTCGAAGGGATCGACAAAAGCAGACATCAGTCGTTGGAGAAATTGATTTACGCGCTGGGCATCCGGTTTGTCGGCGAGGAGAGCGCCAAAGATCTGGCGAAACATTTCAAAACGCTGGACCGCGTGATGAACGCCGGCGAAGATGACCTGCTGCGGGTGGGTGGGATCGGTGAACGCACGGCGAAGAGCGTCGTTCATTTTTTCGGGAATAAACAAAACAGGAACGTGATCGACAAACTCATTCGCGCGGGAGTCAATACGAAAATGACGGGCTCGCCCGAGCCGGATGTTGACCAGATTTTTGACGGAAAGACGTTTGTTCTCACCGGAAGCCTGACCGCCTACTCGAGGGACGATGCAAAGAAAAAGATCGAAGCGCGCGGCGGAAAGGTTTCAGCCAGCGTCAGCAAGAAAACCGATTTTGTTCTGGCCGGCGAGGAAGCCGGATCCAAATTGGATAAAGCGAAGGAACTGGGAGTGCGCGTGATGGATGAACGTGAATTTTTGAAAATGATCAATAATTAAATAATGTGCTTGGTAATTTAGGATTGAACTTTGAAGGTTCCTTTCAATGAGCGAAAGACTCGAGATTTCTCATAAACAGAACCTTCAAGGTTCTAAATAAACAATCAATCTCCTCCTTTTCAAGAGCTTGTCCTGAGCCTTGCGAAGGAAGGGGTCAGGGGTGGGTAAGCAATATGAAAATCAATTATCAAATTATTTTACTGATCTTACTTCTCATGGCCATATTTCTGGCAGCTTCGGATACCAACCGGAACAAACTCGGCCCGCGCCTGGAAAAACGATTGCAGGAGCAAGGCGGACCAACGAGCGAATTGGTGTGGATCTATTTCAAAGACAAGGGAAGCTCTGCGTGGGTAAATTATGTGTCGGCGCGCGGACGCTTATCGGAAAAGGCTTTGAAGCGGCGCGCAAAAGTGAATTCTGTAATGGATGAAAGAGATTTTCCGGTCAATTCCGAGTACCTGCAGGTGCTTGCTGATAAAGGATTCGGGGCCCGGAACGTATCAAGCTGGCTGAATGCGGCGAGCGGGCATGCGTCATTGGAACAAATAGATGAGCTGGCGAAATTAGATTGTGTGGAACGCATTGAATTGGTAGGACGATTTAAAAGGAACAGAGATTTTCCCGAAACGGCTTCCGAAGAAATTCACGCGCCTTTGGGTAAAAACAGTTCAA
>CAZLWA010000094.1:0-4771 GCA_964563165.1 uncultured Bacteroidota bacterium | reverse complement strand
CGCTTTGTCATTGCCGTGCTGGAAGATCTGCACGGTGCGTATTTGCGCAAAACCGTTACGGACGGTGAGATGTGGCGTTCCAATCAGTACGTCTTTAAGCTTGGCTCCGTTGAGTCCGTCACGGAACTTGAGGACGTCACCGAGCAAACGGCGTATGGGAAAAAATATTACGGCATTGCCGGAAGTTATGACGCCGCGAAATACGGCGAAGAAGGACGTGTGTCGATCCAAAACAGGGGCTTGGCGGAATTTGAATTTGATACCCGGCGGCGCGTGATGATGAAATATTCCAACGATTTTACAACGCGTGTTTTCAATGAATCCAAAGCATCGACAGAATTGCAGCAGGGAAATTATTCGGTCGTTCTCCGTGACATCCGGTTTGAGAAGCTATCCAAACCAAAAAAGGTCGTCATCGAAAATATTCCTTACGTCCGCCAGCACGGTCCGCAATGCGCCGCGGCATCCCTATCAATGGTACTGTCCTTTTACAAACAGACCATCGATCAGGATGAGATTTACGCGGCGATCAAAAGCGATTTTGCCGGCGCGCAGTCGAACGATATCATCAAATATCCGCGCAGTCTCGGAAAATACAAAGCTTTCGGATATACGGGCACGTTGGAGGATCTTAAGGCGCGCATCGATCAGCACATTCCGGTACTAGTTTTTCTCACTCCGTTCGGATATGGGCACGTTGTCGTTGTGATCGGTTACGACGAAACGAAACATCAGATCATCATGCACGATCCGACCGTTGCCAATAATCAGGCAGTCTCTTACGATGATTTTTTGCAGGAATGGCGGCAAAGCGGTAACGAATGCGCGATCGTTGTTCCGTTCGATCAGAATATCGTTTTGACGGAAGGGCCGATCACATCCGCCAACGCGGTGGAAACCAAATGGCAGGGGGACAAGGCCATGGGTGATCATAATTTTGAAAAAGCGATGGAATTATTCAGGGCCTCCCTGCAGCTCCTGCCACGATACGAAGGGGCGCTGGAAGGCATTATGATCCTGCATTTGCAGAAGGACCAGTTCGATAAAGCGTCGGCGGTGCTGGATACACTGCTGGCGTGGGATCCGAACAGTATCGATCTCGTATTGAAGCGCGCGAGCATTCTGCTTTCACAGTATGATTACGACAAGGTCCTGCAGATCACGAGAAAAGCAAAACAGATGGATGAATCGAATATCGTTAATTACGTTTATTCGGCTCAAGCGCTGTTTTCGCAGAAGAAATATACCGAAGCGATCGATGAAATCAAGCAAGCGGTAAAGATCAACCCGTTCGTTTCCACGCCGAGAAATTTGCTATCAGGTTTCCTGGCGGAAGTGGACGATTTTGAAAAGGCTTATGAACAGGCAAATTTGGCCATAAAATATGAGCCTGAGAATATCGCCAATTACATTTACCTCAGCAGTATTTACATCACGGAAATCACCCACCGTTTCTTGCGCGGGAAAAAAAGATCTGATCTGATCAAACAATCCCTTGCGGCAACAGATGTCGTCAAGTCCACGAATCCGAAATTACCTAATTTGGATCAGCAATTCGCCGACATTTATACGACGGCGGACATGACGGTTTTGGCGGATTCCCTGTTCTATGAAAACATCAGAAAATTTCCGGAAGAGAACGGCGCGTATAATAATTTTGCCTGGCGATTGGCCACGGAAGGCACACGTTTGCAGGAGGCAGAAAAACTCTCTCAGAAATCCATCGAGCTTTCAAAACGCAATCCGTATTACTTTGATACGCTCGGTTGGATCCATTTGAAGATGGCGATGGAGTTCATGAACTCGAATAAAAAGGATTCAGCGGAAAGCTATTTCAAAAAAGCAGAGGCGGAACTAAAATCCACGATCGAGTACGACCGCTACAGCGATTTCGCGTATCGCCATCTCGGCGTGATCTATCAAAAATGGGGAAAATTCAATGAGGCTAAGAGTCAATTGGATATCGTGTATGCGATGATGCCGTCCAAAGCACGTATCTGCATGGAAATTGCTCAGGATTGCGAAGAAGCCGGATTGGCTGATGTTGCGATCGAATATTACACCAAGGCCCTGGAACATCAGGCGAATCTCGATCCGGCGGCTTATCGGTTGGCGTATCTTTACGCACGAAAAGGAAACCCGGACAAGGCCCTGGATTTCGCGCAGCGGGCCCTGGCGCAGGATTCTGCTAATTTTCTTTACCGGGGTGCTCTGGGGATCATTCATTACTTGAGGAAAGATCTTGCCCAGGCGAAATCGGATTTAGAGCGTGCCGCCGCGGATCAGCAGGGTTATTTTGACAAAGAAGCCCCGGTCAATAATTATTACTTAGGTCTGGTGTATCGTGAATTGAAACAAACGGTGAACAGCAGGAAGCAATTTGCAGAATATCTGCGCCGTTCGCCGAACGGAGAATTTGCAGGCCAGGTCAAGCAGTGGCTGAAGTAGGATCCGCCGGAAAATGACACATAAAAAAAACCCCGCTTCAATCAACATTGAAACGGGGTTTTCTGTTATCTGAGAAATTATTACTTCGCGTTAAGATACGTCGCGATATTGGCCAAAGGGATATGACTGTTATAAAATGAATTAATCGCCTTGATCCATTCATTGGCTACAAACGCATATCCTACGGTAGAAGGATGCACGCCATCTAGGCTGAACAATCCGCCGGATATAAAATCGGTCTTCAAACTGACTCCGCTTCCGATCGGATATCCCGGTCCGGCCGATCCTGAAACGGCTTTCACATCATTGAATAGAGAGTAGAAATCCACTACGGGGATGCTTTTCGCCGCCGCGGCAGACGCTATGGTGCTATTGTAAGAAGTGACAATCGCCTGGACAGAGGCTACTTCCTGGTATGTCAGTGTATACTTACCTTGAATCGGTGCCGAAGGATGCAGGCCGTAGGGAAGTCCGGTGAATCCAGGAACATTTGTTTTACCAAGCAACGAAGATACTGGTAACAGCAAAAATTGAATACTATCGGGCGTAACTGCTTCTTGGTAGTACAATTTTGCTTTTGTTGTCGGACTTGTTACCAAAGAATCGGGAACTAACACTCCGTTGATGTTTAGAGTGCCTCGAACAGATGATGAAGGAAATATTGTGGTAAAATATGGTAAAGCCGTGACATCAGGAATATTTCCAACAATCATTTCTGCCCCGGAGATCGCAGCGAGGCTGTCCAAGTTCTTTTTATATCCCGTGTCAAAATCATATCCAAATGCCGTTGCCAAAGGATCGGACGGGTTAATGCCCGTATAGCCTGCCACTAAGGCTGATTGAAAATCACCTCTTATGCCGGCTCCACTCGTTGCATAACCAAGAATATCATTGTGACCTTCCCACCAAATAATAAAAGTTGGTTGGAGTGTGGTAATTTGGTAGTATTGTGTTCCAAGCCCCCTTCCAATCAGATCGAATAAGGAATTGGTCGAACCGAATCTTGTTATTGACCATGAGTCCGTTGAATTATGCGCATTTAAAAAATCATAAACAAAAGCGCCGGGAACGGCCATATTGTCGTAGGACCTTCCTAATCCAAGATTGTTGTTGGTGTTGGTTGTTCCCGTTGCCGGCACGGGGGTAGGCCCGGTTGCCCCGACAGATAACGTTAAGATACCCGTCGTACCATTATCCGTAATTAAAGGCTGCTGGAATTCAGTTCCGTTGTATCCGGCAGAATCAATACCGAGCTGACGCGCGATAATGGCCGGGTAGCTGTTGACCTGGTATTTTTGAGACAATCCGCCGCTTTGATAACCTGCCGTCAAACTGTTTCCCACAGAAACGAAGCTGCTGAAATCTGCGGAGCCGCTGGTCGTTATTCTGGCAGGCGTACTGCTTCCCGCATTAGGATAATCTACCGAGCATCCTGCAGAATAGGCAAGGGCTCCGGCCAGGCTGAACAAAGCCGCGAGCCTTATTAAATTTTTACTTTTCATTTATTTTTCCTCCGAAAATTTATGATTTATAATTCAAAAAATTATTTGCCGCCGAACGTGTAACCAAAGCTCATCGAATATAAATTAACATGGGAATTATAAATTCCATCGTACCCGTCGAGATTCGTGCCTTTCGTGCTGCGTTCCTTGAAGAATACAGCCAGGTAGGCGACGTCAATATGAATTTCATCGCTAACTTTATACCCGAAGCCTATGCCAAAATCGTTGCGACTGGCATCCGGCAATAAGGGATTGATGGTGTTTGTCGGAGCCGGAGTTTTATCATAAATGTATCCGAGCCTGCCGGCGAACTTATCCGTGAACCAGTATTCACCGCCGAGACGGATCTGCCACGAGTTTTTATAATTTTCCTCCAAGATAGATGGTGCGGCTCCCGGCTGCAGTTGTTCGGGAAAATTAATTTGCACTTTGTCAAATTTTTTCCAGCCGACATACGCAAAATCCACTTCCACAGAGAGTTTTTCCGTGGGTTTGTAGCCCACGCCGATCACGAGGCTGTTGGGAAACGTAACGCTGGTATTGCCGTCCTGCAGCAATCCGCCAAAAAGAGGATCGGCAAACCTTGTCGCAACGGCAGGGTCTACCACGAGATTACCCAGCGTGTCGGAGGAAGTTTTCGCATGATTAATTTGACGGAAACGGGCTTCGCCTTCGTACGTGTTCTTTATCGAATGCTTGTAATCTACACCGACCGAAACCTGATCGTTAACTTTGGCAAGAAGGCCGAGGTGAAATCCGAATGAGCCATGATCGGTTCCGTTCAAAGTTACCCTGGCCGCGTCGTACACATAAACTCTGTC
>CAZLWA010000093.1:0-5869 GCA_964563165.1 uncultured Bacteroidota bacterium | reverse complement strand
TGTAACAAAATGATCAGGCCGCACAAAAGGATCAGAAATGAACTTGATTTCTTCATGATTTCACTCTCTTTTTTAAGACAGTAGATTTGAGAACTCTTGATAATTGAATGTAGGAAAATTGCCGTATGTAGTCAAGAAATTTTCGATTACAATCTCAAAACTCTCGCGAGCAGGCACCTGCCCTGGCGGCCAATTGCAGGTTATTTCAATAATTTTCGTGCACGCGCTCTCACCGGGGGACTTCCTGAAATGAGCCGAAGTTTCAGAAGCTCAGTCATTTCCAGCTCAAGGCGCTCATGCTTCTGCGACGGGACGGGGGATATCTACGTTACTTCCGAATTCCGCCATATTATTATCACCACCTGTCCATTCACTTCTTTCGGAAAGAACTTTACCACACAGTCACAAAGACACAACAAACTTTGTTCCTTTGTGTCTTAGTGGTTAAGGATTATAATTTAATTTTCATGATCAACGGTTCTTGCAATTTATCCATCGGGAAAATCGACCCGTCTTTGTTGAAGCTTCCCCACTGGCTGTTGGAAATAAAATAAAACGCGTCGCCCACGACCGCGCCCAGCGTCGGCTCATTGAATTGCGGGTTGTTGACTTCGAGAACCTCCGCTTTTTCTACTCCGGAATGATCTTTGTTCAGGAAATACCGGGTCACGCGATGCGGGTTAATTCCGTTCTGTGTGGCGACAAGGCTATTCCTATAAAAACACAATCCGTCAATACCGAGCATCGAAACCGTTTCGGCGCAGTCGATCAATTTATGTTCTTTTGATTTCACATCCACGACAAAAATGCCGCGCGAATAGTCGGCAATAAAAAACTTTGTTTCATCGCCGGAAAACGCCATGGCCTGGGGCGAGGCCAGGTAATCTGGCGCGATGAACAATTCAAGTTCGTTCTTGTCCCGGGAGATCCTGTAGATAGAGCGTTCGCCGGTATCCGAGACAAACAGCTCGCCATTGGAATTGATCGCGATATCGTTGAATGTGTGTTTGCCGGCAGGCGGTAAATATTTTTTGATCAATTTTCCCGTTTTCAAATCGTATTTGAATATGCCGGTAAGCCCTTCCTGATCTTTGGAGTAATTTTTTAGCTGCGGATAAGCCGTTGCGCAGGCCCAGAGTATCCGGCGCTTCGTGTCTACCTTCAATCCCAGCACGCACCACAATCCGTCGGTCGGCAACGAAAAATCCCGGACGTTCCCATTCTTATCGCGGCTGACAATTTTGCCCTGATGCACGCTGCTGACGTAGAAAGTCCCATCCAGAGGATCGTAAGCAATGCCTTCGGGGATCAGATCTTTTTCCGGAAGAGTGAACGCATTTTCGGCCGTATGGACGGCAGCCTTGTTTTTTTCCGCCCGACTTAACACCGCCCTGAATTCGTCCGAATTCTTTATGGGATTAAAATCTTCGTCCTGGTCGAAGTCAAATATCAGTCCCATACCTACGATCTTGTTCAGCAGCGCGATGGCTTCATCCTTTTGTCCGGTCAGTGAATATCCGCAAGCCAGGTTATACATGACGATCGAATTGCGCGGCATCAGTTTTTGCGCGGCTTTGAAATTATCCAGGAAGCCCTGAAAATCCTTATTATTATAGGCATCGTGCGCGCGCACCATGTATGTGTTGGCATCGTCATCCGATTGAGCGAAAACGGAACAGGTGAAAATGAAAACGAGCAAGTAATTTTTGAGCATAAGATTCTCCTTTAGGCAGGTTAATGTAGACAATGGATGGAAAGTCTCAAAGCGTATACGATTGGATTTGTCAAAGGTTGGCAGAGTGATAGTAAAATTACACTATTGGAAATGGACAGTGCCCGAAGCGGCAAAGTTATTTCTTTGCGCCTTGGCGTCTTTGCGGTTCGGGTATTGGAATTACTCCTCCAGCGTCGAAATATCCCCTTCGCTCAAGCCTTGCGCGCGCGCTTTCAGAACTCGGCGCATGATCTTTCCGCTGCGCGTTTTCGGCAAGATGTCCAGGAACGCAACACTCTCCGGGCGTGCGATCGGGCCGATCTCTTTCGCCACATGTTCTTTCAAAGCTTCTTCCAGTTCCTTATTTCCCGTTACGCCGGCGCGCAAGATCACGTAGGTGTAAATAGCATTTCCTTTGAGTTCATGCGGAAGCGCGATGGCCGCGGCTTCGGAGACCGCGGGATGGCTGACCAGGGCGCTTTCGATCTCCGCCGTTCCCAGCCGGTAACCGCTGACCTTGATCACGTCGTCAATTCTTCCGATCACCCACAAGTAGCCGTCCGCATCGATGCGCGCCGAATCGCCGGCCTTGTACCAGCCTTGCTTTTCAAATTCTTTCCAATAGGTTTCGACATAGCGGTCCGGATCGCCGTAGATCGTACGCGCCATGCCGGGCCACGGCGCTTTGAGAACGAGCTTGCCTTCTTCACCGCAGGCAACTTCCTTGCCGTGATCGTCCACAACGCCAATTTCAATTCCGAAAAACGGCTTCGTTGCCGAACCGGGCTTAAGTGGAATGACAGGCAATGGCGTCACCATGAATCCGCCCGTTTCGGTCTGCCACCACGTATCCATGATCGGGCAGCGTTCGCCGCCGATATTTTTATAATACCATTTCCATGCTTCCGGATTGATCGGCTCGCCGACGGAGCCGAGCAGGCGGAGCGAACTCAGATCGTGCCGCTTGGGCCACTGCTCGCCAAACCGCATCAGTCCCCGGATGGCTGTCGGTGATGTGTAAAGAATAGTAATGCCGTATTTTTCGATCATCTGCCACCAGCGGTTGGGGTAGGGGTGATTCGGCGCGCCTTCGTACATCATCAACGTCGTTCCGTTGATCAGCGGCGCGTAAACAATATAGCTGTGGCCCGTGATCCAGCCCGGATCGGCGGCGCACCACCACCGGTCTTCATCTTTGACGTCAAAAACATAGCGGTGCGTCGTTGCAATATAAACCGCATAACCGCCGTGCGTGTGCAAGAGGCCTTTGGGCTGTCCGGTCGTTCCGCTGGTGTATAAAATAAAAAGCATATCTTCGGAATCCATCACTTCCGTCGGACATTTCGGATTGGCGATCGGAAGGCTCATGAGATCCTCATACCAGAAATCACGGTCGTTTTCCATGTAGACTTCTTGTCCAGCGCGCTTGACGCACACGCACACCTCAACGGTCGGGGAGCGTTTCATCGCTTCGTTGGCAATGGATTTCAGGTCGTTTATTTTTCCACGGCGCCAACCGCCGTCGGCAGTCACGAGAACGCGGCTCTTCGCATCGTCAATGCGTGTTGCAAGTGCCTCCACGCTGAATCCGCCGTAGACGACGCTGTGTGCCGCGCCGATCTTGGCGCAGGCGAGCATGGCGAAAACGAGTTCCGGGATCTGCGGCATGTAGATCGTCACGATCTCGCCTTTTTTCACCCCCATGCTTTTCAGAACATTTGCAAATTTGCAGACTTCGCGGTTGAGCGCATGATACGAATAGGTGCGCACGTCGCCCGGTTCGCCTTCCCAAATGATCGCCAATTTATTGCGGTACCAATTTTTCTGGTGCCGGTCGACCGCGTTATGAACGATGTTAATTTTTCCACCGGTGAACCATCGGTAAAAAGGTTTCTTACTCGAGTCCAGGACTTTGTCCCATTTTTTGTACCATTCGAGTTTGCCCGCTTCCTCCGCCCAAAAACCTTCGCGATCGGCGATCGAACGTTTGTAGAGCGTTTCATAATCTTTGATATGCGCCGCATCAATGACTTCTTTGGATGGATGAAACATTTCCGTATTCATGGCGGAAGTTTTAGCGTCGGCTGGTTTGTTCATCTCGTAATCTCCTATTTGGAAAGTATAGTATATCCGTTTTGGTTGTCATTCCCGCGAAAGCGGGAATCCAGAATCGAATCAAATAAGCTCCAATGTGTATCAGGTTCACTTCGTCTTGGTTCACTCAGTTAATCCTCTTTTGGGGTTAAGTATGAACCGCGCCCTTACGTTGAGCCGTGCCTATTGATGATGAGTATACTCAACAAAGAGCCGGGGAATAAACATTCTGGAAAATTTGAATTGGCAAAATTTAAAAGAAATAATGACTGGATTCCCGCTTTCACGGGAATGAACAAAGAAACTTCCTAATTTTCAAATTTTTATGACAAAAATCAATGCACAAACGCTAAACCTTAATTAAATTAAGATCGGAGAGGTTTGAAAGAGGCGGGAAATCTCCATACGGACATAAAACGTTTATTGGAAAGGTTACACTTATGTCATTCGATCCAAGCAGCAAAATTCAGGACTATCTGGTTTTCGGAGAATTCGGCGATGTCAATCCTTCCATTACCGATTCCTCGACATTTACTTTCATGAGTCCGGAAAAAATGAAAGAAGTTTTTGATCATGAAATCGAGGGCTGTTTTTTGTATTCGCGGCACTGGAATCCGATCAATAAGGATCTGGCGCGTGCGCTGGCTTCCCTGGAAGACGCCGAAGCCGCGCAAGTCACGGCTTCCGGCATGGCTGCCATCAGCTGCACGATCCTGCAGGTTTGTCAATCCGGAGACGAGGTCATTGCCGGCCGAACGATCTACGGCGGTACGTACGCGCTGTTCAAGAACTTTCTGCCAAGGCTCGGCATTAAGGTTCACTTCGTCAACATTCAGGATATGGCAGCCGTCAAAAAACTAATTACTGAGCGCTCGAAAGTTATTTACTGCGAATCGGTCAGTAATCCCTTGTTGGAAATTGCCGACATCCCGGCGCTCGCTCACCTGGCAAATCAAAATAATTTGAAACTGGTAGTGGACAACACATTCAGCCCGATGACACTGTCGCCGCTCCGGTTGGGAGCCCATGCCGTCGTTCACAGCCTGACTAAATTTATCAACGGCACGAGTGATTGCGTCGCCGGCTGTATTTGTTCCACGACCGAATTTATTCACCAGTTGACGGATATCAATTCAGGCGCGTGTATGCTGATGGGGCCGGTTCTCGACAGTTTGCGCGCGGCGAGCATCCTGAAAAATTTACACAGCCTGCACATCCGGATTCAGAAGCACAGCGCCAACGCGCTGTTTTTAGCGGAGAACCTGCAGAAACTTGGCGTTAGAGTTTTTTATCCCGGCTTGCCGGAACACGCCCATTACTCATTAATGAAGAAGATCATGAATCCGTCTTTCGGATTCGGCGGTATGATGGCTTTAGATGCGGGCACCGAAGAGAAAGCAAATAACCTGATGTGCATCATGCAGGAAGAAAAGATCGGTTACCTTGCGGTGAGCCTCGGTTATTTCAAAACGCTGTTCAGCGCCCCGGGCGGCAGCACGTCATCGGAAATTCCGGAGGAAGAACGAAGACAAATGGGTTTGAGCCGCGGGTTAATAAGATTCTCGGTGGGGCTGGATAACGACATTCAGCGGACGTTCGAGCGAATGAAAAAATGTCTTCAAAAAGCTGAATTGATTTGATCGGACACTATGAGGCTCCTTTATGGTACTCGCGTATTTTTTTCAATTTGCCGATTTTTCCTAAGTTTTGTTCGATCTGCAGCCAAATTTTTTGCTTTTCTGAAAAGGGGAGATACGGGCTTTCCAAACAATCCGACAAGCGCTGATTAGTTTCTATTAAGGACTGAGCGGCGGTCATTTGCGCCTTTATGATGATGTCTTCTAGTTGTGCCATATCTTACCTTATAGCAGCAAAAGCCAGACCGATTCCTAACCGTATTATTTTCAACCACAATTAGAGATTCGACGTTAAACAAATATCAGTTTTTTCTGTCAGGTGTTGCAAAAATACTCATTAAATGGTTGAATACTTGCCACGAAGACACAAAGACTCAAAGGTTCACCAAGTTACATAATTGCCGGCCAAAACATAAAAAAATTT
>CAZLWA010000092.1:0-24859 GCA_964563165.1 uncultured Bacteroidota bacterium | reverse complement strand
CGTAAGGAAGCTCTTCGCTTAGCCGAAGATCCGAAAAAATCAGCCACCGTGGAACGATTAACCGTATTGTGCCGTGAAAAACATTTTTATCTTGTAACGGGATTTGCGGAACGACAGCGCGACCGGTGCTTCAACAGCGCGCTGTTGATCGGCCCGAAAGGGGTGATGCAGACCTACCGGAAATTGCATTTATTCAACGAAGAAAAAAATTGGTTTGACGCGGGCAATAAACCGCTGGAAGTGCGATCGGTTCGCGGAATAAAGATCGGCATGATGATCTGTTTTGACTGGATATTTCCGGAAACGGCACGGACGCTGGCCCTGCAGGGCGCGCAGGTGATTGCGCATCCGTCCAATCTGGTTTTGAGCTATTGCCAGAACGGCATGATCACGCGGTGCATCGAGAATATGGTTTTTGCCGTGACGGCGAATCGTTTTGGGGCGGACCGGCGCCCGCACGGTAGTTTGACATTCACAGGCCAAAGCCAGATCGTTGCGCCGAAAGGCGTGCTCATTCACCGCGGGCCGAAACAGCGCGAGGAATTATTTATTGCCGAAATAGATCCGCGGCTGGCCGACCGCAAGCACATGACGAAGAGGAACGACCTCATGGCGGATCGAAGGGAAGAATTTTATGTAGCGCGCATTCGCAATGCGCGTCATTGACCAATGTTTCGGGCGGATTACGAATCCGCCATACATTATCGCGCATTCGCAATGCGCGTCATTGACCAATGTTTCGGGCGGATTACGAATCCGCCATACAGTATCGCGCATTCGCAATGTGCGTCGTTGACCAATGTTTCGGGCGGATTACGAATCCGCCATACAGGGTACAAAAAAAAACGGCTGACCCGAGCGGATCAACCGTTTTTTAATTTTATTTTGCCCGAAGTTATTTCAGGAAAGTCATCTTTCTGGAAATTCTAAACGATCCGGCCTCGAGACGATAAATATATATTCCCGAAGAAACGCTCTGACCTTGTTCGTTCCGTCCGTCCCACACTACTTTTTGGATGCCCACCTGTTGGACCTGATTACGCACAAGCTCTCTCACTTTTTGGCCTAACATATTATATACCGCCAGCCGCACGGTGCTCTGCGCGGGCAATTTGTAGGCGATCGTCGTCGACGGATTGAACGGGTTCGGGAAATTAGGCAGCAGTTCAAATTTTGTCGGTACGCTGATCCGCAATCCCTTTTCGAAATGGTAATAAAGCGCTCCGTCGTATGCCACATCTGCGAGGCGGTACGTTACCGAGTCTCCCGGTTTCACCGCAGCGTCTAAATACGAGTAGCTGGTCGCGCTGGTTTTTGTGCCCTGGCCTCTGACGGTCTGGATCGTCTGGAATGTACCTTCGCCGGTTTTTTTCTGAACGAGCCAGTAGGCGTTTTCTATTTCCGATTCGGTCTTCCAATCCAATTTTACATTTCCCAAATTGGCCAATTCAACAGCTTCGAATGAAGAAAGTTCCACAGGAAGACTCACGTCGAGGCCGGCCGCGCCATTTATAGCGCCAAAAGTCATGAAATCGGTATTGCCGTCCGTTAAAGTTATTACACTGCTGGTCAAAGTCCCTGCGTTAGAATTTGGCTGTACCGCGTACGAACCGCTAAACGCCGACTGGCCGGCAGAGCTCCAATTGCCCGCACCGTTGGATTGCTGAGCAATGACGACATCGCCCGAAGTGGAAGCGCCTCCCGCGCTTGCGACGCCGTCGCTGAAGCCGGCGGGTCCGCTGTTGTCCCATGTCAGACGGATCATAGGATTAGTAAAGCTTCCTCCGTTTGCGGCAAATGCCATTGCCCAGTATCTGACGCGGGAAACTTTCACCAGAGGTGAATTAATTCCCGACAGCAATGGTATGGAATCATTGGTTTCGAATTGTTCGATCGTAATGCTCGGATTGCCCGACACGGAACTTCCTTGAAAGTTTACCGGTTGGTAGCGGTTTGCCGGAGGAACTTCCAGATCGGGTTTCCCGACTTGAAAAGTCAAATTGGTCGCCGTGCTGGAGAAAATTCTTCTCAGCTTACCGTTGACAAAAGAGGTGCCCGACCCGCCGGCGATGGATGCGGCGCTGTTGAGCGTGAGATAATCCGCAGCGTTTGCATAATTTACCAGCCCACTTGTCAGCGTAAGTGTTCCCGTTACAGTCGGCAAACTGCCGGTAGTGATCGTCACACCGTTGGAGTTATTGATGGTCAAAGAAGGAAATGTGACGTTGCCTGTAATTGTTTGACTGGTTCCTGTGACGAAAGACATCGTTCCAGCGGATGTAACAACCGATCCGCCGCTTATTTCAAAATCTTTTGAATTTCCGGTGAATGAAGAATTGGACGACAGAGTCAGAGAACCGCCTGTCAGGGTAACGTCGCCCTGGAACTGAAGTGTCTGCGAGCCAAATGTCACATTACCGCCTGGAGAAAAATTCGCCTGAAAGGTCACGGCCGGCGTCGAACTGGTTGCCGACAAAGTGCCGCTGCCCGAATAATTACCGCTCAATGTAATGGTTCCCGCCGTCGAGCTTAATGTCATCACACTGGTATTTGTCACCGCCCCCATACTCGAAGCTCCCGAACCGCTGACGGTCATCGTCGCCGAATTGGTTACCGCTCCAAGCGACACACTGCCGGTGCCCGAAGTAGAAAAGGTACCCGCTTGAATATCCGATGTACCGGTTACGCTGAAGGTTGTGTTCGAAACATCATGCGATCCCGCTCCGGATTTTGTATAACCGCTTGCCACGGTTGTCGCGCCGGTAGAACTGAGCGAGCCGGTTGTATTAACAGTAAGATTTCCATAATCATCGGCGTAGACTGTTCCCGTACGAAACTCCACGGTTGAGGCCGCACCGATGGTCGTCTTCGCCGCATCGTATCCGCCGCCGGCAAACCCGATGCTTGTGCCGTTATAGACCAGGCGGGAATCCGCATCGTCAGAAATATCGAGTCCGGTTGTTCCGTCCGTCAAATCGATCGTCGTAACCTTGTCCAACTGCAGCGTCACACCTGCGGTCGCCGAAATTGTAATTTTCGTAAACGTAGTCGCAGTCGTAGATGTATTATAGGTAGCGGTATAGGCGCTTGCCTGCAAGGCGTTGTTCAGAAGAATCTCGTCGCCGTTCAAAGGCAGGGCATCGTCTTCCCAGTTAGTTGCAACACTCCAGTTACCGGAAGTTCCATCCCAACGCTTGACCGTGCCGCCGGCGCCGAAAGCTACCTTGAATGCATTGGTGGGCAAAACAGTCAATCCGCTAACACTCTGTATGCTGCCTGAAGCCGTTCCCTGTGTCGGGAAAGAATAATCCGGCGTAGCTCCATTTTGAATAAGTATCTTATTGCGGGAGACGGGAACAAATCCCGTGCCCGTGGTAGTAAGTGTAAGACCGTATGTGAATGTGCCGCCCGTTCCGACTTCTTTGACCGTGTAATAATGAGAGGTCGCAATCACGGCAATGCCTGAAGGGGGCGTCCCACCCGGGTCGCCGCTCAAAGCCTCGATCTCTATGATGCTCGTGGCTACGCTGTTGGCGGTGTATGCGAATGTGGCCGGGCGATAATTCGAACTAAAGCCGACGGGAAAGTCGCGGCTGTTTGCGCCGCTCGGAAACTTGAACCGCAAGGTACCGTTAACATAGGAGGTGCCGCTGCTGGAGGCAGACCCGTCCACTTCTATGTCGCCGCTGCTGTTGGTGGCGCCGGACAGGATCTGGCCAAGCGTCAAAGTCAGATTATTTTGAACGACAATCAATTTTCCGGCCGGCACTGTTACGGACGGTGTGGCATTCGTGTTATTGATGATCACGTTACCGTAATTTGTCGTTGCACCGCTTGTGATAAAAGACTCTGTGGTACTGATGCCATTAAACTCATAGGTGCTGCCCGATTGAAAATCCAATGTTGATCCGCCTGTAGTGGTAATTGTTCGCCCGCCTGTGCGATAGGTGCCGTTGGATTGAATTCTGAGTGTGGCTCCGGAGACATCCAGAGACGTCGCACCGGGAGACATGATGAATATTCCTTGCTGTATGTCGAGTAAACCGCCGGAAGCAATAGTCAGCGTATTGCTTTGTACCGTTACGGTATGCGTCGAAAGCGTTTTATTGATACGCAAGTTCGATAGGGTTCCGGCCCCACCCGAAATGAGCTGTGATTGGTCGTTGGTCATTTCGATCGTGCCGACCGTAAACGATCCGGCTGTCGTCAATGTTCCTGTCGTAACATTGCCGCCGACGCTCATCGTATTTGCGCCATTACCCGCGGCAAGAATACCGGCCGCTATATTTAAGTCATTGGTGACCGCCATGTTAGCATTTGGAAGGGTTACCGTCTTGTTTGAGCTGCCGCCGTGACTGACCCTTACATTAGCGGGTGTCAATGTACTTGTCCACTCATTTCCTACAGTGACATTGGCATTGGATGTAATTGAATAATCGAGCGTGCTCGACGTGCCGTATACGATAGATCCGGTACCTACCGTTATGCCAACGGTACCCGTTGACTGCCTCGATAGGGTTCCGTTTATAGTCAGAACTGACGTGCCATTGACTTGAAGGTTACCGGAAGTTTGTTTCAGATTCAGAGTGCCCGATACCGTTCGGTTAAAACTTAACAAAATGACGTTCGCAGTTGCCGAATTCTCTATGGTTGGGGGCCCGCTCGAGGACGGCCATTCTCCGGATACGTTGACATTACTGGCCACAGTGTATTTTAAAGTTGCGCTCGCCCCATAAACCAAAGTTGTGCTATTCAAGAATTGAGTGGCAGACGACGATCCGCCTCTTTCATAAATATTGGAAACAGTAAACGAAGTCCCACCGGTCTTGTCGAAAGTTATCTTTCGCGAAATTCCAGGACTATGAGTCAGATTATAAAATGTGATATTGGCGTCCGTTCGCATTCTGATATCAACCGAGGATGTTACTCTAAATGTAGAAGTTTCTTCGGTGAATGTGCCACCCGACTTGTCGAAGCAATAACCATTAGTTGTACCAAATCCCAGAACGTAAGTTGCAGAGCCGGCCTGTATCGTTCCGGAAGACTGAAGCATTTGGCCGGTAATCTGCATCGTTGCAGCAAGGTTATTATCCAATGTGCCGCTCGCGGATTTATTAAACTGTGAGAATTCCGCAGTTCCTGTAAAAGAGCCGCTTATGGTTTGAGTACCCGTTCCGTTGAAATCGATGTTGGAAACGGCTCCGCCGATTCCGTAAGTAGCTGTGCTGTTGATCGTGAAATTTCCGCCTAATGTGATCGTGCCGGGTCCGGCATTGTCCAACAGATCTCCATCAACCGTCAGATTGCCTGTGATCGCGAGCGATTGTCCGTTCATATCGAGTTCGGTTGCCGTGCCGTCCTGAATGGCGAGATCGACGATACTGAAAGCGGGTGAAACATCTAAGGTCAGCGCAGGATTGCCGGTCGAGCGGATCGTAACGGTCTGAGCATCTCCAGAACTTTGCCCGGGATATGCGGTAGCCGCAACAAACGAAGCTCCGTCGTATCTTTCCCAATTGGCCACGGTGGACCAGTTAGCGTCTGTCAAAGATGCGGCGGTTTGATAATCTCCGGTCGCCTGTGCGTTCAGCTGCACGGCCGAGAAAAACAAAGCTCCGAGGAGGAGAATGAGCGACACGGTTTGCATTCTCAGCTTTCTTGAGTTGAAAGAATGCCTGTGACAGATCAATTCGTAATTATTTCCGTTCATCATCCCCTTGCTCCATTTTGAGGTTTAACTGGGTGCAGAATATCGTGTAGTGTTTTACAAACAAAACACCGCAACAGTCAGTAAAAATTCCTGAATTATTCGAATGAATTGTTCTAAAAAAAGTAATACTATAAGAATCAGTAAGAATAGAGATTTTACAGGAAGAAAGCAAGCTTTTTTTCACTTTTAGTGGCTATTTTTGTTCGAGTTGTTCTTTGAGATGTTTTTTCAATCCGTGCGAGAAAAAGCTTCCGCCATCTCTCTTTCTAAAAATAATGTATCGCGTCCCGTGTTAAGCTGTATCGCGGATTCGTAATCCGCGGCGGGAGGCAACGTCAGTATGAAGGTATCGATTTTCTTATATCGTTGTTTGGTAACTCGCGCGAATGGAAATTGAAACCGGATCCGCCATTCCCGACGTGGCGCAATCACGCGGATTGAGAATCCGCGATACTTAAGGACCGTGCGCCCGATACCCGGTCCCCGGTCCGGAATCGCCGGGCGCCAAAAGACCCTGCCTGAAAAATAAAATTTTTTTTCTTGACAGTTTATGTTTTTTTTGCTACCATAGTTTAGGATGGCCTAAACTAAAGTTTAGTATGATAAATAAGACCACTGAAGACTATTTAAAACAAATATTCTGGCTCAGCCGGAAATTGAATAAGATCACGACGTCGTCCATCGCCAGGAGCCTGATCATTTCGTCCGCATCCGTAACGGACATGGTCAAGAGGCTCTCCAGGAACGGGTATCTGACGTATGCGCCGTATTACGGCGTTCGCTTGACGAAACGGGGCGAGAGGCTGGCGCTGCGCGTCATCCGGCGCCACCGGCTTTTGGAATTGTATTTGGTGCAGGCGCTGCAATTTTCGTGGGACAATGTGCACGAGGAAGCCGAGCGGCTGGAGCATGTCATTTCGGATGAACTGGAAGAAAGGATCGACCGGTATCTGGGCCATCCGAAATACGATCCGCACGGCGATCCGATCCCGACGCAGGAGGGTATCCTGGAGGAACTGCACGAGCGCAAGCTTTCCGAATTGCGGGAAGGGGACAGCGCGATCGTTCTCCGCGTCGCCGATTCCAAAAAACTTCTGCAGTATATGAAGAAAATGGACCTGACGCTCAACAGCCGCCTGCATGTGCAGACCAAAGAGTCGTTCGACAAATCGATGACGATCAAAGTGAACGGTAAAAAAGAACAATTTTTAAGCCATGAAACGGCGAGCAGCGTGTTTGTAAAAAAAACGGGGAAATGATCGGGGATTTAATTTCTGTAAACGGATTAAGCAGATTTAACGGATGAACTAAAAACTATAAGAGTTCAAACCACGGAGGCACCGGGACACGGAGTTTTTCAGCTTCCAAAAAAATCCTATCAGTTCAATCCGTTCAATCCGTTTACTTGACCGGGAGAACGGGGGATGTTTTGAAAATTGAAAATTGATATGAAAACTGAAAACTGAAAACTGAAAACTAATGAGCAGTAAACCACGCGCATGGAGGCTTGACCGCCACTCGCCCAGCTTGCCGGAAGTACACAGTTCACTGGCGATACCGCCGGGTGCGGGTTTTTTCAGGAAGCTGCTTGCGTTTGCCGGGCCGGGCTTTTTGGTCGCGGTCGGTTACATGGATCCCGGCAACTGGGCGACGGATCTCGCGGCCGGCTCCAAATATAATTACTCCCTGTTGTCGGTGATCATGATCTCCAATCTCATGGCGATCCTGCTTCAGTCGCTTTCGCTGAAATTGGGTATTGCGACCGGACGCGATCTGGCGCAAGCCTGCAGAGATCATTTCAGCAGGCCGGTGGCGTTTTTTCTTTGGGTGCTGTGTGAGATCGCGATCGCGGCCTGCGATCTCGCGGAAGTGATAGGGTCGGCGATCGCATTTAATCTGCTCTTCGGGATTCCGTTGATCTGGGGAGTCTGTATCACCGCACTGGACGTGCTGATCGTATTGTTTTTGCAAAATAGAGGTTTTCGGTATATCGAGGCGCTGGTCATCACATTGATCGTGACCGTCGGAACGTGTTTCGCGCTGGAAATTATTTTTTCCCGGCCGGAATGGGGCGCCGTTCTGCACGGCTTTCTTCCGTCGCCTGAGATCGTGAGCGATCCGAGCATGCTGTATATTGCGATGGGAATTCTGGGCGCGACGGTGATGCCGCATAATTTGTATTTGCATTCTTCCATCGTCCAAACCCGTAAATACGAGCTCAGTTCCGCCGGTAAACGCGAGGCGATCAAATTTGCCACGATCGACTCGACCTTCGCCCTGATGTTTGCGCTGTTTATCAATGCGGCCATTCTCATTGTAGCCGCCGCCACATTTTATCGTTCCGGCAATCATGAAGTGGCGGACATCGGCGACGCCTACATCATGCTGACGCCGCTGCTCGGCGTGACGGGCGCGAGCACGCTGTTTGCGCTGGCGCTGTTGGCGTCGGGCCAGAATTCCACGCTCACCGGCACGCTCGCGGGCCAGATCGTGATGGAAGGTTTTCTGAATATCCGCCTGCGCCCGTGGCTGCGAAGGCTCATCACGCGCCTGATCGCGATCATACCCGCGGTGATCGTCACCGCCATTTCAGGAGAAAACGGCACGACGCAGCTGCTGGTTCTCAGCCAGGTGATCTTGAGTTTGCAGTTGAGTTTTGCCGTGGTCCCTTTGGTCATGTTCACCAGCGATAAACTGAAAATGGGAGAATTTGCTAATCCAACGTGGCTCAAAGTTTTGGCGTGGATCGTGGCGTTTGTCATTGCGGTGCTCAATATGTGGCTGCTGGTTCAAACCTTTAAATAAATAAATAAAATGTATAAAACGATCTTAGTTCCCGTTGAAAACGAGACCGCCACGGATCAGGCGATCCTGGCCCACCTGCGGCCCCTCGCGCGCCTCACGGGCTCGGCGCTGATCCTCGTTCATGTGGCGGACGGCTGGGCGGCGCGGAATTACGACCAGCTCGAATTGCAGGAAAGCGAAGAAATAAAAAACGATCGCGCGTATCTGGAGAAATTGGTGAACGACCTTGCTGCCGAGGGTTTTGAAGCGTCGTATGTTTTGGCGATGGGCGACCCGGCGGATGAGATCATAAAAATTTCGAAAGAGAAAAATGCCGGCCTGATCGCGATGGCAACGCACGGGCACCGCCTGATCGGAGACATCATCCACGGAAGCACGGCTGATAAGGTTCGCCACAATGTGGAAGTTCCGGTCCTGATGCTCAAAGCGCCGAAAGTCTTGTGATCAAACTTGTGCCAAATGACACACGGAAATTTGAAGCCGGACAGCTTTTTATTATCTAACATTTTCTGACCGTTTCTTGTTGGTATCAGTAAAACTAACAGGTTCGATCCGTCAATGCCGTCCGGGCAAGAACTTTTTTAGAAAATTCAAAAAGAATTGCATCCGCGTGTGCATTTTTGTATACTTATATTCGATGGGAAGTAAGGCGCACGAAAGGCTTTTGGCTTTTCAGCAGCGTTAGGTGTTAACCCCGGTGAGCTGGGGAAATGTTCGTGAAAAAAATAATAAATATAGATTCATCCACTCAGAGGATGTCGAAAGAATGAAGAGGTTTACGGCGACGCTATTCCGGGGAAGTGTGATAAAAAAATACATACGACTCTTATTTACTGCGGTTTGTTTTTCGATGTTGTTGTCGCAATTGGCTGTGGCCGCAGCCGGCACGATATCGGTAACCGGGAATCCATCGCCTGACGGTACTAATCAGTACGGTCAATATACTTTTATTTGGACGACCGGAAACGGAACAACGGATTTAAACGCAGGGGTCGGAACGATCACTATAACTTTCGGCTCTGAGACCGGCGTTCCTGCATCTATTTCACCTTCCTTGGTAACCATTAATGGAACGGTGGCCAATAATGTATCGGTATCCGGCCAGGCGGTAACCATTACGACTCCGGTCGACATTGCGAAAAATGGCGGAACTGCGACCATCGTTATTTCCTCCACGGCTCAGATCCGTAATCCCGGCACGGCCACAACCTATACTGTATCGGCATTCACATCTGCGGAGCCGACGCCGACTACTTCAAATACTTATACCATCGCTTCGACGACGTCAACCGTAACCCAGGCAGCCGTTACACCCAATCCTTCCGTGGAATCGATTGCAGCGGCTTACACGATTGGATTTAGTACCGGTTCAGGAGGATTTCTCACGACAAGCTCCACGATTACTTTGACGTTCCCTTCCGGAACGACGGTTCCGAATACGTCCATTTCCGGCGTCACTGTTAATGGGACATCTGCAACGGCATCCGGTAATTCATCTACACGTGTGGTAAGCATAACCTGTCCATTAAATGTAGATAATAATGGAGGCGTAACCGTTTTCTTTTCGTCAGGGTCGGGCTTGGTCAATCCGACGAACGGATCAGGAAAAGTCATTGCCGTTCACACGTCATCCGAAACGACGGATGTGAATTCGGCCGGATATTCGATTTCCGCCAGTACCGTGCTTTCGTTCAGTGCAATTACGCTGTCGAGTTCGCAGGCTAATGACTTCTCATCCTACGGACTTGATTTTGTTGTGAGTACCTCGGGGGCGATGGCCGCAAACACGGATAGTTTTATTGTAACATTTTCTTCTTCGACGGTCGTGCCGTCGACGATCGCAACGAGCAACGTCACGATCACTTCGAACGGATTCAGCGATAATGCGGCGGGAATTACCGTAAGCGGTTTGCGCGTGGCGATCATGACGCCCCTCGCCGTTAGTAACAGTAATACCGTCAACATCACGTTCTCTTCGGGAGCCAACATACAAAATCCGGCCGGCAGCGGCAATTACACATTGACCGTGAAAACGGTAAATGGAAGCGGTTCTCAGATCGATCCGCAGCAGACATCTAACCCTTATAATATTTCCGCCGCAACAAGTACCTTGGGCCAATCCAATGTCTCTTTGAGCAGTGTCACGCCCGCCGCGACCAATGTAAGTTACACTTTCAGTTTTTCGACCGGCAGCAACGGAAGACTTGTAACAGGAAATGATTCGATCATTGTCATCTTTCCTTCGGGTACCGGCTATGGCAGTTTGACGGGAACGATCAATGGTGTAACGGATTCGACGATAAGGCGGCGTAACGACAGCGTCTTTGTTACTTCAAAAAGTTCCGTCAGTATCCAGAATAGCGGAGCTGTTAGTCTGGTGATCAATGCGGTGACCAATCCGGCAGAGGCAACTTACACGGCGAATATGTATTCCTCCGTGGAAACTTCGTCGATCCCGTCATTCAGTTACGCAGTTACCGCAGCAGCTCCCGTGACTATCTCAAGAGTCGGACTTACTAATGCGGGAGTCAACCAAACTGCCGGAGATTCTATTTATTGCGGAAGCGTAAACAATCTGTCAAGCGGAGACCACATCCGTGTGGTTTTTCCCGAAGGAACGTCTTTACCCGCATCCATAACGGCCGGGAATGTTACATTGGCCGGAGGTACCGGCCAAACGGTTACTTCTGTCAGCGTCAGCCAGGCTTTGCGCCAGGTGGATATTTTCGTTGGCAGCAATAACAAGACATTTGCGACGATCATATTCGCGTCCGCGGCCGGAATCGCAAATCCGTCTGTTCCTTCAACTACTTTTTATACGCTGACAGTGTCTACCACAACTCAGCCCGCTCTCGTGACTTCTCCGGCCTACAGCATTGTAGCGAACGCAACCAGTGTCACAGCGGGAACTGTCACTGCTACACCGAACGTTATTAACCAATCCAATGCCGCTTACCAAATTCTTTTTACGCCGGGGACGGCAGGCAAATTAGTCGGCGGCACAAGCGCAGGATCGGATTCGATTACTATTATGTTCACTTCCGGCGGCACGGTTGTTCCCTCCAGTATTACGGCGGCCAATGTGAGCGTCAATGGAACCGCATGCCCCGCAGTCAGGGTTGTAACTTCCGGAGCGGGCGGGACTATCAAGGTTGTCGTTCCCAACGGCGTTACCCTTCCCGCAAGTACTGAGGTGACAGTTACGTTCAATTCATCTGTCGGATTGACAAACGGCGGAACGGCGGGAAATTTCCAGGTTCAGGTTTCAACCGACGCTGAAAATGTTCTTTCGACACAGACCGGTAATTTGACCTTGGCGGCATCGGCGGCTCTCACCGTTACGCAAGTTACGAATTCACCCAATACAGTGAACGGCTCTGCCGCTTACACGATTAAATTTACCCCCGGTTCTTCGGGAACGCTGGCTGTGGGAGATACGATTCTTATTTCTTTCCCGACCAATACTGTAGTTCCTTCGTCGATTGCAGGGTCGCTCATTACTGTTAATGGAACGAATCTCACATCGAGCGCTACGGGCTCGGGCCAGACGTTAGCCGTCCTGACACCCGTGTTTCTTTTCAATCTCGTCAGTGCTACCGTTTCAATTTCTTCTTCGTCCGGAATATTGAATCCTACAACAGTAGCTTCAAATTGGACGTTGACCGTGAGCTCTTCGAAAGCGGGCGGGGGCGGCGAACCGGCGGCAACTTCGCCTCAATATTCAACCTCGGCGACTTCAACAACGACGACCATTTCAAACGTCACTACCAGCTCGTTCGTTCCCAGCGCGGCTAATGTTATTTACACCGTTTCTTTCAATACCGGAGCCAATGGGCGCCTGCTTGCCGGAACCAGTACGATTACGGTTACTTTTCCTTCAGGAGCTGACGTTACGGGTGCCGGATTGGTGGACACTGTGAACAGTGTGGCAACCAATGCAGCCACTGTAAGCGGACAGGCTGTAACCGTTATTGTTCCTGCCTCCGTCACCATTGGCAATAGCGGTTCGGTGATAGTAAAGCTTCGTGGAATTACAAATCCCGTTGCCGGTAATTACACCGTGACCGTTGCGACTTCCGTGGAAACGGGGGCTGTGACAAGTAATTCTTACTCGATTACTAATGCGCCATCTGTAACTTTTAATTCGGTATCTTTAGGAGCCAATACAGATACGGTTAATATGATTGGGGTATACACTGTCGTTTTCAGAGATTCGCTCACAATTACCGCGGGAAGTGGGACTATTAGTGTGACTTTTCCGATAGGAACTACAGTTCCCGCTAGTATTGCAACTTCTAACATAACCGTCAATGGCACCAACGCCTCCGCCGTCACAACCAACAGCGGAACGAGAATTGTTACCATTACCACTCCAACGACTTTCACCGGTGCGACGATTACACTGGTTTTTAGTACGGGTGCAGGAATTGTCAACCCTCCGGATTCAAGTACGCATGCACTTCAAGTGGCAACGAGCGCTCAACCGAATCCAGGGACCAGCCCCAATTATGTTATTCAAGCGACCAGAACAACAATTAATAGTTTAAGTGTTTCGACACTGAGCTCCAATCAGATCAATGTGGCGCAACAATGGACGTGGGCTTTCAATACGGGCTTCAGAGGAGCGATGAATATTAATCTTCCGACAACGGATACTTTATTTCTCAATTTTAATTCCACGGCTTCTATACCGGGGAGTATTAGTTCATCTTTAGTTAAAGTGAACGGTACGGCGTCAAGCTCGGTTACTTCAAGCGGCAGTATTCTGAAAGTGGTCATTCCCGCCAGCGTCACTATCGGCAATGCAACAGCTGTCACGGTCGTCATTGACTCCGCGGCGAACATACAAGGCACGGTAAATCCCGCTAAAGCGAGTGCCTACACGTCCGTAGAAACGGTCAATACGCCCTCCGGCGGATTGGATGTTTCGCTGCCGGTAGAATTGGCTTTCTTCAAAGGTGAGCAGGTCAGCGATGGAATAGAATTGGAGTGGAGAACCGAAAGCGAAATTGAGAATGCATATTGGATCCTTGAAAAGGCTGAAATTGCGGACGGCCAGAATACGGAAGATATTGAAATCCTCAAATCCCTTTTGACTTTCAAAAGATTATCGACGCTCAGGGGCCAGGGCACCAAAACGAGCGCCACAGACTATTTAGTCAAAGACAAGCAAGTTGAAATTAATAAAAAGTATGCTTACCGATTGGCCGACGTAGCGTATGACGGAGCCATTGCATATCATAAGATTGAGGTTGTCAGCTTTGGCGTGCCGCATAAATTTTCATTGCATCCCAATTATCCTAATCCGTTCAACCCCACGACGACAATAAGGTTCGAGTTACCGTTTGCGTCCAAAGTTTCGATAAAGGTCTACAACATTCTTGGCCAGGAAGTTACGGAGTTGGTCAGTAAAGAAATGCCGGCGGGGTTTCATTCGGTGGTTTGGAACGGCCGGAATAACAGGAGCGATGCGGTCTCGACGGGAATTTATTTTTACCGGATGATCGCGACGGTGATCAACGGTAAAGACAAATTCGTAAAGACGAGTAAAATGACGCTTCTTAAGTAATTTTCGAAATGCATTTCTCTAAAACAAATCCCGATGCGATTAGCGTGTCGGGATTTTTTATTTACGGCAAAAGGCTTACCGGCTCGGAATTTGCAGATGCCGCGACGATCAAAAGACTCGAGAATGTAACTATCCCAGCTTTTGACCATAGATTTCTTGACCGTTTTTTGTCCTAATCGGTAAAACTCATAGGTTAATACCTCTGATTAACCTGCTGGAAAGTTTAAAAAAACATTGACTTCACGCCATTGTTTTTTTATAATTAAGGATGTTTGCTTTGTTTCGTTAATTGAATTCAATTAATTCAAGCACATATGAAAAATTCAGCTTTAACTGAGGGATTTTCTTGCGAAAAACTTGATAAGGAAAATTTTAGAATAAAAATAGAACCCAAACCAAGGAACGGATTCATGAAAAAAGTTACTGCATCAGTCATTGCTTTGCTAAGCCTGCTTATGCTCAACTCGGCTGCATACGCTCTTGACGTTTTTACCGCGGCAGCAACCGGCAACTGGAACGTGCCAGGCAATTGGACCGCCGTGCATAGCAGCGGCGGAACTTCAACCTTTCCCGGCGAAACAGCCGCAAACGATACCGCCATTATTACGGGCGGATTTACCATTAGTTTAGATTTCAACTTTACGACATTGGCGTCACTGGGCGCCATCACGGTTGGCGGAGGTACAGCCGGGACTCTTGAATTTCCCTGTGACGTTACCGTAGGAGGGAATCGTACTATTACCGTTACCGGAGATGTTACAGTCAATTCGAATGGCGTCATACAAACTTCTATTCCCGGCACACCGACGGCCCGGACCCACATTTTTGCTATTCAAGGCAACTTAAGCAATGCGGGCACCATCGATCTTAATTCGACGGTGACCGTCAACCGTTTTGTGACCTTGCAATTCACCGGCGCGAACAACATGGTCATCAGCGAAAGCGGAAGCCCGACATGGGTCATTCGCGGAGTCACCTACAATAAAAATACGGCCACTACGATTATCGCCAATCAATCAGCCGGATTTTCTGCGGCGGCCAGCGCGGTGACAGCAGGCGTGGCGCCCACTTTTACCGTTGGCCTTTATTATCACGACAATAGCGGCACCTACATTTTGAACAGCAACCTCGGCGTAAATTACAATGTTAATGTCGGCTTTACGATCGTTCAAGGCACCGTACGTGCTTTGGATAATACCGTAGCTTTGACTGCAAACCGGACCACCACCATTAGCGGACAAATTAATATTTACGGCGGGGCTTTTGAGACAGGAACTCCTGCTTCAGGGGGCTTTGTCGTGGCATTCAATCATGGCGGGACCTCGAGCGATTCCATTACGTCAGGGAGTATTACTGTAGGAGGCCCGTCGCTTCAAGGCAGTACGACGATTGCCGCCGGCGGAACTTTTGTCTGCACGGGAGGAACCGTTACACTGGGAAATCTTACGACGGGTAATTTGACTGTCACAGGCACCCTAACCCTGCCTTCCGGATCGACGGCCACCGTTTTTGCGGGCGGAACCATGACGATGGGTAACGGCGGAAGATTAAACTTATTCGGCGGAACGGTTTCAGCCGGGCTGGATGCGGGCAGCGCCGGCGGTTTCGGCTGGCCGAACGGCGGCGCCAATCCTACGTTGCCAACCGTCGTGCGGATCGACGGCGGAACGCTTAATATCGGAGACGGCAATGCGGTCATGACGGAAGGCGGAAATAACCTGTCAACCAGTTATGATTCGCTGGTTATCATGAGCGGAACACTCAATATGAATGGGCAATACACCCTCAATGATCGGAATGCTTATTTTGCTATGACGGGCGGAGCGTTCAATATCAATCCTGCTGATACTTTTACAGTCGGCGGCGGCGCGTCGCTGATGAATTTGAATCGCGGCATCGTCAATCTGACCGGCGGAACGATCACCTTCAAGAATCCTTTGGCCACGACCGGAGGCGGCGTAACCTTAAGGACCACCACACAAGGAGATCCGTCAGCCGCCGCGAATATTTCCGGTACGGCGGGTGCAAGTACGACTGTCAACTGGTCTACATTCGTATTCGGCGACGGCGTAAGCACTAGGGACGGATCCTCGCAGGGATTTGATATGGCGCTTAACCAAAACGCCGGCGGAAGCCATGTGTATAAGAATTTTACGATCAATAATCCATCCGGTAATAATCGTTTTGTGCAATTGAATGCCGTCGCTCTTTCAACCGACGGAAATGTTACTATTACCGCAGGCGATTTCCGATTGAACGGCAATAACACTTTCATAAGTGTAGGAGCCGGAACTCTCACAATCGGCGCGGCAGGCACGTTGACTATTCCCAATACTACGAATGGCACTAATAATTTTCCGTCGGGATTCGCCACCTATTCGATCGACGCGGCGAGCACCGTTCTGTTTAACGGAAACAGCGCCGGGGCTACCGGTACGCTTGTGAACTGCCCGACGGCATCCGGCTGGGGCAATCTTACTATTTCTACGGGCGGCAACAAGACTCTGCAAGGCGCTAATAATACCGTCAGAGGATCACTGACGCTTAACGCAGGTACGCTTATCTGCGGTGCTAATCTAACCATGGCTTCCGGTTCGAAAATAATCCGAACAAATACCGATGCCAGCGGTATCATGACCGGCGCCATCGCAGGTGCGAATCCGTACGCCATCGAATACCAAGGGGCGAGCAGCAAAGTGATCAATGCCTCGGCCGCCAGCACTGAATTCAGCGGCGCAGGAACTAAGACTTTGATTTTAAACATGACGAATGCGACCGTCACATTAGACGCAACGCGCACTCTGGGCGACAGTTTGGTCATCAATAACGGAAGCACATTAGCCGATGCAGGATTTACGCTCGACGTTAACAAAAATATTTTCAATTCAGGTGATCATACAGGCGCCGGAAAAATTGTTTTGACCGGCGGTGCGGGAGCGCATGATGTGTATGGTACGGGATCGGGGAGCTTTACGAATCTGGAGCTCAACGATGCGAATAATGCGACCATGAATGCCGATAGCATGACCATCAACGGCACTTTAACATTAACCACGGGAAAGATCGACATCGGGGACAATGCATTGATTTTCGGAGGCTCCGCGACGGTAAGCGTCAGTTCCCCGGGTTCTTCTAAAATGATTCAGGTGTCGGGTCTCAGTTCGGCAACCGGTATTACTAAAAACTTTAGCGGAACCGGATCGTTTACCTGGCCGGTAGGAGTCAGCGGAGAATACACGCCGGCAACTTTGAACGTAACTCAAACGGGCGCATCGGGTACCATTACAGTTGTCGCTGTTCATGATTCCGTCCCCACAAAAACAAACATAGGCGGATTCGCGCCGGCATTGGTTTATTTTTGGCGCGCCAGTAGTACAGGATTCAGCAACCTCCGTGTGAAACATATTTACACTTATGATAACGCCGATTCGTCGGTACTGGGAGCGGTCAGTAACTGGGTGCCTGGGCGTTATTCGTCATTGACAACTTCCTGGAGCACTGAGCAGGCCAGTAACATCAATGGTGCATCCGGAGCAAATACGATCGTCTTTGACGGAAATGGCGCCGGGTTCATCACGACGGTTGATGGAGACTTTACGGCAGGGCAAACTTCGCCATTCAATGACGCGTTTGGCACGGTTACCGCATTCTTCAGCCGGCATCCTGTGGGAGATTGGAATGACGCTCTGTCATGGTCCAATGTCGGTTATCACGATTCAACGGCGGCTTCATCTTCTCCCGGCCCAAACAGTCCGGTAAAAATTCAGATGGGCGATTCTATTTATGTGATCAACACAGGCAGAACGTGCGCGAGCCTGGTGGATTCAGGAGTTCTTCACATTACGTCCACCGCATTAACCGGCCACAATTTCGGAACTGTAACCGGCACCGGAAAACTTACTATTGACGGTGCGACGTTTCCCGGTGGAAATTATACTGCTTTATTAAGCAGTACCGGAGGAACCGTTGAATGGAGCGGCGGTACCTATACCATCCCGAATTCCCCCACGCTCTACCGGAATATGTTAATTACCGGAGCAGGCATCAAAACTTTTTTCAATTCAGGCTTGTCCATATCCGGAAACGTAACTATTTCCGGCGGAACGAAAGTTAACCTGGCCAGTTCAGCCGTCGGTAATATCACTTTGACCGGAGCCGCCGCCGGCGGAGGCAATTTGACAATAACAGGTACCGGCGACACACTTCGTTTCCCGAATATCACCGCGCGTACAATAACAATTTCCGGAAATGTTACCGTTGGGTCCGGCGCCGCATTTGACGTCTCCACGAGCGGAGCCACGGTTGCGAATTCATTGATCATTAGTGGCAGCCTGATTAACGACGGAACTTTCGATATGAGCCCGGGCGGCGGAAGAACAAGCAAGGTTACGTTCAGCGGCACCACAAGCGCCTCTATCACCGGGACCACCGCTGCTAAAACTAATTTTGAGCAGCTTGTCGTGAACAAAGGAAGCGGCGTCAGCGCCGACACGTCGAAAATCCTGGATGTCAATTCAAACGTCTTTACGATTTCCGGATCTGCAGGTGGCCCTCAAAAGCCTCTGGCTTTGTTGCGAGGAACATTTAAGCTGACAAGCCAGGGTTCAAGCCCTGCGGTTGACCTGAGCACAGGCGGAGGTAATTTTAGTATTCCCGGCGGCACGCGGTTGTGGGTGAATGGCGGTACCGTTCAGCTTAGCAGCGCCGGTACGGATGGTGTGTACATGAAAGGCAGCCTGAAAGTATCCGCGGGAAGCGTCAACATAGGGACCCTCGCAGCGGGAGCAACCAATGAACTCCAATACGATTCTACCGCGGCGTTTGTGGAGGTTATCGGAACCGGTGTTCTCCGGGTCGGAGCAAACTTGCGTGCGAACGGAGGAACCATTTTCAAATTTACTATGTCCGGAGATTCGGTAGTTGTCGGGCGATTTTCAATTTCAGCCAATGATGTGTTTCAAATTTCCAATAACGCCGCCAGTAACTTTACGATGACCGGCGGAGTACTGGATCTGCGGAGGTTTGCAAACAATCAGAATATCATCAATATCGGCACGCTGGTCACGAGTACGGTAACCGGAGGCACCGTGCATCTCTTCGATCCGTCGCTGGTCAGCGCCGCCAACGCTCAGATCACCACAACGGGTGGAAGTGTTCCGCTGTACAATCTTTCGATCGGTCCTGCCAATACCTTCACCGGCAATATTTCGCAGACAGCTGCTTTGGTTATCAAGAATAATTTTACTCTTAATGTGAATGCTGGCGGAACTTTCCGAACGCACAACGGCGGCGCTAATTTCAATTTGTCCATAGGGGGTAACTTTACCCGCACGCAAGGCAATTTCAATAATAACGGTACGGGTGCAGCCATTGTAACCTTCAACGGGTCCACAGGCACGAGTCCTCAGATTATTTCAGGAAGCATAACGGTAACCAATTTAACCCTCAACAATACCGCCGCCGGTCACGATACCATTCAGTTGGCGGCCGGTACGGATCTTACGGTTGGAGGAAACTGGACGACTACTGCGGGTAAATTCGATGCCATCACGAATAAAAGGCTCGTTACATTTACGAGCGCTGCCGTGAATCAGTCGATCAGCGGTTCTACGACCTTTAATAACCTGACCATCAATAACAGTTTTGGCGGTACCGGAGTGACGGTGTCGTCCGGAACGTTAACTGTGGACAGCGTGTTGACTTTTACTAATGGAATTCTTGCCATCGGTACCAATGCACTCGTTTTGAATGACACATTGTCTACTGCGATTCAAGGCGGCACAAGATACAGCGGACGGATGATCCAGACAAACGGTTCAGCGGCTGATGTGGGAGTAACGAAAGCGTATCCCGCCTACGCGCAGGATTTCACTTTCCCTGTTGGAACGGGGACCATTTACACACCGGCAAGAATTTTTATCTCCAATGCCGGCGCCACTCCGGCCGCAGGTACGGTCACAGTGATTCCGGTGGCTTCTGCGCATCCGAATGTAACAGGCGGAGGAAGCAATATCCTCGATTACTATTGGACTGTCAGCAAAACCGGATTTGCAGCCGATATACAGGATACGCTGGTTTTCGATTACAAAAACGCAACGACTACGGGCACGTATGCGACCTATGTTGGCGCCTATTTTGTTCCTTTCACGTGGCAGAGCGGAACGGGCGCTCCGGCCAATGCAACGGTTGTAATGGCCGATGACCCCACTCCCTTTGCTAATGATAGTACCATCACGTATGCTAATCCGGGACCCAGCGTTCTTCAAGCAGATTATACAGCCGGCCAGGTAGCCGAATTTGGCGCGGTCACAACTTTTTACAGCGTTGCCAACGGTAACTGGAACGCCGCCGCAACATGGTCCACTAACGGCTTTGATACGGCGCCGACATTAACTACTCCGACTGCGAGCAGTCCCATAGTCATCGGTAATGGCAGAACTGTCTCCGTGACCGGCGCAACGGCAATCACGGTTGGTTCTGTTCTATTTGATTCTCATAATGGATCAACTGCCGGACCGGGCATATTGAATATCACCGGTACATCCGTATCGCATAGCATCGGAACGGTATCCGGCGTCGGTACCCTTATTCTCAACCCGGCGGCGGGCGGTGCAGCGGGAGGTGTTCCGCAATTACCGACCGGAACTTACACGAATTTCGTGGCGAAGGACAGCGGAACGATTACTTACGGTGGAGTTACGAGTTTCACTCTGCCGGGTACTTTAACCAATTATAATGAATTGGTGTTCATTAACAGCACGACTAAGTCTCTCAATTCGAATATTACTATTGCACGCGACCTTAGAGTTACTGCCGGAGTCTTGAGAATGTTCGGCAACACCATGAATGCAGTATCCGGAACAGGGGATTCGCTGGTCCTTGCGTCGGGAGCGGCCATTCAGGACAGCGGAACAAACACATTCCCGACCAATTTTGGTACGTATGCGTTTGATGTCGGAAGCCGGTTTTTCTATAATATGGATAATAATCAAACTATCGGCGGCGCCACGTATGGCAAACTTTATCTTACGGCTCTGACCGGAGCGAGAGTCAAGACTCTGGCAGGTAATATCACGACCGATTCATTGATCGTAGGTGACCGTGTAACCCTTGACGTTAGCACGAACAATTACAACATAACCGCCAGCAACCACGTCAGGCTTGTCTTTAATAACCGCAGTTTGTTAACTTTGCGAAATAGCACAGTTACCCTGAACGGTACGGCTTACCAGACTTTTGTCACCGCTCTAAATCCGACTGCCGTGACTTTTAATAACTTGACAATTAATAATGCGGCCGGAGTTACATTCCTCGACACGAATCAAGCGATTACGGTTAACGGAGTGCTCTCTATTAATTCAGGAACGCTTTCCCTTACGGGAGCTCCTTCCGTAACGCCCAATTCCTGGACATTAGCGGGCACGGTAACTTATCCGGGCGGAACTGGGTCCATCATCGGCGATTCAGCGAATCTCACGATCAATGGCTCAGGCGCATTGGACACATTGAAATTTAATACCACGGGAACTGCCTACGTTCGTACGCTGAACAATTTAACGATTAACAGAACCGGCGGAAGCGGTAAGCTGACTTTTGTTGCAGGAACGAACGACAGCTTGAATGTGGCGGGAACTCTTACCCTGACCAAAGGTATCATGAAAATGGGCTTTGGCAATATGCTGAAGTATAAGAACGCGGCGGCGGGTATTGTTGGCGGAGATACCACCGCTTACGTGGACGGCAAGATGGCTATCAGATTTCCGGCCAGCGTAGATGCTTTCCGAGAATTTCCAGTCGGGAGCGGAGTATTTTATCGGCCCATAAAAGTTCGCGGTCTTTCAACGGCAACTCCTCCGACAGTGCGGGTTGAGATCATTCCGCGTGGGGCTACTATTACGACGGCGCCCGCTGAAATAACAGGCACTTCTATTACGCGCTTTTATCGAGTTGACCTGATCGGCGGGAACGCTTTCACAGCCGATACTCTTGTGTTGAGCTTTAGGACTAACAGTATAGATTCTGAGGGAGTCGCCAGTCCGGACAGTCTCAGGATCCTGCGATCTACAGACAGTCTCAATTGGGCGTACATAGGAGGTGCCATCACTAAGAGCGCAGGCTATTTTACACTCGCACCGGCAGGCAAGGATTCAGGAACCACTGCTAATATTATATATGGAAATGAGAGTTCCGGAGCCGGCGGTGCGTACTACGTCATTGCCAGTATTGCTGCCGGAAACACGCTGCCGGTCGAGCTGGCTTATTTCAAAGCGCTTCCTGTGGAAGGAAAAGTGCGATTGGAGTGGCGAACGGAAAGTGAAGTTGAAAACGCTTATTGGTTCGTGGATAGGAAGGAAATTACCGATGAGGAATTGGCGAACATGAGCAGCGAAGGAAAATTGGGCCCCACACAGAATGAGTATAAGACGGTCATGCGAATCAGGGGCCAGGGAACGAAGACATCGGCAACGGACTATGTTCAGGTTGACGCGGATGTTCAGGCAGGAATGGCCTACGCATATCGGCTGGCGGATGTGGCGTATGACGGCTCTCTTAAGTATCATGATGAAGTCGTATTGCGAACGCAATTGCCGAAGCAGTTCTCCCTAAAACCGAATTATCCGAATCCGTTCAATCCCAGTACGACGATCAAATATGAATTGCCTCTGTCCGCAAAAGTGACTCTGAAAGTATACAACATACTCGGGCAGGAAATTGCAACGCTGGCAGATAACGGCACCATGTCGGCAGGCTTCCATGAAGCCGTGTGGAACGGGCTGAATAAATATAACCAGTCCGTGGCGAGCGGTATTTATATTTATCGGATCACTGCGGCGGCGATCAACGGCAATGACCGTTTTACGCAAACGCGGAAGATGATGTTGATAAAATAATTTGAAGAGATTATTTTTCTGAATAAAAATCCCGATGCGGTCACACGTACCGGGATTTTCTTATTAGCTCGAGGAAGAACGAAGAATGTGATTAGTTTGCCGCAAAGACGCAAAGGCACTAAGCAATAAGAATTCTTAATTCCTTTGTGAATCTTGGTGTCTTCGTGCCTTTGTGGCAATTCTTCAGGATAATGTTTTTTCTCACCAAAGTAGTCAGGGCTTCTTTAATTTTCCGCGCATAAAAGCGATCAAGCCGGGAAGCAGTGACACGAAAATGATTCCAACGATCACCAGCGTGAAATTGTCTTTGATAGCAGGAATATTTCCAAAAAAATAGCCGGCATAGACGAAGGATCCGATCCAAAGTATTCCGCCGGCGATGTCGTACGCTAAGAATCGTCCATACGTCATACGCCCGATACCCGCGACAAATGGAGCAAACGTCCGGATGATTGGCATGAAACGCGCGATGATAGTGGTTTTACCGCCATGCCGTTCATAAAATAAATGTGTCCGGATCAAATATTCACGGTTGAGAAGGCGGGAATTTTCTTTATGGAACACTTTCGGGCCTGTGAAATAACCGATCCAATAGTTGGTATTGTCGCCTGCAACGGCAGCAATAAACAGGACCAGAGCCAAAAAGTTTACGTCCAAAGTTGTGATCGCCGCGAGCGCACCGGCAGCAAAGAGTAAGGAATCACCCGGCAGGAATGGCGTCACAACCAACCCCGTTTCACAGAAAATAATCAGGAACAGAATCGCATACGTCCACGTTCCGTACTGTGCAATAAGCTCCGCCAAATGCCGGTCCAGGTGAATAACCAGATCAAGAAGATCTTTCAGCATTTCCATAATTTTCTCTTCCCAATTAATCAAATAATGTCTTCAAATACATTTTAATGAACCGGAACGTGTCACGCAAGTGACGAATGTGGCTTTTTTCTGCGGCATAGATTGTCTCGATCGGAACAAAGCCGATGCGAAATTTGTTTTTGCCCGCGCGAATAAGGATCTCCGACTCCGTTTCATAACCCGAAGTTGTGAGGCGGATACGTTTGAGTACATCGGTTTTCATGATACGATAACCGGATTGACTGTCCGGAATACGAAATCCCGTGCGCAGAGAGAGCAGGTAAGACGTCAGGGTGTTCGACAGGATGCGCGCGAAAGACATTTTCGTCCGGTCAAAATGCCGGGAACCGATAACAATCTCGTACCGGCCTTCGGAAAAATGCCGGATCAAAGAAGACAGGGATTCAGGGTCGTGCTGCAGATCGGCGTCCATGGTGACGATCGCGGGATACTCATTTTCAATGGCGAATCGAAATCCTGTTTTGAGGGCTTCTCCTTTCCCGGCATTGTTCGCGTGTGTGATCACTGCGACGCCCTTGCTTTTTGCGACTTCAGCGGTTCGATCGCCGGAACCGTCGTTGACAACCAGTATATCGCATCGGGCCGAAACGGCTTGTTTGCGAATCTTATCCACGAGAGAAGCCAATGTCGATGCGGCATTGTATGCAGGAACAAGGATGAGAAAGTCATTTGACATGAAGCGATCTCTAACGATAAGAAAAAACCCTTTGTACGACCAAAGGGCTTGTTTTAAGCAATATATTCCCTGAAGGGTACTAATTCAACTGAATTATTCTCATGCCTATCCGTTTTCACTCTGCTTTTCTTTCATTGATAATTATTGCAATCTAATTTCAAAAGCCTTACTTTTCTGTTGAGGTATTCCCCTTTGCGAAGCACGTCGTCATTCTGAAAGTCTTCTTCAGGATAATTTTTAGCTTTTCTCAATTCGTTATTTTCCCGGGGGCTTGTTATTTGGAAACTTTCCCGGTTTTCAAGAATTCGTTTTAGGAGGTGTATGGGTATGAA
>CAZLWA010000091.1:0-10329 GCA_964563165.1 uncultured Bacteroidota bacterium | reverse complement strand
ATCAAGCTGGCGCGTGTGGTTACGGGGCGTCACAAGATCGTCTCGCAATATCAATCTTTTCACGGTGCGAGTTACGGGGCGTTCTCGGCCGGCGGCGATCCGCGTCGGTTAGCTGTGGACAGTCAATCAGCGCCGAATTTTATTCATGTGGAAAATCCTTACTTTTACCGGTGTCCGTGGGGCAGCAAGACTTCGGAAGAATGTTCCGACCGTGCCGCGGCGCACGTGGAACGCGTGATCAAATACGAAGGCCCGCAAAATATCGCCGCGCTGTTATTCGAGGGAGAGTCGGGTTCATCGGGCTGTATCAAATATCCGCCGGGATACATTAAGAAATTGAAAGCGATCTGTGAGCTGCATGGAATTCTATGGATCGACGATGAGGTGATGAGCGGGTTCGGACGCACAGGAAAGATGTTTGCGGTCGAACATCACGGAATCGTTCCGGATATCATGTGCATGGCGAAAGGGCTGACCTGCGGCTACATTCCGCTCGGCGGAATTATTGTGAAAGAAGAAATTGCCAAACATTTTGATGATAAACCCATGCCTTTGGGGCTCACGTATTCCGCGCATGCGGTGGCGTGCGCCGCGGCCCTGGCGTGTTTGGAGATTTACGAAGAAGAAAATCTGGTAGAAAATGCGGCGAAGATGGGAACCTATATCGAAAGCCGCGTTGAAGAATTGAAGAAGAAACATCCGTCTATCGGCGATTATCGGAATACGGGACTGCTCGGATGTATTGAGTTGGTGAAGAACCGTGTCACGAAAGAGCCTATGGCGCCCTGGAATGCAAAGCCGAATGAGATGGAGATCATGAACAAGGTTGCCGCGAAGATCACGGAACTCGGGATGTTCACATTCGTTCGGTGGAATTATGTTTTTACGGCACCGCCGCTATGCGTGACGAAAGAACAAATAGACGAAGGACTGGATATTATTTCGAAAGCGATCGCGATCGCGGATGAATATTGCCAATGAGAAATTTTGCCACAAAGACACGAAAGCGCAAAGTAACACTAAGTTTTAAATTGCTTTGTGAGTCTTAGTGTCTTGGTGCCTTTGTGGCGAGAGTTTTTGCCACTAAAAAAGGAGAGATCATGGATAGATATTTGATCATCTTGCCTCATACGGTTGAGGAGTGTAAAAAGGCTCTGCAGCAGATCGAGGCGATAGGAACGATCACGCATTTTGATTGGGGCTGCAAGGACGGCGATCATACGGGATGGGTCATTATCGAAGCGGAGAGCAAAGCCCAAGCGCTTATGGTGGTTCCGACCCTTCAGCGGCATCACGCGAAAACGATTAAATTGACAAAGTTCTCACCGGAAGAAGTGAGAGCCTTTCATAAGCAGATTTAAGAATAAAGAAAACTCGGGAAGGGCGCATTCTTTTATGCGAATTTTATTTTTAATTCTACTTACGGCTGCAACTCTATCCGCACAGACGTCCGTGCCTTCCGTCTGCATCGAGGACGGAATGTCTTTGCGCAGTGAGCCGGCGAAATCGAGTAAATTTCTCACGACGGTAGGATTGGGCGAAGAGGTTGCGTGGCTCGGGCGCACTGAAAAAGACGCGAAGACGTCACAGGACTATTACGACATCAAACTGTCCGACGGTACAACCGGTTGGATATTGACACGCGGAATTGTCACGAAAGCGAAAGCCGGAGTGATACGTGCCCGTGCATCAGTTTTCACACGGCCCAATCTTCTTAATAGCACGGATAGATCCCTTGAAGCGTTGGCGCTCGTTGCGATCCTGCAAAAACAGTCCGACGGCTGGATGGAAGTGGTCGAGGGCAAACTGGATGCACCGGGCGGTGAGCATGTATGGGTGAAAGACCCGGAAGTGTCGATCGATAAAAACGATCTCGCACTCGCGGTCATAGGTGCGCGAGCGATAAGGGAAAAAGACAAGACTAAGCAGCGGGTATTGATGGCAGCGGTCTCAACCAATGCCACACTCATCAGCGCACCGGCCTATTCTATTTTTGTGACGGAAATAGTAGCCGCCGGCATAAGCTTAACTGACACTTGCCTTATCGGCGAGGCAAGAGTGGGGCAGAAGTTTAGAAATTTCACATTGATAGATGACCAACATTCGAAGGAATTGCAATATGTGCAACTAAAATTTGCAGGAATGGCGATTCTGAACGGACATGTCAATTTTTCGGACTACGGCGGGTTTATGGAGTTGGTACTTGATTCCGGCCAGAGTCAATTGCCTTACATCGCCAATTGTCCATCCTGGTTGGATTGCTATGTGATGGATCGCCTTCCGTTCCTGCGAAATTATCCGAATTCGCCGATAGTTGACACACGCCAGGAAATGAAGTTGCTTGTAACCGTAGATACGCTTCTGATTTCAATGACCCCCAAAGTAAAAGGAACCTGCTCAATTAATGTCACTGAAATGAAAGTGATTGGAACGGTTCCTTTCAGCAGATCGGTGTGTATTGAAGAGGGGATGTCCATTCGGGAAACGCCATCGAATCAATCGGCCCTCTTGGCCAAACTCAAAATGGGAGAATCGGTAGAGTGGTTAGGTGAAACGAGACAAGTTTCCGGCCTCGAATATTGGAAGATAAGTTCATCTGCGGGAATCGCGGGCTGGACGCTCGCCCGGTGTCTGGTCACCGGGGCGTCGGCCAGAAAATTGGATGGAGACCATACCGGATATTCCAGACTCGATGGGAAGCAGTCTGATTTTCCATCCGGTACGATGGTAGCAGTTCTTGATAAGGTCTCATGGGGCAGCAATACGAACGAAGTCTACATTATTCCTTGTAAGGCAAATGACGCGAAGAAAGATCCACACCGGGTTTCAAATCCGACACTGGTTGAAGACAGATCAGAAAAAACATTCACAGGGAATCCTTCAATAATCATGTCCGTCGCTGTTTCTCCGGACGGACAATTTGCTCTCGCAGGATCAAATCGTACGATCAAGATTTGGGAGGTCGGTACTGCCAAGGAAGCAAAAGCATTTTCGATACATCCTGACTATATCACATCTGTAGCTTGTTCACCGGATGGGAGGGTTGCCCTTTCAGGCTCAAAAGACAGCACTGCCAAACTGTGTAGTCTCAACGACGGACAAGTAATAAGGATATTCAAGGGGCATTCAAATGAAGTGAAGTCTGTAGTTTTCTCGCCGGACGGGAAGTTTGCGCTCTCAGGGTCGTGGGACCGAACGCTCAGACTCTGGGATATCAGTTCAGGCAACGAAATTAGAGCTTTCACGGGCCATTCCTTGGGCGTCACTTCTGTGGCTTTTTCACCGGACGGAAAACGCGCGGTTTCCGGATCCTTGGACAGTACGCTCAAACTCTGGGATATCAGTACGGGCACGGAAATAAAAACTTTTACAGGGCATTCGAATTATGTATTTTCTGTAGCTTTTTCACCGGATGGGAAGTTTGTTCTTTCTGGGTCGGCGGATAAAACGCTCAAGCTCTGGGAGATCGGTACCGGCAAGGAAATAAGAACATTCACAGGGCATGCTAACTGGGTCTATTCTGTGGCCTTTTCACCCGACGGTAAATTTGCTGTTTCAGGCTCCTCAGATAAAACACTCAAACTCTGGGAGATCGATACCGGCAGAGAAATAAAAACTCTTGTCGGGCACACCGGCCAGGTGTTGTGCGTAGCTTTTTCGCCGGACGGGAAGTTTGCTATTTCGGGATCCCAGGATAAAACGGTTAAAGTATGGGCAATCAAGCCATGACACAGAATAAGAATTTACGAAATTCCAAAAACCCAATTCAGGAGGAGAGTCCATGAAAAAACTAGTATGTATTCTAATGATGCTCACGGTCGGCTGCGGCAAGAAGGCGGCTGATACGACTGCGGGAAAAGATTCCGTTGCGATGGCAGTGAAAACCGTGGAAATCCAGGCGGTTTGTGTGTTCGAAGGCATTTCCATGCGTTCAGAGCCCTCGCAAAAAGGCAAATGGTTATCCTCCATTGCCCTCGGTGAAAAGATGATTGCGCTGGGTGAAACCGCACACGACGCGGCAGGCAACGTCGACTATCTCAAAGTCCGTCTCTCCGACGGAACGGAAGGCTGGGCCTCGGCGAATTTCATTATTCCCAAATCCAGGCCCGCAACGATCACCGGCAGTTCTTTCTTTTACAAACGCCCGGATCTCTCCACGGTTACTGACAAAGCGTTCGAGCCGCTGGATTTCATAGCGGTTACCAATGAACAAGGCGATTGGCTGGAAGTGATCGGCAAACGCCGCAAGAATAATTATGTCGAAAAAGGATGGCTGAATAAAAGCGGCATTTCATTTGACGATAAAGACGTTGCCGTGGCCAGCATGACGGCGAAAGCCATGGCCAATGCCGAAATGGGAAAGCGGAAAGCGGAACTCGAGAAAATTTTGAAAAATTCAGCGATCGCAACTTCCCCGATGCTCGCGGAAGTTAATAAGCTTTTATCCGATATGTCTTCGTACGCGTCAAACACGAAAAAAATTAAGGCCGACAAAGCGTATTTCTACAACTCACCCGATGAGAGCGCGAAAGGCACCGCATACGTCGTCAAAGGCGATGTCGTGACGATCTCGGAGAATAACGGCAATTTCATCCGAGCTTCATTCAGCGCGAACGGAAACGTGACTGAGGGCTGGATCAAAGCATCGGATGTGGAATAAAGGCACAACCATGCAAACAGAAATTGTAGAATTAACAGAAGACATTTCTTCTTCGCCTCTATACAGCCCGGACCTGGCGCCGGTTCCAAAGAACACGCGTACGTGGAACGTGTGGAATCTCGCGGCTTTGTGGGTAGGTATGGCCGTGTGCATTCCGACGTACATTCTCGCGTCGTATATGATCAAATCGGGATTATCCTGGCAGGCGTCGCTGATCATCATTGCGCTCGCAAATATTCTCGTGACCGTCCCCATGGTATTGAACGGGCACGTCGGAGTTAAATATGGAATTCCTTTTCCTGTATTCGGAAGAGCATCGTTCGGTATCTCAGGTATTCACATAGCATCCATCGTGCGCGCCATCGTCGCGTGCGGGTGGTTCGGCGTGCAGACATGGATCGGGGGACTGGCGTTTTATTCGATCTGGAACGCCATCGTCGGTGCGCCGGAAACGCCGGGATTGACAGCCGGTAAATTTGTCGCGTTCGGCTTGTTTTGGCTCGTCAATATTTATTTTGTATGGGAAGGAACGGAGAGCATCAAGTGGCTGGAAAATTTATCGGCGCCCATTTTGATCCTCATCGGGATTCTTCTTATCGTCTGGTTCGCACAGCAGTCGGGCGGCTTTGGGATCGCTCTGGACCAGGGAAAACAATTGGAAAGACCTTCCGCCGTTCTCAGCCGAACCGGAGATGATGTTGCATTACAGGTCAATCCTTTGAAAAATGTTGACGGCAGTTTTAAAGCTGCGGAATATCAAATCTCCGTTCCGGCCGGCGACCTATCATACAAACCGCTCGGGTGGAAGGCCGTTTCTGCCGGATCTGAAATGATCCCAAATGAATCCGGCATCGACAAAGCTTCGGTTTTGTCAGGAAAACTGCCGGTTCGTGTTCAACTGCGGAACGGCGCGGTTAGTTCGAGCATGATCAATGTCAGCATCGCACAAAATATTTCTGAGGTGAGCAAGTGGTGGGGATATATCCTTTGGCTGACAGCCATGGTCGGTTTTTGGGCGACGATGTCATTGAGCATTTGCGATATTACGCGTTACGCAAAAAGCCAGAACGATCAATTGGCCGGACAATTTCTGGGATTGCCCGGAACCATGGTGTTGTACTCGTTCGTGGGGGTTTTTGTCACCTGCGCGGCGGTGATCTGTTTCAAAGATGTGCTGATCGCGGACGATGCGCCGTGGGATCCGGTTTCACTCCTTGCAAAATTTGACAGCCCGCTCGTCGTGATCTTCTCGCAAATTTTCATGGTCATCGCAACATTGACAACTAACATCGCTGCCAATGTGATCGCGCCGGCAAACGCATTTTCCAATATCTTTCCGAAGAAACTCAGCTTCAAAATGGCCGGAGTCGTAACGGGCATTATCGGAATTGTCATTTGTCCATGGTGGGTGCTGGATGCCATCAGCGGAATTTTGATTTTCATCAGCGGATTACTGGGCCCGGTATTGGGGATTCTGGTGTGCGATTACTATGTCATACGGCGAACAAAACTAGATCTCGCGGCATTGTACAAAACGGACGGGGAATATGCGTACGGCGGAAAGAATTTCAATCCTGCGGCGATGATCGCCCTTGCCGCCGGTGTTTTGTCGGCTTTGATCGGCTATTGGGTCCCCGCCCTTGATTTTCTTTATCATTTGTCATGGTTCACGGGCGTCTTCGTGGCGTCGGTGGTTTATTATTTGTTGATGAGATCGAAAATGAAAAATGCTTAAACACGGAGGCGCAGAGGCACGGGGAAAAAAATA
The DNA here is from genome assembly GCA_964563165.1 of uncultured Bacteroidota bacterium. Lineage (GTDB taxonomy): Bacteria > CLD3 > CLD3 > SB21 > SB21 > CAZLWA01. The sequence goes on along the minus strand of CAZLWA010000091.1, from coordinate 3,901 downwards.
ACTCTGTGTCTCAGTGTCTCTGTGTTTAGAAAATTCTTGGAGTGCGATTATGTCATTGCTCATTAAAAACGGACGCGTGATCACGGTTTCCGAGGACTTCATCGGAGACATCTTTATCGAAGGCGAAAGCATTTCTACCATCGGTAGAAATCTAAACATCAAGGCCGATCACACCATCGACGCAGCCGGAAAATTTATTTTTCCCGGCGGCATCGACCCGCACGTGCACCTCGATATGCCGTTCATGGGAACTTTCTCCAGCGACAATTACGAGACGGGCACACGCGCGGCGCTGTTTGGCGGAACGACCATGGTGATCGATTTTATTCTGCAGACGCAGGGAAAGTCCTTGCGCCATGCCCTGGAAGCCTGGCAGGGGCGCTCGAACGGGAATGCGGTCGGGGATTATTCTTTCCATATGGCCGTGACGGATTTCAATGATAACACGAAAAATGAAATTAAGGAAATGATCGAAAAGGAAGGCATTACTTCCTTTAAGACGTTCATGGCCTACAAAGGCGCTCTGATGATCGATGACCGCCAGATGATCGGCCTGATGAATGAAGTGAAGAAACATGACGGTATGGTGACCGTGCATGCCACGAACGGCGATATGATCGATTATCTGATCGCGAAGCACCGCGCGGAAGGAAAACTCTCGCCGCTGTATCATTATTTATCCCAGCCGGAAATTACGGAATCGGAAGCGTCCGGGCGGTTTGTGGACATGGCCTATCACACGGGCGTGACCCCGTACATCGTTCATCTGACCTGCGAAGGCGCATTGAATCAGGTCCGCGATGCGGCCAAACGAAATCAGAAAGTTTTTGTCGAGACGTGTATTCAGTATTTGTTATTGGACGCGTCGCTTTATGAGAAAGGATTTGAAGGCGCGAAATGGGTAATGAGCCCGCCGCTCCGGCAGAAAAAAGACCAGGACACACTGTGGGGAGGTATTAACCAGGGCTCGGTGAACGTCGTCGGAACGGACCATTGTCCTTTCAATTGGGACCAAAAAAAAATGGGCGAAAACGATTTCTCGAAAATTCCCAACGGACATCCGGCGCTGGAACACCGTATGGAACTCCTGTTTTCCGAAGGCGTGAAAAAAGGAAAGATCAGTCTCAACAAATATGTGGAAGTCACATCAACGAATGCCGCAAAAATTTTCGGCATGTTCCCGAAGAAAGGATCGATCGGCATCGGCTCTGACGCCGACCTCGTGATATTTGACCCGAACGAGAAGCATACGCTGTCTGCGAAAACGCATCATCACCGTTGCGATTATTCCGCTTACGAGGGATGGGAAGTTACCGGTAAATGCAAAACGGTCCTATTACGCGGCAAAGTCGCGATCGATAACGGGAAAGCGATGGTGGAGAAAGGGTATGGGAAGTTCGTCAAGCGCGGAAAAACTTCTATGGTGGTTTAGGTTTCAAGTCCCCCTTTGAAGGGGGATTCAGGGGGATGTTATGAAACGCCGATTCGTTCCATACACTGCTAACCTCAAACCTTTGGCCAGGAAGCTAAGAAAAGGGGGCACGCTATCGGAGGTGTTACTTTGGAAGGTTCTGAGAGCCCGGCAAATGAAAGGATACCAATTTCACAGACAGCGACCTATTGATAACTATATTGTGGATTTTTATTGTCATGAACTGAATTTAGCTATCGAAATAGACGGCCACTCGCACGATTATAGAGTCAAAGAAGATCTTAAACGGCAAAAAGAATTGGAAAATTTTGGAATTCATTTCTTACGATTTGAAGATATCACAGTAAAGAAAGATATCAAGAATGTAATTATTGCAATCGAGAATTGGATTGAGGAATTTGAAAAAACACAGACATCCCCCTAACCCCCTTCAAAGGGGGAATAATACCCTAACGAATAAAATAATATCAATAGGAGAATCTATATGCCGCGAATGATAAAATCTGGCCTTATTCAAATGAGCCTGCCGAAAACGGAAGGGGAAGGCACCATCCAGGAAATCATTGACGCAATGGTGAAGAAGCACATTCCGTATATCGAAGATGCCGGAAAAAAAGGCGTGCAGATACTTTGTCTGCAGGAAATTTTTAACACGCCGTATTTTTGTCCGGGCCAGGACAAAACATGGTATGCCTCGGCTGAAACGGTGCCGGGACCGACGACGGAACTCATGCAATCCTTTGCAAAACAATATAACATGGTCATAGTCGTCCCCGTTTATGAAAAGGAGCAAGCCGGCGTCTTGTATAATACGGCCGCGGTCATTGACGCAGACGGAGCGTATCTCGGCAAATACAGGAAGAACCATATCCCGCACACATCGGGATTTTGGGAAAAATTCTTTTTTAAGCCGGGCAATCTCGGTTATCCGGTCTTTCAAACGCGCTATGCAAAAGTCGGCGTCTATATTTGTTACGACCGCCATTTTCCCGATGGCGCGCGCATACTCGGCCTGAACGGCGCCGAGATCGTTTACAACCCATCCGCCACGGTAGCGGGGCTGTCGCAGTATCTTTGGAAATTAGAACAGCCCGCACATGCCGTCGCCAACGGCTACTTCATGGGCTGCATTAATCGTGTGGGCACGGAGAAGCCGTGGAATCTCGGAAAATTTTACGGTTCCTCGTATTTTGTAAATCCGCGCGGGGAAATTTTTGCAACGGCATCGGAAGATAAAGACGAATTGCTGGTTGCGGAATTTGACCTGGATATGATCGAACAGGTGCGTTCGACCTGGCAGTTTTTCCGGGACCGCAGGCCGGAAACGTACGGGAAGTTGGTAGAGTTGTAAGTTAAAACACGGAGGCACAGAGGCACGGAAAGATGATAGTATGTAAACGGATTGAACAGATTGAACGGATCCATGTTTTTCAAAATCGGTTTAATCCGTTGGATCCGTTTACCCAAAAACTCTGTGTCTCTGCGCCTCAGTGGTGTGAAAGATAAACGGAGAGTTAAAATGTCCGAATTTAAAAAGCCCTCATCAGAAAAAGAATTCGACCTTAATTTTTCACAGATCAAACCGTTTCTCAACGAGACGCAGGCCTATTACGAAAGTTCACGCTGCCTGTTTTGCTACGATGCGCCGTGCATGCATGCGTGTCCCACCCATATAGATATTCCGCTATTCATCCGGCAAATTAATTCCGGAAATACGATTGGCGCGGCCAAAACCATTTATGACGCCAATTATTTCGGACATGCTTGCGGACAGGTGTGCCCGACGGAGGTTCTGTGCGAAGGTGCGTGCGTTTACAATCACCAGGAGGTCAAGCCGATCGAGATCGGCCGCTTGCAGAGTTTTGCGACCCTGCGCGCCATGACGGAAAATAAGAAATTATTTATCACCGGAAAAGTTAACGGTAAAAAAGTTGCCATCATCGGAGCCGGGCCGGCCGGGATCTCATGCGCATGTGAGCTGCGTATGTACGGCTATGGGGTCGATATATTTGAGGCCAAAGCGAAACCGTCCGGGCTCACGGTTTACGGGGTAGCTCCTTACAAGATAACCAACGAGGAAGTTCTGGATGAAATGAAATATCTTCAGGGGCAGTTTGAGTTCAGGATTAAATATAATTCCCGGATAAAGAACAAGAAAGACCTTGAAAGATTGGAAAGCAATTACGATGCGGTCTTTATCGGGATCGGTCTGGGCGAAACTTCGGAAATTGAAATCCCTGGTGAACACCTGACGCATTGTACCGGGGCCGTCGAATTTATCGAGCAATTGAGGATGAAGCACCATCGCATTGAGATCGGGAAGAAAGTCATCGTGCTTGGCGGCGGCAACACGGCCATGGATGCCGCATCGGAATCGGCGCGTTTGGGTGCGGAAAAGGTCATTCTGTCGTATCGCCGCTCGAAAGAAGAAATGCGCGCGTATGAATTCGAATACGATCTCGCGAAGAG
>CAZLWA010000090.1:0-7369 GCA_964563165.1 uncultured Bacteroidota bacterium | reverse complement strand
CGGGTGCATTTGATCCGGCTGGGTGAACGGACGTATTTTGAAGTTTTACGCAGTAAATTGCGTTGGGGCGAAGACGCACGGAATAGTCCATAATGGGCGATCATTTTCCGCTTCATCTAGAATAGGCCGTACCGATTTGGTGCGGAATAATTGTCTGATCATTTATGAATCCGTTCAGTACAATTATTTGAGTAAAAGGATCTGTAAATTTAAGTCAGGTTTGACATTTTGTAGTAATAAAAACTCCTCCGGTCCATTTAAACAAGACCCAAGAAACACAAAAAATCACGTGTTAAAAATCCAAATGTAGTTTGACGCCCGGCTGTCCATGTTCCATCAGGGTCATGCCTACGTCAAATCCCAGCGCCTTGTTATGGTTCTTCACGCCTTTACTCGCATCAAATAATTGCCAGATATAAATTCCTAAGCCGGCAACGGCCGCTGATACGACTGCAGCCGCTTCACCGCTGCTGAGTTTTTTATCTTTGGTGGACAGCACTTCATATTCCTGGCCATTCACATCCAGGATCTTTATTTTACGTGAATGCACAACGCCGACCACAACACCTGCGCAGATTGCTTCAGCAGCTGCGATCCCAATACCGCGCCACGTATTGCCGGCATATATCTGGCCAAATCCAGGCGCAGTGAACGAAAGAATCACGCCAAGTCTTTCATCTTTTTGAATTTTTTGTTGCCCGGCGGCCGTAGATGGGACAAAAAGAAACATCGTCATAGCGATCAAGCATCCGCTGATGACGCGTTGTAAACGTGAACATCTCTGAATTTCAAATGTACCAATTTGCATAAATACTCCTTTTATAAGTGATTATGAAAGAACCGTTTCTTCTATGCTTTAATAATGTTTGGGTTTCATTGCTGCCGGTTAATAACTGCGTGACAGGTTGAATTTCTAGGGCGGCGATGGGGGAATGTTTAAACGACGACGGAAGCCTGCCGGCTTACCGCGAGCAATTTTGAAATTTGTTCTTCAATTTCCGGAAGCGCCGATTCCACTTCAGCGGACAAACGGATCTGCATCGGCTGAATGCCCGGAATGGCAACCGTGACCAAGAAAATTTCCGGTACAAACCCCAGCAAATGCGCCGACTCCACCAGATCTTTTAACCCGATGTCGTGTGCGCTCAGCGTTTTCGGATAATCGGTTGAAAAGCGCGGTTTAATGACTTTTACAGTGCCTGCCGGCTGCCCGTCCATCGTCGCGTCGATCATGATAATCGTAGCATACGTATGCAAGAATTCCAGCAGATGAAATCCGCCCGTACCTCCGTCTAAGAGACGAACATTCCCGAATGAGGCTTTTTTCTCCAAATAGTTAATCGCGTGGACGCCGATACCTTCGTCGCCCATCAGCACATTACCGATGCCGAGAATGAGTGTTTCCATGTATAGCCTTTGAAGAATCCAGAATGATAAGCGTCATGGCGAAAGTCGAAGAGACTGTATCCTTAAGGCAGGCCCGGTTGCTCGCAATGACGCTTAAACAAAGTCCGCTTACTTTTTCTTCTCGATAAATTTCCAGCCGCCGGCCATAGACGAAATGACGCCGCGCGCTTCTATATAATCATGATAAAAAACCAGATACACATGGATCATCGAAAAAATAATAAAAAACCACATGGTCATGTGATGCCATTGCCTTGCTGCAAAATCGCCGCCCATCAGCGGAATGATCCAGGAGAAGAGGCCGGGCAGCCATGCGTCGCTCATGGCGGAATACATGCCGAATCCGGTACATGACTGAAATAAGAACGCCAGAAAAGTAATGAAATAAGTGAACCCCGCCAGGGCATTATGGCCGATGGATTCCATAGGATTTCCTTTGGCCTGAAGAATGTCTATTTTTAAAACGTTCACCGCCTCTTTTAATTGATCTTTGCGATGGGGAATAAAGTTTCTCCATTTCGCATACTGATTGCCGCCAAATCCCCAATACAGGCGGAAAATGAAATTAAAAAAGAAAAAAAATGCGGACGTAAAATGAATGAATCGAACCGTTCCAAACCAATATCCGAACGAAGCCTCCGAGCCGCTTTGCAGCGCCGGAGGGCTTCCGATAATATATCCCGTGATAGCCAGCGCGGTTAGGCACAGCACATTCACCCAGTGATAAAGGCGCACGGGGAGCTGCCATACGTAAACTCGTTGGATCGAGAGCGTTTCCATAAGCACCTCCTAAAACGTTTGAACTTGGTGAACGTACGTTCCTTTTTCATCATAGAGATGAACGGCGCAAGCGAGGCACGGATCAAACGAGTGGATCGTTCGCAGTATTTCCAAAGGCTGTTCCGGATTCTTGATCGGCGTACCGATCAGCGCGGATTCGTACGCGGACAGCTGGCCCTTGGTGTCTCTCGGCGAAGCATTCCACGTACTCGGAACGACCAACTGGTAATTATCTATTTTTTGATCTTTGATCACGATCCAATGGGCGAGCGCTCCGCGCGGAGCTTCGGATAACCCGACGCCTTTGCATTCTTTGGGCCACGTGGCGGGTTCCCATTTTTCATTATTGAACATGCGCGTGTCGCCGTTCTTGATATTCGTGAGCAATTGCTGATAGAATTCCTGCGCCCAGGCTGCGATGAGCTGTGTTTCAATTCCGCGCGCGGCGGTTCGGCCGAGCGTTGAGAAAAGCGCCGCCACCGGAACATCCAGTTTTTTCAGAACGGCGTGGATCGGTTCCTGAACTTCCTTCCGGCCGGATGCATACGCCACGAGCAATCGCGCCAGCGGGCCGACTTCCATCGCATGCCCTTTCCAGCGCGGAGTTTTGAGCCAGCTGTATTTTTGATCGACGTTAAGATATTCATACGGCGGTTTCGGCCCCGTGTAATTGAATTTGGTCTCGCCGGCCCACGGATGTTTACCGACCGTGTCGCCGTCGGAATATTCATACCACGAATGCGAAATAAATTCCTGAACCTGGTCCGTATTCTTTCCGTCCACTTCCAATACTTCATTCAGGTTCCTGTTGAGTATCGCGCCGCGCGGGAATTTGAATTTCGAAACGTCTGCATAGCCGTTCGTCGGCAGATCGCCGTAGACAAGATAATTCGGCAATCCTCCGCCGATGGCGCCCCAATCTTTGTAGAATGAAGCCACGGCCAAGAGATCGGGTATGTAAACCTGTTCAATGAATGCCTTGCCCTGTTCGAACAAAGTACCGACATATGCCAATCTTTCCGCGTTCAGCGCGTTCGCGTCGTCAATATTGATGGAGCAGGGCGCTCCGCCGACCAGATAATTCGGATGCGGATTCTTTCCGCCGAAGATGGTGTGCACTTTGACCATTTCTTTCTGCCATTCCAGCGCTTCCAGATAATGCGCCACGCCGATCAGATTCACTTCCGGCGGGAGTTTGTAAGCGGAGTGGCCCCAATAGCCGTTGGCGAAAATACCGAGCTGCCCGCTGTTCACAAAAGCGGCAACCCGTTTCTGCAGATCGGTAAAATATCCCGTCGAACTCTTCGGCCAGCTGGAAATGCTCTGGGCGATCTCGGAAGTCTTCTTGGGATTCGCTTTCAGCGCGCTGACGACATCCACCCAATCCAACGCATGCAGATGATAAAAATGAACGACGTGGTCCTGCATATACTGTGCGCAGAACATCAGGTTTCTTACCAATTCGGCATTCGGAGGAACGACAATATCCAACGCATCTTCCACGGTGCGGACCGAAGCGAGCGCATGCACCGTAGTGCAGACACCGCAGGCGCGTTCCGTAAATGCCCACGCATCGCGCGGGTCGCGGCCCTTCAGGATCAATTCAAATCCGCGCACCATCGTGCCGGAACTGTATGCATCCACTACTTTCCCATCTTTGACTTCCACCTCGATGCGAAGGTGCCCTTCTATGCGGGTGATGGGGTCTACAACAATTCGGTTAGCCATCACGCACCTCCTTTTTTATCTACATTTTCAGTTGCTTTTTGTCCGATCTCTTTTCGTTTTTTAATATTCGTCGTGATCGCATGGGCCGCCATTCCCGCGAGCGTTGCCACGCCGACCGCTACGCCGATCTTATCCGCGGTAGTTTCAATTCCAAATCCCGGGAAGGAAGCGAGATGCTGATAGAACGGGCCGTTGTCCCAGAAATTCTCTTCCGTGCAGCCGATGCAGTTATGTCCGGACTGGATCGGGAAACTCACGCCGTTATTCCAACGCATGACACCGCATGAGTTGTAAGTCACCGGCCCGCGGCAGCCCATTTTGTAAAGGCAATAACCGCGTTTTGCGTTTTCATCGTCAAACGACTCGACAAACAAACCTGCATCATAATTCGGTCGGCGATAACAGGTATCATGCACGCGGCGTGAATAAAATGCTTTCGGCCGGCCGAGTCCGTCTAACTGCGGGATGCGCTCGAAGGCGAGCAAATGAACGATCACTCCGGCCATCACTTCGCCGATAGGCGGGCAGCCCGGCACGTTGATGATCGGTTTGCCGCTGATGATCTTATGGATCGGCGTGGCGCCGGTCGGATTCGGGTTGGCCGCTTGAATGCAGCCGTTGGAAGCGCAGCTGCCCCAGCACACGATGGCTTTGGCATCGGCCGCGGCTTCCTTAACGATATCCAAAGCGCTGCGTCCGCCGATACAGCAATAGACTCCATCGGCTTTGGTCGGCACGGAACCTTCGACGAGCATCAGATATTCGCCCTTATATTTTTTCATCGTATTATGAAGCGCTTCTTCCGCTTGTTTCCCTGCGGCCGCCTGGAGCGTTTCAGTATAATCGAGTGAAATTTTGTCTAAGAGGATATCCGCCACGATCGGATGGGACGAGCGGATAAAAGACTCGCTGCAGCAGGTGCATTCCTGAAAATGAAACCACACCACGGGAATCCGGGGTTTAGTTTCCAGTGCATTTACAACTCTACTGAGCCCGCTCGCTTCGACGCCTATATATGCGGTCATCCAGCTGCAGAAACGAAGAAAATCGCGGCGATTATAGCCGCTTTTCTTCATCTGTTCATAGATGGTGAGAGACTTGTCTTCCATAACCGCCTCATTCTGTTTAGTTGAGAGTTAAAAGAGGATTGGAGAATTATCACATTGAATAAATTACATAGGTAACTTTGAGTAAGAAAAGCAAAGGTCATACCATGATCAAAAGTCTTGAAAAAAAAGAAAATAGAAAAAAAAGGAGTGAAATTATAACGGAAGTCCGTCGAAACGACTGCGGAAATCCGCAATTCAGTCGTCTTTTCCGGTATTGGAAAAAGCCGGCCTGACATTATTTATGGAAAGAACGGCTTCAATAATGACTTTGTCGCCGAGATGCGCATCTTCCAGGGCCGCTTCAACGAATTGCGAATGCAGCCGGATCTTGGCCGTGCGCTTACCTTGGTTGTCAAAGGTCTCAACAACCTCTCCTAAAAGGGAAAGATTTTTTTCCGGTGCATTCATGATTTAGAATATCTTCTAGTTGCCGGTAAAATTCTTACAATAATTATGCCGCAGGAAAAATAGTTGATAATTAATGGGATAAGAGCTTGAGAAAAATTAAATAAACGGGAATTCGCAATGCGTGCGCGGGATTCCGCGACGATTCAAATTATTTTTATGCATTTTTTCATGTTTTCGCGTCTTCTATGTGTAGGGGATAGTGTGTACTTCAACGTCAAAAACCAGGTGATCGGTCCAGCACGCGGAAGAGAACGGCCAAAGCCGCGAAGTATAGGCGCATTTGATATTGCGATAGAGAGATTGCATGCGGCTTTTCACCGCTGTGCCCAGCGGGACCGCGCAGCCAGTGAGGCGGTCTGCAGTATTTCTTCGGACTCGTGATCTTGACCTAAGGGTCGTGGTAAATGGCGGCGGCAAATTGAAACAAGATATCACCATCTAATGCTATTCAATCGCGTATTTTTTCAATTTATCGCGGAGTGTAGAGAGGCTCATGCCCAGAGTCTTCGCCGCGTTGGTGCGGTTGCCCTGCGCATGCTGAAGCGCCTGAGTGAGAAGATTGGATTCGAGGCAGGCGGTCACCTGATCGAATGACATATTCTGATCAACCAGACACCGGTTGCACGCTTTCAAAATATATTCCATCGGATTGTCGTCCCGGATCTCCGGCGGAAGATCCTGAACTTTAATTTCATTCGTTACAAACAACGATAGCCGCTGAACGACGTTCCGCAGTTCGCGCACATTGCCGGGCCAATGATATTGGACCAATGCGCGGAGCGCGTCGGGTGAAACGGTTATGTTTTTGTCCGGAGCAAATCGCTGAAGATAATAACTGATCAACAGCGGAATATCATCCTGCCGTTCAAGCAGCGGCGGGATCGTGATCGGTACGACGTTGATGCGATAGTACAGATCGGCACGAAATAATTTTCGCTCAACTAATTCTTTCAGATCAATTTTCGAAGCCGTGATCAGCCGGATATCGACCGGCAGCGAAGTTTGTCCGCCTACCCGCATCAATTCACGGGACTCCAGCACGCGCAGAAGTTTCGATTGCAGCATAACCGGAAAATCATCAATGTCGTCCAAAAATATGCTGCCGGTATGGGCTAATTCAAAGAGCCCCTTTTTCTCACTGGAAGCACTGGTGAAGGCGCCTTTTTCATGGCCGAATAATTCGCTCTCGAGAAGTTCCGCAGGAAGCGCCGACAAGCCCACCTTGACAAAGGGATGCTCACTGCGCGGACTCGTACGATGAATGTACTCCGCGACTAATTCCTTTCCGACGCCGGTCTCACCGATCAGCAGGATAGAACTGTCCGATTCCACAATTTGATCAATGCCGGCCAGCAGGCTCCGCATGGCCGCGTTCTGGGTGATTAGCGTAATGGATTTTGAGACCGCCATGGATGACATTTAACAGATCCTCGGTAGTTGTTCACCCGAAAGCATATCGACGACGCGCATACTTCCGATGGAAGTTTTCATGACCGCGCTGCCCGGATGATCCGCGACCACACGGCCGATGATCACGGACTCTCTGCCCAGCGGATGGGCGCGCATGGCCGCGAGAATTGTTTCGGCGTCTTCTTTAGCGACAAACGCCAGAAGCTTTCCTTCGTTGGCAATATACAGCGGATCGAGCCCGAGAATTTCACACGCGCCTTTCACTTGCTCGGTGATCGGAATTTTATCTTCTTCAATATAAATGCCGACCTTGGCGGTCTCTGCAATCTCGTTAAGCGCACTGGCGATACCGCCCCGCGTAGGATCGCGCAGCACGTGAATATTTTTTGAGGCCTGCAGCATCACATTCACCAATTCATTTAATGGTGCGGTATCACTTTCCACGGACGTTTCGAACGTCAACCCCTCGCGTGCGGACATGATGGCAATGCCGTGATCCGCTATCCGGCCGTTGAGAATAATGACGT
>CAZLWA010000089.1:0-10424 GCA_964563165.1 uncultured Bacteroidota bacterium | reverse complement strand
TTTTGTTTTCAAATCATTGGTGTTTTTCGCGTATTTCGCGGGCAAATGGTCTTTTCAGTGTTTTTTCGTGATTCGTGGGATGCAGAAATATGAAATATAAAGTCATTTTATTCGATGCCGACGGAACACTCTTCGACTTTGACCGGGCTGAAAAATTTGCCCTCTCGGAAAGTTTCCGGCATTTCGGCGCATCCTACAATGAACCTCTTCATCTCAAGATCTACAACGATATCAATACGCAGGTCTGGTCGGAACTGGAAGAGCACAAGATCTCTGCGGACGAATTGAAAACGGAACGCTTCCGCAGATATTTCAATGAAGTGGATTTAACGCTGGATGCACAGGCGTTTTCAGATTTTTATTTGAATGCGCTTTCGCAAGGATCATTTCTTCTCAACGGTGCGGAGGATCTGGTCGTTCAACTAGCCAAACATTACAAATTGGTCTTGCTGACCAACGGGTTGACGTCGGTGCAGCATCCCAGGTTCAGGGTTTCGCCGGTTTATAAATATTTTTCAGCGATCGTTGTTTCCGAAGATATCGGCGTCGCTAAACCGCAGCCGGGAATATTCGAGTATGCTCTGAAGCAAATTGATCACACTGAAAAAATATCGACGCTCATTGTCGGTGACAATTTGAAATCGGATATTCAGGGCGGGATCAATTTCGGGATCGACACATGCTGGTTCAACCCGGATAGCAAGGAAAATAAGACGGGGATCAAACCGACGTATGCAATAGATAGATTAGACAAATTAAATGCGATATTATGAACAGTTCGCTCCTACGGAGCTTAGATTTGCTGTTTGAAATGTTTACTACAAACAGGGCGCTCCTACGAAGCTTAGACTTTCTGATTCATCTCCTTCTACAGACGGTTCGCTCCTACGGAGCTCAACTTTTCGGTTAGAACCGTTCTTACTACAAATGGAACGCGCTTACGGAGCTTAATTGCGAGACTAGAAAAATGGTTTATCATAGGGGGTTAATGCCGTTAATGAGCCCCGTAGCGGCGACCTGTTTGTAGAATGGAGATTCATATTATTTTCAAAAGCCCGTAGGGGCGAACCAAAGGAAGGAAAAAACTATGCTTGCACATTCCCTCATAGACATTTTCGAACGCGACCTTGCCACGCTAAAAAAAGAGATCGAATCGTATTCGGACGAATCCAAACTCTGGCTCACGGCGCCCGGCACAAATAATTCCGCCGGCAATCTCTGTGTGCACATTACGGGCGGACTGAGATATTTCATCGGGGCGGTACTCGGAAAAAGCGGTTACGTGCGGGACCGCGATGCGGAATTTGCGGTTAAAAATATTCCCAGATCGGAGCTGCTCAAAAACATTGAAGAAACGATGCACATCATTCCCGAAACGCTCAGTCAAATGCATGTGAGCGATTTCGATAAAAACTATCCCATTGAAGTGTTCAAAAAACCGATGACCACGGAATTCTGGCTGCTGACGCTGGTCGGACATTTGAATTATCATCTGGGGCAAATTAATTATCATCGGAGATTGGTAGGGAAATAGAACGCCGGCAAATAGGGGCTCTAAGATTCAATCTTCCGATAGGATATCTTAATATTCTTAGAATGAAAGGATTCTCATGAAAATCTCCATTCTCGGCACAGGCGATGTCGGGCAGGTGCTCGGCAGCGGATTTATCAAATTGGGACATGAAGTGAAAATGGGTTCGCGCGAGGCGAACAATGAAAAAGCGAAAACATGGGCGGCGAAGAATGGCGCGAAAGCTTCGGCAGGAACGTTCGCCGACTCTGCCGCGTTCGGTGAAGTGATTGTTCTTGCGACGCTGTGGACCGGAACGGAAAACGCGGTCAAACTTGCGAATCCGAAAAATTTTGCGGGTAAGGTCGTGATCGACACGACCAACCCACTGGATTTCAGCAAAGGCATGCCGCCGCGATTGGCTCTGGGCCACACAGACTCCGGCGGTGAGCAGGTTCAGCGCTGGCTGCCCGGTGCTAAAGTCGTTAAATGTTTTAATATCGTCGGCAATGCACACATGGTCAATCCGCAATTTCCGGGCGGCGTACCGGATATGTTCATCTGCGGCAATGACGCCGAGGCGAAGAAGAAAGTCACGGAAATTCTCACCGCGTTCGGCTGGCCGGGCTCGATTGATATCGGCGGCATAGAAGGCGCGCGATTGCTCGAGCCGCTCTGCATTCTGTGGGTCATTTACGGCGCTGCAACAAGTACGTGGAATCACGCGTTTAAATTGTTGAGGAAATAAAAAAAACCTATAGGTTTTTAAAACCTTATAGGTTTCGGTCAGATTTTACAGAAATTCTATTTCTTAGCCGGCATCATCTTCGCGGCCATTTCATCCAGGTGCTTATTAGCCTCGTCGATTTTGTCTTTGGCGCCGCTAATATCGTCCTTGCCAAGCATGTCTTTGGCCTCTGCCGAAAGCGCCGCGCATTCTTTGCCGGCTTTGTCCATAGCGGCTTTATCCTCTTTCTTCATAGTTTTCATTTTAGAAGCCATGTCTTTATTACCTGCGCCCATTTTGGTATCGAAATCCGCAATAGCTTTTGACACGTCATTTTTCATTTGATCATGGCCGGCCGGCGCGGCTTTCGCGGCTACATCAAATAGTCTCGCCGCTTCCGCATAGTCTTTCTTCGCTTTGGCCCAGTCTTTGACAAAACCGGCCTCTTCGGCTGCCACCCAGGCTTTTGCGCCGGCATCATACTGATCCGTCGCGTACACATCGGCTTTTGCCGTTTCTGCGGCGGCTTTATTCGCCTTAGCTTTGTTAATTTCTTCCTGCGGAGGTCCTCCGCAGCCGATCACGATCATCAGCGCCAGCGCCGATGTCATCGAAGCAATTTTGTTTAACATGGTAACTCCTGACTTAAGTATTGGTTTTTGAACACTGTGGTTGAAATTTACAGAAATTTTATTAAGATTCAAGTAGTAAGCTTTTGTCGTATGAATAATAATTGATTATCCCGTGATTCAATTCTTTGAAAAAACTCCAACACCGCCATTGGCCCTTTACATCGAATCGTTTTGGAGGTTGGAAGGCGCCGGAAAAAAAGAAAAGATTTTTCCCGATGGGCGCATGGAAATTGTGTTTAATCTGTCCAACCCTTTCCTGCGTTATCATAGGGATGGCAGCACCGAAATCCAGCCCCCGGCGCTGCTCGTAGGCCAGATGCGGGATCATACTGTGATCGAACCGACCGGACGCATTCATCTTTTTGGGATACGGTTTCAGCCGGGCGGTGCATTTCCATTTCTCCAATTTGCTTTGGATGGTGTCACCGACAAGATTCAGAACCTGGATGCTGTGTGGGGGAGATTGGCCGAAGAATTAACGGCTCGTTTGGCAGGCGCCGGTAATTTCGATTCCCAGGTTCTCGACGCGGAAAGAATTCTTATGCGCCGTTTACATACGGATGGGGATAACAAGATCGCTTATGCCGTTCAACAAATTATTTCCAGCGGCGGCAATCTGATTTTGGACAGGCTGGTATCGGAGATATCCTTGAGTGCAAGACAGATAGAACGTAAATTCCAGGAGCGCGTCGGAATCGGCCCGAAGCTGTTGGCGCGCCTCGTACGTTTTCAGAAAGTTTTTAGACTGCTCGGTCCCGAGCCAAATCCGCGATGGGTTGAGATCGCTTTGCATTGTGGCTATTATGATCAAGCCCATTTCATCCGCGATTTCAAAGAGTTTACCGGTGAAATTCCTTCCTCTTATTTGGTCAACGAAAATACGTTAGGCGATTTTTTTACCCGAAAACACCGCGTGTCGGATTTTTCCAATACTCTCGCTTAACTTATTCATACCCTTTCACTGTAACTAACCTTAATAAAAGGAGCTCTATGCGATATGTGGGAATGATCTTCATGTTCGCTTTCGCACTTCATGCGCAGGAATCAAAACCGAAGATTGAAAATTTTGCCTGGCTGGCCGGATGCTGGGACGGATCCAACGATAAAAAGGAAACGTTGGAGCAGTGGATGAAGCCTTCCGGAGGGGTCATGCTCGGTACCAGCCGGATCGTCAAGAATGGAAAGAATGTGGAATACGAATTCATGCGCATTCACCGGGAGGATAACGGAGATATCTATTACACCGCTATTCCTTCAGGGCAGAAAGAAGCGTCGTTTAAATTGGTCAATAACGACGCACGACAACTGATCTTTGAGAATAAAGAACACGATTTTCCCCAGCGCATTATATACCGCTTGGAGAAAGATGGTTCGCTGTTGGCGTGGATCGAGGGAAAAAAGGACGGGAAAGAGATGAGGTTTGACTACCCGATGAAAAAGGTGCCATGTGAATAAAGCCGGATCATCCGTATTTGCACAAGGCCGGGTTCAAATAAAATAAAAACCCCGAAATCGAAGGCTTCGGGGTTTTAAAATCAATACAAAAAGAATTACTTCTTCATCGTATCCTTCTTAGGAGGATTCATCATAGTCATCATGCCTGCATGAGTCGCTTCATCGGCTACGATTTTTTCCTGGGCGCCCGCTAAATCATCTTTGGCGATAAGATCTTTAGCTGCAGCTTCATTCGCTTTGCAGTCCGCCATCATCTTATCCATGGCAGCCTTGTCGTCTTTCTTCATCGTCGCCATTTTCTTCTTCATGTCGGCCATAGCTTTGTCATTATGATCGGCTTCTAATTTAGCCATACGAGCCGTCAAATCGGCTTTCATATCATCATGACCTTTAGGCGCTGCTTTGCCCGCCGCCTCAAATTGTTTCGCAGCTTCCGCATAATCTTTCTTCGCTTTTGCCCAGTTCTTGGCAAAACCAGCCTCTTCGGCCTCCACCCAGGCTTTTGCGCCGGCATCATACAGGTCCGCGGCGTACACATCGGCTTTTGCCTCTTCCGCCCCGGCTTTAGTTGCCTTCGCTCTGTTAATTTCTTCCTGCGGAGGCCCTCCGCATCCGATCAAGACCATCAGCGCAAGCGCTGATATTATCGCGGCTATTTTGTTTAACACAGTAACTCCTCCTTCTTTGGTATTGGTTTTTCTAAACGTAATTGAAATTAAAGGAAAAACTATTAAGATTCAAGTGATAAACTTCAGTGTTCCCCGAATCCTGGTAAAAATAAAAAACCCCGAAATCGAAAGACGTCGGGGTTTAAAATTCAATACAAGAAGGATTACTTCTTCATCGCATCTTTCTTAGGAGGATTCATCATAGTCATCATGCCTGCATGAACCGCTTCATCGGCCGTGATTTTTTCTGCAGCGCCGACTAAATCATCTTTGGCGATAAGGTCTGCAGCTGCCGCTTCGTTTGCCTTGCAGTCAGCCATACTTTTGTCCATTTTCATCTTGTCGTCTTTCTTCATCGTCGCCATTTTCTTCTTCATGTCGGCCATTGCTTTGTCATTATGGTCGGCTGCCAATTTAGCCATGCGAGCCGTCAAATCAGCTTTCATAGCATCATGACCGGCAGGCGCTGCTTTGCCCGCTGCATCAAACTGAGTAGCGGCCGTGGCGTAAGCTTTTTTAGCTTTGTCCCATTCTTTGCCTTTGACGGCAGCTTCGCCGTCCATCCAGGCTTTGGTGCCTGCATCATACTGATCTTTGGCATACGTGCCGGCGTTGGCAGCATCCGCAGTCGCTTTCGCGGCTTTGGCTTTGTTGATTTCTTCGGTCGGCGGTCCACCGCAACCGATGATGATCATCAGCGCTAACGCCGATGTCATGAGCGTGATTTTCTTCAACATAACTTTTCTCCTTTTAACTTTTCGACAGGATGCCGACACAAAACGCACCTTATCGAACTGGGTTTTGGTAGTTTTTTTGTGTCTGAGTGATACTACGAAAAATCAAAATAAAATGCAATACTAAAATTTATTTCATATCTTGGCCATTGGCTTTACTATTACGCCATTCGAATTGATAGCCGGCTCGAATACGCTAAGAATATCTCGAGCAATTGAAAAAAGGACGGATAAAAGCGGTGTCAGAAGGATTCAGCTGACATGGATTTGGAACAATTTCGAAATTACTGCCTTTCAAAAAAGGGCGTTGCGGAAGGATTTCCGTTCGACCGGGAAACGGCGGTTTACAAAGTGATGGGAAAGATGTTCGCTCTGACCAACGTTCACCTATTTGACGGCATCAACCTGAAATGCGATCCGGAAAAAGCTGCGGACCTGCGTGAACGCTACGAAGCCGTTCGACCCGGCTATCATATGAATAAGAAACATTGGAACACGATTGCGATGGACGGCTCGATCCCCGACAAACTCGTTTATCAATGGATCGACCATTCGTACGATCTGGTCACCGGATCCCTCTCGAAGGCGCATCGTAAGAAGTTAGGATTAGGTTGAAAAATAATGTAACTGCGTAGATATTATCTGCCAAAAAGAAAGCAGCAATATGTCTTTCCAAACTGTCAATCCTTCCACAGAGGAAACGGTCGCCTCGTATCCGGAAACGCCGTATGACGAGACGCTGAACATGATTGAATCGGCGCAGCGCGCGTTCCGGTCGTGGTCCCATCGGCCGATCTCAGAGCGGGCGCAGTTAGTAAAGAATGTCGCGAAAATTCTGCGCGAAAGGAAAAATGAATTAGCACGTCTCATCGCGATCGAGATGGGAAAACCTCTGGCGCAGGGCGAAATGGAAGCGGAGAAATCGGCATGGGGATGTGAGTATTATGCGGAACATGCGGAAAGATTTTTGGCTCGGGAGGCCGTCGTAACGGATGCTTCAAAAAGTTTTATAGCGTATGAGCCGATGGGCGTTATTTTCGCGGTCATGCCATGGAATTTCCCGTTCTGGCAGATCTTTCGTTTTATGCCCGCGCTGTGGATGTCGGGCAATGCGGTTATTCTGAAACATGCGCCCAATGTGTGCGGCTGCGCGCGGGCCATGGAGGAAATCACAAAAGCAGCCGGACTGCCTGAAAATATTTTTAATATTCTGTTCGCGCCGGTCGATGCGATTCCGGGCGTCATTGCGCATCCGTCCGTTCAGGCCGTTACTTTTACCGGCAGCCCCAAAACCGGGCGCGTGATCGCTATGGAAGCGGCCAAGCATCTAAAAAAATGCGTTCTGGAGTTGGGCGGCAGCGATCCTTATGTAGTTTTGGAAGACGCGGATCTGGAATTAACCGCGCAGACGTGCGTAACGGCGCGATTGATCAATGCCGGTCAATCGTGTATCGCAGCCAAACGCCTGATCGTCGTGGAGAGCATACGGAAGCAATTTGAAGAGTTGATCCTGGAAAAGATGAAATCGAAAACGTACGGCGATCCCGTTGAAGGCACATTTGATATCGGTCCGATGGCGAGGAAAGATTTGCGGGACGCGCTGCATGATCAGGTTGGCCGCAGCGTGCGCCATGGCGCGCGCCTTGTTCTTGGCGGACAGGTTCCCGCCCGTAAAGGCTGGTTCTATCCGCCAACGGTTCTCACCGGCGTCGAAAAAGGCATGGCCGCGTTTGACGAAGAAACATTCGGTCCGGCGGCGGCGATCATTTCCGCGAAAGATGCGGACGACGCGATCCGTTTGGCCAACGATACTTCTTTTGGGCTGGGCGCGGCCATTTTCACACGCGACACTGCACGCGGAGAACATTTGGCGTCAAAATATCTGCAAGCCGGCTCGTGTTTTGTAAATGCATTTGTAAAATCCGACCCGCGGCTGCCGTTCGGCGGAATGAAACAATCCGGTTACGGGCGCGAACTGGGGATCTTCGGAATCAGAGAATTCGTCAACGTAAAAAGCATATTCATTAAATAGGTTACCGCCAACCCTTCTCAAATAAATTTTCAGTCCAAAAATGAATTTTGTTTTCTTGATTTTTTTCGCTAAAGTATCTTCATGAAGAAATTCGATATCCCGTTGATCTATCGGAGTTCGTTTATCACGGAAATCAAGAATTTCCGGCGCGATCTGGATTCCCGGAAGAAAAATTTCAAGCCGACGGTTTTGGATTTCGGTCCGGTGATATTCTTGCTGGCGCGTCATTTCGGGTTTTGTTACGGCGTTGAAAACGCGATTGAGATTTCTTATAAGGCTATCGCGGAAAATCCCGGGAAACGGATATTCCTGCTGAGCGAAATGATCCATAATCCGGACGTCAATCGGGACCTGCAGAGCCGGGGGGTGAAGTTCATCATGCATACATCGGGCGAACAAATTATTTCGTGGGACGAATTGAAATCCGATGACATTGTGATCGTCCCGGCATTCGGAACAACCCTGGAAATTCAGAAAAAACTGACTTCCATCGGCATTCAATCGTACCGGTACGACACCACCTGTCCGTTTGTCGAAAAAGTCTGGAATAAGGCCGCGGCGATAGGCAAGGAACGGTACACCGTCGTCATCCACGGAAAACCGTCGCACGAAGAAACGCGGGCGACGTTCTCGCACAGCAAGGAAGACGCTCCTACGGTGGTAGTGCGCGACATACATGAAGCGAAAAAATTAGCGGCGGTGATATCAGGAGAGATCGAACCGCAGGCCTTTTATGAAATATTCAGAGAACAGTATTCTGCCGGCTTTGACGTGACCAAAGACCTGCAGCGCATCGGCGTCGTCAATCAAACAACGATGCTGGCGGTAGAAACGCAGGCGATTGCGGATTTTCTGAAACAAGCGATGATAAAGAAATTTGATTTGCCGGCCGGCGGTGTGAGTGAGCGTTTCGCCGACACACGCGACACCCTGTGTTATGCGACGAACGATAATCAGAACGCGATTTACGGCCTACTGGAAGAGCGGGCGGATGTAGCGATCGTCGCCGGCGGATATAACAGTTCCAATACATCGCATTTGTACGAACTGTGTGAACAGAAATTGCCGACCTATTACATTTCCTCCGCCGACAAGATCATATCAAAAAGCAAGATTCATTGCTTTGATTTTCATCGCAAGACCGAAACGACCGCCAAGAACTTCTTACCGCTCAGAAAGCCTGTGAAGATCATGCTTGCGAGCGGCGCGTCCTGCCCGGATGCGATCGTAGAAAATATTATTATGAAGATTCTGTTTTTTTTCGATGATCGAAAAAATCTCGACGAAGTGATGGAGGATTTCAAACGGAGTTATTCAAATTGAATGGTGTTTCAATCTATGTCACGGATCAGGGCTTTTTGGAAAGAGATAGCGCTCGTTCTCTCGGGAGTGATGGTGGGATTAGCGCTGTGCGAATTATTGTTGGCGTTTTTTGATCTGCCTAAGTTCTATAACGCCCACCGATCGCCGTCCGATCAATTTTTCTTCAAAGTCTTCACCGACCGCACTTATTTTTACACGTATCAGCCTTCTTCGGACATCGAATTCATTTACGACGGCAATCCGAGAAACTACTTTGACGCCAACAACGCCGTTCGTCACCATACCAATTCATGGGGCTTCAGAGGGCGGGAATTCAGATCTGCTAAAGATTCCCTGACGGTGCGTCTCGCATTTTTGGGCGACTCGTTCACGTTCGGTGAAGGGGTTAAGGATTCCGATACCTATTCTGAACAGACGGCCAGCTTGTGTAATGACAAAAAAGCACTCGCCAGGAAAGTTGAAAGCTATAATTTTGGCGTGGGAGGGTATAACACGGAGCAAGAATTGCTTTTACTCGAAAAAACGGTGCTGCCTCTGAATCCCGACGCCGTCATCGTCGGCTACAATCTTAACGATGCGGAATCAAAATTATTTTATGCGGATTATTTCCATAAAAAAGTTTTGCGCCGGCCGCTGGAGCCGTTTGTCAGCGAAACCGGACCGGATGTGAGGCCGCCGCGCGCGGGTATCTTCGCATTAAGGACTTTTCAACTGATTTGGAAATGGTTGAGAAAACAGGAGACTACCGAAAGAACCATAGCTTATTACGACAGCCTGTACTCGAATGCCAATCCAAATTGGGATAAAACAAAAGAAAGTTTGGACGAGATCATTCATCAATGCGAACGCAATAAACTTCACTGCGTAGTTCTTTGCTTTCCTGTTTTGTTCGAGCTTGACGGCGACTACCCTTTAACTCACATTCACGCTCTGATCCGAAATGAGGTAACTTCTCATCATTCGGAGTACGTTCATTTTGTTGATCTGCTGCCGTTTCTGGCAGGCCGAAGAGACCGCGATCTCTGGGTGCATCCTGCCGATCATCATCCGAATGAAACGGTTCACAGAATTGTGGCCCAGGTTCTTTGTGATTCGCTTCAGACCATTATGAAAAGGTAAATGAGTTTTCTTTCACAGCCTAAGTACCTCATCCAAAAATTCACACAAGAGTTTTTCATTGACATGAAATTTAAATCTTAATAGCTTGAATCGGCAGACATTTTCCAAAACTTAACCAACATATTTATGAAAAAGATCCCGAAACCGAAAGAAGGCGAATTTGCAGCTTATGCGAGCATGTATATCGGGCTGTTGCCCGATGACGGCCGCGTATTGAATCATCT
>CAZLWA010000088.1:0-2370 GCA_964563165.1 uncultured Bacteroidota bacterium | reverse complement strand
CGAACCGTAATTCTTCAGGGTTTCTTTTGGCGACCCCACGCCGGCATTGATCTGACCGGAGGCATGGCCGATCACTTCATGCATGTCAGTGTGGAGATTATCCGCCAACACTCCGTATTTTTTCGTGCGATCAATTTCTTCCCGGGAATAGGCAAATTCTTCCAGCAGGCCGGAAGTTTCGTTGGATTTCCCATACGCATAGACGATGTTGCCTAACGTCACCGACTTGGAACCGTATTCCTTTCGGATCCAGTTGGCATTAGGCAGATTGATCCCTATCGCGGAAGTGGGAGAGGCATCGCCCGACTGGATCACAACCGTGATCACTTTGGCCGATATGCCCTTCACATTTTTCTTCTTGTGGTCCGGCGCCAAAGGGGAATGGTCTTCAAACCACTGCGCCTGCTTGCTGACAGCCTCAATGCGTTTCGTGGCCTCCTTATCCTTAAAGAACACAGACGATTCATACGCCCCGCGGTATCCTAAGGGATCGCCGTAGGTCTCGATGAATCCGTTGATCACGTCAACCGTGGAAGACGTGTCTTTAACCCAAATGATATTGTATTCATCAAACTTTTTTAAATCACCGGTTTTGTAATATTCGATCAATTTATCCAAAGCGGCTTTTTGGGTCTCATTCTCGGCCACTCCGCCTGCTTTTTCCAGCCAGGCGACGATTTGCTCGATAGCCTGAGTGTACATACCGCCGACTTTCCAGACTTTTTCTTTGATCACCCCGTTCTCTCTGATCAATTTGGAATTAAGGCCGTAGGAAACAGGCTCAGGATCATTCCTGTTTATAGCTTTTTTGTAATACTCTTCCACTTCCCTCTGCGTAAGGCCTTCATAATAATTGTTGGCCGACGTTTTTATCATATCGTCTTTTGGATTGAGATTGACCCGCTTGGAATCCATGTTGGGATCAAAAACGATCGGCGTGATCTTGCCGATCCATTGATCCACACTTTCGCCTCTTTCGATCGGGAAATTTCCGTCCGGAGAATTTTTCACGAGCTGCGAAAAATATTCCCTGGAAAATTCCGGCTCGAATTTCTTACTGCCGTAGTGATGATGGATCCCATTCGAGAACCACAGGCGTTTCGTGTACCCTATGAATTTCTTAAAGTCCTCGGTATTACGATCGCCCCGGTATCCGGAAACAATCGCTTCCAGGGTTCGGCGTATCAGTAAATTATTTTTGTAATTCTGATCCCAAATGATATCACGGCCGGATAAAGCCGCCTGGGAAAGGTAATAAGCCAGTTCTTTTTGTCTGGGTGTCAGTTGATCAAAGCCGGGAACCTGATACCGCAGGATCTTTAGGTCTGCAACTTGTTCCGTCAGGTAAACGAAATCGTCTTTCTTGGGTTCTGTCGCCGGATCGGTTTTGCTTTTTGAACATCCGCTGAACAGTAAAATCAGCAGGAAGAGGCGTGTAAGATTGGATTGCATAAGGCTCCTATGATTTTGGGGATACTCTCTCGCGGGGGAAATGTATGCGGATTTATTGTTTTGCGCAATGATTTTAATCAGTATGCTTGATACTTCCGGGCCTTGCGGATTTCATAAGGCCATCGAGTTCAAAGGATTTTGCCTTTGCTGAGATTTAATTTGTCATTATTTATTTCATTAAAATGCAAATACACAGGCCTGTCAATGGATTTAACCGGTTCATGTGCGATCTTCGAACGGCCTTTTTTTCGCTTACGCCCGTTCTGGAACCAGGCCCACCATCCGCCCCAACGGACGCCCAAATAAATGACGACTTTTTTCCAGCGCGGGACATTCAACACTCCCATTGCTTCCCACAAGATGTCATCGGCATATTTTCTCGCCGTGGTTTGCTCGTAGTAAAGGAAGTCGTGAATAACCGCGGCGTTACCGTATTTTTGCCACTTCGGCAGCAGAGCGCAAAACAGGACAGGTATGCTTGCAAAATCCGTGGCAAAGCCCGCCGGAACGTCAATGACTTTTCCGCTGCCTTCAGCTCCTATCTCATATCCGAAATCGTCACACAAGTACCACGTTTTACCATCGGCAAACGGAGATACCGTGAGGATGTTTGTGAAGCGGCTCATAGTATTATTGATTTTTCTGTCCTGGTAAATGCTAAAGCCTGCCTCGCCGCAGGACGCGTTCGCAGCTCACTTCTTGTTTTGTGCGGTCTCTTCCGTATTCGCTTTGCTGAAAGGAGCGGGGATGGGGGGCAAGAGGGGAAGCATGGGTGACTGCCGGCTGCTCTGTTGCATGAAGGATTCTCTGAATTGCCCCGGCGGCATCCCGAAATATTTCTTGAATACTTCACGGAATGTTTTGCAATTCACATAGCCGACCTTCGTGCAGATGCTTTGGACCTCTATGGAATTGTCC
>CAZLWA010000087.1:0-9009 GCA_964563165.1 uncultured Bacteroidota bacterium | reverse complement strand
TATTCATTATTCATTATTCATTATTCATTATTCATTATTCATTATTCATTATTCATTATTCATTATTCATTATTCATTATTCATTATTCATTATTCATTATTCATTTGCCTGGCATTTCGCGCTGCAGCTCTGCGATCCAGTTCTGCACCATGTTAAATGAAGTGACATTCGTACCGATATGCGCGTTACGAACCATGATAAAACGCTTGCCATCAGGCGAAATATCGAAGTTTGTTACCGGATTATTCGGAAAGTACATTTGGGAAACGTCAAACAATTCCCGTGGTTGATCCGCAGAAAATGCCGGAAATGTCTTGACGGAAACCGACATCATTTTTCCAACGGTACTGACAAAGAATATCTCTTTGCCGTCGGGAGACCAAATGGGACTCAGGCCGCCCTTGACCGAGACCTGCCATTTTCCTTTCAGGTCCGGGTAGGTTCGCACAAACGCCTCCAATGTGCCGCTCTCATTCGACCCATAGGCTATATACCGGCCGTCCGGCGATATGCAGCCGCCATACTCGTATGCCGCGGAATTTAGCAACGGCGAACATTCTTTATCTTCATTGAGATTCAGTTTATAGAGATCGCCGTCGGTGGGGCCGCCCAAAAAATTAATGAGCAGCTGTGTTCCGTTGGGTGAAATAGAGATCGGGAATCGGGGCAATTTGCTGGAAAGAACGGAGCTTCCTTCGGAACTCCCATCCGAGGCCTGAACCATGATACCCTCTTTTCCCTCGACCGCAGAAGCGTAGTAAAGTTTCTTTCCATCCTTACTCCAAACAGGATCAAACATTTTTTTCTCAAAAGTAAGCCTATTCAAAGCGGATGTCCTCAGGTCATAGATCCAAATATCATTATCGCTTCCCGCAACCAGCCCGATCGTTAGCGCTAACTTGGTTCCATCGGGTGATACCCTCGGAGTATCATACGGCTGTTTGGCCAACGAAACAGGCGTCTCTTTCCCGTCTCGCGATACCCATAACAATTCAAGTTCTCTGGTCTGAGAACCGGAAAGGTAGGTAAGGTGGCCCTTTCCGGAGATCGAGAAATAAGAGATGCCGCTTCCGGGATCGCCGCTTACTTCGCTTATGAC
The DNA here is from genome assembly GCA_964563165.1 of uncultured Bacteroidota bacterium. Lineage (GTDB taxonomy): Bacteria > CLD3 > CLD3 > SB21 > SB21 > CAZLWA01. Next base: position 7,909 of record CAZLWA010000087.1, on the reverse strand, counting down.
GGTAGCCAACGGCTGCGTGACACGAAAGTCCTTAAGACTGAACGGCGCGGCAAGTAGCGCGCCGTTGCGCGCAACGATAAGATATCCGGGCTCCACATACAGGGCCATCTCCCCGTGTACATCCAGAATGTGACGCTCACCTGTTTCCAAAGACTGGAATGCGAAGGATGCATCGACATACGAATTGGGATTACTTTGATCTCCGATCGTGTAGAGGACCCACTTGCCATCCGGTAGCACCTGGGGCCACCGGTGGGTGCGCTCCTTCCGTGTTGAATCCAATATCGAAAATATCCGAACGTCACCGCCCGTAGCGGAAACGGACATGATACTCGATGCGAAAGCGGGGCTAAAGTAGATTCGATTGTCAATCCCCCATGAACCGCCTCGAAATGCCGGTGCATCACAGATCGTTTCTGCAGTACCTCCGGATGCCGGTATTTTTTTTAATTTGCCGTCCGCGGTGAATCCGATCCATTGTCCGTCGGGCGAAAAGAATGGTGAGTTGCCGTTCTCTGTTCCTTTGATCGGATTCGCCTGAAAATTATTAAGCGAACGGATGTACAATTGTGACGTACCCGCTTCTGACAGGATATATACCAGGAAGCGCCCATCCGGAGAGATCGCATGGTTGGAGACGTCCGATCGAATAATTTCCTGACCGGGCGAATTGATCGCCGAGATATTCAATCGGGTAGTTGTATTTTCACCGGTCTTTCGCAGCATCGACAGTATCCATCCCACTGCGCATACAGTGATGACGACGGCCCAACCGATTCTTTCCCAATTGATCAATTTTTTAGTTGGTGCAGACTCAGAAGACTCGTATGCCGGCCGGACCATACTGACCCTTGATCGGCTGGATTCACGTTTGAATCGTTTCAGGTCAATAGCGATCTGTTTGACGGACTGCGTCCTTTCATTTGGGTCTTTCTCCATGCACTCCAGTACAATGCGGTCCAGTTCCGCATTTATCTCGGGTTTCACCGATGACATCGGCAGAGAATCGACATTCACAATTTCGTACGCAAGTGCCGTCTCATGTAATCCTTTAAAAGGGAGTTGTCCTGTGAATAATTCATATAGCAACACACCGAGTGAAAATATATCCGAACGATGATCTGCATCCAGTCCCTGCACTTGTTCCGGAGACATGTAGCCCGCGGTTCCGACCGTACTGCCTTCTTTGGTCAAGCGGGATACGCCACGCAGCTTAGCCAGCCCGAAATCCATGATCTGCACGATACCGTCTTTGCGTATCATAATGTTATCGGGTTTGATGTCACGATGCACTATTCCTTTTTCATGGGCCGCAGCCAGTCCGTCGGCTAATTGAATACCAATATCGATGGCTTGCTTGAAACTGATCGATCCTTTCTTATCTCTCAGCGTTTGTCCTTCCACCAGCTCCATCACGATAAACATTTGCTTATCGTGCTCTTCAATCCCGTGTATCGTGCAGATATTGGGGTGATTCAAAGCGGACGCGGCTTTTGCTTCTTGTAAAAATCGTGCGCGGTCCTGCTCGGAATTGGATAATCGCTCCGGCAAGAATTTGAGCGCAACAAAACGATCCAGAGAGGTATCCTGGGCTTTATACACCACGCCCATCCCGCCTTCGCCGATTTTGTCGATAATTTTATAGTGTGAAATTGTTTGTCCTAACATAAGTGAAGCCTCCCGCTTCCGTCCCGACATTGTCGTGACTGGATCCACGAAATTGCAGCCACTCGCTCCGCTCGCGGGCAATTTCGGGGCATTCCGCCTTCGCCGAGCTTTTCAAGAATTTTATAATGGAAAATGGTATGGCCAATCATGTGCCACTCCCGAAAATCTTGTCCGCCAGAGGCGGATGCGCCTTTGGCGCATAATGTGAAACGGTTTGTCCGATCATGATTATCCTTTTCAGGAAATTTATTTACTTCACCGGTCCCAAATATTTATCCAGCCAGTCTAGAGATTCCTTTATCAGCTGATTGCGAGGAACAAAATGCCCCGTCTCAAATAGCACGTATTTTTTTTGTGCGAGCGGTGTTCCAAAAAGTTCGAACATGGGCTTTTGGGATGTTTCGACCGGAAAGAAGTGATCATATTTCCCGTTGAGCATAATGACAGGAATTTTCACACGGGTAATAAAGTTCATCTGGTCCACTTCCGGCAGCGCACGCTGAAATTCCATGCCGGCAACGTATAGAATACTCGCTCTTAATCTCGGCTCCACGGCCGGCATGATCGCTCCCATGGCGCCGCCCCAGCTTATTCCATAATAAGCGATCTTCTGAGCATCAAATTCCTTTCGGGATTCAACGTAGTCGATGGAACGCCGAATGTCTTTTGCCCAGGCGAGTACGTGTTCACGATACAGATTCGTCGGAATTTGATTATCTGTAGTCAGACCGCTTCCTCTTTCATAAGTCGCTTTGTAGATGGGATACACTAATGCCCGGCCGCTCTTCACAATAAAGTCAATGCTGCCAATCGGTAAAGATCTGCTGGAGCGTGTGTGAATAGCATTTGAGCCCGGGAAAAACACCACGGTTTGAAAAGGAGGGTTGTATACCTTTGGGATGAACAAATACAATAATAGTCTCTCGCCTCCATAGGCTGCATCGAGAGAAACCTTCTGAGTGATCCATTCATCGGTAGTATCGGAAGATTCAATTCTTACATTTAGAGGGGAGTGATCGTATTGGTATAGTGAAAGATAAATTTTGAAGATCTGATCCGACACCGGTTTTTCTTTCAGGAATTCCCGAAACGGTTTTTCTAGGTTCGCATAGGCTGCGGGAGCGCTCGCTGCAGAATCCAATATCCTGATGCAGCGTATGCCGTTCGTCACAGAACGATCGAAGGGCGGCTGACCGAACATGTCATTGAACATATAGGGCTGATCGTTCCACCCGCCTCCGAGTATCGCCCTCTGAGAACTGCTTTCGTTGAAACACCATTCGCGAACGTTGCCCGCCATATCAACAGCGCCGCTGGGACTCACACCTTCGAATTTACCAACCGCCGCCGCACCTTTATTTTCAAAATTACTCAGCGGCACGATATAGGATGCTGCCCATGTTTGCGCAGCGATGTTCCAGTGATACACGGTTGGCAGACTCTTGTCTCGAAATTCTGCATATGCTGCGGCTTCATACCAACTGATCCCGCCAACCGGGTTGTCTGCTTTTCCTTCGGGATAGGTTCCGACTTCCCAAGCGGCAGGACCCGGCCTTCCGGTGGCATCCCGAAAATCCTTTATGGCATCTTCCCAACTCAAGGTGCGGCCATTCTTAATAAATGGATGTTTCCAGTATTCTTGTTTCGCATATCCGCCCTGATCAACAAATTCTTTGAACTCTTTGTTAGTTACTTCAAACTTGTCAATAAGATATTCGCCTATATGGACTGAATCGAGATGGTCCAGCCCGGGAATAACCAATGTGAATTTTCCACCCGGAACGCGCACCATATTTTCCGGAATCGATCCGACGGGGTCTAAATTAAGAACCGAGCTCCGCAGTCTGGTCAGCGCAAATCCACCATTAAATGTTATGTAGCCTTCTTTTTCTATCCTGATTCGCGAAACACCATTGGGGTATCGCATGCTGTCGATGGGTGTTTGGCCAAGATAGGTCCAACCGTCGCCGCCGGCAAAATAGTCTTTGAGGTACACGCGTGCACCCGGAGGATTCGTACGAATATTTGTAATGCCTGTGAACCGGGGCCACAGCTTAAGAAGTGCCGGATCTTTAGGAACATATTCTTCGGCTTTCAGAGCCATGACAAACGCAGCGGCCCACTTGCTCTCGTTAGTAAGGCGTTCCACTTCCGGCAGTATCGTTTCGCGGGCCCAACTTGCTTTTGTGTTACGGTAAACGAGCCAGTATGCACCACAAGCCAGTCCTACAAGCAGTAGTACCAACGGAACAAAAATGATCGGCCGCCGGATTCGGGTTTTAAATGACACCGGTTCACCCGCTGCGGTGAATTGACTTGTGCCGGTGATCGTCAGGTCACCAATGATTTCATCGACCGATTGGTACCGTTCATGGAGATCTTTTGTAAGCGATCGTTCCACGATCTTGTCGAAAAAATCGGGCACGTCTGCACGCAGTGCAGCTATGGGCTTTGGGGATTCGTTCATGATCGAATACATCATGGCTGCTTCGTGTTCACCTCGGAAGGGCATTTTTCCCGTAATCATCTCATACAGCACGACACCGAACGACCAGATATCGCTGCGCAGATCCACGTCCTCGCCGCGCGCCTGTTCCGGTGACATATAAGCAACCGTCCCCAGCGTCGTTCCTGCCTTGGTTACCTGCATATTGCCGCGAACTTTGGCGAGTCCAAAATCCATTATTTTTATTTTCCCGTCTTCCGTGATCATGATGTTACTGCTCTTAATGTCCCGGTGCACGATACCTTTCTTATGCGCGGCCTGCAGCCCTCCTGCAATCTGGATAGCCATTGCAATAACCTGCTCGATGTGCAACATGCCCTGGGCTATCTTTTCTTTCAGTTCATGACCCTCAACGTATTCCATGGCAATAAAAGTTTCGCCATCCGCATCTTCGATTGCATGAACCGTGGCGATATTCGGATGATTGAGCGCGGCGGCGGCCTTGGCTTCGATCGTGAACCGCTGACGTTCATCGCTGTTGGCCGTAATTTTTCCCGGTAAAAATTTCAGAGCAACAAAACGATCCAGATTCGTGTCCTGGGCCTTATATACCACGCCCATCCCACCTTCGCCGATCTTATCAATAATCTTGTAATGTGAGATAGTCTGTCCGATCATAAAGATTTAATCATTTAGTGATTTAGTCATTTCGTCATTTAATTCATTACTCATTATTCATTATTCATTATTCATTATTCATTACTCATTATTCATTACTCATTATTCATTATTCATTACTCATTATTCATTACTCATTATTCATTATTCATTATTCATTATTCATTACTCATTATTCATTACTCATTATTCATTACTCATTATTCATTACTCATTATTCATTACTCATTATTCATTACTCATTATTCATTACTCATTATTCATTATTCATTATTCATTATTCATTATTCATTATTCATTACTCATTATTCATTACTCATTACTCATTACTCATTACTCATTTTTTCTTAAGTTCCTCCATCCAGTTCATAACCAGCGTTAATGGAGCTGAAGTAATTCCGCCCCCCGTGATTTTGATCAGAAATTTCTGCCCGTCCGGGTTGACAGCTTCAAACTGCGACTGCCCTTTGGACTGCAGATCAAAAAGAGTTTTGACCGTACTCACTTCGAATGCAGAGCCGGACGGCTTCACTTCCGCCGCCATCATCTTACTATCCGGTGAAAAGTAGTAAACTTCTCTTCCATCGCGGCGCCATCGAGAAGACGTGCCGCCATTCGTGGAAACCTGCCATTTTCCGCCTGGCCCCGGGAACGGGCGCACATAGACTTCATTTTTCCCGGACTCATCCGACTGGTAAGCGATCCATTTCATATCGGATGAAAAATGGCCGCTGCTTTCGTTGTAGTCGGTCTGTAAAAAAGAAACGGGTTTTCTCTCACCGGTCAGCGGAAGCACCCAGAGGTCGCTTTTAGTCTTCGGATCTCCGAATGTGTGATACAGAATATAATTTCCGTCGGATGACCAATCGGTCGTAACTTTATTTTCATTGGATACAAGAAGCCCTTCCTCGGTAGCGGCGCCGCTGGAGGCCTTTACATATATATCGTATCGGCCTTGCCGGTCCGAACAGAAGGCGATCTTGGTTCCATCCGGAGACCAGATCGGATTACGATCGGTCGACAGGTCGAAAGTGAGCCGTGTTTTTATACCGCGAGACAGTTCCAGGATCCAGACATCCTGGTTGTGTGATGAGATGTCAAGATACATCATGGCCAATTTTTTCATATCATGCGAAAACGTCGGCGTATAATACAGCCCCGGTTCGATCAACGAACTCATTTGTTTGCCGGTCCGGTCAAACAAAAAAAGATCGAAACCGGTTTGAGACCCGCTGGCCTGATAGACCAAATGTCCGTTTCCACTCGCCGAAAACACTCCGCAAGTGAACGCGAGGTCATACTGTACCTGCTCGGCCACGGGCACCGCATCGCCAAGCATTTCAAAATTCTTTGTATCAAAGGGCTGCGCGAGCAGCGTTCGGTCGCGCATGAACAGTATGTGCCCATTCACATAGACCGAATTCGAATGAACGGAGAGTATGCGTTTGTTCAGCGCCCGGTCCAGAGAGGCTACATATATCGCATCGCCTTCGTTCTCAAAACCGACGGCTCGCGCAAAGTAGAGAAAGTGCTTTCCGTCCGGCAGGAAGTACGGCCACCGATGCGTCTGTTCCCGGCGTGAACTGTCGAGATTTGTTATGGCTGCAGGAACGCCTCCGGCTGCCGTAACGGCAGAGATACTTGAGCCTACATCGGGAGAAAAAACGATCACGCCGTCCTGACTCCACGAACCGCCGCGGCCGCTGTTGGCATCACAGATGGTCAAGGCGGGTCCGCCGCCGGCCTCGATCTTTTTTAGTTTATTGCCGGCAAAGAATCCGATGAACCGGCTGTCAGGCGACCAAAAAGGATACGTGGCCCCTTCGGTGCCCGCAAGAAGCTGAACTACAAGAGAACGTAAAGGACGAACATAGAGCTGAGTTTTTCCCGAGGAATCGGAGGCCACAAAGGCCAACATTTTTCCATTCGGTGATAGAGCAATATGGGAGCCTCCCTGACTGCTGAAACGGAATTTTTCCGGAGGCAATATCATGGCCTGAACACTTTGTACTTCAGGAGATTGGCGCATCATATAGAGTACGGTTAACGCCGCGGAAATGAAAAAGAAGAGCACGGAGGCTATGACCGCAATGCGTTCGCGCTTCGCTGATCGGAGCGAGGTCCCATCGTCATCCGGATGTGAGACTTGAGAGATCTGTGACGCCTCGCGAATGACCGATGTTCGCCCGATCTTCTGCCGGCCTGATTCTCGTTTGAATCGTTTCAGGTCCTTGGAAATTTCCGCCGCCGATTGATACCGCTCGGACGGCTCTTTCTCCAGACACTCCAGTACAATGCGGTCGAGTTCAGGATCCAAATCCGGCTTGACCGCTGACATAGGTGCCGCATCGACATTCACGATCTCGTACGCGAGTGCCGTCTCATGTAATCCTTTAAAAGGGATCTGGCCTGTACATAATTCATAGAGTAATACGCCCAGCGAAAAGATATCCGACCGGTGATCTGCCTCCTGTCCGTGTACTTGTTCCGGAGACATATACCCTGCGGTTCCCACCGTACTTCCTTCCTTGGTCAAACGGGATACACCTCTGAGTTTCGCTAATCCGAAATCCATGATCTGGGCGATACCGTCTTTGCGGATCATGATGTTGTCGGGTTTTATATCGCGATGCACGATACCCTTCTCATGAGCCACAGCAAGTCCGTCAGCTAATTGAATTCCGATATCGATAGCTTGTTTGAAGCTGATGGAACCTTTCTTTTCCCTGAGCGTTTGTCCATCGACAAACTCCATGGCGATAAAGGTTTGTCCATCCTGTTCTTCGATGCCGTAGATGGTGCAGATGTTCGGGTGGTTCAAGGCCGCGGCGGCCTGCGCCTCCTGCATGAAACGCGCCTTGTCGGGTTCGCTCGCGCTGACACGCTCGGGGAGAAACTTAAGCGCCACCATGCGTCTAAGTGTCAGGTCCTCGGCTTTATACACCACGCCCATTCCGCCCTCTCCGAGCTTCTCGATAATTTTATAATGTGATATCGTTTGGCCTATCATAATCGTTAATCCTATTTGTGGGCGCAGGCTTCAGCCTGCGTATATGATTTAAAATAATGATTCTGTATTCGCAAGCTAAAGCTTGCGGCTACCAAAACTTAGCCCAT
>CAZLWA010000086.1:0-2878 GCA_964563165.1 uncultured Bacteroidota bacterium | reverse complement strand
CTATAAAGCCCATGATACTCAGCTGGATCGCTTTGTCGCGCTGAAATTTCTCCCGCATTATCTTAATTCCGATCCGGTCGAGAAAGAACGCTTCTACCACGAAGCGCGGGCGACCTCGGCGCTCAATCATCCGAATATCACAACGATCTACGAAATCGCGGAACATGACAATCAATTATATATCGCGATGGAATTGGTTGAAGGAATGACACTGAAAAACTTAGTTGAGCGTGAGATCCCATCTGCGAAAACGATTCTGGATATTGCGATCCAGGCGTGCGACGGCCTGGCAATGGCTCATGAAAAAAGTATCGTGCACCGCGATATTAAATCGGACAATATCATGATCACACCCAAGGGCCAGGTCAAGATCATGGATTTCGGATTGGCGAAAGTGAAAGGCTCTGTGAAACTGACCAAAGCCGGTTCCACGCTTGGGACGGCCGCCTATATGTCGCCGGAGCAGGCGCAGGGCGAAGAAGTAGATCCGCGTTCCGATATTTTTTCTTTCGGTGTAGTCCTTTACGAATTGCTGACGGCGCATCTGCCGTTTCGCGGCGAACATCTGGCGGCGATGACGTATTCGCTGATCAATGAGGATCCCCAGCCTCTGGCTCGGTTCAACGATAAGGTTTCTCAGGACCTTGAGCGCATCGTGCTCAAAGCGCTGGAGAAAGACAAAAAGGAACGGTATCAGCATATCGAAGATATGCAGGCCGATCTGAGAAAGGAAATGAAGAACCTCGAATATGCCCGGACGGGTTACGTAAGAGCCGTCGCGGCTCCGCCGGTTGAGGACAAGAAAGGGAATCAAAAGATATTGAAGTATTTAATTCCTGCCGCGATCGCCATTGTCTTGGTTGTCGTTTTTGTTTTTAATCCGTTCAACGTACAGATCAATACGCAAAAAACCGTAGCCGCTCAAAAAAATTCGCTGGCCGTCATGTACTTTCAAAATATTGCAGACCCCGAGGATAAGGACCATACCGGCGACATGCTGGCCGACCTTCTCATTACTTCCCTTTCTCAGACCAAAGATCTCGAAGTCATCAGCCGGGAGCGTTTGTATGATATTCAAAAGGAATTCAAGACCGATTCAAAAATAATCGCCCCGGATATGGCGACTAAAGTTGCGGAGCGCGCCGGCGTGACTACGATGCTACTTGGCTCCATTCTCCAGCATGAACCGACGCTCGCCGTGACGGCCAGGATCATCGACGTGAAGAGCGGAAAAATTCTCAGTTCCGTACGCGTGATCGGATATTCTCCCAAACAAATTTTTGCGCTCGTCGACACACTCGCGCTACTCGTAAGAAATGATCTTAAAGTCACATCCTCAGCCGCTGAGGAGAAAAAATCAATTGCGACCGTTACGACGAGTTCCACGGAAGCGTACCGGTCCTATATCGAAGGCGTGGAATTGAACGGGAAGTTTTATTACGCGGAAGCCAACGCCGCATTAAGAAAGGCCATTGAGCTCGACAGCAATTTTGCAATGGCCTATTATGCACTCGCCACGGCCGCCGGCGATGTAAATGATATTGACCGTGGTGCGGCTTTGCGGAAGGCTTATGCACTCAGCGGCAAGCTTTCTGAGCGTGAACGCCTGATCATTCAAACTGCGTATGTCAGCCGTATCGAAAATAACCCTTCCAGAGCGGCCGCGTTGACAGAAGAATATATTCAAAAATTTCCGCACGAGAAGCGCGCTTACCTCGACCTGGGAAGACATTATGGACGCACCGGAGAGATTGAAAAAGGGATTCTCGCATATCGGAAGGGAATCCAGATCGACTCTCTCGACAAGAATCTTTGGAACGCCCTGGCTTATGCGCAAGCAGGGTTAAATAAAAGCAACGAGGCCTTATCCTCGATTGACCGTTATTTGCAACTGGCTCCGGCAGAACCGAATCCTTATGACAGCAGGGGAGATATCTATCTTATACTGGGTGAGACGGACTCCGCAATCGTGTGGTGGAAAAAAGCGCTTAAGTTCCGTTCGGATTTCCCAAGCAGTTTGAAACTGGGGTTACAGTATCTGGTCCGGGACGATTATGCCAATGCAGAAAAATATCTTCTCCAGTATGCCGCAGCCCGGGGAGAAGAACAAAAGATGTATGCAGATGGTTTGCTGGTGGAGATTCCAATGCGCCAGGGAAAAATGGATCAGGCTATCCGTCGAATACTTGAGCTGTTGCCGCTGCACTCATCCCAAAAGCCTCCGGATCTGATATTCTTTGATTACGACTATCTTATTTTCCTTTCCGATGAAGTGGGTGACTATAACGGCGCGGAGAAGTACGCCAAGATGAACTCGTTGGAACGAGGAAAAGATCCGGGAGCATTGATTTCCGGACGGGATTTACTGGCCTATGCGTACCACAAAAATGGCAAACAGAATTTGGCTTTGTCGTTGATGAGCGAACTCCGCAAGGATTATGAGCGGATGGGGCCGGAGAATCAGGCGAATGTGGATTATACAGAAGGCCTGCTCGCGTTTGAGCATGGGAATTATGCCGCGGCGCTGGAAAAATTCGAAAAAGCGATGAGTCGATCCCTTCCCAACCATGCCCCGCAATATCATGTGGCATTGAGTCTCTTAAAAATGGGGCGCACGGCGGAGGCTGTTAACGTTTTCCGGCGATTTACATGGCGCTCCCCAACATTGAATTCGTTCTTTGACGCTGACTTTCTTCCATTTTGGGATTATGATATTATTTTTTCCGTGAAAGCGCATTACTGGCTTGGTGTGGCGTACGAACAGCAGGGCGAGAAAGGAAAAGCCGTTGCGGAGTATGAGAAATTTCTGCAGATATGGAAAAACGCGGATTTCAAATCAAAAGAAATGGATGATGCGAAAGCACGACTCGCAAAACTG
>CAZLWA010000085.1:0-2833 GCA_964563165.1 uncultured Bacteroidota bacterium | reverse complement strand
CTATAAAGCCCATGATACTCAGCTGGATCGCTTTGTCGCGCTGAAATTTCTCCCGCATTATCTTAATTCCGATCCGGTCGAGAAAGAACGCTTCTACCACGAAGCGCGGGCGACCTCGGCGCTCAATCATCCGAATATCACGACGATCTACGAAATCGCCGAGCATGACAATCAATTATATATCGCGATGGAATTGGTTGAAGGAATGACGCTGAAAAAATTAGTCGAGCGCGAGATCCCATCTGCGAAAACGATTCTGGATATTGCGATCCAGGCGTGCGACGGCCTGGCAATGGCTCATGAAAAAAGTATCGTGCACCGCGATATCAAATCGGACAATATCATGATCACACCCAAAGGCCAGGTCAAGATCATGGATTTCGGATTGGCGAAAGTGAAAGGCTCCGTGAAACTGACCAAAGCCGGTTCCACACTTGGGACGGCCGCCTATATGTCGCCGGAGCAGGCCCAGGGCGAAGAAGTAGATCCGCGTTCCGATATTTTTTCTTTCGGTGTAGTGCTTTACGAATTGCTGACCGCCCATCTGCCGTTTCGCGGCGAACATCTGGCGGCGATGACGTACTCGCTGATCAATGAAGATCCTCAGCCTCTCGCGCGGTTCAACGATAAAATTTCCCAGGACCTTGAGCGCATCGTGCTCAAAGCGCTGGAGAAAAACAAACAGGAACGGTATCAGCACATCGAAGATCTGCAGGCCGATCTGAGAAAGGAAATGAAGAACCTCGAATATGCGCGGACGGGTTACGTGCGGGCCGTAGCGGCTCCGCCGGTTGAGGTCAAAAAAGGAAATCAAAAGATTTTGAAATATTTAATTCCTGCCGCCGTCGCGATCATTCTTATCGTCGTTTTGGTTTTCAATCCGTTCAGCGTTCAGATCAATACGCAAAAAACCGTCGCCGCAGAAAAGAATTCGCTGGCGGTCATGTATTTTGAAAATATACCTGATCCGGAAGACAAAGACCATAACAGCGAAATGCTGACCAACTTACTGATTACTTCGCTCTCTCAGGTCAAAGGACTTGAGGTGATCAGCAGGGAAAGACTCCAGGAAATACAAAAAGATTTAGGAGGGACCGATACAAAAAGTTTATCACCGTCTCTGGCCGGCCAGGTCGCAAAGCGGGCAGGTGTAACGACGATGCTTATTGGAAGCATTCTTCAGGAAAAACCTTTGCTGGCTGTAACGACACGCTTGATCGATGTGCAGTCCGGTAAAATAATCCATTCCCAGCAGCTGACAAATTTTGCGACGAATAGGATATTCAATCTTGTTGACAGCCTTGCAATATTAATTCAGAACAATCTCCAGGCTACTTCTACTTCCACGGCAGAAATTAAGTCCGTTGCCGAAGTCACGACAAAATCTCCGGAAGCCTACCGCGCCTATATCGCGGGGATTGAACTTGTTGACAAACTTTACATGAAAGAAGCTATCGGTGCATTTGCAAGGGCCATTGAACTCGACAAAGACTTTGCTATGGCCTACTTCTATTTGTCAACGGCCTATAATATTGTCGGTGAAAATGAAAAGTCGCAAAGATCCTTACAGCAAGCGGTTAACCTGGCTGATAAAGCAACCGAACGTGAAAGGCTGCAGATCCTTGCAACCAATTACATTCAACAGGACAATTTGCAAAAGGCCATCGAGGTATACGAGCAGATCATTGAACGCTATCCCCGTGAGATAGACCCTTATGTCAAATTGGGCTGGGTCATCTATAGCCGGAAGCAGGTGGAACCGGAAAAGGCCTTAGAACTGTATCGCCGAGGCTTAAAGGTTGAGGCATCGGCAAAACAACTATGGAATAGTGTGGGATATTCTTCCTCTTATCTGAACCACAAGCAGGAAGCTCTCAGCGCCATGCAAAGCTATATCGCAATTGCGCCTGCGGAGCCAAACCCTTATGACTCTCAGGGCGATATCTATGCCTGGTTCTTGGAATATGACTCCAGCTGTCTCTCCTATCAAAAAGCGTTGAGCTTTCGCAGTGACTTTGGATCCTCTGCCAAACTGGGATTTCATGCGGTACTGCGGGAACGCTATGCCGATGCGGAAAAATATTTCAGTATGTCCGGATATGAAGTGCCATTGATCGCGGTTCATCGGGGACAGATTCAAAGTGCGAAAACAATGGTATCAGGACTCACCAATTCTCAAATGCCTTCGGCTGACAGGCTTAGGACGATGATCCATTATTCCAATGAGACAGGGAATTATCCGGAAATGTTACAGCTCGCCAGACAGCTTACAACCCAATTGAAATATGATCCTTCGAATAAGATCTATGGAAGAGATTATCTCACCTGGGCCTTATCGAAGAATGGGAAATCAGCGGAGGCTCAAACGGTTCTTGATGAACTCCAAAAGGATGTTAGGACTAGTTCTCGAGTGTCGATCGTAATCTCAGAACTTGCTTCCGCCCTGGTCTCATTCGAGGAGGGCAAATATGAACACGCACTGGAGCAATTCAGAAAGATCGTTCAGTCGCTTCCTCCCAACCATGAACCAAACATTTTCTATGGGGTGGCCTTACTCAAGAACGGAAAGACCTCCGAAGCCATCGAAGAATTCCAGCGCCTGATATACTGGCCCCTCACTGCTGATATTCGGCTTTTCCCTGAAATACCCGGATCTGAATATGCCTGGCCGATTCCCGCGGTCAAAGCCCACTACTGGCTTGGTGTGGCGTACGAACAGCAGGGCGAGAAAGGAAAAGCCGTTGCGGAGTATGAGAAATTTCTGCAGATATGGAAAAACGCGGATTTCAAATCAAAAGAAATGGATGATGCGAAAGCACGACTCGCAAAACTG
>CAZLWA010000084.1:0-7040 GCA_964563165.1 uncultured Bacteroidota bacterium | reverse complement strand
GGCCCGAAAGAAATAGATGGGAAACCCATCGAAGGAACATTTCGTTCTCATCAGGTTCCCATCGCCAACATGGATAAACCGGAGCATGTCAAACAATTGGAAGTCTGGATGAAAAGTTATTTACCGGAAAAACTTTTTGATAAATCAGGAAGGCTTTTAGCCGAACTGCGTGAACTGGCGCCAAAAGGAAACCGCCGTATGAGCGCCAATCCTCTGGCGAATGGCGGACTTCTTCTGAAGGATCTGCGGCTACCCGATTTTCATCCGTATGCCGTAACGGTCCCAAGTCCCGGATCGGTAAATGCCGAGGCAACATCCATTCAGGGAAAATTCATTCGCGATGTCATGAAGGCCAATCCAAATAACTTTCGGATTTTCAGTCCGGATGAAACGGCTTCGAACCGATGGAGCGCCGTCTTCGAAGAAAGCAATCGTATGTCCATGGCGGAAGTTATTCCGGCCGACGACCATGTGTCGAGCAGCGGCCGCGTCATGGAAATGCTCAGCGAGCATCAGTGCCAGGGATGGCTCGAAGGTTATTTGCTGACCGGGCGTCACGGATTTTTTTCGTGCTACGAGGCATTTATTCACATTATTGATTCGATGTTCAATCAGCACGCGAAATGGCTGAAAGTTACATTGGATATCCCGTGGCGGAGGCCCATCGCCTCGCTCAATTACCTTCTGACCTCACACGTGTGGCGTCAGGATCATAATGGATTCAGCCACCAGGATCCGGGATTTCTTGACCATGTGGTGAATAAAAAAGCGGCCGTGATCCGGGTGTACCTGCCTCCAGATGCGAACACATTGCTCAGTTCGACGGATCACTGTTTACGAAGCCGGAATTATGTCAACGTGATCGTTGCGGGCAAGCAGCCAGCGCCTCAGTGGCTGAGCATTGATGAGGCGGTCAAGCATTGCATCATGGGAGTGAGCATTTGGGAATGGGCGAGCAACGATCGCGGATCGGATCCCGATGTGGTTATGGCCTGCTGCGGCGACGTTCCGACTTTGGAAACGCTTGCCGCCGTAAAAATCCTGAGAGAAAAACTTCCGTCTTTGAAAGTCCGCGTCATCAACGTCATGGATCTCATGCGGCTTCAGCCTTCGACCGAACACCCGCATGGAATGAGTGACCGGGATTTCGATACACTCTTCACGACGAACAGGCCGATCGTATTTGCATTTCACGGCTATCCGTGGTTGATCCACCGCTTGACCTATCGCAGAGCGAATCACAAGAATCTTCATGTCCGCGGCTATAAAGAAGAAGGCACGACCACGACGTCGTTTGACATGACCGTGCTTAATGATCTCGATCGGTTTCATCTCGTCAACGATGTGATCGACCGCGTGCCCGATCTAGGGAACCAAGCGGCTTATGTGAAGCAGTGGCTTAATGAAAAACTCATTGAACATAAAGAGTATATCGCGAAGTACGGGGATGACATGCCGGAGATTCGCGATTGGAAGTGGAGCGGATAATTGAGTTATTTCGTACGATGATCATACGGGAACGACAGACGGTTTGTAGGCTTGAAACGTCGCGCTATTCTTGCCGGAATTCTTGACCGTATACATCAGATTGTCAACCATCTTGATCATTTCATTGATGGATGCCGGCGGCGCTTCAAAGGTGATCACGCCCATGCTCGCGGTGACGGGCCATTTTCTTTCTTCCATCCGTTTCTGGAGATTGCTTTGGACTTTGGCAATGGTCATTTTTGCCGCGTCAACGCCGGCTTCCGGAAGCAAGATGATGAATTCGTCGCCCCCCAGACGCGCCACTTGATCAATTTCTCTCAGAGAACTCTTCATCACATCGGCAACTTCCCTCAGTAGGGCATCCCCCGTATTATGTCCATAGGTGTCGTTGACCTTCTTGAAATTGTCGAGATCAATATACGCGACGGTAAACGAACGCGCATGACGGGATGAGCGAATCAATTCCAGCCGGGCGATCTCCTGAAAACCTCTTCCGTTAGCAAGGCCTGTTAACGAATCGACACGTGCCAGCGTCTGTTCGATCTTTAAGAGATCTTTCACTTTCAACAAAAGGAGCACAACAACCAGGATCACAAGGAACCGCATGGCGGCATTCCAGTAAGGAATTACAGAATGGCTGTATTCGTGAAAAGAAAAGTAATCGGCCATAAACCACACGATGATCGCTATGACCGCTACGAGGTATGCCGGCCGCCGGCCCGAATACCACGCCGGGATGGAAACGGGAACCAGGTAAAAAACAGAAAGTATGATCTCGGGCCCGGTCAGATAATTGGCCGCCCCCACGATCCCCAATAGTAAGATCGAATAAATGATGTTGAGTGCAGGCGGATTTTGTTCGAAGTGACGATGAAGAGTCTTCAGCATATTCCCCGCAGATCACGATGTACGTAATTTGTGAATTGACTCCGCAATATTCTGGTAAATTTGTATTCCAACAAGAACATTGACTGCAAAGACCAGATCCTGAAAGACCTGCTAAATTAATATTCCGATTACTGAAAATCAATTAGTAATTTTACCGGAACAAAAGTGATTCGGTTTCGCGTCCGGGCAAATTAACGGAGAGACCGGATGGCACAGTAACTTATATATTATCGGATACAAGAACACATCGAAATTCATCATGAATTTATTCTTTGTGTTCCTTTGTTTATCAGCAAGCCGGACATGGCGATCAATCCCAATAAAGGGCCGGCGGCCAGGATCAGATAAATATATTTCTCGTTCATCCATCCGGCCATCAGATTGATCATCTGGATGCTGATGATGGTAATGGAAAAACCAATGCAGTTGACCATGGTCAATGCAGTCCCTGTGGATTCTTTGGGAGCGAACTGAGCGACGAGTGCGGAGAATTGCGGCGAGTCCGCTACTACCATCATACCCCAAAAAAAAATAATTAGGAAAAAAACATTAACGGGAAGTTGAAATAGAAAAGGAGATATCAGACAACAGATACCTGATGACAGCAGAGCGACAAAAGCAGTTTTCGAACTGCCAAAATGTTGAGAAAAATGCCCGCCTAAAACACAGCCTAAGCCGCCAACAGCTATGATCAAAAACGAAAGCAGCGGGATATTGAACGCGCCGGATTCCGGATTGAGATTCTTATATGTGAATAATATGGACGGAACGAATGCCCAAAACGCATACAACTCCCACATATGGCCGAAATAGCCGAACGCCGCCAAACGAAGATCCCTGACTTTGAAAACTCTGAAGAATCCCAGCAGGTCTAAGCGGTCGTTCTTTTTTCGATACGGGCCATCGGGCACCCGTAACTCGATGAGCAATCCTCCTGCCGCCGCACAGCATGACGTAGACACGATGACATACTTCCACGGCAAAGATTGAGTCAGCGCTTTCACCAAATGAGGAAATGCGGTGCCGATCACCAATGCGCCCACCAGGAACCCCAGTGCTTTCCCAATCCCTCTTTCATAATAGTCGGAAGCGATCTTCATCCCGACCGGATAAATACCTGCAAGCAAAAAACCGGTTACGATCCTCAGCAGCAATAAGCTTAAGAATCCATCGGCCAGGTAGAGAATGGCGATGTTCGACAAGGCGCCCGCCACGGCGCAAATAAAGAAAACCCGCGACGGAGAAAACCGGTCCGAAACGGCAAGCAAAGCAAAGACCAATGTGCCGGATATAAATCCAAAATTTACAGCAGAAGTAATGTGGCCGATGGCGCCATCCTGAACATGAAACGCTTCCTGCAAATCGGGGAGGATGGCATTGCCGGCAAACCAAAGAGACGTGCACGCAAATTGCGATAAGACAATTACCGGCAGAACCTTTTCGGATTTTATCTGTTTCATTCAGATGAAGGGGTTTGAAGAAATCAGCGGTTGAAATCATGCGAAGTGCCCGGCGGCTCTTCTAAAACGCCTCGCCTATCCCGATCGCAGGATACGCGGAGTTCTTACCGAATGCAATATCCACGCGGATGTTGGCGTTGCTTGATTTATCTATGCAAAACCGTATGCCCCACCCGACTGAATATTTGAAATTATGGATTCTGAATGCATCGAGTGTATGAGCAACGTCACCGTAACCCGCAAAACCCGCCAGGCCGAATCGCCACCACACGGGCAAACGGTATTCGACCTGGAACGCCAACATGTCGCGGTCGCGGTAGCGTCCCTCAAAATATCCGCGCATAAGGTTGGATCCGCCAAATAGCGACATTTTGTAAAAAGGAGGATCCCCTGTAATGACATTGGCGTAAATTTGATAGCCGAATACATGGGTCCCAAACAATGTGAAATATTTGCGAAGATCCAGTGTGGCTCGAACGAATTTATACCGGCTTCCGAAAATGGCTGCGAACGGGACCACGGAGAACTGATGGTAGCTTCCCGACCTTGGATAAACAATATTCTCGCGCGTGTCCCAATACGCGACCGCGCCCAAACCCGATGCCGCACCGAAATTTTCTCCAGTGATGCGATTGGTATCTAAATTTCCGTTCGTTTTGACTTTGACAATACGGGTGTAATTCCATTCGTATTGTAAACCGACATAAAGGCCGTTTCGAATTTTCTTATGAACATTCACGAACACCGACGTCGTTTTTGGAGTGTAATTTTCTCCATTGCTGTCGAGCGTACGGCTGCCGATCCCGTAAAAAACGGTGGGGAATTTCATGTAACCTGCATTGCCGACAAAGTGATAGCGGTTGCGTTCCCAATACCGATCCAGCGCCACCGAAGATAAGACCTGCTTTTTTTGAGAATAAATAAACGTCGCGCCGGCCACGCTCGGGCGGGCGGCCGAGTCGCCATCCCCTTGCCGCATCACGTAAGCGACGGAAATGCCTCCTGCCAGTTTGGTCACCGGCGTCCAGAATATAATAGGAATCGGATAAAAGGAATTTCTATTCTGCTTTACGGAATCTTCACCGGTTTCTTGCGCATGCATCGGACCGGAAAAAATTGAAAGAAATAGAGTGATTGCGAAAAGAAAATGTTTCGGCATGAATCTCTTTGAATGCGTTAAAAATAAAATCCCCTCCTTAACTTACTAAAGAGGGGACAAAAATGCTAATGCGTTTTGAAAAATATTTAATGAACCGCTTCTTTTTTTACAGCCGATCCATGGGCGCCGTTTCCCGATACCGCTGCCGACGCCGGTATCTCTGTTTGCGATCGTCCAAAGATTTTTCGGAAAAATCTTGGAAACGATTCCCGGTATTGATCGGCTTTGACGTATATGATCGGAACCACGAGAAGCGTCAGGAACATCGAGCTCGTCAATCCCCCGATCAAAGCCCAGGCGAGGCCGGTTTTCCATTCGGAGCCGGCGCCGCTCGACAGCGCGATCGGCATCATACCGAATATCATCGAAAGCGTGGTCATGAGTATCGGGCGGAGCCGCATCGAACCTGCATCCATCAGCGCATCGAATGTTCCTAACCCCTCCGCTTTGACGTCGTTGGTTCGATCCACGAGCAGGATGGCATTTTTCGCAACCAATCCGACCAGCATGATGATCCCAAGAATGGAGAAAATACTGAGTGATTTCATGGTCAACGCCAGCGCGAGCAGGGCGCCGATCATCGCAACCGGAATCGAGAATAAAACGACAAACGGATATACATACGAATCGTATAACGCTACCATGATCAAATATACAAATATAATTCCGGCCAGCATGGCCAGTCCCAAACTCCCAAAACCCTGCGAACGATTCTCTTCATCGCCGAGATATGACAACGTAATGCCGGCCGGAAGCTGACCCTTGATCTTATCGCGGAATTCCTGTACGATCGTCCCGCTTGGACGGCCCAGAACCTGGGCCAGTACGGTGACCGAGCTGTTGCGGTCCTGACGCTGCAATTTCGTCGGGCCGAAAGTCTGATATACGTTCGCGAATTGCTGCAGTTCCACTTGTTCGTTCTTAGCGTTAACGAATGTCAGATGCTTGATCTCGTCCGTTTTTGAGCGGTCAAATTGATCCAGCCGGATCCGGATATCGTATTCGTTCGGACCGTCGCGGAATTTAGAATCATTATCGCCCGTCAGAGCGATCTTCAATGTTTGTCCGATATCGCCGACCGTGAGTCCGAACTCCGCCATTCTCTGACGGTCAATTTCGATCCGCGTTTCCGGCTTGCCTTCTTCGGAAGAAAGCTTGATATCCGTTGCGCCCCGCATGGTGTTCAGCGTGCGCGATACTTTGATCGCCGACCAACGAATCGAATCTATATCCGTTCCGCTCACGACGATCTGGATCGGCGCCTGGTTGGCGGTTCCGAAAATACCGATCGGGTTAACACGCACCTTAACGCCGGGAATCCGCTGAACCTTTGCTTTGATTTCCTGGCTGATCTCACTCGTGGACCTGATACGTTGATCTCTAGGAACGAGCGCTACGTTAATTTCGGAAATATTATTTGAAGTTTGTCCCAGAAAACCTTCGTTGGATGCGCCGACGTTGGTGAACATTTTCTTGATTTCAGGAATTTGTGAAGGTGAGATGAGCTGCTCCACCTGCCGGGTCACGTAATTCGTATTTTCAATCGTCGATCCGGGCGGCATTTCCAGCAGCACCGTAAATTCACCGCGGTCGGATTCTGTGATGAATTCGTTGCCGATAAATCCAAGCGGCAGCAGCGCGCAGGATGAAAAAAACAGCAGCAGCGTAACCACGCCGACTTTCCAGCGATTGTGTAAACTGTATTGAAGCAAATTTAAATAATGTTTTTTGAACCGTTCATACATTCTCTCGAACCAAAGCGCAAAACGCCCCATCAGCGTTCGGTCCGTCATGTGCTCCAGTTTGGAAAAACGCGACGCGAGCAGCGGCGTGATCGTAAATGAAACGAACAAGCTCATTAATGTGGCTACGACCACGACGATCGCAAACTGGCGCATGATATTTCCGATCAATCCCGACGTGAGCGAGAGCGGAACAAATACGACCACGTCCACTAATGTGATGGAAAGCGCGGCAAAACCGATCTCATTTCGCCCTCGTAAGGACGCTTCGCGCAGATTCACGCCTTTTTCGATGTAGTGATA
>CAZLWA010000083.1:0-1605 GCA_964563165.1 uncultured Bacteroidota bacterium | reverse complement strand
TCGTCGTCGCTTTTTTCCAGCGCTTTCATTTCCGGCACTTCCTCCAGCGCGTCTTTCAGCGTCACGTTCAATTTTTTCGGAACCAGTTTTGCGATCCGGTCCGCGTCGCTGAGCGGAATGTTCAGAGCCCTCGCCACATCGCGCAGGACGCCGCGCGCGGCCATCGTACCGAACGTGATGATTTGCGCGACGTTGTCTTTTCCGTATTTTTCGATGACGTAGTCGATCACTTTAGCGCGGTTGCGGTCGTCAAAATCGATATCGATATCCGGCATGGAAATCCGCTCGGGATTCAAAAACCGTTCGAAGAGCAGGTCGTATTTGAGCGGATCCACATTGGTAATTCCGATCGCATACGAAACCAGGCTTCCGGCGGCGGAACCGCGCCCCGGCCCTACCGACACGCCCATGTTCTTCGCGGAATTGATCAGGTCCTGCACGATCAGGAAATATCCCGGGAAACCCATTTTTTCGATCACGCCCAATTCGTAGTCCAACCGCTGATGAATTTCCGACGTCATCGGCTCGCCCGTCTTCTTCCCGATGCCTTCGTACGCGAGAGATTTCAAATACTCATTTTCCGATTGAAAATTTTCCGGCAGCGCATAATTCGGTAATTTCGAGTTACCGAATTCCATTTTGAAATTAATTTTTTCCGCCAGCGCGAGGGTGTTTTCAATGGAAGAAGGAATGTCCTTAAAAAGATTCTTCATCTCCTCCGGAGAACGAAAATAAAACGTGTCGCCGGGGTATTTCGGCCGGGTGTTATCGTTAAAGGTCTTTCCCGATTGAATGCACAGCAGCACGTCGTGCGCGCCGGCGTTGGATGGCTCCATATAATGCACGTCGTTCGTTGCGATGAGCGGTATATTCAACTCCCCGGAGAGCCTTACCATACCTTCATTCACCGTCTTGTCCACGGACAGGCCGTGCCTCTGAATTTCCAGATAGAAATCGCCGTTG
Organism: uncultured Bacteroidota bacterium; assembly: GCA_964563165.1. GTDB lineage: Bacteria > CLD3 > CLD3 > SB21 > SB21 > CAZLWA01. Next base: position 642 of record CAZLWA010000083.1, on the reverse strand, counting down.
AAGATTTCCACGTATTCCTGCGCGAGCGTTCGCGCTTCTTCATACGTGCCGTGCAGCAGGCGCTGAGGGATCTCGCCTTTCAGACACGCGGACGTGCCGATGAGGCCTTTCGCATGCTCACGGATCAAGGCCTTATCAATACGCGGTTTGTAATAAAATCCTTCGAGGTATCCCTGGGAGGCGAGAAAGATCAAGTTGGCATAGCCCTCCTGATCCTTCGCCAGCAGCACGAGGTGATAAATGAGCTTGCTTTTCTCGATGCGGCTTGGAGTAAGATAAGCCTCCATGCCGATGATCGGCTTGATGCCGGCGGACTTGGCTTTGCTGTAAAATTCCGCCGCGCCGAACATGTTGCCGTAATCGGTGAGCGCCAGGGCCGGCATTTTCTGATCGACGGCCGCCCCGACCAGGTGGTCGATCTTACAGCAGCTGTCGAGTAAACTGTAATCGGAATGCGTGTGGAGATGAATGAAGTCGGACATGGTGTTTAAGTATGATTTCTTGCGCAAGCCAATTTAGAAATAATTATTAAAGATGCAAAGAAACAAAAAAAGCCTCGGCATTTTTTGTCCAAGGCTTCTGTCATGTCATCACGAACCCGGAAATCCGGTTCCTATTTTTGCATCTTCTTGATCTTCTCCA
>CAZLWA010000082.1:0-40374 GCA_964563165.1 uncultured Bacteroidota bacterium | reverse complement strand
CAGTTCGCCCGGATCGAGTCCGAACAAATTCTTCCTGCCGGAATGACTTTCGGTTGAAAGAAAATCGTTCACAGAACCGATGTGAAGTTGTGTAGGTGTCACTTTCTCGTAACATAGCATATCCGGAGTTTTCATGCAAGTAATTTGATAAGCAAGAAAATCCTCCTTCATCTTTAAGGATTTGCACAAAGCTTGCGGCCGGGCCCTAACTTCAGCTTGAATTTATAATTCCATTTCAATAAGTTCACTGCAAAATAATCCGGGGATTCCGTGCATAAGAAACCGTTGTCCATACTGATAGTACTTTCCATCCTTACCGCCTGCGGCAATCCTCATGCCGATTCGTCCACACCGGAAGGGGCTCATACTCTGCTCGTGAAAGCCTTTGGCGAAAAAGACTACGAGAATATGTATGCCATGCTGACGCGGGAAACGAAGGATGCTTTCCGTGATTATTTAAAAAATACGCGTGAAGTCGCCGCGCTGATACGCACAAAATATCCCGAAAGCCTGCGAATAAAAGCGGTTGAAGATCTCGCCATACCGTTTAAGGATGCCAGGTTCACCTACGACGAGATCGAGCACGGAAAATCAGACAGCGTGATCTTTGCGAGCCTGTGCGGCAAGATGTTCGCCGGCGGCAACGCCGCGCCGTCACTTATGCAAAGCGTCGGAACAAAAATCAAGTCCGTCGAAATGAAAAATCCCGGTACCGCCGTCGTCACGACTTTGGCGGGCGAAAAATTGACGTACATCAGAGAACCGGATGATCGCTGGAGGACGGCGGAAATTTTCGGAGAAAATTTCAGACTGCTCGTCACGGTCAGCCGCCAGAACCTGGAAATTACAAAGACCAATGCCGAATTATTTTCGAAGTGAAACAAATTGACATTTCCCTTTCCAGGGCTTATATTCACGCGTTTTTTAAGAATTAACGGAGCCGTATGTCATCGCAAAATCAGAAATATATTTCCAACCCCGCATTAGGGATCGCAGTGATCTTTTGGCTCGCAGGATGCGCCGGCACGCAGACCGCCGTCCAAAACGGCCGGCTGCCTCTGAAGAATACATCCTCCTCTCTTGCGGAGTCTAAAGATTCCGTCAAAGTTACCGGCGTGCAGTTCCTCCAGCTCAACGGCGATGCCGATACTTCTACGAACGGCAAAAAAACAGGTACGGAAGAAGAAACCACGAATAGCGCCAAAACGCATTACGCCAACGCTCTGAAATATTGGTATGTGGATCAAAATGCCGAATCGGCAAAACAAGAATACAGCAAAGCCGTGGATGCGCTCGTTGCGTTGGGCGATATTTTGGCGAAAAAAGATACCGGCGACGACGAACTTGCCAACACGGCGAAAGACACCGCCGACATTCCTGTAAAATTCGAAGAAGCCAAAGGCGACGACACCAAAATGGACGCCGAGGACCTTGCATTAAATTTCCGGATGGACTACGCCAACTGGCTTGCCGCGGGCATCGTGGATCAATTCAAGAATTTGCTGGAATTGAAAAATGAATATAACGAGGAAACGTATAACCAGCAGGTTCTGAGCCGGCTGATCAATTTTGATATCGGCCTGATCGGCTTGAATTCGGTCGGTGCGGTCAAAGTCCCGATTGCGAAGGGCCAGGCCGTCGATTACATCCCGCTCAAGATCAGCGGCGAGCGCATTCAAAAATATATCGAACGCATGACGCAGGACAACGGCGCCAATATGCAGGAGCTGTATAGAAAATACGGACGGTACGAAAAGATCATTCGCGATGTGATCAAGCAGGAAGGCGCTTCGGAAGACCTTATTTATCTGGCTATGATCGAAAGCGGTTTCAGTACGTCCGCGAAATCACGCGCGCACGCGGTCGGTCCGTGGCAGTTTGTCGCCGCGACCGCGCGCAGCTGCGGCCTTAATGTGGATTGGTGGGTAGACGAACGTAAGGATATTTACTTATCCTCACGCGCGGCCGTGCGTCATTTAAAAGATCTGTTTCAGGAATACGGGGATTGGTATCTCGCGCTCGCCGCGTATAATTTCGGCGGCATGCACCGCGCCATTAAGAAAAACAACACGCGGGATTATTGGGAAATGAAAAAACTTCCGCGCGAAACCAAAAACTATTTGCCCTATTTTATCGCCTCCGCCCTGATCGCAAAAAATCCTTCACAATACGGATTAAAATTGGAGACCGACGCCCCGCTCCTGGTGGATACCGTGACGGTCACGGAATGTTTGGACCTGGAAGCGATCGCCAACTGCGTCCAATCCACTCCGAACCTTATCCGCGATATCAATCCGGCGCTGCTGCGTTGGTGCACGCCGCCGACGGCTTCGGCCTACTTATTGAAAATCCCTTACGGTACGCGTTCGGCGTTCCTGGAAAATTATGCCAAAATTCCGCAAGACCGGAAACGCTCATGGGTGCGTTACCAGGTCAAATACGGCGAGAATTTGTCGGTGATCGCCAACCGGTTCGGAAGCGACGTCAAGGCCATCATGCAGGCCAATCAGATGAAAAACGCGGTCAACCTGATCACCGGTCAATACATCCTGATTCCCGTCGCGCCCAAATCATACATCGCCAAATCGGAAAGTGAAACCAAGGTAACGAAGAATTCGACCGTTGCTGCCAATACGAATTCCTCGACCGCCTCTGCGTATTCCGTAAAGAAAAAAGAGGACGATAGGACCGGCAAGAAAAAAATCGCCTATAAGGTAGAAGAAGGCAACTCGCTCGGGGAAATTGCGGAATGGTATAATATCCTGGCTCAGAATATCCGCGACTGGAACGGGCTCTATTACGGCGACCCGATCTTTCCGGGACAAGTATTGGTCTTGTGGGTTGACAGTTATATTCCGGACGAAGGCTACCGCACGGCAACCAAGAAGAAAGCGAAAGAACCGGCCGTTGAAGAGCCGGGCACAAAAATATATGTCGTACAGGACAACGACAACTTGTCGACCATAGCTAAATTGTTCGGCGTCGAAGTGAGCAGCATCAAACGGTGGAACAAGCTGTCGTCCAATACGATCCGCGTGGGCGATAAGCTGAAAATTTATGTAGGGCAAAATTAAGACCTGTAAATATTTTTCCGTAATAAAAAAACCCCCGCGATTTTTTTCCGCGGGGGTTTTCATTTCCAAGGCAATTCCAATTATCTGGTAAATATGAACGTCTGACTCACCGTTACGATGCCTCTTTTACCTTTCGGAAATTCCCATCCGCGAATTTTGTTTTCAACGCAGCGCTGCACCGCACCGCCGACGGTGTTCGAGTTGACCGATACCCCGGCCACGCGCCCCGAAGGATTCACTTTGATCTGCAGGCTCAACTTGCCTTTCAGGTCAGGGGAATTCTTCAGTTCTTTTTGATAGCAGGAATTCACCGCCGCCGCTTGCTGATCGATCACCGATTGTATCGCACCTACAGAGACCGCCGCGCTGTTACTCGCGATGTTGGCTACACCCACGATCAAACTGCCTCCGGCATCGCCGGCAAACGTCGAAATTCCGCCGTTGGATTCCAATTCGGTCACCCAGGCAGCAATCTCGCCCGAGCTTCCGATAATCTTCTTGCCCAATTCCGTCTTTTTATTCTCATCCGATGCCATGCTGAGCGAATTGATTTGGCTCAAAACCTCGCTCAGGTTATTGGAATTTCCTTTCAAGTCTATCGACCGGTATTTACCGTCTTCACTTTCGACGCCGACAACCGCCAGAATGCCCTGAGCGCCTGCGTCGCGCATCGCTTTGTCGGCTCGTTTTTGTGCCGCTTCTTTTGCGGCGGCGTATTTGCTGTTTCTTTCAGAACTATTTCTCGGCAATCCGCTGCGTTTCCCGCGCGGGTCAGCTTTTTCCGGTTCTTCCTTGTCTTTATTCAAGGGCTGATCGATCGGCTCGTAGATCTTCGCATCCACTTTTAATACCTGTCTTAATTTCTCGGCCGTTCTCACATCCATCTGTGTTGCGATCTCATGCTTAGGCCTCAGAGCCATGGAGATCAGAGACCCGTAGAGCATCGTGAGACTGAGACAAAAAATCATCAGCATCCTTCGATCCAGGGTGCGCCAATAATTTTTTTGAAATTCTTTCGGAAATGCAACGATCCGAAATTCCATCGCTCCGGCGGAAGCTCTTCTTCCCGAAGGAACTGCCGTTACCAGCAGCTGCTTGCTTTGATTCGTTAGATCTTTCATTGCAGACCTCCTCAAAAGGGTTTGGTTCATGTCAACTTCTACCCATCCGGTTTCGCCGTCATAAAACCGAAAATCACTTGCACTCGGCTGACACAGTACCGAAAATCGCTTTTATGAATTTTTCGGCGTGTGAGGAACATCACATGATAAAAGATGGGGCCTGGCAGTGGATGCGCGTGTGCGCCGGGTCACATGGGCGGGGCCGTGAGCGGCCATTTTGAGCATGCAGATCCAAAACGCTCCATTGAGCGTCCGGTAAAAAGCAGTTTAAAGAGGAGCCGGCACTTTCGAAAGGCCTTTCAGCGTCTCGATTTCCGCTGCCAGAGCGGCCTGGCCGGCGTTGGTCAAAATATCCGCATCAAAACCCGAATCCAAAATTTTCACTTCCGCAAGGCTGTGTGCATAATCTCCCAGCATAAAATAATTTTCCGCTTTCGTGACGTGCAGATCCGCCGCGCTGAGCCCCAATCCGTACGAAAAACTCCAATAGGCGCTCAAGGCCAACGCCGTTGCAATCTGTGTGTTAGAACCCGCATAGTCCTTCTGCGCATTCAGAACGAATCCCCATCCCGCAAACAGATCCGGAATCGAATCATTTTTAGCTGAACCCGCGCTGAATTCACCATAAGCCATGCTCAACCGGTTCAACTGAATGTAGGTCCATCCCGCTCCGGCGTAAGGCTCTGAAGCGTCCGGATTGCTTTTTTTTGCTTCGTTAAATGATTTCAGCGCCGACTGATAGTCCCCTTGTGTGAAACTCGTCCACGCCTCGGAAATGACTCTGTCGTAAGGACTCCCGCCGGAATGATCGTGCGGTTTGCATCCCGCCGTCAACATCCAACATGTGAGTATGATAAGATATTTTTTCATGAGACCTCTTTAACTAATTACGAATTACAAATTACGAATTATGAATTAGGAATTATGAATTAGGAATTTTTACTTCAATAGTATCAGTTTTTTTGTTCGAACAAAATTGCCGGTTTGAAGGCGATATAGATAAATACCGCTCGCCACGGCGTTCCCCTGCTCACTCTTTGCATCCCACATGATACGGTACCGGCCCGCCGTTTGGGGAGCGCTGACCAGCGTCCTCACTTTTTGGCCAAGCAGGTTGTAGATCGTGAGGTTCACGCGCCCGTCCTCCGGCAGATCGTATTCAATCGTCGTAGCCGGATTGAAAGGATTCGGATAATTTTGCCGGAGCGAAAAATCACGGATAACCGCAATATTGCTTTCCGCATTGGCGTCGTAGCCGAGCTTAAATTCCCCGAGCGCGGTAACTTCCGCTTTGATCGCATGTTTGCGGAGCAGAACCGTTCCCGGCAGCCGCTTCCAACCGCTGCGGTCTTTTTGATAAATGAACAGCTTTTCGGGATCGACAAAATTCCCGTCATAATTAATTTCTACGGCAAGCGGTTGAGCAAAATTTCTTTCCGGTCCGAAATGATAAATGGTCTCGTCATTGGCCGTATAATTATCAGCCAAAAAATACGTTTCGGACCGAACGCCGTTTGACGGGATCTGCAATTCAGCCCATCCGTTTACGGAGGTGATCTTTGTTACGTTTCCCGGTTTAGCCAAAACGGCATTGAACGCACGGGTCATCGTGGAATCTTCATCGCGATTGGAATGCGCGTGGGTCCGGATGACGTAGGTTCCTCCCAATGAAAATGTAAATGAACCGGAGTAAATGGCATTGGATCCGTTGACCGGCGTCAGCGCAATATTCGAAGTGTCGGTCGTTTGGCCGCGCCAGATCTGCACCGTCGGCACGCTCTGCAGCGGTATGGCCGAACCTACAACGATATCGATGTATTGCGACAATGCCGGATTTTGTAAAACGGATGTCGTCAGCGTGAACGGTTTCGAATTGTCAAAATAATCTAAGCTTCTCTTAAATATTGTTTGCAGGACAGAAGACGTCACGGAACGCAGATCAAATCCCAGGAATACCGCTTTTCCGGAATTGCCCGTGTTATCAACGTAGGCGCCGCCGATGATCGTGTTATCGGAAGTGCCATACCAAAAAGCCTTAAATGCATGCGTTGTATCCAACAGGGAAATGATGTCCCTGGAATTCACAGATCCTTGTGCCGCCGAAAAATTCAGTCCGTCACTGAGGATATTATTTGGAAAACCCTGGACGGTGGAACTGGCCGTATAATCGCCAATAAACCCGATCTTGAGTTTACTGCTAAATAACATCGTGCCTGAATTGAGTTCCGCCAGGTTTTGTCCTGCAATGATCAGATTATATCCACGGTTGACCATTCCGGTCAGGCTGTCGTGCAGAGAAGACGGGATCGTTTGATTCATGAACCGCGTTAACCATAGCGCGGTGGTCTTGTTTGTTTTCCCCACGACATCGACCGGCACCGACTGCCCGAGCTCATCCGTATTCCAGACTACGGAAGTGATCCCCCCTTGTACCAGCGGACCTTGAAATAATGGCGCATACACGCTGCCGGGCGAAGCGCCGCTGCTGATATCAGGATCGTTGATGATCAATACATCGGCGCGCTGCAACTGAACGTTATAATTTCCTCCAAGCGCCACCGGCGTAACGGTCTTCGGAAGATACGGCAGGGTCAACGGCTGCACTACAATAGAATCATATTGATTCAATGAGGATAAATTCACAAATGAAAAAACCGATGTCACCGTATCGGACACCGTAAACGGCGAACCGCCGCCGAATGAACCGTGGACCGTAACAATACTGCTGATCGTTTCGCCTAATGCATTGCTGATCGTGCCGCTCATTGAAGATACTTGATTATCCAATGCGAGCTGAAAATTTTGAGTAACGACATTATTCGAAGTTACAACGACACCTGAAACCGTTTGCTGGACACCTGATGATTTACAAACCAATGTGTACGTGCCCGGAGGAAGTGAAAACTTGAAGGTTCCGTCGGTATTGTTGACAATAATGCTGTCGCCGGTTTGCTGAACGATAATATTTGCATGCGCGATCGGCGTGCCGGTGATAGATGACGTGATGCTGCCGCTGACGGCTCCGAGGCCTGAAGTATTAACGCTGTAAATGGCTCCTAAATTGTCAAAGAACTCAGGGTGATTCAAAATGTAAACGCTGTGGTCGGCGGCGGCCTTGATCATCCAGATATTCATGTCGGTATTTACAAAGGGATAGCCGATGATGTTACCGACTCTCTGCCAGCTTCGCCCTTCATCGGAGCTTCGAAACACGCCGATGCGATTATAATCACCAGAGTGGGAAAATTCACCGAACGTCCCTATGTAGATATCACCGCTGACCGGGTCGGCATCCATACCCCACACATACAATCCGTACAGACCCATATCTTGCCACGTTGCGCCCGCATTCGTACTTTTGTAAAACGAGTAGTTGTGATCCAGGTAGATTGCGGCGTACACCACGTTCGGATGCGCTTTGTCCCAAACCAACTTCGGGCATTCGGAAAAATACGGATTCCCCGTTTTCACGAGCGACCAGTTATGTCCCTGATCGGTGGACCGCGCAATGCGCGTATCGCCTGCACCTACGAGGATTATATTGGAATCATTCGGATCGGAACCGATCGTGCAGACATTGCCAAAACCCACCGTCGACCGCTGCGTCCAGGAATTCCCCTTATCGGTGCTGATGTAAAAATCACTGTTATAGAAATCCACGAAATATATTGTATTGGGATTTTGATAATTATAATCAATGGATTCGCCGTCAATTTGAACATTCGGAAGCGTTTCGTTCCATGTCCATCCCCCGTCCGGGCTTTTCCATACCCCGTAGCCCACGAGGATGATGGAAAGCGTATCCAACGGATTGACGGTGATATTTCGTACCTGATCTGCAGGAAATCCTGATCCGCGCTCCTGCCAACTTATACCCTTGTCATGACTGACCTGGAAAACTCCCGCTTTCGTCGTATAAATAATCGAGTTGTCGAGCGGATTCAAACCGATCGCATAGGTCATCGTTCCCGTAAATTTAGACGACCATGTCAGGCTTTTCTGGGCAGCAGCCCGACCGGCATAAAAAACAGAAACGGCGCAGAATAATAGCAACCAGTATCTCATTGTTTTCATCCGGATTCCTTTTTTTCAATTATTATTCAACGGCTGCTTATTATATTTTCCGTTCGCCGACCGAACCGATGATTATTTCACAAATAGTAATTTTTTCGTTTTGACATACGCCCCGGCCCGGATACGATAGAAATATAAGCCGGAGCTTACCGTTTCGCCCGAATTATTTTTCCCGTCCCAAGTGACGAAATGGTTTCCGGCGGGCTTTTGCTCATGAACCAGGGCACGGATCTCCTGCCCGAGAATATTATAGATCTTCAGTGTGACCCTTTGCGCGGTCTGAAGATCGTAGCGGATCCGGGTGAAGCCATTGAAAGGATTGGGATAATTCTGCAACAGAGAAAAATTCGCAGGCTCCCTGACGCTCTCGTCAAATGTGACCTGCAGCGAAGTATCCGCCATGACATATTCCCGCATATCCCATCCTTTGGCGTCCGCCCACGGTTTATAGACCGCCCGGTAGATCAGCTGCACATGAATTTGCGCCTGCGCATGCCTTCCGATACGAAATTTGTAAATCGCAGTGTCCGTTGACTGCGCGGGAATGCGACTGTCATAGACGATCTCATTAGCCAGCCAATTCGGCGAAGGCGATTCGCCGGTCCGATTGTCACGCGTGACCATCGCATAGACCTTGCCTGGCAAACCGGATAAATTCCCCTGCGCCGGATTCCCCGCTCCGCCAAAAGATGGAACGGCGGATCCGGAAATTTGTTGCAGTGTATCGATGCCGTCCAACACGGTAACTAACTGGATCATATTGCGGAAACTGACGCCCGTCGGCAGTTTATGCCCGGCGCCGACGTTGGTAATTAGATTCTGAACTTGCAGTGTATTGAAACTCGTCTCGGTTTGCACGCTCATTTGCGCGGATGCGTCCAGCATGTCGTTGGAAGTTGCTCCGCGAAAACGTTGATTGTAAATACGATTCGTGTCTCGCGCAACCGCGTGCGGCCCGCCGATGCCTCCCGCAAAGATCGAATCGCTGTTGGGCCTCATATGACAATCCTGGCACTGCACGCCTTGCGAGGCATAGCTGCTGACGGCCCACGAATCGTATGTATCATCTACGATCAGGCCGTTGCGATTGGCGTATTGATGGCAGCCCGAACAGTAAGCGCTTGTTTCCATCGTATGATTATAGGTCCCGCCCATCCAGTACGACGTGACGTCGTCAAAGGGCCCGATATTAATATCGCGGGCGTTTAATGGCGGACGTTTTACAAAGATAGAACCGTTAACGCCCGTCTTGTAATTCACCTCGACGCTGTCGATCTTGTGGCAGAAATCGCAATAGACACCGTTGGTGTCGACGCTTTGCGAGGCCCACACGTCATTCAGTTCCGTATTGCCCGGCGTCCGCAGCGCGGCGGACGGCGCATGACAATCGCCGCAGTCGCCGCCTTCATTCGGAAAATTGAGTTTGAACCCGGGATACACGCCCGTGTGTCCATTCACATCCGTACCGTTATAGATCTGTTTCAACATCGGATTCGTCGCCGCGTGCGAATGTTTGGATTGTTTCCATTGATCCACGAGCGTCGCATGGCAGGTATTGCAGTCTTCGGGAGGTTTAAACACGTAATCGGAATTGTCTCCGTCAGGGAGCAGTGTTAATGCGATCGTGTCATTGACGTCGCCGACGAATGCGTTGACTGCGTTGTTGTACCAGCCGTATTTTCCAGCGGCAAGTGTGACGACGGTTCCGGGATTCAGATTCGTTGGGAGCACAAACATTCCGGCATTGTCTGTAATGACAAAATCATTCTTTCCCTGGATCCGAACGCGCGCCTGGGCGACGGGTGAGAGGTCCGACGCCCGGACGACTATTCCGGAAATAGTTTGCGGAGCGCTCGAAGATTTTGTGCCTAATCGGTAAAAAGAAAATATGAAGACGAGCAAAAACGGTAGAAGTTTAATCATCCAAACTCTTTCATTTACTCAAGGCGGTATTGAATAGAGCCTTCTTTATAGGAGAAATCTTTCTATCCGGGCTCGTGCGCCTGATGAATCAGTATAAGAAATGATGGCGACGTTTTCAAATTCAAAATTTAAAATTTAACATGCACAATTACTGAGTCAGCCAGCGAACCGTACCGATGATCAGGCCGATAACAAACCCCGCCACGGCCCCGTTAACCCGGATCCACTGCATATCGTCATACGTGCGCGCCTTAAATTGGTTCTTAATTTCCTCGGGAGACAGTTCGCTCAGATTTTTCTCGACCAACTCGCCGATCTTGTGATGATTCTTTGAAATGATCTCGCCGACGACGGCAATAACTTTTTGATTGATATTCGTCTTCCATTCCGCGTCGTTCTTAAGCCTGCCGATTACTTCTTCCAGCCAGGCCTGTACGGCACGATGTAAACGGCTTTGGGAATCGGATATTTGCTCTTTAAGATATTTCTGAATCGTCGCCAGAACTTTCTTTATCCATGTATCGAAATTCCAATCCTCCATGAGGTCATTCCCCAGCTGATCAACCGCCGCAGCTTCCTCCGATTCGTCCCGCAGATTCGAGACCCACGCGCACGCCCGCTCATAAATTTTTTCACGTATCGGATGAAATGGATCATACTGCAATTCGCGTAAGAACTGGCTGCTCTTCAAAACGGTCTTTTCGGTCGCTTCGACGGGGTCGAATAACAGCTTCTTCAGAAATCCGCCCTTGTCCTCAGATAACTTCTCGTGAATGAAATTGAAAGCTTCCCGGGTGGTCAAGGCATTGCCCAGTTTATCGGCGAGAAAAGGAATGAGCGCATCCAGGACCTTTTTGATATTCTCGTCGGATATATTATTGGCAATGAGTTTACTTAACTTGACCTCGGTCCATTGCTCTTTTAATACGATCGAGATCTTCTCATGCGTCGCGGGTCTGTTGAGAAATTCGATGATCTGATCCGCAAGCCATTGCACCCACTTCAGAGTTTCCCCGCTCCGTTTGGCGGTTTCGAGATAGTCCCCGATCGCATCGGACACGTCCACGCTGGCCAATAGTTTTTTCACGCTTTCCGGCGAAAGCCATTCTTCGGCAACCAATCTTCCTGCGCCTTGGGCAATAGCTTTTTGCTTTCGCGGAATGATGCCCGACGCCGGAACGATACGGACGCTCCCGATCTTGATCTCATCAAAGATCATTTTCACCGCCAGCCAATCCGCCGCACCGCCCACCGTCCCCGCTTCAAACCCCGTTTGAAGAACAAATAACATTCCGACCGATGGAAATGAATGGGCAATGACAGAAATAACGATCAATCCCGTCAGAGCGGTGAAGAAAGAAATTTCACCTTTGTGTTTCAGAAAAAAGTAGCTCATATCTCTAGTTTAGTTCTCCGTAGACGTTTCGCAACCTAAAGGTTGCGCCTACCAAATCTTGACGAAAAGTTATTCGCAACTTAAAGATTGCGCCTACCGGACCTTGAAAAGGTAGACGCAAGCGCCTGCCTGCGTAATCAAGAAACATGATCCGCGGATTAATTTCTCTCAACAATTTCCTCATCCGAGTATCCCTGTGCATACAAAACCGCACGCAGGTTATTGAAGCGAATGCGATTTTTTACCGAGCGGTTGACTTTCTCCTTCGCATGAAACGCAACGCCTAATCCGGCCGCTTCGAGCATCGGTATATCATTGGCGCCGTCGCCGAGTGCAAGAACATCGTCGCCCGTTAAACCCGATTCATTTTGGTGCGAAGTCAAATACCGGAACTTCGCATGTTTGTCGACGATTTCGCCGATGGCTTCACCCGTCAAAACGTTCCCTTCGATCTCCAGTTGACACGCATGATGAAAATGAAATCCGCATCGCCGGGCAATAGGTTCCGTAAAAAACGTGAACCCTCCGGAGACGAGCACGCAAAGCGCTCCGTGATCGCGCATCGTGGAGACCAATTCCACCGCGCCGGGTGTGAGTTGAACCCGCTCATCCAAGACCTTTTGTAATTTTTCAACGGGTAATCCCTTCAATAAGGCAACGCGTTCCCGCAGTGCCGCAGGAAAATCTATTTCTCCGTTCATCGCCGCCTCGGTAATTTTGGCCACGCGATCTTTCAGGCCGGCCATATCCGCCAGTTCATCAATGCATTCGCACCGGATAATAGTCGAATCCATGTCCGTGATCAGCATTTTCTTTCTGCGGTTCTCCGCCTGCTGTACGATCCAGTCTATGTGTTGTTCTGAAAAAAAAACGTTCAAAGCCCCGCCGATGGAGTCGGCCAGCGCGTCCACCGAATCGCATTGGCAATAAAGTTCCAGGGCCTTATTTTTCGAAAGCCGGGACTGGCGGTCAATTGAAATGCCGATGGATCGAAGTTTGAGGAATATAACGGATTCGTTCAGACTGGGTTCGGAGCTTATCAAAGTAATTACAGCATTCATTCAGTTTAGAATTTCAAGACGACGGCGCGCCTGACACTCGGCAATTGTTGTATGCGGTGCAGCACTTCCTGCGAAATCTCATTATCCACGGACACCAGCGCCAGGGCTTCCGTTTTTTCCGAGTTCCGGCCGAGATGAAAATGGGCGATGTTAATATTCGCTTCACCCAGAATGCGGCCGAGGTTTCCGATAAAACCCGGTTTGTCCTCATTGCTGGTGTACAACATGACGCCTCCCAAAGCCCCTTCCAGATTGATCCCGTTGACTTCGACGATCCGCGGTTTGTGACCGTCAAACAGCGTTCCCGAAAAAACGTAACTGCCTTTTTGCGTGGCCACGTGGAGACGTATGCGCGTTTTGTAATTACTCTCAGAATCGAATTTCGTCTCACTCGTGGCGATCCCGCGCTCTTTGGCGACCGCCGGCGCGTTGACCATGTTAACATTTTCATCAATGACGGATAACAGACCCTCTAAAATGATCGCGAGTACCGGTTTTGTATTGAGCCGTGCGATCGCACCTTCGTATTCCACACGCAGGGTTTGCACGGCGCTCTCGATCAATTGCCCGGCCAGGCTTCCGAGCTGCTGCGCCAGCAAGAAATACGGTTTGAGTACAACCGCTTCAGCCGCCGTCAGGGACGGAATGTTCACTGCATTGCTGACTTCGCCGTGATTCAAATACGCCGAAATTTGTTCGGCGATCTGCAGGGCAACGTTTTCCTGAGCCTCCGCCGTGGAAGCACCAAGGTGCGGCGTCAATACGACCTGTTCCATACCGAACAATATGTTTTCTTTCGCCGGTTCCACCTCAAAGACATCGAGCGCTGCGCCGGCGACATGTCCGTTTTCAATCGCCGTTTTCAACGCTATTTCGTCGAGCAATCCGCCTCGGGCGCAATTGATAATGCGGACCCCTTTCTGCGTTTTCGCCAGACGTTCGGCATTCAATAAATTCCTCGTGGCGTCATTCAGCGGCGTATGCAGAGTGATAAAATCGGCATGCGCTATGGCTTCATCCAATTCGACTTTTTTTACGCCCAGCGCCTCGGCTTTTTCACGGGTTAAAAACGGGTCGAACGCCAATACTTTCATTCGCAATCCGAGTGCACGATCGGCTACGATCGAACCGATATTTCCGCATCCGATGACGGCGAGCGTCTTACCGGCCAACTCCACGCCGGTGAATTTACTCTTCTCCCATTTTCCCTGATGCGTCGAAGCGTTGGCTGCCGGGATTCTCCGCGCGAGCGCCATCATCATCGCGATCGCATGTTCCGCCGTCGTAACCGAATTTCCAAACGGCGTGTTCATGACCACGATGCCGCGCGCCGTCGCCGCGGTAACGTCCACATTATCCACGCCGATGCCTGCACGGCCGATCACTTTTAGATTCATCGCTTTTGCGATGACGTCTTTCGTCACTTTGGTTTCCGATCGAACCGCAAGGCCGTCGTAATTTCCGATAATGGAGATTAATTCGTCCGGAGACAATCCTGTTTTAAAATCCGTTTCGATCCCGTTCTTCTTGAAAATTTCAACCGAACGCGGACTTAATTTGTCTGATATCAAGACTTTTGGCATAAATAGTTATCAGTTATTAGTTATCAGATAACAGTTAATGAGCTCAGGACAATTCATTATTCATTACTCATTACTAATTGTGAATACGCCCAGTCAATCCACGGAAGCAGTGCTTTCACGTCGCTTGTTTCCACCGTAGAGCCGCACCAGATCCGTAAGCCCGGCGGCGCGTCGCGATACGAACCTGCATCATATGCTACACCCTCTTGTTCTAACAGGCCTGACAGATCTTTGGCAAATTTTGCCTGAAGTTCTTTATTCAACGCCTGATACCATGCACTTTTTATTTTCAAACAAACCGAAGTATTGGAAATGGTTCGCTCCTCTTCTGCCAAAAAGGCAAACGATTCGGATTTCGCCACCCATTCCCTGATCACGGTTAAATTGCTTTGAGATCGCCGGATCATTGCGGGCAATCCGCCCGCATCGGCCATCCAATTCAGTGAATCCAGCGCATCTTCCACACACAACATCGAGGGAGTATTGATCGTTGCGCCCTGAAAAATTTCCGTATTTAATTTTCCTTTTTTCATTATCTGAAAAATTTTGGGCAGCCCGATAACCGGCGGATGCGCCTCCAGCCTTGCGATCGCTTTCGGTGACAAGATCAACACGCCGTGCGCGGCCTCACCGCCCATGGATTTCTGCCAGGAATAGGTGAGAACATCTATTTTGGCCCAGTCGATATCCATTGCAAAAACGGCTGATGTGGCGTCGCACAGCGTAAGCCCCTTGCGGTCGGCGGCGATCCAATCGGCATGAGGCACGCAGACGCCCGACGTCGTACCGTTCCATGTAAATACCACATCGCGGTCGCAATTAACCTGTGTCAGATCCGGAAGCTTTCCGTAGTCGGCAATAAATTTCCTGAGATTCCTGATGTTCAACTGCTTCTCGAGATCGCTGACCCATTCATAACCGAAGCTTTCAAATGCCACGATATCCACGCCGCGTTGTTCTACTTGCGCATCGCCCAAAAAATTCCATAATGCCATTTCGATCGCGCCGGTGTCAGAGGCGGGCACTATTCCAAGCTCGTACCCGTGCGGCAAACCCAGAATGGATTTGGATTTTTGGATCACTTCTTCGATCACGGATCTGGAGACTTTAGCGCGATGTGACCGCCCGAGAGTGCTCAGTGATAGATTTTGAAAATTCCATCCGGGGCGCTTGGCGCAGGGTCCGGAGGAAAAATTCGGATTCTTGGGTTTAACGGGAGGTTTGGTCAAATACACTCCTAAACGTTATGGTAAATTAGCCGTTCAATTTGTTAATGTGGCGTCCGGTTTCTTCAAAAATCTTTTCTTCAATTGCCTCCACGGTCAAATTTCCATCAATGAGCTTCATGCGGTGCGGATCTTCTTTGATCATTTTATGATAACCGTTCCTAACGCGGTCGAAAAAATTATGGTCTTCTCTTTCGAGCCGGTCTGCAGGCGCCCCGCCGCGGCGCCGAACCGCCTCGTCCCAGTCCACGTCGATGAAAAAGGTCAGATCGGGCTCCAGTCCGCCGGTAGCAATTTCATTCGCATGCCGGATATAATTCAGATCAATCCCGCGGCCGTACCCTTGATACGCCGTCGTCGAATCGTAAAAGCGGTCCATTAGTACGATCGTTTTATTTTCAAGTGCCGGGCGGATTTTTTCGGCGACAATTTGCGCACGTGCGGCCTCGTAGAGCAGCAGCTCCGTGATCGGGTCGATGGTGTTATGCACTGACAGCAAAATATTTCTAACCTGCTCGGAAACCTCCGTTCCGCCAGGGTCGCGCATGGCCAGCACCCGATGGCCTTCGCCGCTCAGTTTCGCGGCGAGGGTGTCAATTTGCGTGGATTTGCCGCTTCCGTCAATACCTTCGAATGTAATGAATAGTCCTTTTTGCACTGTTTTTCCCTGGTCTGCTAATTTTCCGCAAATCTATCGAGTAAACATTCCTCGCGCCGCGCCATGGCATTCATAAAATCAATCTAATTCCAGATAAAGTCAAAAGTTAGTGTGGCCGTTTCCGTTCAAATATAGTTAAGCAGTTCGGGAAGGATCGTTCCGGATGCTCCCCGCAGGACGTGGTGAACGTGCGCCGTCAGCGGCGTCTCATCGGGATTGATCTCCACCGTCGTCGCTCCGAATTTCAACGCTGCAAACGGCAAGCCCGCCGCGGGATAAACAATTCCAGAAGTTCCGACCGACAAAAATATATCGCATGATTGAGACGCTTCTTCCGCTTTTTCAAAAGCGCAATGCGGCAGCATCTCGCCGAACCACACTACATCAGGCCTCAGCATCCCGCCGCATTTCGGGCACCGCGGCGGAATTTCCTTCGAATCCCAGGATTCAATGACCGTGTCTTCGTCAAAGCATTTCGTGCGTTCGATATTGCCGTGCAATTCAATCACGTTTCGGCTGCCTGCGCGGCAATGCAGATTGTCCACATTCTGCGTGACCAGCGTAAATTTCAACACACGTTTTTCAATCTCCACCAGCGCCACATGTCCTGCATTAGGCTGAACTTTTTTCACCATCTCGCGCCGCATGAGATACCACTCCCAGACCAATTTCGGGTTTCTGCGAAACGCCTGCGGCGTCGCTAAATCTTCCGGCTTATAGTTTTCCCAGAATCCCGTCTGGGCATCGCGGAATGTGGGCACGCCGCTTTCGGCCGATATGCCGGCGCCGGTAAGAACCGTAATGCTTTTGGCGACGGCAAGTTGATCGCGCAATTTTTGAGGGATATTCATTTTCGATAGATCTAAATTCCCGCCACCCGTTCCAAAATTTTCACGATGCACGTATGAAACGGTTTCACGCTCGGAATATAGAGGCATTCATCCGGTGAATGCGCGTTGCGGATCGTCGGGCCGAACGAAATCATGTCCATTTCCGGAAATTTTTCTCCGATGATCCCGCACTCCAATCCCGCGTGAATCGCCGTCACCTGCGGCTCTTTACCGTACATTTCGGTAAAAACCTCTTTGGTCAAAGCTAAGATTTTCGATTTCAGGTTCGGTTTCCAGCCGGGATAACCGTCCGTCTCTTCGGCTTTTGCGTCGGCTAATCGCGTCATGGCCAATACGCGATCTACCAGATCGCGCTTTTCACTTTCCACGGAACTGCGATGGCTGCTGCCGATAATGAAGGATGTCCGGTTCGTTTCGATCGTCGCGAGGTTTGCGGACGTTTCAACCAACCCCGGAATATCCTGGCTCATCGCTAACACGCCGTTCGGCAATGCATAGAGCAGGTTCAATATCTTTTCCGTATGCGGTCTCTTCATCACCTGGGGTTTTTGATTCGGCTTGTTCTTGGCCGTAATTTTCAGATTCGGATCGGTGAAGCGGTATTCCGATTTGATGGTTTTTTCCAAGATCTGAATGCGCTTTTTTATGCCGACAATCTCGTCTTCCGGCGCCATGATCATGGCGACCGCATCGCGGGGGATGGCGTTGCGCTTGCTTCCGCCGCGGAAGTCGGCCAATCGAACGGAGCATTCATTAAATAAATTCCATAACACGCGTGTGAGGATCTTGATTGCATTGGCGCGGCCAAAGTGAATATCCAGGCCGGAGTGCCCTCCGACGCCGCCTTCAACTTTGATTTCCATCTGGGCCATGTCATCGCCCGCGGACTTCCACTTGACAGGAATCGTAATCAGACAATCCTTTCCGCCCGCACAGCCGACAAATAACTGGCCTTCCTCTTCCGAATCTAAATTGATGAGACAATTTCCCCGGATGATCTTCGGATCCAATTTCGTGGCGCCGGTCAGCCCGGTTTCTTCGTCGATCGTAAACAACAAATCGAGCGGACCATGCTTCATACGTTCATCTTCAAGAACCGCGAGCATCGTGGCCACTGCAATGCCGTTATCCGCCCCCAACGTCGTCTGCGTCGCCCTGATCCAATCATTGGCCGTTCGGATTTGTAACGGCTCGTTATCAAAATCGAATTCCAGGTCTCCTGTTTTTTCACAAACCATGTCCAGGTGCCCTTGTAAAATGATAACCGGAGCCGTTTCGTAGCCCGGAGTCGCGGCTTTGCGTATCACGATATTACCGGCAGCGTCCTCCAGCATTTCACGATTCAGTTTTTTGGCGACTCCCATGATATAGGCGCGGATCTTCTCTTCCTTTTTGGACGGGCGCGGGATTTGCGTGATCTGATAAAAATAATCAAAAATTTTCTGCGGTTCCAGCGACGCTAATACGTGAGCCGACATGGCATTGCCTCTTTCATGGTTGATGGGTTCGTGTGAAACAGGCAAAAATAAGATTGTTTATCCGAAAAATCAATTCTTATGTTCGGCGAATTTCAACGGATAATTAGTTTGAAGAATAGAAAATAGTTACTATATTCAAATTGACCTTTTATCCCATCCGGAGACTGTATTCAATAATGATGAGGAGATGAAATCATGCCTACCTCGAAGGATCACCGCCGTCAGGCCAGTATCTTGATCGTTGATATCCGGAACTTCACTCCTAATCTGAAGGACAGTGAAGCTTCCCCCAAGATGCACAAAATATTCCTTCAATTTCTATCGGATTTTTACAGTTGCTGCGTGGCGTCCTGCACACTCGCCTGCGGGCCAGGCAACGAAGAATCCCTTTACATCAACAGCACCGGCGACGGCATCTTGAGCGTGTTTCATTCCCGCAGACATTATATGGACGCGTTCCTTTCGGGCCTTATCTTATTCAACAAACTGCCCTCCCTGTTCGATAAATATAATCGGCGTAAGCACCGGAGCATCCCGGACGTTTCATTCGGAATCGGAATCGAATCCGGTAACGTTTCGCGCGTAACTTCGAATTGGGGGCCGGCGGATCAGCCAAAGATTGAAACGTATATCGGTGACTGTATCAATGTGGCCGCGCGGGTGGAGTCCGTTACAAAGGAACACGACCGCACGACCTTGATCATTTCCGAGCAGGTGGATGAATTACTTTGCGAACGCCTTTGCGGCGTGCAGTATCACACGCTGATGAAAGATGCCACCGATTTTTCCTTGCCCGGACACCGGCGGAAGAAAATCTGGGCAGAAATGTATGAACTCGACGAACGGATGCTCTTAAGGTTCATCAGCGCTTACAATCTGCGCGGGGTCTCCAAGCCGGTTAGACTATTCCGCCTCTCGCCCACCTTGGCGACACCGGCGCGTAAAGAATGCCAAAAGATTCTGAAACAACTGGCCGTGAACGGCGCGCACTATGAAGCCATTAATCAATTTATGAGAAGTTGAGTTTCTTCCACGGATGTTTTGAGAATGGCAAGCAAAAAAATATTGATTGTGGACGATGACCCGAGCACACTCGTCCTGGTAAGCGAATTGGTCGAAAAGGCCGGCTTCGGCGCCGTCGGTTTTCGCAAGTCCGCCCAGGCGCTGGAATATCTTGACCGTTCGGATCTCAATGATATCCGTATGGTCATTGCCGATCTGACGCAAGGTAATACGGACGGTTTTAATTTTCTGAAAGACCTGAAAAAGAAAGCTAACGTGAAAGACCTGCCGTTCCTGTTCTTGTCGGCTATGCACGACACGACCATGCTGATCAACGCGTTTGAGCACGGCGCGGTGGACTATTTCAATAAGCCGATCAAAAAAGAATTGTTCATCGCAAAGATCAGATCCATGTCCGGCGCATTTGAAGCACACCTGATGAAGGCCCACACGCTTCTGACGGGCCGTTTGTCCGAAAAACCGCTCGACGAGATCGTAGCTTATTGCGAGCGCGAAAGCCTCAACGGATTTCTTACCGTCACTCAGCCCGACCATGGCGTTGGTATCCTGACGTTTATCAAGGGGCTGCCGGATAAAATAGAAATCAGGGACAAGAACAAACGACTTCTATTTTCAGAAACCGAAGCGTTTGAACAAATGCATGAATGGAAAAACGGCGACTTTACGGTGCGGAGGGGAAACGTCGAAGAGTTGTGAGTTATGAGTTTTGCATGCGTGATGTCTTAATTGGCTTTGAAAAGCCGGCTATAAATTTCATCTGCTGCCTTATCAATTGATTCTTTTTTCAAATGGATTTTCTCCACGTGTTCGTTCAGAGTTGTATCCGTCCAGTGCCTTTGAATTTTCTCATCGATTAATTTAAGCAATTCGTATTTGATCCGCTCTTTCCTCCGCCCGGTCAACTTTCCCGAGACCGTCAGAAAATCTTTATGTTCGTTGATCAGTTTCAACACGTCCTCCGTTCCGGCATTTTCCACCGCAATCGACTTGGTCACTTTCGGCATCCACGCGGCTGCATCATGGGTGCGTAATTCTACAGCCGCCTCCAGCTCCTTCTTGATAAAATCCGCCTGCACGTGATCCGATTTGTTGATCACAAAGACGTCGGCTATTTCCATCAATCCTGCCTTCATCGCCTGAACCCCGTCGCCCGATTCCGGTACCAGAACGACAACGGTGGTATCCGCATGACGTACGATATCGATTTCCGATTGTCCTACGCCGACCGTTTCAAAAATGATAACATCCATTCCGTAGGCATCCATCACATCGGCGGCTTGATACGAGGTTCGGACCAGGCCCCCCGTTGAACCGCGCGTGGCCATACTGCGAATAAAAATATTCGGATGAAGCGCGGCTTCGTTCATTCTCAGGCGATCGCCCAGGATCGCACCCCCGGTAAACGGGCTCGTCGGGTCGACGGCAAGAATTCCGATCTTTTTTGATTGTTCTGCCAGTGCTTTGGCAATCACACCGACCAAAGTGCTTTTGCCGGATCCCGGCGGACCCGTGAATCCGATGCGGTACGCGCGGCCCGTATGGCGGGAAATCAAGTCTGCGATTTCGCCGGCCTGTTCGTTCTCAACGAGCGAGATTACTTTCGACAAAATAAACTTGCCTCGCGGGGACGGGTCGCCGGATTGAATGAGGTTCACAAATTCCTGAATAATAGAAGCCATGCGTTCACTTCGGTTTTCCGGTTAAATACTATCGCGTCCGGAAGGTCAGATGTATCGCGAATAAAAAAAGGTAAGTTGAAAACTTACCTTTTGAAGAGAATCACTGCCGCCTCCTCATTTCAAGCTCGCAAGGATAAATGTTCCAAACACCTGAACCGAATCCACCACGAAACTGGGAAATAAACCGATGAGCACCACCCCGAGCATCGCGGCCCACAGAGCTACTTTTGCGGAAAAAGGAACGGCGATCGGAGGGCGGTCCGGAGTTTTTTCGATATAGGCGCGCTTCAGAACGATCAAATAGTAATAGACTGAAATCACGCTGGTCAGTACACCGATGGTTACCAGCGTGTAATAACCTTTGTCCAGGCCCGCCGCAAACAAGTACACTTTGCCTATGAAGCCCGCCAACGGAGGAATACCGGCAAGGGAAAGCAGGCATATCAACAGGACCAACGCCAAGAATGGCGCGCGTTTACTGAGACCGGCATACGCCGTGATGTCGTCGCTTTTCATGTCGTTGTATACCAAGGTGACGACGATAAAAATTCCGAAATTGGCGAACAGATATTGCGTGAGATAAAATAAGATAGACGAGACGCCGAAGCTTGAGTAGGCTGCCAGGCCGATGATCATGTACCCGGCTTGCGCGATGGAAGAATAGGCCAAAAGCCGTTTGATATTTTTCTGCGGCAAGGCGAGAAAATTTCCGAGCAGCATCGTCAACGCGGCGAGAATGAAAAAGATATCGGTAAGAAACGGTTCCAGGCCTTCAATCTTATTGAAGACCCCATAATACAACCGAATGATCACCGCAAATCCGGATGCTTTGGACGCCACGGACAAGAACGACGTGACCGGGGTCGGGGCACCGGTGTAGGCATCCGGGGCCCACATGTGGAAAGGTACGGCGGTAATCTTAAAACTCAAACCTACCAGCATCATCACAACCCCTGCAAGGAGCACAATCTTCCGGCCTTCGAATTCAGCCCCCGCCGATTGCGATGCGATCTCCGATAACACCGTGGTCCCTGTTGCTCCGTAAACCAACACCATTCCAAAAAGCAAGATCGTCGCGAACACGGTCCCGAGAATGATAAATTTCATTCCCGCTTCGGCCGATAATTTATCTTCCTTGAAATACGCCGTCAAAATATAAAGTGCGATCGTCGTCGTTTCGACCGAAACAAACAGTGTGATCAATTCCGTGGACGACACCATTAACATCATTCCGAAGATCGCAAATAGCAGAATGGCGTAGAAGACCCCGGGACTCTTGCTCCATTTCGAAATAAAATGCCACGAAGCAAAAACGGTAAAAATCCCGGAAACTATAAAGATCAGCTTCATGAACTGGGACAGGCCGTCGTTCGTATAGCTTCCAAAAAACAATTTTCCCTCCGGTTCCTTCATTCCTACAGCCATGAGAAAAACACAAACCAGGCCGAACAGAGCCAGAAAAGGAGAGACCCACGGACGCGCTTTGCCGCCAATGCCCTCCCAGATCAGAATGGCAATGGCCGTCAGGAGCGTAAAAAATTCCGGCGACTGGACGAAAACGTCCAGGCTATTTAGTAAAATGTCATTCATAAGTTCTGATCACTTCCAACGTCCATTCAGTTCAATCCATGTGAAATACTATTGATAATTTTGTTCAATTTCAACGTAAAATATTTCGTCCAGGTTGTTCCTAAAGCCTTCGCGGAACCTGAATCCTGCGCCTTCTCATTCATTTTTGATCCTTCCGAACAGAATTGAAAACATGATGCGAAAACCGTCAAGCACGAAAAACGCAGGGACCGTGAGCCAGTGATACCACCTGGCGTAACGGCACAAAAAGATAAAATTGCTTCGAAGTCTCAGCTTGATCTTTTTCCATCCCAATGGTCCGCCGGAAGACGCGGAAATCTTATGCCACACTTTCCCGGCGGGAACGTACCTCAGCTTGAATTTATTTTTGCGCGCGCGGAAACAATAATCCGCATCTTCGGAATACATTTTATAGATCGGGTCCAGGTAACCCACGGACTCAATCACCGCGCGTGAGATCAGCATGGCACAGCCTGTGACATAGTCGCATTCCCCCGCAACGTCAAACTGTCCGCGATCCGTCTCCCGGATGCCTATATGCCGGCCGACACCCTTGTGCAGGTCAATCTTTCCGCCGGCAAACCAAATCCGCGTCGGCGGATCAAAATAGTAAATTTTAGGTCCGATGATTCCTATTTGCGGATCCTTTTCAAAATGCGGCATCACGTGGAATAACAGATCGGGATCTACCAGGGTATCGTTGTTTAAAAGCAAAACATATTCGGCTCCGTGGTCAAACGCATATTTCATTCCGACATTATTCCCGGCCGCAAATCCTAAATTGACTTCATTTTCAATCAGAATAACTTTTAATTCAGAAATTTCGTTCGCAAATACTTCTTTGAGGTGCCCTGCGCTTCCGTCGGTGGAAGCATTATCGGCTACCACTATGGTGACATTATTGTAATTGAGCAGAAGACAGGAAGCGATACAGTCGGAGGTAAGCTTTCTGCCGTTGTACGACAGGACAATGACATGAACGGGAGGACTGCGCATTACGGATTAATTAAGTTCTTTTGGAAGAATATATTTTTTGGGCAAAGAGATTTTGAAGGTAGAGCCTTCGCCTTCCTTACTCGCTACGGAAATGGTGCCGCCGTGAAGTTCCACGATATGCCGCGCCAGTGACAGCCCGATACCTGCGCCTCCCACGGTGCGCGTGTTGGATTGGTCCACTTGATAGAACTTATCAAACACCCGATCCCTGTATTCTGCGGGAATACCAAGGCCGGTGTCGCTCACCAAAATATCAATGGAGTTTTTTAACGCGGCAATTTCAACGGATATTTCGCCGTTATACGAAGTGAACTTGATCGCATTGTCGATCAGATGCTCCACCGCCTGAATGAAACGTTGCACGTCCAATTCCACCGCCGGCAGCTGCGCCGGAATAAGTAACTGACAACGTATCTTCTTCTCCTCGGCGTCCGCTTTGAAGCTGTCAAAAACCCGTTCAACCATTTCCGCAAGGTTCACCGGTTTCCGCTCCAGCACGATCGCACCGTATTCGATTTCCGCCAGTGAAATCAGATCGTTAATCAAATCGCCCAGCCGTTTGCTTTCCTCTAAAATCACTTCAATAAATTTTTCTTTCGTTGCTTCATCGGCCTCCGGCGTTTCCTTCATCAAACTGCTGAACCCCTGTATGGAGTGAATAGGGGTGCGCAGTTCGTGCGAGATCGTCGCCAAAAAATTGGATTTCAGGTCGCGCACTTCTTTGCGCGCGCGGTAGCCCCAGGTCACTACTTCGCGGAAAAGATTGTTCGTATCGCGCAACCGCTGAGACATCACTTTCGCGATGCGCGTCAGTATTTCATGCGCAAGTTCCAGATTTGCCGTGATAATTTTATGAAACGACGCTTTGGATAAAAATAATAATTCGGTGTCCTCCATCGCCGCCGCGCCCGCGGAACGTGTCTCCTCGTCCAAGAGTGCCATTTCTCCAAAAAAGCTTCCTGCCTTTAGTACGGCAATAGCCTGTTGGCGCGCACCGTCGCCGGGGACATTCTTATAGATCTTCACCGCTCCGTGAGAGATAATATACATGCCGTCCACGTCGCTGCTTCCCTCTTCAAACAAGGTCGTACCGGCCGGAAATTGCCGCTCATCAAACTTCGGAGCGATCGCTTTGAGGTCCTCACGCGTGAGGTTTTTGAACAAGGCGGAAGATTTTAAAATATCGACCTTTTCATTTTCGGTGTACATAAACCGGAGGCTCTCATAGTGAGACCAAGGGGACTACAAAACCAGTTTCAATTCTTCGCGCGACGCGATAACCGTGAGATCGGATTGATCTTTGAAACGATCATATAATTTACGAATCGCATCGTCCGTATAATCCGGTGAATAATGGAACATCACCAGCTGTTTCACGCGCGCTTTCCGGGCCAATTCGACGGCCATATCGACACTGCTGTGCCCGCGTCCTTTGGCATAATCTTCCGGACTGAAATAGGTATCGTGCACAAGTATATCCGCGTCCTCGGCCAGAGCCAGCGCGTTGTCGCTGAGATCGCCGTTGTAATGCTCGATATCGGTCATATACACCAGCGACTTGCCGTCTTCATTCAGCCGGTATGCCACAGAAGCCATGGTCGTATGAGGCATGACGTCACTGGAAACTTTCACGCCGTCCAAAACAAAAGGGTCGTCAGTGACTTCTTCGATCGTCAAGGACGCTGCAAAATTGGACAGCCCGAAGATCGGCGAATACGAGGCGTTAAGCTGGCCGTCGAGAACTGCTTTCAAAGCTGCTTTGGGCGGACGTCCGCCGAATATTTTTATTTTGTTGCCGGGGATAAATGCGGGTATAAAGAACGGAAATCCCTGAATGTGATCCAGATGCGTATGGCTCAGGAGCATGGCGACTTCGCCCTGTCCTTTGCCCAGCGGCGTTGCTAAAAACTTACGCGCTAAGCTGCAAATACCCGTGCCGGAATCCAAAACGATATCATAGCCCTTTTTGGACTTCACATGAATGCAGGGCGTATTGCCTCCGTATTCATTTGTCCCGGCCCCGGGTACCGGTACCGAACCTCGCACGCCGTAAAATGTTATTTCCATAAATTAATTCGTATTCAATAATCCGCTTGTCAATCTCTCCAAACCGGCGGTTGACATTGCTATAGCGTGATCTCCTTGCCTTCCATGGCGACCATAACGTCGGGTCCGATGCCCTTGCATTTCCCGCGATAATAATTTTCAAGCGTATCCAGGGTTTCGTCCGTATTGCTCGGCGCATGATGAAACAACGCCAGTTGCTTTACGCCGACTTCATGGCACAAATCAATGCCATGCTCCGGCGTACTGTGGCCCCAATGCGGATTCTTTTTATATTCATCCATGCGGAAAAACGCATCGTATACGATAAAGTCCGCATTTTCCAAAACGGTATTCATCTTGATCTGCAGATCGGCCAGTTGACGTTGATCTTCGCTATTTATCGTGTCCGGCGGCTTGGGAATGAAGGCGTCCCCCAGCAGCACATTTTCAAACGGCGCCGTATCGGTGACATACGCGAAAGATTTACCGTCCGCTTCAATCCGGTAACCGATGGCCACGTTTGGATGATTGAGTTTGAACGTCTTCACTACGGCTTCGCCCAACATGAAAGTCTGATCGGCTTCAATTTCGATAAATTTCAGATCTGCTTTCATCGCTTGAAAAGGCACGGGTGAAAAATATTCTTCGTTTTGATACGCGAAAATTTCTTTGAGGTGGCGGTGGCAGCTGGGGCGTGCATGCACCGTGAACTTATTGCCTCCAACGAACGCCGGCGCAAAGAAAGGAAGGCCCTGGATGTGATCCCAGTGGGTATGGGTCATTAAAATATTCGCCAGGCCTTTTCCGGACCCGAAGCCGTTCTGCATCAATGCCTGACCCAGGCCGCGAATACCAGTACCGGCATCGAGAATGATCACCGCTCCGCTGTCCAGCGTCACTTGCAGGCACGGCGTATTTCCGCCGTATTTGTTGGTATGAATGCCCGGAACGGGGTAGGAACCCCGAACGCCCCAGAATTTAATTTTCATGGTAGAATTACTGCTGATCCGAGAATCTCAAGGACAAGACTATTCGGATAAAATTAATTTAATTGGCCTGCAAAAGCAAGCGCGTTTACAGAATTCTACGCAAAGGAAAGTACCGCATCCGAAGCGGTTTTGTAGGTGGGCAGAAAAAAATCGATTTCAAGCAGTTTAAAAACTTCCATCACTTCGTCGTTGATGCCGGCCAGTTTAAGGTCACCCTGGTTGATCTTAATGTCTTTCAGAACGCCCAGGAAGATTCCCCAGCCTGCGCTGCTGACGTACGTGATATTCTTCAAGTCCACGACGATACGCCATTGCTGTTTATTGAGAAGCTTCTCCAAATTCTTTTCGACTTCCGAGGACGTCACAGAATCCAACTGGCCCCGTAATTCCATGATCGTGACATCGTCCCTTTGGCTGGCTGGATAAACGTGGATGGCAATCGGTTGATGCATATGGATTCGCCGTTTTAAGAGTGATGTTTCACAAATAATGATACGCCAGATCCCGGCACCCGGTCAAAAATTTCCCGGCGTATTTACGTTTTAATCACGCCTTCGATCGGACTCGACGCCGTCGCATAGAGTTTTTTCGGAATTCGCCCTGCCTCAAAAGCCAATCGGCCCGCTTCCACTGCGAGCTTCATAGCGCGCGCCATTTTGATCGGATCCTTAGCTCCGGCAATTGCCGTATTCATCAAAATACCGTCGCAACCCAGTTCCATGGCAATCGCCGCATCCGACGCGGTCCCGACTCCTGCATCCACAATCACCGGTACGTTCGCACGTTCCAGAATGATCGCGAGATTATAGGGGTTCCGGATACCGAGCCCCGAGCCGATCGGAGCCGCCAACGGCATCACCGCAGCACAGCCGGCGTCTTCCAGTTTCTTACATATCACGGGGTCGTCAATGCAATAAGGCAGTACGGTGAATTTTTCTTTTACCAGAACCTTTGCGGCCTCGATCAACTGCTCATTGTCCGGAAACAACGTCTGGCTGTCACCCAGAACTTCCAATTTCACCAGCGAGGTCCCCAAAGCTTCGCGCGCCAGTTGGCACGTGAGCACCGCATCCTTTGCAGTGTAACAGCCGGCCGTATTGGGAAGAAGGGTGTAGTTCTTTCCAAGATAGTCCAGCAGATTCTTGTCATTCGGATTTTCCAAATTAATGCGGCGCAGTGCGACCGTGACAATCTGCGCGCCGCTCGCTTCGATGGCGGCTTTGGTTTCGCCGTAGTCTTTATACTTCCCCGTTCCGACTATTAAGCGTGCAGTGAATTCCTGTTTACCAAAAATTAATTTATTTCTATCGCGCACAAGAATCCTCTAAATATTCATTCGATTGAAATCTATTTCAATTAAATGAAAATAGCAAGCAGATGGAATGGCGGAAGAGTAAATCCCGCTTATGGGAATAGGCTGAAGATCATCCTCCCTGCACGGCGCGGATAATTTCAATCTCATCGCCGTCGTGAACGACCGCCTTTTCGAAATCCTGCCTGGCTACAACCGTGTAATTCAGCGCCACGGCCAAGCCCGTCATTTGTTCAACTTGGAAGTGTTTCAAAACCGCGGCGATATTTTCCACCTTCTCGATACGATGAGCCTGTCCGTTAACCTTAAGGTTCATAGGTACTGCGTCTCAAGTTACTCCAGCTTTTGAAAGCATCGTCCGTTTATTTTTGCGACTCCAGGACTTCCACTTTATCCGAAGGTTCCTCGGCTTTGCCGGAAAGCACCGCTGCGATCGCCGAGCGTTCGACTTCCACTTTCACGTTATCGGCAATTTTGATAATCACCGTTTTTTCTTTCGGCACCTGCACGGTCCCGTGAAGACCGCCGACGGTCACGACTTTATCGCCTTTTTGCACCGTCGAGATCATCTTGTCCCGCTCCTGTTGTTTCTTCTTTTGGGGACGGATCATCATAAAATAGATCACGGCAATGATCAAAATGAACGGGAGAAAACTCAGAATCGGATTCGGCGCGGGTCCGCCGGGGTTGGAATTACCGCCCATGAGTACCATTGAATTAATAATAGCCAGATTCAAGCTACACCTCTTTCTCGTTTTTTTAAATAGGACCTAAAGTAGAATTAATTTAGCACTATAATGAATTTATTTTCTCTCCCAAAATCTCCTTCACGGCATCAAGCATCCATGAATGAATCACGCCGTTGGACCCGATGACGTTGCCTTTGTACAGAAAATTATCGCCGCCGGAGAAATTCGTAATCTTTCCTCCGGCTTCCTGTATCATCAGCGTTCCCGCAGCCATATCCCACGGTTTCAAATTCAGTTCCCAAAACCCTTCATAGCGTCCGCAAGCAAGGTAACACAGATCCAGCGCAGCCGAGCCCGGCCGGCGTATTCCCGACACCTGCGTCATGAAATATTTGAAGATTTTCAAATATTCATCGAGCATGGACAAATTCCTGAATGGAAATCCGGTTGCCAGCAAACAATGCGGCTTTTCGGAAGTCGTGGAGACTGTCATTTTACGACTGTTCAGGAACGCTCCTTTATTTTTTTCCGCGGTGAAAAGCTCTTTGCGGATCGGCTCGTACACGACGCCGACGGTCAACGTTCCACAGACCTCCAAAGCGATGCTGACGGCGAACATCGGCATGCCGTGGATGAAATTCGTCGTGCCGTCCAGCGGGTCGATAATCCAGCGGTAATCACTCGTGTGTTCGTGTTTACCGGATTCTTCGGCAAGAATCTCATGGTCCGGAAACGCGCGGAGAATGTGCCGAATGATCGTTTCTTCCGCATGACGGTCAATATCCGTAACAAAATCGTTATGCTGTTTTTCATCGATGTGAAGTGCTTTTCCGTACCCTTCCATGATGACCCGGGCCGCCTGCATCGCCGCACCTATGGCGACATGCATCGCGCCGGCGGGGATTTTCACATTCGATTCCATCACTTCGTTTTCGTCAGCGCACGGATCTGATCCATACGCTGTTTCGCGAAAATTCCGTATTCACTCCCGCTGCCGCTGGTTTTGATAATTTCATTGTATAAATTAAGCGCTTCGTCGTACTTGGACAATTTAACGTAACACTCTGCGCCCTGGCTTTTGGCTGCGCTCGCCCAATCGAATTTTTTTCCGAGCGTCAGATACGGAATGCGTAAATATTCGAGCAGCGCCTGTTCAAAATTACCTTTGGCAAAATAGGTCTCGGCGATGTTAAATTGAATTTCCGCTTCGTCCTCCCCGGACGCTGTTTTGATCAGATCCCTCAGATATTCGATGGCCCGGTCATACGCTTTTAAATTCTTGTGCATGACGCCGATGTCGATACGCATCGAAAACACATTCACCGGATCGTCCTCCGAAAATCTTTCCAGATACTGTTGGATAAGCAGCAGCGCATTTTCGTAATATCCCGCCGCTTTGTACACTTTAATTAAAAAGCTTGTCCCTGTTTTTGCATCGGCGATTTTTATGTTTGGATTTTGCAGTGCCCACTTGGCGGCGTCGATCGCCGTTTGTGTCTGCTCCAGCCGAAACGCTTCGAACGCCGTACGCAAATAGACCTTCGGCAAGATCTCATGACTCGGAAATCGCTGAGGGATCTGCTGGAACAGATCGAAGCCCTCCTTACTCTTGCCCTGATTGAAGCGGATCGCGCCCATCTCATACATCACTTCGGGAATAATGGCAGCCGTTTTATAATCATCCAGCACGCGGCTGTAGGTCTTGAACGCCAGATCGTAGTTGACTATTTTGCCTTTAGTCTGATAATAGCGGCCGAGTTCATATAGAAATTCGGCATTATAGTTTTGCAATAATATTCTTAATTTTTTGTCGTTTTCGTATTTCTTGTTGAACTTCTTCTCCAGGTCCGTGGTCGTGTTCACCGCGCCCATCCGGTACGCGCACACAATGATGCGGGATTCAAAAATAAATTTCTGCAGCTGGTCTTGGGCTAATTCCGATAATTTCTGATAAGCCGCTCTGGCCGAATCGTAATTTTCCGCGTCGAACTGGATTTCCGCCATGCGCACCAACGCCTTGAATCCCTGATCCGTTTTCAGGTACTGCCCGCTGAGAACTTTGTAAAACGAGACGGCGTTCTTATAATCCTGTTTTGCGTCGTACATTTGAGCAAGGGTAGTCAAAGCGTGCCCCGCATAGGTTCCGGCATTATCCGGAAACAAATACGATTTATAATATTCCACCGCGCGGGATAAATTATTTAATTTGCTGAAGCAATAGGCAATTTTGTACTCCGCTGTGTTGTGCGGTTGCGACGCTATCAAGTTGGATTCGGAAAATTCGGTTTTATTGATTCTTAAGCTGTTCTGATAGGCCGCAATCGCTTTTTCATATTGCTGTGCCAGAAGATAGTTATCGCCGATACCTTGCGCCGCGCTGTCCGCATAGGGTGTATAATAATATTGATTGATGAGTTCGCTGAAAATAGCCGTGGCCGAATTATAGTCGCCTGCGGTTTCTTTATATTTTCCGATCATGTATTTGATCTGAGCGATATAGCGGCCGCGTGGAAACGCCGCGCTGTAATTATTCATCAAGTTGTAGGAGGCGTCTTTTTTTTGCGCATAGGCGAAACACAAAATGTTCTTGAAAAACGCTTCCTCCGCGTAAGCGCTGTTGGGATATAGCCCGGTAAGTTCGTTGTAGCAGTCCGTTGCGGAAAGATATTTTTTTGCACCGGATGAGTCCTGTTTCAACGGGGTCCGATCCCCCTTGTTTTTACCCGCCTTATTTTCATCGGCCGGCACGGTGACCTCGCGCAATTCCCACAATGCATTGCCCAATCCCAGCAGCATTTTATCACGCAGTCCGCTCGCGGGAAATCGTTCCAGTAAGGCGCCGTAGGTTTCCTTGCCTTTCCTGGCACGCTCATCGACGTTCTTCATTTTAGACAAATTACTCTCGATAATGTAGAGCGCCGCTGCGTCCGAATATTTTCCCCCTGAAAGTCTCTTGTACACATCCAGCGCGCTGTCCGCATAGCTGACCAATTCCGGAGATTTCTTCGACAATAGGTCATACGAAACCGCAGTTAAATACGATGCCTCTTCGGCCAGCTCCCTGTTCTTTGTTACGCCGATGACTTTACGGAAAAGTTCTGCCGCGCCCTTATAATCTTTAAGTTGTTCAAAAAATAATTTCGCATACGAAAAAGCTATCTCGTCTTTCGATTTATCTTCTATCAAATTGCCCAGCAAATGAATAATGTTCTCGGTGGTCGTATTCCCGCCTGTCGAATAATACGTTTGGATATAGTCCCATTCAGATTGCGCCTGGTCCAGCGTCACACTGCCCGGAAAATTGTTTTTGAAAGAACGCAGCAAGGCGATGGCCTGGCTGACCTCACCGTTCTTCCGGTATGCTTTGGCCAAATACAACTGCGATAAATCGGCATGCACATTTTTTGGAAATTGTCTCAGTAACGATTCCAACGCAACGATCGCTTCCGGATAATCTTTCAGTTCATTTGCAAGGATTTCCGCCCGGCTGTAAATCACGCGATCCAGATTTTCATACTGCGCGTATTTCCTGATGAAACGATCGTAATAGCCGACGGCTTCGCGAAAATTCTTAGCGGCCGCGAAATTTTTCGCCAGTTTCAAATATGCGTACATCGGGTATTTGGAATCGGAAGGTTTTCCGGCAGGCCCGTTGATGATCTTTACATACCGTTCATTGGCAGCGGCAACCATGTTGACCTTTTCAAACGTCATTCCCAATTTGAAGTTGGCTTCAGCCGAAGCGCTGCTGTCGGTCTCGGTATCCGCGAGAGATCTGAAGACCTCACCGGCCTGTTTGAATTGCCCGGTTGCAAAATAAATATCTCCGATGGTCATTTGTGCGCCGCTTTTCAGGTCTTTCGCCGATGTGCTAGCGGCCGCCTTTTCCAATAATCCCTTTGCTTCGACAAAATTCTTCTCGCGCATCAGGATCAATCCCATCTCAAACAGGGCATAGGCGTTCATTTTTGTTTTGCCGAAGCGGTTCATAATCCTGCTGTATCCCAGGCGCGCTTCGTCCGATTTCCCGAGCCGGTCGCTGATTTTCGCCTTTTCATAAATCGCGGTTGAGATCAATTCCGGATCTTTGGCTTTGTCAATAATGGTTTGAAATTCGTTGGCCGCTTGGGAGTAGTTTTGCTCGGCCTTCATCAACTGTGCCAATTTCAGCCGGCTCAGGTAGGTTTCGGGAATATCCGGCTGGTCGGCGATGAGTTTTTGCAATCTGTCTTTCGCGCTTCGGATATCTCCGGCTTTCACATAATAATCGCTCGCGGTCAGAACGGCTTGAATGGCATTTGGCGACGCCGGGTAAAACGTGTAGACGCTGATGAGCGTATTGGCCGCGGCCGCGAAATCGCCGAGCGCCACGTAGCAATCCGCCGATTTCTGCCATGCGTCCGGCGCGCGTTTATCTTTGGGATAATCGATTGCCAAATACTGGAAATCCCGGCGTGCATTTTCGAATTCACCCGAATTGAAAAATGCCATGCCGGAATAAAATCGCGCGTCCGGTGCGCGCGCCTCGGCCGGGAAATTCTTAATGAACCTGGTAAATTCTTTTGCCGCCAGGGAGTACAATTTGTCATCGTATAACTTACGCGCATACAAAAAATCCGTGTCGGCATTCCCCACCTGCGCTTCCGCCGAACAAGCCGTTAGGATAACAAAACTGAACAGCATCCAATAATGGAACACGGAATTCTGCCATCGTAGTATTTCCGGGCGATGGAACATTATGCAATCTCCTTATTCTTTCTGATTATCGGACCATAAGGTTGGCAAATTTGACCATCAGCCGCCGTTCGATGCCGTCACCGAACAGGATCGTCACTTTTTGCTTTTCCCCAAATCCTTCGCTGACCGTAATTCTTCCCGCACCGAACGTCGGATGCTCGACGCACTGGCCCGGCTGATATTGGATGAGCCGGTCTACCACCGCTTGCGAGACATGTTTTAACGTTTTGCCTGTGTACGGAGTGGAGTTCTCCGAGCCGTATTTTCTGCGCCCGTTGGATCGCGTCTCCCGGCCGTGATCCGATTCCGTTTCGTAACCTGCATCATAGCCGACTTTTTCCCATTTTACGACCGCGGAAGGCACTTCCTGAATGAACCGCGAAAACGTCGTCCGGTAAATATTATTAAATCGCATACGGCGCTTCGCAAAGGACAAATAGAGTTCTTTCTGCGCGCGCGTGGCGCTGACATAAAATAGCCGCCGCTCTTCTTCCAATTGCTGCGGATTATCGAAATTGCCTTCAATCGGAAACAGTCCTTCTTCCACACCGGCAACGATCACGACCGGAAATTCCAATCCTTTTGAACTGTGAATCGTCATCAAAGTCACCGCATTTTTCGTTTCATCCAGTTGATCAATATCAGACACCAAAGCCACGTCCTTAAGAAACGCGTCCAGCATCTCTTCGCCGTTTTCCTGAGGATTATATTTCACGGAAAATTCGCCGATGGCGTTAATGAGCTCTACGACATTCTCGTAGCGTGCGATCGCTTCGATGGTGTTTTCCTGTTTAAATATTTTTAGAAACCCCACTTCTTCAATTAAGATCCGAACCCATTCGGTCAGCGACATTTGATTTTTAAGGTCACGGTATTTCTGAATGCACTCACAAAAATTTTGAATACTTGCCAAGGTTCGCTCCGGCAGTAAGCCGGCGCCGAACTGGCGGGCATTCAACAGCGCTTCAAACAAAGTAATACGGCGCGCGTCCGAAAATTCTTCCAATTTTTCCAGCGTGCACTGCCCGATGCCGCGCGTCGGATAATTGATCACGCGCTGAAGACTCACGGAATCCGAGGGGTTGGCGATGATCCTCAAATACGCCAAAACATCCTTGATCTCCTTCCGCTCGTAAAAACGCAGTCCGCCTACGATCACGTAAGGGATCGTATTTAGCCGCAGCGCGTCTTCCAACACGCGCGTTTGCGCATTGGTTCGGTAGAGCACGGCAAAATCGGAAAATTTTCTTTTATGCCGGTGAATCTGTTCCTTGATAATCTGCGCAATCCCGCGCGCCTCCGCCCTATCGTCGCCGCATTCCAAAACGGTTATCAGATCGCCTTCGGGTTTCTGCGTCCACAACGTTTTATCTTTACGCTGCAGATTATTTTTGACCACTTCGCTCGCCGCCGTCAGGATATTTTGTGTGGAACGGTAATTTTGTTCCAGCTTAAAGACCTTTGCGCTCGGATAATCTTTTTCAAAATTGAGAATATTGCCGATGTCCGCGTGCCGCCAGCCGTAAATGGACTGATCGTCGTCGCCGACGACGCAGATATTCTTGTGTTTAGCGGCAAGCCTGCTCATCAACAGATACTGCGCGCGGTTCGTGTCCTGATATTCGTCTATGTGAATATACTGAAATTTTTCCTGGTAAAACGCCAGTACGTCGGGAAACGCATGAAACAATTCGATCGGCTTGATAATCAGATCGTCAAAATCAAACGCGTTCGATTTTTTCAGCCTCTTTTCGTATTCTTCATAGGTGACCGCTGCCTTTTCGTCGATCGGATTATCGGCAGCCGTTTTCATCTGGCCCGGAGATTGAAACGTATTTTTCGCCTTTGCGATTTTAGAGCGCATGAGATTCGCCGGATACAATTCCTGAGAAAGGCTCAGAAATTCCATCGATACTTTGATCAGGTTCAATTGATCTTCCGAATCGTAGATCGTATAATTTTTTGAATACCCGATCTTGTCGGCTTCGATACGCAGAATTTTTCCGAAGATCGAATGAAAGGTGCCGATCCAGATCTTGCGGCTTTCAGGACCGACCAGCCGTTCGATACGGCGCCTCATTTCTTCGGCGGCTTTGTTCGTAAACGTTACCGCCAGGACGTGAAACGGGCTGATTTTCTTTGCGGAAAGCAGGTAGGCGATCCGGCGTGTAAGGACGCTGGTCTTGCCGCTCCCTGCGCCGGCCAAAATCAATACCGGGCCTTCGGTGGCCTGCACGGCGAGTTTTTGAACGTCGTTGAGTTCGTATAAAAGGGAATCGGACATGGAAAGCAATTTCTCCAGAAGTCGGTTGCGCACGATCAGCAGAAACTCTGTCAAAAACAGGGCAATGTATAAAATGGGAATTTGAAATGCAAGCGGTCAAATGACAAAAAGGTTTTTGCCAAAAAAAATGTCCCAAGAAATATTGGGACATCATAATGAAATATCTTGCAGCCAAATAGTTACCGGACGACTAACACTTTCGTCATCGCCTTGCCCTTACCCGGTGTTTTCAGGACGGCTATGTAAACGCCATTTCGCACGGCTTGTCCGCTGCCATTCTTACCATCCCATTGGAAAGCGGTGCTTTGTACCAGTTCCAGCGCGGCCACCGTGCCTTGTAGTTTCCTCACGAGATTTCCTGCCAATGTATAAATTTCAACCGTTGCATTCCCGGCTTGGGGCGCAACAAAGACAAACTGGGTCTTATCTCTGCCGGGGTTAGCGCTGCCGAACGGATTAGGATAATTTCCAAACTTACTTTGCTGGCCGTTGGGATCGATCACCTTGACCGTCGGTGAATTGAATGAACTGGTATCTTCGGACAGCGGATCGCCCTTCGCGTTAATGACATTGAGAGACTGGACAGACGTATTGAATGACGGGTTATTTGCAGGGCCCAGACTGTCGTAATCGAATGCATCGATGGCGATCAATCGTATCCGGAAATTGGGATTCGTTACCGACGGTACCGTGCTGTTGACCAGAACTGAAAACACAATCGAATCCGGTTTATTGGGCGATGTGGCCAGCCCGTACGCTAAATCCGCGGCGTTGTGGCCTGATTTTCGGCCCAATCGAACGGGCGTCGACGTTCTGTACAACTCCACAATCGCAGTGTCTGAACCCGGATTGTTCAGCGTGCTGCCCATGATCGCCGCCGTGTGGAAGCCGCGAACAAAAATCGAATCCAAATAAGTTCTCCACGGTTTCCTCTCAAATTCCCGGCTGGCTACGTTAAATTCTTCGACAAAGAAACTAAATCTCTGAGTTAGAATTTCATTGCTGTTGGTATTTTCCTTGCTGCCTATATTTTCCAGCCGCACGACCAAAACACTGTCCATACGCTCGCCGGCGGAAACCTGTTTCTTTGTGCTGTCCTGAAGCGTCGGGATGCGCGAGACTTTTAAGGTCTTGGACTCCGTTGTAACGCCGATGGTCGTCACTTGATTTACAACAGACGCCGACGCCTGCGTATTGATATCTTTCGGCACCGTCGAAGTGAATCTAAACGCGATCGGATGATTGACAACGAAATCCGGTGCCGTGATCACCCATTGCACCGTATCTTTGAGGGATAAATCATACGCGGAATCATTGAGCACAGGATGAGCCGTAAAGGAGTATCCTCCGCCGACATCGAGGGAATCGATCGTAATGAATCCCGAACCCACCGTGCCTGCGACGCCGTCATTTTTCACTCTTGTTGTAACAAAGAAGGTCTGGCCTTTGCTCACAAATTTACTGCGCGCATTGCTCGGGTACGTGATTTTTGCCTCCAAACGAAGTTTCGCTTTCGTCTGCAAGGTAACTGCAGTTTGCGCCGTGCGGAGGATCGGCGAATTATTATTGTATCGATCCGTTCCTCCTATCAATACACGAATGGAATCGCGCCTGGATCCCGGGAAGCCGACTGTATCAGGGCCGGTCACACTCCAGGTGACGACGGTGTCGATATCGGAAACGGTTTTCGTCAAAGAATCTCCGGCCGTGATGTGATACTCGCTATTCAGAAGTATGATCGTTGCGCTGCGGTTAGTCAGCGACGACAACTGCCCGAAGCTCGCCCGTACCGTAAATACCTGTCCCGTAGAAATCGTATCACGTCCGCCAAAACCGGCGAAGGAAATTTGCGGCCGCAAAACATCTGCCGCATCCACGACATTAACAGAGATAGTGTCCAGATCCTTTGATAGATGCGCCGCCAGTCCGGTATTGGTATCATTAGGTGTTTGCATAAACGAAACAAAAATGGTCCCCAAGCCGGCCGACGGCGCCGCTTGCACGTTCCAGTTGACCGTGTTACCCGGTAAAAAGCTCTGCACGATCGAAGAACCGCTGGGAGTAAACCCTGCCGGCAAAGTAATCTGGAGTTGACCGGAATCGGTCAAAGCCGTTCCGGAATTGCTCACCACCGCACTGACCGTAAATATCTGGCTGGTCGAGACGGTATCGCTCTGCGCACCGGGAGGACTGGTGATCGAGATGTTCACCGAGAGATCGGCGCGCTTCACGACGGTCATCGAAAGCGGCAGCGTTGAATTACTTCTTGATGTTCCCGTGGTGGTGTCAATCCCTGAGAAATTCACACTGAATGGGAACGTGCCAATTGAATCTTTGTTTGAGAATATCTGCCACGTGACCGTATCCTGATCTGACGGCACTATGACAACATCTTTGGTCAGGCTGTCCGAAGTCGAAAATCCGGTCGGAGGCAGGATCATGGTCGCCGTGATCTGGGACAACCGGGCCGTGTTCGTCACGATAGCCTGCAGCGTAAATTGCTGCAACGTTGAGACGGTGCTGTCCATGGCGCCGTTGGGTGCACTCGGATAAATTTTCAGCGCTATCAAATTGCCAACCTTGCTGACTTTTATTTTCACAGAATCCTGCGCATTAAACACTGCAGCTTTGAGATTATTATTGGAATCTTTTGGAAATGCCGCATCGGCGGTATCAAGCAGGGCTGTAAAATTGATCGGGAACACCGTAGAATCATAGGCCTGGATATCGATCTTCAAAGGCTGATTCAATATAGCCGTCAGGAACGAATCCGTCGTCGCCGTCGCAAGATATGTAAAACCGGCCGGAAGTGTCAAATGCAATCTTACCGTATTCGACGACAAGGCGGCTTGCCCAAGATTGGTCGCCAGCGCGTAAATCGAGAATGAGGCCGAATCAGAAACCGTCAGATTAAAGGAATCTGCGGTTGCCACATACAGATCCATTTTAATTTTCGCGGAATCCTGAACCGTCAAAGTCTTAAAATTCCCGTCGATGGGATCCGCAATTTCAAAGTTGCCGTTTGCAATCGTCCCGAATCCGGAATCGATGAGAGCGGTAAATGTTTCCGTACCGGGCGTGCCTCGCACATTAAATGCCCGTGACGTGACCCAGACGGAATCGTTGCCGGGCAAAGTTGCCGCAAGCAAGGTATCATAATTGATGCCGCCGCCGTCGCTTTCAAAATGGATCCTCAGCCGCGCGGGTTCCTGACCGAAATTTAATATGCGCACACGCACGCTGTCGAGCTGGTTGACATTAATAAACGGATCCCGATACGTGCCGACAATAGTTTTTGTGATCTGAAGCGACGCGGGTGTGAACACTCCGATCGAATCAGCGTTGTAAACCGTGTCTCTGGAAATCTGTGAGGCATCATTGAAGTCCAACCCTTGAATACGGGTCGTTATGAAATCCAGCCCTAATGTCGCCGCAGACTTAATGCGATAAAATTGCGTGAAGTTCGCTGTCGTCGCGCCGCGAATCGAATCGGGTTTATTTCCACCCAAGAGGGCCCAGTCGTTCGTCACATTCCCCAGATTTCCAAATGAATCCAATACCGCGAAATTCAGCGCGGTTGCCTGGCCGGTATTCTGAACGGTGTAATCCACACGGATACTGTCCTGCCCGCGCACCGCGGCCGCTTGACTGATCTGGACTGCAGTAATGATCAGGTTAGCGGGATCCTGCACGGTCAAAACATCTATGATGTTGTTGCCAAAACTAAAAATCAAGGTGTCCAGGCTCGCCGATGCGGAATCAAATAAAGTTCCATACAGGAATATCCGTGCACTGTCCGACGCCGACGCATAGCTGCCGGTATCGATCTTAACCGTATCCGGTCTGAACGTCAGCTGAGACGCGCTATTGGAAGCGATCGTCTTATTCACCGATGTATCCAGATTTGCTTTAAACGTCCTGCCGGAAACGGTATTTCGGAACAGAATAAATGTCGAATCGCCGTTCAGCGTAATGGGGAAAGGACCTGCGTTGACAAAACTGGCTTTGAATGCGACATTCTGATTCCTCGAAACAACTCTCGGACTGAGACTGCCTGCGATATAGGACGCATTCGCGTCCAAAATAATAGTCGGTATGATAAAATAGGTACTGTCAGGCTGTCCGGTTACCGCTGCTCTCGCGCTGACAATATTTTGCCCTGTATCAATTCCCGTTTGGTAAATAACGCTCGCACGGCCCAATGAATCGGTGAGTACAGGGTTCGAACTGATGATGGCTCCGCCGTTGCTGCTTTGAATGACTGTGAAAGTAACCGAAGTATCTTTCACGGGATTACTGAACGAGTCGATCACCGTGGCAATCAGGTTGCGCGAATTGCCGACTTTAGTTCCGTTAATAGTGATCGAGCTATTCGTAAAACGGGCCGCACCGGCATGTTTCACATTGAGCGCCTGACTCAAGGTCTGGGTGCCGATACCTGAAGCCGTCGCCTGGATCTGCATGAAATTCTTCGCCGCCGTGTCTCTGGCCGTAAACGCCGCCACTCCGCTTACCAGCGGAAGCACACCGCCCGGTATGAACTGCAGACTCGGGGATGCCACCGACGTCAGCTGAATGTTATCC